>JASBVN010000004.1 GCA_029961045.1 Alicyclobacillaceae bacterium | reverse complement strand
GCGGAAGTAGCTCAGAGGTAGAGCATCGCCTTGCCAAGGCGGGGGCCGCGGGTTCGAATCCCGTCTTCCGCTCCAGACCCAGCATGATTCGGGGTTAGATCCCGGACGGAAAGCAGGACGAGATGTCCTGCTTTTTTTCATAATAAGATTTGATTTGCTTCATGGTAGTTCTCGTATTACGATAAGAGACAGAGGTAATGCCTCGGGGGAGTTGGTCGCGGACCCTTCCCTCTCTCCGTTAAGGAGTGATGGTTGATGCGCGTCGAGCGAATTAGCGACACCAAGGTGAGGATATTTATCAGCTATGAAGATCTAGAGGAACGGGGGATCGGTCGGGACGAGATTTGGCAAAACGGCCGGAAAATCCAGGAGCTCTTCTGGGATATGATGGAGAAGGCCTATGTGGAGGTAGGGTTTGAAGTCATGGGTCCCATCGCCGTAGAAGCTTTTACGATGCCGACGGAGGGCGTGATGGTGGTGGTCACCCAGGTATCGGCTCTGCCCGATGAAGACGAAGAACATGTCGACGATGAACCGATCGTTTCTGATAGAGAGGATTCCCCGGGCCTGTGTTACGTCTTTCAGGATTTTGAAGAAGCGGTTCGGGCGGCCCATGCCCTGCGGTCCCTCTGTCCCGCAGGTGGCAAGCTGGTGGCATACAATGCGCGATTCCACCTGTATTTCAGTCCCGGCGAGATCGATCCCCGGGATGAGGACGCGGTGGCGGCGGTGTTGGGAGAGTACGGGGAACGGTCCAAGACCACTCCGGCGATGTTGGAGGAGTACGGGACGGTCGTGTTCCCGGAGCGGGCAGTGGATCAGTTGTGCGAACGGTTTCCGCTGAAACCTTCCTCGGATTGGTAAGGACATGAAAGGGCGGACCGGCTTTCGGAAGGAAATGCCGGACCGCCCTTTTTCACGGAGGCCGGCTGGTGGTCGATTTTGGCCCGCCTTTGGCCGGGGTCAGGGCTACCAAGAGCGGAGCCATGTCCAGATCCGAACCAGGATGGCGGCGATGGCCGCAGCCATCAATGGACCGACGGGAATTCCCCGGAGAAAGACGATCCCGAGGATAGATCCCAGGACCAGGCCGACCAACAAGGAGGGATCTTGACGCAACAAATGCAACCCCTGGCCATTGAGATACGTGGCGATCAACCCGCCGAGAAGGGCGGAAATTCCGGCGGGACTGGCAAAGGACTTCACCAGTTCTGCCGGGGACAGGGTTCCGTCGACCAAGGGGACGAGCACGGCGATCATGAGAAACAGCAGGCCCAATTCCAATCCCCGTCGTTCGAGGGTCGGAAAATAGCGATCGAGGTGAGACAATTTCAGAATAAGCAGGAAACAGGCGGCGGTGGTGAGCACGTGGGACCGGCCGATCAGCCCGACGACAATCAGGGTGACGAGAACCAATTCCCCTGTCAGCACGTTCTTCCCCCTTCGCCCACGTCCTGCCACTACTATGGATATGACCGAAGGGGGGCCTGTATCCCTTTTGCTCCATCCCCGGAATCCGGCTGGAAGAGTCGATCGATTCAGAATTGTACCGGCCCGAAGGCTGCCAAGGCGGGTTGCTCCCGGTTCTCAAAAGTCCACCGGAGCGTATCGCTGCGAAGTCCCCGGCGTAGGGTTTCCAGGGCCAACACGTCCGCCGGATGGATGTTGCCCAAGTTCACGCGAAGCCCCAGCCGCCGCAGGAAGAATTCCTGCTGTTGCTTTTGCGGTGCCTCCCACAGGATTCGGTCTGCTTCCTTCAAATTCTGGAGCAAAGCGTTCAATTCGGCCTCGCGAATGCTGCCGTCTTCCCGATAAAATCCAACGTTGCGCCCGGATTCACGGCCTTCCACGATGACGTAATCGGCGCCGTCTTCCAAGTCTTGTTCCAGCTGTCGGGCGTATTCTTCCACCTTCATGGCCAGGCCCGCCCGTTTTTTTCCCGTCTCCGCCAACACGACGAAACCACATCCCTTCGCCGCCCGGATCCAATGCCGGCGTTCGTCGGGGGCGAGGGAAATGGTTCCGTCGGAAATTTCGATGCCTCGAAACCCCAACTGCCGTACCGTTTGCAGAAATTCCTCCCCGCGGCCTTGAAGAATCGCCGCCTCAAAGAGGGTCCCGCCGGGATAGGCGAGAACTCCGCGCTGCTCCAACAGGGCCAATTTGGCCTTCAACAGTTGGGGCGGATGCAAATACGACGTTCCAAAACCGAATTTCCAGAAATCGATCCATTCACCTGCGCTGTCGAGAGTATCTTCCAACAAGCGAAGGCCGACGCCGGAGTCGATCACCATGGTCAAGCCCCGGCAACGCGGTTTTTCTTCCCGTCCGCTCAGAGGATCGTGGAGAATGTCATTCCAATACCGACCGAACATCGTGCCGTCCCTCCCATGACTGGCTTCCGAAAGCCATGGTCATCTTATGCGTACCTTGCCTGGGCGGTTCCCCAGGGACGGGGAAATCGGGGTAAAGGATTTGCGCCGACGGCCGGGCAGCCGAATGAAAAACAGGCACGATACCGCCGCCGCTGCCGCCAAACCGGCACACAAAGAAAACATCGCAGTGGCGGGCAGTTTCATGAGCTGGGAAAAGACCGGCGGTCCGGCCGCAACCCCCAAAAATCGGACACTCCCGTAAAAGGACGTAATGATCCCTCGTTCCCGGCGATCGGCGGTACCGGTGATCAAGGTGTTTAAGGAGGGCAATACCGCTCCCGTTCCGATTCCGGTCAAAACCAGATCGGCCAATCGCCAAAAGATGCGCTCAAGACGGGGGAAAATCAATAGAGAAAGGGAGACGCCCGCCAGCCCTCCGATCACCATCCACTTCATGACCGTTCGATTTTTCCGGATCCACCGCCCCGACAGGTACGATGCGGTGCACATACCCGTCAACGGCACGGCCAACATTCCCCCACGGGCAAACGCCCCGAAACGAAATTGGGACTCGAGGATTTCGGAGAGGTAAAACAGAACGCCGAACAAGAGAAACAACACGGTGGCGCCGGCAAAATACCCTACGATCAACCAGGTGCCGTCTCGCCTCCAGAGGATTCGGAAGGATCTCCAGTATTCGGAAAAGGTCATCCCCCGGGAAATGGAAGGTTCTCGAACAAACCACCACAGGGCCGCCATGACGGGCAGCGTGAGGGCGGGAAAGAGAAGGAAGGTCCCGTACCACACCCATCCGCCGACCCAAGCGCCCAACAAGGGACTCACCACTTTGCCGAAACCGTTGGCGGCTTCGTTCAAACCTAAAGCTCGGCTCCGCTCACTGCCCCGAAACAAATCGCCGACCAAAGCCATGGCGATCGGCGCGGTCCCTGCCGCTCCAATCCCCTGAACGACCCGCCCGGCCAGAATCCAAGTATAGAGATTGCTTCCAGACCAGACCCCCGCGGCTGCGATCAGACCTCCCAGGGCGTAACAACCCAAGGCCGGAAGGATGATCCATTTGCGCCGTACGCGGTCCGAAAGAAAGCCGGCCACTGGAATGATGATGCCGGCGGGTACGGAGAACAGGGTAATCACGAGACTGGCCTGAAATTGGCTGATCCCGAGGGCTGCCTGTATGTTGGGGAGGATGGGGATCAGCATCGAGTTTCCCAACACCATGATGAAGGGCACGGCGCTTAAAGCCCACAGCGCCGCCGTGCCCGCGTTCCTGGACCCGCTCACGCTGCGTCCCTCCTTTTCGGTCGCCGCTAGTGTGGACTGCGGACGTGGAGAGTATGCGGCATCCCGAACGGAGGTCCTTTGTTTTTCTTTGAGTTTTGAACAGGAAATCCGTATAATCAGCTTATCATAGAATGGATTGGTCAAACGGATCAAGGAGGATGCAGAGTGAAAAAGGAGACGCGCTTTGTACATATCGGGAGTTCGGAGGATCGGGTGACCGGGGCGGTGTCTCCGCCGATCTACCCGGCCACGACTTACCGCCATCCCGGGCCCGGACAAAGCACGGGATACGATTACACCCGGACGGGCAATCCGACAAGGGATATATTGGAAAACACCATTGCCGAACTGGAGGAGGGGGACCGGGGGTTTGCGTTGGCCTCGGGAATGGCGGCCATTACCCTGGTCTTTTCGCTGTTTGGGCCGGGGGACCGGATTTTGGTTTCCGACGATCTGTACGGTGGGACCTGGCGATTGCTGGAACGTGTTCTCGGGCGATTCGGTCTGCGGGCGGAATACGTCGACTTAACGCGGGACGATCAGTGGCTTCCGCGGCTGCCGGGGGCGGCGGCTGTGTTTGTCGAGACTCCCTCGAATCCCCTGATGAAAATTGTCGATATCGAGCGAATCAGCCGGCTGGCCAAGAGGCACGGGGCGCTGGTGATCGTGGACAACACCTTTATGACCCCTTTTTGGCAGCGGCCGCTGACCCTCGGGGCGGACGTGGTGGTGCACAGCGCCACCAAATACCTCGGGGGGCACAACGACGTCCTGGCAGGTCTGATCGTCAGCAAGGGCCGCGAGCTTTCGGACCGGTTAACCCTCCTTCACCATTCCGTCGGAGCGATTCTCAGTCCGCACGATTGCTGGTTGTTGCTCCGGGGCATGAAGACCCTGCCCCTTCGGCTCCGGCGGCACGAGGAAAATGCCGCGGCGGTTGCGCGGTGGTTGTCTGGACATCCACGGGTGAGGGAGGTATACTATCCCGGACTCGAAAGCCACCCGGGTTATGAACTGCATTGGAGACAGGCTTCCGGGGCCGGCGGAATGGTCTCTTTCCGCGTTTGGAACCTCGAAGATGTGGAACGGCTGTTGTCGGAGACCCGGGTGATCCTTTTTGCCGAAAGTTTGGGAGGGCTGGAAACCCTCATTACTCACCCCGCGCGCCAGACCCACGCGGACATCGACCCCGCCGTCCGGGAGCGGATGGGTATCACGGAGGATTTGTTGCGCCTGTCTGTGGGCGTCGAAGACGTTTCCGATTTGTTGGACGACCTGGCCGGCGTTTTGGGACCTCGTTGACCGGGAAGAGGATTTTTTGGCGCGGATGAAGAAGAGGTATATACGTTGAGGGATGAACGCGGGCGATTACGAACGAGGGTGGGACAGAGATGAGCGAAATCCGGCAATTGGTCCGGGAAGCTTTACGGCGTCTTGGTTACGGAGAGGCGACGGCGGAACGGCTGGTGGAGCCCCAGGCGTTTCTGACGGTGCGCATTCCCGTAACGATGGACAACGGCGCCGTTCGAGTTTTTACGGGATTCCGCGCCCAGCACCACAATGCGGTGGGTCCGACCCAAGGAGGGGTTCGCTTCCACCCGGAGGTGTCCGAGGAGTTTGTCAAATCGGAAGCTATCCTCATGACGATCAAATGCGGTCTGGCCGGGGTGCCCTTTGGAGGGGCAAAGGGCGGAGTGGTGTGCGATCCTCGGGAATTGTCGTATCGGGAATTGGAGAGGCTGAGCCGCGGGTACGTAAGGGCGATCAGTCAGATTGTCGGTCCGGCGAAGGATATCCTGTCTCCCGATGGTCCCACGACGTCCCAGATCATGGCCTGGATGGCCGACGAGTACAGCCGCATGCGGGAAAGCGACAGCCGTGCGTTTGTCACCGGTAAACCGGCCGTGCTGGGAGGAGTGGCCGATCGGGACCGGCTGGTGTACCGGAGCGCGATGATTTTGGTGGAGGAGGTCTTGCGTTCCGCCGGTTTTGAAACGGCCGGAAGCCGGGTAGTGGTCAGGGGATTCGGCGAACTGGGCGCCTTTGTGGCATCGGAGGTACATCGCCGGGGAGGCGCCGTCGTCGGCCTGAGCGACCGGTACGGAGCGCTCTATGATCCGGAAGGTTTGAATGTCGAACAATTGTTGGACCGCCGTGACTCCTTCGGAACGGTGACCCGCTTGTTTCAGCAGCGGCTCGCCCACGACGAGGTGTGCGCGAAGCCCCACGACGTGTTCATCGCCACGTCCGCCCGACAACCCCTTGACGAAAAAGGGGCCGAAGTGTTACAATCAAAAATCGCCCTTGAGGTTGTGCCCGGAGGATTTACCGAAGAGGCTTACCGGGTACTTGAACGCAAGGGAATCCTCGTGGTTCCCGGTCTGGCGGCGGCGGTGGGGCCTGTGATCGTGTCGTATTTTGAATGGGTGCAGAACAACGAAGGGTACCGCTGGCCGCAGGAGGAGCTGGAAGAGCGGCTGCGGGAACAGGTGGTCGCATCGTACCGTCGCCTGAGGGAAACCATCGAGAGCAAGAGGGTGACGCCCCTCCTGGCGGCCGTCATGGCGGGCTTGCAACCGACGGCCGAGGCGGTGGAGGTGCGCGGTACCCCTTGATGTACCGGTCCTCGCGCATGGGGTGCCGGGGGCAGGTACATACTGGAAAAGACATGACCGCAGTTTGGGGGCATATTATGAGCGGATACACGGGTCGTCGCCCACAAGGAGTGGAACACATGCCGCTGCAGACACCCCGTCGTGTCAAGGTTCACATCCGGTGTCGCCGATGCGGGGAGAGTTTTATTCTCCGGGGTTCCCGCAAACGGACGGGAGAGATCGACACCGGATTTAAGCGCTGTTTGTGCGACAACGATAAGGATTTCGATATCGAAACGATCGGCTGAACACGTGTTGCGGGGGCTGTCCCAAGGGGGACAGCTCTCTCTTTTTGTCAAGGACGACATAAATCGCCGCCGATCCATCCACACTAAGGCCGAGTCTGGATGGGGAAAGGTGGGCGCCTATGAGACGGCCGATCCGAGGTATAGGGCGCGTGTTTCTCGCGTTCGCGGTCTGCGCTTCGGTTTTGGCAGCCGGAGCGGTCGATTTGCGGGCGACGTCCGAAAAGGTCCTTGTCCGGGGGTCGAGGGGGCAAGAGGTATACGAGTTGCAGGATCGCTTGAAACACCTCGGATTGTATCGAGGATCGGTGGACGGGGTGTTCGGTTGGAACACATATTGGTCCGTTCGGAGTTTTCAGCGGCGTCACGGAATAGCGGTCACCGGTCGGGTGGACTCGTCTACCCGGCAGATTCTCCTGCAGGCGACTCGAGATTACCGGCCCAGGTCGCACAGCACCACCCACGTGGCGACCGGCGCCGGACGCTTTTCCGCCAACGACATCAAGTTGATGGCCAACGCCGTTTACGGAGAGGCCCGGGGCGAGCCGTACATCGGCCAGGTCGCCGTAGCGGCGGTGATCCTGAACCGGCTTGAAGATCCGAGATTTCCCAAATCGATCCCCTCGATCATTTTTCAGCCCGGAGCCTTTACGGCGGTGGCCGACGGACAGATTTGGCTGGCTCCGGACGATCAGGCGCGTCGTGCGGTCATGGACGCCATCCGGGGTTGGGACCCGACCGGCGGGGCGGTCTATTATTTCAATCCGGCGACCGCCACGTCCAAATGGATTTGGTCTCGACCACAAATCAAAAAAATCGGCAAGCACATTTTTACGCGATAGCCGATTCGGGTCCGAGGAGGGAGTCGATTCATGTACAGACGGGTTGCAGCGGCATTGGCACCGGTGTTGCTCGCCGCCCTCGTCGTCAGCGGATTTTGGGGATACCGCGAACACAGGCAGAAACAGGCCCTTTTGATCAAAACGGAGAATCAGTATCAGCGTGCCTTTCACGATTTGACGACCCATGTCGATCAGTTGCAGGATGAGCTCGGCAAAGCGATGGCCATCAACAGCGTCCGTCAAAGAACTCCTTGTTTGACAAACATTTGGCGTTTAGCCTTTGCCGCCCAGGCGGACGTCGGGCAGTTGCCCCTCACGCTGATGCCGTTTCATAAGACCCAAGAGTTTTTGAACAACATTGGGCGGTTGAGCTACCAGTTGGGGGTGCGGGATCCACAAACCCCTCTGTCGGATCGGGATTGGACTCAACTCCGGAGCTTGTACGCCCAAGCCGTTCAAGTGGAGGGCGAACTGCGCAAAGTACAGGGAAACATTCTCAGTCATAATTTGCGGTGGATGGACGCCGAAATGGCTCTGTCCGACCAGCACAAGAAAATCGACAATCAAATCATCGACGGCTTTCAGGCACTGGAAAAACAGGTGACGGAATTCCCGGAGGTCTCCTTTGGGCCGACCCAGCGGACGTTGGAAGCCAGGATCCAAGAACAGCCGGTTCGCGATCTCGGGCCGGAGATGTCTCCCGATCGGGTCGCCGACAAAGTGAAACAGTTTCTCGGGCGGAAGGGGAAGACAGAGGTTAGGGTTCAAGAAAGCGGGAAAGGAGGAGTCTTGCCGACCTACAGTGTCACCCTCCAGGAAGGGGCTTCCGGCCGTGTGTACTTGGATGTGACGAAAAAAGGGGGCCACGTGGTGTGGTACATGGACGACCGGCCGGTGGGCGCCGAGCGGATCGATCTGGCGGAGGCCGCTTCGAAAGCCCAATCGTGGCTTCGCGCTCACGGATATCCGGTCATGGAAATGATTCAAGGAGATCAGACCGATCAGACGGGAGTATTCGAATTCGTTCCGGTGGAGCGGGGGATTCGGCTGTATCCGGACAAGGTCTTGGTCAAGGTGGCGCTGGATAACGGGGAAGTGGTGGGACTCTCGGCGAAGGATTATGTGTATCACCACCGCCCGCGTTCACTTCCGTCGCCCAGGTTGACCTTGGAACAGGCCAAGGCCCGATTGAGTCCGCATGTGACGGTTCAGGAACATCATCTGGCTCTTATTCCCAATGAAGAAAAACGGGAGGTTCTCGCTTACGAATTTTTAGGTACCATTGAGAACGACACGTACCGGATTTACATCAACGCCCTCAACGGGGACGAGGAAGGGGTTGAAAAGATGCGGAAGGAACCTCCCGGAAGCGCCCAGAGTTGGTGAAGGTCCGGAGCGTTGAGGCGCCCGGAGTCCTCGCGGAAAAATTCGGCGATTCCTTCCGCCACTGCGTCGGCCACTTCTTGTTGGTAGCCGGGGTCTAGAAGTTTCTGTCGATCGGCGGGGATTTTTAAATAACCCGCTTCCACGATGACGGCAGGCATGCGAAGGCGCTGCAAAAGGTAATACTGGGATCCGTCATGGGCTTCTCTGGGAGACATGCCGGGAATGCGGCGGAGGCGGTCTTGAATGCGGGCCGCCAACCGGACCGACTCCGCGGAAGATGGATTGTAGAATGTTTCCGCTCCTCCTCGGGAGGCGGCCGGTGAACTGTTGCAATGAATGCTGACGAATGCCGCCGCCGCGTGGGCTTCGGCGAGGGCGATCCGGGCGTCCAGGTCCTGCCGTTTCGCCTCCCGACCCCTCTGTCCCGGAAGGGCGTAGTCCCGGTCGTCCGTCCGGGTGAGGATGGCCCGAAAGCCGCGTCGTTCCAGGGCTCGAGCGAGCCGTTTCCCAATTTGAAGGGTGATGTCCTTTTCGGCCGGTGTTCCACCGGGAGCGGAAACCCCCGGGTCGTAACCGCCGTGTCCCGGATCGACGGCGACCACTGGGGCGGTCCACCAGGAAGGAATCCCCGGGACGGCGGAGAAACGGGCGGCCGGCCATAGGAGCAGCAGACAGGCGGCGGCAAGGGCGGCGGAGGCCAGTACTTTACGCCACGGCAGAAGAATGACAAAGAATCCGGTTTTCATCTTATTCTCGTCCTTCCCCGGGTTTGAGTTCATATTTATGAGACAGGCGGAGGTTCCATGCTCGGGAATCGAATCCGGGCGGGGGACGGATGGAATGCGCCGGAGCGGAATAGAATGAACCAGAGGAGGGGACGTACCATGCGCCGGATCGATCCTTCCCATGCTCCCCTGGCGGATCGAGTGGAACGGATGAGCGAGTGGTTGTTCCGGACGGCGGTTGCCGGGCTGTGTGTATTGACGGCCGTTCAAGGGTTGCTCCTGATTCCCGAAGTGCGTCCCTGGCTGGTCCCCGTGGAGCGCATGGAAGGGGCTCCGGCGCAGGCCGGTCCGGTCGCAAGCGCGGAAGCGGAAGTCTCCTTCCAGTTGGCAGACGGTGCTTCCTGGCCCGGGGCGTATGTCGTCGTCAACGGAACACCCTATGGGGCCTTTGACAAGCCGGAGGTTCGGCTGTTGGTCCGGGAGGGCGATGTGCTCCAGGTGGACGCTCGCCGGGCGGAGGGACACCGCCGGATCGTGGTGGACCACCAATCCCCGTTTCTGTTGACTCCCCTGGCGGGGCAGGAGTGGGAGGTCTCCGGCGGGAACCGTTCGCCGGAGGTCAAGGTCCATTTCATCGCCAAGGATTCCTAAAATTCGACAGCATCCGTCCCTTGCACCCGCTTTGTCGGCTGTGGTACTATGAACATAACCGATCGATGCGGGGGCCCTTCCGTTCCTGACCGGCGAAAGCAGCAGATGGAGAATGTGCCCATTTGTTGGGGAGCGACCTCTCTTTTCCATGTCCTGAATAGTGAACGTGTTAGGAAAAGCGGGCTCTGCCTGCTTTTTATATGTTTGGCCTCGTTGCGGCTCGACGAGTCAAGGGAGGGCGTGGATGAACAGGTTGCGCGTGGCAATTGACGGTCCCGCAGGAGCCGGCAAGAGCACGGTGGCCCGGCGGGTTGCGGACGCGTTGGGGCTCCTCTACGTGGACAGCGGAGCCATGTACCGGGCGGTCACGTGGTGGGTCCTCGAAAGGGGAATCGATCCCGATGACGAAGAAGCGCTGTCCAAGCTGGCCGACGAAATTCGGTTGGAGTTGCGGCGGGACGGTCTGTCGGTGCGGGTGTGGGTCAACGGTCGGGACGTCACGCCGATGCTTCGGTCTCCTCAAGTCAACCGGGCCGTGTCCGCCGTGGCGAAGGTGCCTGCCGTCCGCCGGCGAATGACCGAATTGCAAAAGGAATGGGCGGCCCGCGGCGGCGTCGTGATGGACGGCCGGGACATCGGGACCGCCGTCATGCCGGATGCGGAAGTGAAAGTCTATTTGACGGCTTCGCTGGCCGAGCGGACCAGACGGCGGATGGAGGATTTGCAACAACGCGGCCATTGCGTCAGCGCCGAGGAGGTGCGGACGGAATTAGCCGAACGAGACCTCGCGGATGCTCACCGGGCCGTTTCTCCTCTGGTGCGGGCTCCCGACGCCCACCTGATCGACACGACGGGCCGGGATGTCGAGAGCGTCGTCGCGGAGATCTTGGCTCTTTGCCGCCCGTTTTTGAGCGAGGAGGCGTGGCCGGGTGGGTGATCGCCTCTACGCTGTCGGCCAACGGCTGTTGAAACGGCCTTTTGAGTGGTGGTTTCCGTTGTCCGTTACCGGCCGGGAATTCGTTCCGGAACACGGCGGAGTCTTGCTGTGCAGCAACCACGGCAGCAATTGGGACCCCGTCATCTTGGGGATCTGTCTTTCTCGGCCGATTCGTTTCATGGCAAAAGAGGAACTGTTTCGCGTTCCCGGCCTCTCGTCGTTGATCCGGGCCTTGGGTGCTTTCCCCGTCCGGCGAGGGAGTGCCGACCGCCACGCTCTGCGGACTGCCGTTGCGTTGCTCAAAGAGGAAGGTCAAGTGGTCGGTCTTTTCCCGGAGGGTACCCGCAGGCGCGGAAAAGGGCGCGGTCGGCCTTTCCCGGGCGTCGGTCTCGTCGCCCTTTGGAGCCGCGTTCCGGTGATACCGGCGTACATCGAGACAGATTACCGGTTTCGCAGTCCGGTCCGGGTCCGGTTCGGACCGCCCGTGGATTTATCGCCGTGGGAGGGGAAAAGGCACACCACTAAGGATTACGAGGAGGTGGCGGCCGCCGTCATGGAAGCGGTCTACAGGCTCGCCGGGGCGCGGGCGGAGCCTGTTTCCGGAGGATAGCGCCCGGTTGTCTGCATGCTTTTTCTGTCCCTATGTCATACTGAGTTTAAGGCATAGGGAGTTGTTGGGCGTCCTCGTTCAAGAGGATGGTCGGGTGAGTGATCAACACAGCGTTCCAGGTGTTTCGGTTGGTTCCGGCCGCAGGGTCGCTGTTTCAGGAACAGGAGGTCTTTTTTATGGAAGAAATGCGTGAAATGACCGACTTGGTGACGCTTCACAAAGGGGATATCGTCAAGGGCCGGGTGACCAAGATCGAAGACGGCCAGGTGTTCGTCGATGTGGGATACAAGTTCGACGGGGTGATCCCCATCGGCGAGTTGGCGGCCCTTCGGGTCGAGAACCCTTCCGAGGTGGTCCAAGTCGGCGATGAAGTGGAAGTCCGCGTCCAGCGGATCAACGACGAAGAAGGCAAATTGGTGCTCTCCAAGAAGGCCGTGGATGCGGAAAAGGCGTGGGAGAGGCTTCAGGGGCTGTTTGAGAGCCAGGAGCCCTTTGAGGTTAAAGTTGCGGATGTCGTCAAGGGAGGCTTGGTGGCGGACGTAGGCGTCCGCGCGTTCATTCCGGCTTCCTTGGTGGAGCGCCATTTTGTGGAAGATTTCTCCGGTTATAAAGGCCGGACCTTGAGGGTCAAAGTCGTGGAACTGGACCGCTCCGATAACAAGGTGATTCTCTCCCAAAAGGCGGTCCTCGAGGAGGAGTATCAAAAGAAGAAAGAAGAAGTGTTGCGGAGTCTGCAACCCGGCGATGTGATCACCGGAACCGTCCAGCGGCTCACCAGCTTCGGGGCTTTTGTGGATGTCGGCGGTGTGGATGGACTGGTGCACATCTCGGAGTTGGCCTGGCATCGCGTGGAACATCCGTCCGAGGTCGTCAAGGAAGGGGACGAGGTCCGCGTCAAGGTCCTCAAAGTGGATCCGGAACGGGAGCGGCTTTCCCTTTCTATCAAGGAAGCGACGCCGGGGCCGTGGGAAGGCGTATCCGAACGGTATCATCCGGGGGATATCGTGAAAGGGATCGTGCGGCGGCTGGTGTCTTTTGGCGCTTTTGTGGAGTTGGAGCCGGGCGTGGAAGGTCTTGTGCACATTTCTCAAATCGCCAACCGCCGCATTGGGACTCCCCAGGAGGTTTTGGAACCCGGCCAGGAAGTTCGGGTCAAGATTCTCGACGTCAACGAAGCAGAACAGCGCATTTCCCTCTCGATCCGGGAAGCGGAGGGTGAGCGGAACCGGCGGGAAGTGGATCGCTATACCGAGCGCCAGACGTCGTCCGGCAGCGGGGTGACGTTGGGCGAGATGTTCGGCGATTTATTCAAGAACCATCGCTGAGTGAGGGATCGGGCGCCGTTACCGTGTTGGTGACGGCTTTTTTTTATTGTCGACTATCCCGTGTCGGCAGATGTTTCGAATCTCTCATCCGGTATAGGTCCGCCTATCCACGGCGACAATAGAACAGACGGAGGAGGTGGTACGGTCGTGGGCGGGGGTATTTTGGCGGATCTGTGGGTGGCGGTGGCCGCTATCCTTTTGACGACGGGGTGGGGGAACCGGGTCATTCCGGGCCCGTCCGCCATCCGGTTGGCCGCGGCTGCCGGGCTGGCGGCGGTTTGGACCGCCGACCGGTGGGTTTTGGAATGGGGAAGCTGGCGGGTCAATGCGGGTGGAGCCCTGCTGGCGCTCATGGCCCTCGTCCTTTTGGTCGCGGCGTCGACAAACTTTCGCACTTGGCTGTTTCAAACCAACGCCATGGTCTTGACCACATCCGTGTCGGCGGTGTGTTGGGCCGCATTGCCGTATACCCCTTTGGCCGCTTGGCCGCAGCGGGACATTTTGCTGGCCGTCTTCGGCGGTGTGGTGGCCGGATTGTTTGCGCCTACTCCCCTGCTGGCTGCGACGGCCGGCTTTTGGGGTGTGGTGTGCGGGAATTACCAGGTCCTTTTCGCCCAATATCGCGTGGACCTCTCTCAAATGGTGTGGTTGGATCCCGATCTTCTCGATTTCGCGACGACCGCATCGGCGGCGGCGTTGATCGTCAAGACGGTTTTCGGCGCTTTGAGCGAAGCGGGTCTCCGCCGGCTGTTTCCCGCGTCATGATCCGGAGGGAAACCGGCGGTCTTTGGTGGCGCGCCGGTATTCGCGGTTGTGCGCCTTTGTCGAGGCCGTTCGGGAAGCAGAGCGGAAATGGAGGGCGCGTTGACGGTCGCGAACCTGTTCTGTCATAATCCAGTTGGATAGGAGGACCGACGGACGCCGGCGAATTCGAAAGGTGGGAGAACGGATTGGCAAATCCATTGGTGGCGATAGTCGGTCGGCCCAATGTCGGCAAGTCTACCCTTTTCAACCGCATCGTCGGAGAGCGAATTGCGATTGTGGAAGACAAGCCCGGCGTGACCCGCGACCGACTGTATGCCCCGGCCAATTGGAACGGGCGTTCGTTCCGGGTGATCGACACGGGCGGTCTCGATTGGGGAGATGCCGATTCCATGGCCCGGCTCGTGCGGGCTCAGGCGGAACTGGCCGTAGAAGAAGCGTCGGTGATCGTCTTTGTGGTCGACGGGACGGAAGGACTGACGCCTACCGATGAGGAGATTGCCGAATATCTACGGCGGTCGGGCAAACCGGTGGTGCTGGCGGTCAACAAACTCGACCATCCTGGCCGTCTGGAGAATCGTTACGAATTTTTCGGAATCGGTTTGGGCGAACCGATGCCCGTCTCGGCGGAACACGGTCTGGGCATCGGCGATCTCTTGGATGAAGTGGTGGAACGGCTTCCCGAAACCGAGCCGGAAGAATCTTGGGAAGACGCGATTCGCGTGGCGGTCATCGGCCGGCCCAACGTGGGGAAATCGTCCCTGGTCAACCGCATTCTCGGGGAAGAGCGGGTGCTTGTCAGCGAAGTTCCCGGCACCACGCGGGACGCCATCGACACTCCTTTTGAGCGGGACGGCCGGTCCTTTGTCTTGATCGACACCGCTGGAATGCGCAGGCGGGGACGCATTTGGGAAAAGACCGAGAAATACAGCGTCCTGCGGGCCCTTCGGGCGATTGAGAGGAGCGACGTCTGCCTGTTGGTGATAGATGGCAGCGAGGGAATCGCAGAGCAGGACAAGCGCGTGGCCGGGTACGCCGTCGACGCCGGACGGGCGGTGGTTGTCGTAGTCAACAAATGGGATTTGGTCGAGAAAGACGATAAAACGGCCATCCGGATGGCGGAGCGGATAAGGAATGAATTTCCTTTTATGGATTGGGCTCCTATTCTGTTTGTGTCGGCGAAAACCGGCCAGCGGGTGGGAAAGATTCTCGAGACGGTGGTTCGAGTGTCCGAACAGCACGCCCTGCGGATTCCCACGGCGACTGTAAACCAAATCTTGGAGGACGCTTTGCTCCGGGTGTCCCCGCCCTCCGAAAAAGGCCGCAGGCTTCGCATTTATTATGCAACTCAAGTCGGCGTCCAGCCGCCCACGTTTGCATTGTTTGTCAACGACCCGGAACTTATGCATTTTTCCTATCTCCGGTACTTGGAGAATCAGTTTCGCGGTGCCTTCGGCTTTGAAGGAACCCCCCTGAGGTTTGTTGTGCGGCAACGGCAGTGACGATGTCGGACGACGGGAGAGGAGCCTTGTTGATGAAAATTTTGATCATCGCCTTGGCCGGATATCTGCTCGGATCCATCTCCTCCAGTGTATTGATCGCCCGGTGGTTTGCCGGAATCGACATTCGGGAGTACGGGAGCGGAAATGCGGGTGCCACCAACACCCTGCGGGTGCTGGGCCCGAGAGCCGCTTTGCTGGTGCTGGCGGCCGATATCGCCAAGGGGCTGGTGGCGATCGCCGTCGCCGTGGGCTTGGCTCCGGATCAAAAGGCTCTGTGGGCGTTGGCGGGGTTGTGCGCGATTATCGGGCACAATTGGCCGGTGTTTTTTGGATTTCGGGGCGGGCGGGGGATTGCGACGGCGATCGGCGTCCTCGTGACCCTGGTGCCGGTTCCCGCCCTGTTGGCCGGTCTGTGTGCTCTGATCGCCTTGGCGGCCTTCCGATATGTATCGGTGGCATCGCTGTTGTTTACGGCATTGACGGCCGTTTTCACCATCGTACTGCGTTATTCTCCCGCGGACATTTGGTTTTCCATTGCCGTGGCGGCCCTGGCCGTCTGGAGGCATCGGGACAACATCGGCCGTCTGTTGCGGGGAGAAGAACACCGGCTCGGCCGGGGCAAAAGCTCCTTTTGAGGGAGGGCGGCCATGGACATCGCGATCTTGGGAGCCGGCAGCTGGGGGACGGCCTTGGCGGCCGTCCTCGCCCGCAACGGTCACGCCGTTCGCCTGTGGACGCGGCGGCGGGAGCTGGCCGAGGAGATCAACCGCACGCGCCTCAATCGCAAATACCTTCCGGACTGTACGGTTCCGGAAGGGGTTACCGCGTATTGGGAACTGCCCCGGGCGGTGGAACGGGTCCGGCACATCGTGGTGGCGGTACCGTCCAACGCATTTATGGAAGTTTGCCGGGCTTTGTCTCCCCATTTAGATTCCGGTATTTCCGTCCTCCACGCCACGAAAGGGATCGACGTGGAAACCGGCCGCCGGATGTCGGAGTTGCTATTGGACGCCTGTCCTTCGGTGCCCGGAGGACGCGTCGCGGTGTTGTCCGGGCCGAGTCATGCGGAGGAGGTCATTCGCGAACTGCCGACGACGGTGGTGGTGGCCAGCCCTTCCCGGGTCACGGCGGAGGAGTGGCAACGGTTGTTCACGAACCGCCGTTTCCGAGTTTACACTCATCCCGACGTCATCGGGGTGGAATTGGGTGGCAGTTTGAAGAACATTATCGCCATTGGAGCAGGGCTATCGGATGGCCTCGGATTCGGCGACAACGCCAAAGCCGCCCTGATGACGAGGGGATTGCATGAAATGGTGCGGTTGGGCGTATGCCTCGGGGCGTCTCCCTTGACCTTTGCCGGGTTGGCGGGCCTGGGGGACCTCGTTGTCACCTGTACCAGTCGCCACAGCCGCAACCGGCGGGCCGGCCTCTTGCTGGCAAAGGGATGGTCCCTGGAACAGGTGTTGGCTCATTTGGACATGGCGGTGGAAGGGGTGCGCACCACCCGTGCGGCCGTGGCTCTGGCACGGAGAACAGGTGTGGACATGCCCATCGCCGAAGCCATTTTTGAAATTTTGTTTCGGGGAGCCGACCCGAAGGCAGCGGTGTCGGAGTTGATGGGCCGCTCGCCCAAACCGGAGTGGTTTGACAGCCTGTGGGGCGAAAGTCTGAAGTGGAGCGAACCGGGGTCCGTCTGATACAATGGGATACACATCCGGCGCCGGAACAGGGGTGTCGGTTTGAACCGAAAGGAGGCCGAAGGGATGAGCCATATCCCGGAGAATCTCAGGTACAGTAAAGAACACGAATGGGTGCGGGCGGAAGGAAACCGGGCGGTGATCGGCATCACCGACTTTGCGCAATCGGAGTTGGGGGATATCGTGTTCGTCGAACTGCCCTCGGCGGGAGACGAAGTACAGGCCGGTCGGACCTTCGGAACGGTGGAATCGGTCAAGACCGTTTCCGATTTATACGCTCCTGTCTCCGGAAAGGTGATCGAAGTCAACGAATCCCTCAGCGACTCCCCCGAAAAGGTGAATCAAGATCCCTACGGCGAGGGCTGGATGATCGTCGTGGAAATGTCCAATCCCGCCGAACTGGAAGCCCTGCTCGACGCGGAAGGATACCGGGCTCACATCAGCGAATCGTGAGACGCGGGTGATTTCGGTGCAAAGGTGGCGGGTCCTACATACGGGAAACGGGGGGCCCGCGTGGAACATGGCGGTGGACGAGGCCATTCTCATCGTCCACGGAGAAGGATCCGTTCCGCCGACTCTCCGGTTTTACGCTTGGGATCCCCCGACCTTGTCCATCGGGTATTTTCAACGGGCGGAGAAGGAGATTGACTTCGAATCCCTTCGCCGCCGCGGATACGGATTTGTGCGCAGGCCCACGGGGGGGCGTGCGGTACTCCACGACCGGGAAGTCACGTACAGCGTGGTGGTGTCGGAATCCTACCCGGGGATGCCGGAGTCGGTGACGGAATCGTATCGGGTCATCAGCGAGGGACTGGTGAGGGGGCTCCGGCGTATGGGTTTGGACGCCGGGTTCGCCCGCCCCGACGAGGAACAGCGCAAGAGATTGTTGGAGCCCGGCTCGGCCGCCTGTTTCGATTCCCCTTCCTGGTATGAAGTCGTCGTAGAGGGCCGCAAGCTCATCGGAAGCGCGCAAACCCGTCAACGGGGGGTCATTCTCCAGCACGGTTCGCTGTTGTTGGAATTGGATGCCCGGGCGTTGTTTGGGGTTCTGCGTTTTCCCTCCGAAAAGGTGCGGGAGCGCCTGCTTCGATCCTTCCTCCATCACGCTGTCGCCCTCGGAGACTTGACGGGCGGGAAGGTATCCCGGGAGGAAGTGGAGAAGGCCCTCGTCGAAGGATTCGCCGACGCCCTGGGTGTAGAAATGGTCCCCGGAGAACTGACGGACCGGGAGCGAACTCTGGCGGAAACCTTGGTCCGGGAGAAATACGGCTCCGATGCGTGGAATTTTCGGAGATAGCCCGGCCGCCGTCGGGTGGGACGCCGAAAGGCTGATTGGAAGGTCTCCCTTGGAAGGGAGGCTCTTTTTTATTTCTGCATCTGAGAGGATCGGCACCGGGCCGCCGACAGGCATATTTCTTTTTTCGATTCATACATTATGTACCGTCCAAAGACCGTGTGATCGGAGGGCAGGCGGGTGCTGCGCCAAGTGGGGGGTGTCACGGTCAGCGTTGGCAGGGCCCCATGGTCTTCATGTTCTACGCCGGACAGTATCAGCCTGAGGGAGGGACTTCTGTGGAAAAATTCGATGTGTTCAAGGACATTGCCGAGCGCACGGGCGGCGACATCTACCTCGGCGTAGTCGGCCCGGTCCGAACAGGCAAATCCACGTTTATCAAGAAATTTATGGAATTGATTGTCATTCCCAATATCAAAAACGATGCGGATCGCGTGCGGGCGACCGATGAACTTCCCCAGAGCGCCGCCGGGCGCACCATCATGACGACCGAACCCAAGTTTATCCCCAATCAAGCGGTGGAAATCACGGTGGCGGAGGGGCTGGACATCAACGTGAGGTTGGTGGATTGCGTCGGCTACGCGGTGGACGGAGCTCGGGGGTACGAAGACGAAAATGGTCCGCGTATGGTCAGCACGCCCTGGTTCGAAGAGCCGATCCCGTTTCAGGAGGCCGCGGAAATCGGAACCCGCAAAGTGATTGCCGACCATTCCACCATCGGGTTGGTGGTGACCACCGACGGCAGCATCGCGGAGATACCGCGCAGCGCCTACATTGAAGCGGAAGAACGGATTGTCGAAGAACTCAAAGAGTTGGGCAAACCCTTTGTCATGGTCATCAATTCCACCCATCCCCGGCATCCGGAGACGGCCAGCCTTCGAGCGGCACTGGCGGAAAAATACGATATTCCCGTTCTCTCTTTGTCGTGCGCGACGATGGGGCAGGAGGATATCTTGCAGGTTTTGCGCGAAGCGCTGTTTGAATTCCCGGTTCACGAAGTGAACGTCAATCTCCCCAGTTGGGTCATGGTTCTCGACGGGGATCACTGGCTTCGCACCCAGTTCGAGCAGGCCGTTCGGGAGAGCGTCCGGGATGTACGGCGCCTGCGGGACATCGATCGAGTCGTCGGTCAGTTCTGCGAGTACGATTTTATCACCCGGGCCGCCCTGTCCCATATGGATATGGGGCGGGGCGTGGCGGATATCGACCTCGAAGCTCCCGACGAATTGTACGATCGTGTCCTGACCGAAATCGTCGGAGTGGAAATCCGGGGCCGGGACCAACTGTTGAAGTTGATGAAAGAATTGACCTACGCCAAGCGCGAATACGACAAAGTGGCCGATGCTCTGAAAATGGTGAAGACCACCGGGTACGGGATCGCCTCGCCGATCCTCGAAGAAATGACCCTCGACGAACCGGAGTTGATCCGGCAGGGTTCCCGCTTCGGGGTGCGGTTGAAGGCCACCGCGCCCTCGATCCACATGATCCGCGTGGATGTGGAGTCGGAGTTTGCCCCCATTGTCGGGACTGAAAAACAAAGCGAGGAGTTAGTCCGGTACCTCATGCAAGATTTCGAAGAGGACCCGCTAAAAATTTGGGAGTCCGACATCTTCGGGAAATCCCTGGCGGCGATCGTGCGCGAGGGGATCTCCGCCAAATTGGCCATGATGCCCGAGAATGCCCAGTACAAACTGCAGGAAACATTGGAGCGAATCATCAACGAGGGAAGCGGAGGATTGATTGCCATCATATTATAGCGGACGCTCCGTGCTTTCGTGAGGGAGGGAGACGGGAGGCTGCGCCTCCGCTTTTCTTTTGGCCGTATGGCAACCCGGTTCCGATCGCGGTCGGTCGGCCCCTTGTGCCACTATTGCCCCGGAAATAAGAAAAATCGCTTCTTTCGACAGGGTTCTTCGCCGTCCCCCTCGGCAAACCGCCTGAGTGTGTCGAAATACACCGAGATATGTTACAATAGTATTGCCTCCTGGAAATTATCTGGAAAGGAAGGGCGACCGATGACGACCGATCCGACCTCGGTATTAGGAGACTATTTCGTCATTCAGGCCCTGGAAAACGGGGTTCAGGTCATCGGCCTCACCCGGGGCCGGGATACCCGGTTTCACCATACGGAAAATTTGGATCGCGGAGAGGTCATGCTGGCCCAGTTCACCGAACATACCTCGGCCATCAAGGTCCGGGGACGGTGCCGGATTTTTACCAAGTTCGGGGTGGTCGAACCGCTGGAGGACCGGGCGTAACGGCGGGGCGGAGGGCATACACATTCTCCAGGACGGGCTGGTGCGAGGAGGATGTGGAATGTCGAGAGGATGGGTGGGGTGGGTGTTGCTGTCCTTTGTCGCGGCGGTTGTGCTCGCCTCCGTGCCCCAGAAAGCATTCGACCGGTTTGCAGACGGGAGCCTGCCGGTGTTGTGGCGCGTGAGCCCGAGGGTGGACACCCTTTCGGAGGTGGTCGACCGGCTGGAGGGGGTGCGGATTCGGAGCCGCATCGTTCGGGCTCAACTGGAACCGGGAAGGGTGACCGTCGAAGTGGCCGATCCTGCCGAAAAGGGGAATGGGGACAGCGCGCGGATCCAAGATGTGTACGCCGTCGCCTATGCGTTTCTCGTCGAAGCGTCCGGGATCGAAGAGATGCAGGTGCGCGTGCTCGACGGAACCGGCCGCGTGATCAAGACATACGCGGCGGACCGTCCCTCCTTCGTTCATGCGCCGCCGCCGGGGAGCGAAGCCGTGCCCGCCTTTGTTCACGACCGGTTTGTCCAGCGGTGAAACCCGTTTCCGATTCCGGGTCGTTGCGTAGCTCATTTTGCGCGGATATGATAAAGTTAAAGCCGTCGGACAAAGGGTGCCACCGGTTTACCGACGGCCTTTTTCTCTTGGCCCCGGTCAAACCCCGCACCACAGGGAGTTGGGTATGGCGTGTTCACAACCGATTTGGAAATGGAAATGATGGGGATCGAGAGGCGGATTGTCGAGGAGATGGACCATCCGGACCTTCGGGAGTGGGCGTTCTCTGTATGGAATCGTTCTCTCTTGTGGCTGACGTGGAGCATGACCGCCTCGGCCGGTCTGAGCCAGACGATGCGCGACGACGTGGTAACGGCGGTGTATTTGGTCCATCGGGGGTTGGAGGTTCACGAAATCGGCGAAGTGCGGTCGTCCGGACAACCCCCTCAACCGGCCGCCGTTCTGGCTGGAGATTTTTTTAGCAGCAAGTATTACCTGATGCTCGCCAAACGCGGCCTCATTCCCCTCATCGGAAGTCTGGCCCGGGCAGTGCGGGAGATCAGCGAATACAAGGTGAGGCGGGCGCGTTGGCCTTGGGATCGGGACGCCGAAGGTTACCGGAGCGTCTGTGTGTCCATCGAAACCGCCTTGTTTCACGCCCTCCGGAGGTGGCTGTCCCTGTCCGATCCATGGCCCCGGTTGATTGAACGGGCCGGTGAGGGATTCGCCGTGGCCCGGGGAGGTGCGTGGGGAAACGGGGCTGTGACGCCGTCGCTGGTGGACGTGTACCTGTGGCATGCGGCGACTCCCGAAGAGCGAAGAGCGATTCGGGAAGAAGATCCGCCTCCGGCGGCCCGGATCAGGGCTCTCTACGCCAAATACAACACCGCCGGATGGATGGGCGGGCAACTGGCGGAGGTTTGCCGGGAGCTGAGGGAGTGGGCGGCGGGGATGCCGGCGGCGGCGTCCCAGGGCATTGAGCGGGTCTGTGCGCATTGGGAGTCTTGCTGGGCAGGCGGCGTTCCCGTCGCGAAGGAGAGGTAAGGGTCTTGGAGGCCAAGGAAAACAAAGTGGAATTGGTTCAATCGATCTTTTCGCGAATTGCCCGGCACTACGACCGGATGAACGATCTCATCAGTTTTCAACGCCATAAGGCCTGGCGGGCGTTTACGATGAAACAAATGGCGGTTCCCCGCGGCGCACGGGTGCTCGATGTCGCCGCCGGCACCGGAGATTGGACCATCGCTTTGGCGAAGGCGGTCGGGCCGGAGGGAAGGGTGGTGGGTCTCGATTTTTGTCGCGAAATGTTGGCGGTCGCCGCAGAAAAGGTGGCGCGAGAAGGAGTCGAAAAGCAAACGGACCTCGTGCTGGGGGACGCCATGGCCCTTCCGTATGCCGACGATACCTTCGACTTTGCCACGATTGGTTTCGCCCTTCGGAATGTAAAAGACTACCGGCATGTTTTGGCGGAAATGACCCGGGTCGTGAAGCCCGGGGGTTGCGTCGTCTCCCTGGAGTTGTCGAAGCCGACGTGGGAACCGTTTCGGACGATGTATTATGTCTACTTTTATAAGATCATGCCTTTTTTTGCGAAATTTATGGTCGGGGACGGTATGCCGTACCAATACCTCCCCCATTCTTTGACCGATTTTCCCGGTGCGGAGGAATTGGCGGACGTCTTCCGGGAAACCGGCCTCCGGGAGGTCCGCTTTTGGCGGTTCTCCGGGGGCGTGGCAGCCCTCCATATCGGCCGGAAGCCACGGGGGGACGGAAGATGACGGGGCGAAAGGGGGGCTTCGGGGGAGGGCGGCCCGTTGTGGTGGGCATGACGGGGGCCAGCGGGGCGGTGTACGCCGTCCGGCTTCTCCAGGAATTGACGCGGCGCGGCTACCCGGTCCACCTGTTGTTGTCGGACGCCGCTTGGCGGGTGGTGAGGGAAGAACTAGGCTGGGCGATTCCTCCGGGAGATTACCCGGGTTTTCTGGCCGAAGCCGGCGTCGATCCGGAACGCGTGCGGTGGCATTCGCCGGAAGATTACGGAGCCCCGGTGGCCAGCGGTTCCTACTTGACCCGGGCCATGGTCGTCGTCCCGTGCAGCATGGGAACATTGAGCGCTGTGGCCGCGGGATCTTCTGACAGCCTGCTGGAACGGGCCGCAGACGCCCACCTCAAAGAGGGGAGGCCGTTGATCCTCGTCCCTCGAGAGACTCCCCTCCATTTGATTCATCTGGAGAATATGGTGCGGGCCGCGCGGGCCGGTGCCCGGATTGTTCCGGCGATGCCCGGCTTTTATCATCGACCCTCGAGCTTGGAAGAGTTGGTCGACTTTGTGGTGGGAAAGATCCTCGACCAATTGGGAATCGTCCACGACCTCTTCCGACGGTGGGGTGAAGAGGGAAGGGAGGGGCGATAAGTTGACAGAATATGAATTACGGTCACTTTTGTCCCGGGACGTTCTCGCCCTCGGTGAAGAGGCGGGAAATCGGAAACAAGCCGAATTCGGAAACCGAGTTTTCGTGGTGGACCGGTACATTTTCCGGGACACCGGAGGGACGCTTCCGGCACTTCCAGGTGGGCGCTGTCCCGGCGGGGCCGTCGTCGATGTGACGGATCTCGGTCCCGAGGAGGCGGTGAAACGGATTGCCGAGGTCCGAGCGGCGGGTTTTTCCGGTTCCATCAGCGGTCCCACCGCGAGCGACGTGTGGAGATGGGCGGAGGGGCGCGAGGGAGGCGTCCGTAGGTGGTTGGAAGCCCTCCGGGACGCGGGGCTGTCCCTGCTGCGGGGCGACGACGCGGAATTGCTCGTCGATGGATGGCGGGCACGCCGCAATCCGGCTCTGCTGCCGCAGGAGGCGTGGCTGGCGATTCACCGGGAAGCCCACCGGCTGGGGTTGCAAAGCACCGCCTCTGTCCGATACGGGTCTGGAGAGGCGCCGGATGAGCGGGTGGCCCACCTTCTCCGACTTTCCGCCCTACAACGGGAGACGGGAGGTTTGTTGGCGGTTCGTCCCGAACCGTGGGACCCGGAGCGGTGGCCGGCGGATGATTTTCTGGATCTTCCTCCTACAACCGGGCTGGAGGACCTGCGCATGGTGGCGATCTGCCGGCTGGCTTTCCCGGGCGTCCACGTGGAAGTTTCCTGGCGGATGGTGGACGACAAACTCGCACAAACCGCCCTGCGGTTCGGGGCGGATACTTTATCCGCCGCTTCTTGGCGCCGATGGCCGGAACCGGCCGGGGAGGAAGGGCCGGAAATATCCGACCTCGACCAAGCGGCTCGTCTGGTGCGGGAATCGGGTTGGGAACCCGTGCTGGTCGACGAGACTTTTCGCTTCCTCCCGCAGGAGGGGAACCGGTGATGCCGTTCTTACGGGTGGGACAGATCGGCTATACGAACGTTCTGCCGGTGTTTCATTTTTTCTCCCATGAGGCTGTGGAATTGATTCCCGCTGTCCCCAGCCAATTGAATGAATGGCTGGCGCAGGGTCGAGTGGATTTAGGGCCTGTTTCCAGTTACGCCGTGGCTCTCCACCCTGAGCGGTACGTGGTTTTAAGCGATCTGTCGGTGAGCAGCCGGGGACCGGTCGGCTCGATTTTTTTGGTCAGCACCAAGCCGGTGCCGGCGCTGAACGGGTCTACCGTTGCCCTGACAAGCAGTTCCGCCACTTCCGTCAATCTTCTTAAAATTTTGTTCACCCGCCGGTTTGAGATCCGTCCGAAGTATGTTACGATGGACCCAGATCTGGATCGCATGTTGGCGGCGGCGGACGCCGCCCTGCTCATCGGCGACGACGCTCTCCGCGTGGCCATGGATCCCCGGGGGTTGACGTTGATCGATCTGGGCGAGGCTTGGTACGAGTGGACCGGTCTCGGCATGGTATTTGCGCTGTGGGCGGTTCGGAACGAAACGGCGGAGCGGGACGCTCTTCTCTTGCAGTCCGTCCACTTGGCTTTTCTGCGGGCCCGGGACCGGGGGCTCCGGGAACTTTCCGCCGTGATCGAGAGCGCCCGCCGGATGTGCGGCGGCGACCCCGCTTTTTGGCGCGACTATTTCGGGAAATTATCCTACGATTTCTGCGGAGATCTTCAAGCCGGGCTCAAACGGTACTGCGAAGAGGCGGCTGCCCTGGGGCTGTTGCCCTCGGTTCCGAGAGTGAAAGTATGGGGGGATCCTTGATGCTGGTCAAGACCGGGTCTGAAGCGGAGATTCTCCGCAAGGCCCTGGCCGGGGAAAGGTTGACGCTGGAAGACGGCGTGCGGCTGTACGAATCGTCCGATCTGGTCGCCCTCGGCAAGGCGGCGCGGGAAGTGGCCCGACGGTTGCATCCCGACGGCGTGGTTACATTCGTGATCAACCGCAACATCAACTACAGCAACGTATGCGACACCTATTGCAGCTTTTGCGCCTTCTACCGCAGGCCGGGCCATCCGGAAGGCTACGTATTGCCCGATGAAGTCATTTTTGAGAAGATTGACGAAACCGTTCGGCTTGGGGGCACCGAAATTCTGATGCAGGGGGGCACCCATCCGGATCTGCCCTTGAGTTACTATACGGATTTGCTCCGGAAGATCAAGGAACGGTTTCCGGTGCATATGCACTCCTTTTCGGCGGCCGAAATCCAAAATCTCAAAAAGATCTCGGGCCTGTCCTTGGAAGAGGTGATGCGGCGGCTGCGGGAGGCGGGGCTGGACTCGCTTCCCGGCGGAGGAGCCGAAATTCTCGACAACCGGACCCGCATGCGGATCAGCCGGCTCAAAGGACCGTGGGAGGACTGGATGGAAGTGCACATGACCGCCCATCGCCTCGGAATGCCCTCCACGGCGACGATGGTGATCGGATTCGGAGAAACGTACGAAGAGCGGGTGCTGCACATGTTGCGGGTTCGGGAGGCTCAGGATCGGACCGGCGGATTTACCGCTTTCATTCCCTGGACGTACCAGCCCGACAACACAGCGCTTCGCGGAAAGCGGGCCACTGCGGCGGAATATTTAAAGACGGTGGCGATTGCGCGGCTGGTGATCGACAACATCCCCAATATCCAAGCCTCGTGGGTGACGATGGGCGGGAAAATCGGGCAGATCTCGCTGGAATTCGGAGTGAACGACTTCGGCAGCACGATGATCGAAGAAAATGTGGTGAGGGCGGCGGGAGCACACTTCCGGATGACCCGGGAAGACATCGTGCGGTTGATTCGGGACGCCGGGAGAGTCGCCGCCCAGCGGAATACTTATTACGATATCCTTCGCTATTTTTGACGGTCGAGCGAGGCGCGGTATGACGTTCAACGATTTGTACCGTACGATGAGTGGAGAACTTCGCTTGGTTGAGCATATCCTGGAAACCGAGATCGAAAGCCGTGAACCGGCGCTGGAACAGGCTTCGCTTTATTTGTTGCAATCCGGCGGCAAGCGGCTTCGACCGTTGGTGGTACTCCTGTCCGGCCGTTTCGGCGTGCGGCGCCGGTCGGAGGTCTTGGCGCGGTCCGCGGCGGCCCTGGAGATGATCCACATGGCCACCTTGGTCCACGATGATGTCATCGACCAGGCGGACACGAGAAGGGGCAAGCCGACGATGAAGGCCGCTTGGGGCGACCAGATGGCCCTATATGCGGGGGATTTTTTGCTCGCCCGAGCCCTGGAGTTGTTGGCGACGGTGTCCGACCGCCGGTTGCACGAGACCACCGCCGGGGCCATTGCCGAAATGTGTCTGGGAGAGTTGGAACAGATCCATGATCTGTTTCGATCCGATCAGTCTTTGTTCCGGTATTTCCGCCGGATTCGCCGGAAGACGGCCCTGTTGATGGCCGTCAGTTGTTTTGTCGGGGCGCGGGTCTCGGAGGCGGACGCCCCGAAGACCCGGACCCTGTGGAGATTCGGCTATCATTTGGGGATGGCGTTTCAAATCATCGACGACATTCTCGATTTAACCGGGGACGTTTCGGTGTTGGGCAAGCCGGTGGGGCACGATTTGGTTCAGGGGAATTTGACGTTGCCGGTCTTGTTGGCGTTGCGCGACTCGGTCCTCCGCAGGCGTTTCGCCCCGATCATTCGCCCTGGGATGACCCGGGAGGAGGCGGAGGAAGTGGCGGAGGCCGTGCGGCGTTCGGGAGGCGTCGAACAGGCCCGGCGCGTGGCCGAAGATTATGTCCGCAGAGCCAGGAAGGATCTCGCGGAGTTGCCGCCGAGTTGGGCGAGGGAAGCGCTGGATGCGGTGGTGGAGTTTGTCGCCGTCCGGGACCGTTAAGAGGAATGAGGGAGTCACAAGGCCGTCCCGGCCGTCGTGTGGGTCTCTGCCCGACGGATGGATCCTCGCTTGTCCGGGGTCCCGGCGGTTGGGTATAATGTTTCGGGCGCGCTTCGGGTTTGCTCGCCGGGCCCGGACGCGCTGCAAGCCCGTTTGTGGTAAGGAGTGTCGAGGGGATGGAACAAACGTTTGTCATGATCAAGCCCGACGGCGTCCAACGCGGGCTAGTGGGGGAAATCGTGTCCCGGTTCGAAAAGCGCGGATTGCAGCTGGTAGCCGCTAAACTGATGACCGTTTCCCGGGAATTGGCGGAACAGCATTATGCGGAACACCGGGACAAACCCTTTTTTGAGGAATTGGTGTCCTTTATCACCTCCGGCCCTGTATTCGCCATGGTGTGGAGAGGCCCCGGCGCGATCGGAGTGGTGCGCCGGATGATGGGGAAGACCAATCCCCAAGAGGCGGATCCGGGTACGATTCGCGGGGATTATGCCCTTTCGGTCGGCATGAACATCGTACATGGGTCCGATTCTCCCGAAAGTGCGGCCCGGGAGATCGCCTTGTGGTTCGGTGGTGAGTCGCTGGTCGATTACGAGAGATCCCTTTCCCGCTGGATTTGATCCGGATGCCGCACTCTCCCCCGGGGGCGCCGCGTCCGGCGCATCTGGGGCGGGCGCGGTGTCTGCTGCGCGACGCCCCGGGCGGCGGAAGCCCGTCACCCTTCCAGATACCGTTGAATCATGGGTAAATGGGACCGGGCGTATTGTCTTCCGGCTTCGATACATTCGGGAATGCGGTGGAAAGCGGTCCACCCGATATCTGGGATTGGAGGCGCCAGGCGCAAAACGGGGTATGAAGACAGCCGGAGGGCGGCGATGCCGGCCAGCATCATGGTGAGGGACCGGTCCAACACGTCGACAAAGGAATCGATTCGGTCGTCTGCCAGTTCTCCGAGATGGAGGTCCACGGCGATGACTTTTTGGGCTCCCGCGGCGAAGAGGAGGTCGGCCGGGAGGGTGTTGCGAACCGCCCCGTCCACGAGCCTGCGCTCTCGGAACCGAACGGGTCGGAAGATCCCGGGCATCGAGCAGCTGGCGCAAACGGCGGTCGCCCACTCCGGAGGGCGCAGCGAAATGTAGCGGTGATCGCCGGAGAGGCCCTCCAAAGACGGCGCGGAACCGAAGACCACGGTTGTCGCTTCGTCCAGGTCTGTGGCCAAGAGGAAGCAAGGAAGGCGAGGCTGGGGGTATTCGCGGAAGAGCTTGCGGAGAAACGCCTCGAGGCGGCGGCCCCGGATGAGCCCGTCGGGAAGCAGGCGCCGGGGGCTCGGCCGGAGGCCTGTGCGGGAGAGGGGATACAGCAGGAGGAATTTGATTAAAGGCCAAATCGGTACGTCCCAGTCGATCAAGGTCGAGGCGGCCAGGCGGCGGGCGCGTTCGATCATGGAGGAAACCGGCATGCCCCGGGCGTACAGGGCGGCCACCACGGCACCTGCGCTCACCCCTGCGACAATGTCGGGGAGGATGCCGTTTTCCTCCAGGACCTCCAAAACGCCGAGATGACCTGCTCCCCTCAGGCTTCCTCCGCTGAGGGCCAGGCCGATGCGGAAACGGCGTCGATCGGCACGGGAACCGGACATGCCTCTCACCTCTAAGCGGACGGATTAGGCTAAGAACCGGGAGGAGACTCTACGTGGCGAAAGACGAGTATTCGTGGTTTGCGGAACAATTGTACCGTTGGATCGGCGTAGACCTGCATCGGTACAAACGCCCTCAAATGGAAAGGCGCCTCAACTCGGTACGGCAAAAGTGGAACTGCGGCACTTGGGAGGAATTTTTCGAATTACTAAAGCGTGACCGGCAGGTGTATCAGGAATTTCTCGATAAAATGACTATAAATGTATCAGAATTTTACAGAAATCCCGGTCGATGGGAGGTCATTGCGAAGGACCTCGTGCCGCGGTATCTGGGAACATCGCGGAAAATCCGCTGCTGGAGCGCCGCTTGTTCCACCGGGGAAGAGCCGTACACGTTGGCGATAGTGTTTTTGGAGGGCGGGTTGTCTCCCCAGCGGTTCGACATCCTCGCAACGGATATCGATGAAACGGCTATGGAGCGAGCCAAAGCCGGCGTGTACCGGAATTCGTCCCTGGAAAGTGTGCCGGAGGAAGTTAAAAGAAAATATTTCAAGCGCTTGGGCGACGACCGGTGGGAAGTCCAACCGGTGGTCAAGCAGTCGGTGACTTTCCGGCGCCACAACCTGTTGGCCGATCCCTTCGAGAAAGGATTTGATCTGATTGTATGTCGCAATGTCATGATCTATTTCACGGAAGACGCCAAGACTGAATTGTACCGGAAATTTTGGGACTCCCTCGTTCCCGGGGGAATTCTGTTCGTCGGCAGCACGGAGCCCATCTTTCAGCCCGAGCGATACGGGTTTCGCGTATTTAGTACGTTCTTTTATGAAAAATCCGATCTCACTCCGAGGAGTTGACAAGAGGGCGAGGGATTTGTAAGATGAGAAGTGTAACGATCCGGTAAACCTCCATGCGGATGTAGTTCAATTGGTAGAGCGTCAGCTTCCCAAGCTGAAAGTTGCGGGTTCGAGTCCCGTCATCCGCTCCAAGGAAGAGGGGTATACTCTGCGGGTGCCCGGCGTACCAAGGAATGGGATGCCGGGGATGCAGGGTATACCCTTTTGACGTTTTAAGCCTCTTGCGGTGCAATCCTTGCATTAAAAAGTAAAAAGTTTATTAGAAAGAAAAATTTAAAAATCTAGCCTTGACAAGGGATCTACCTTATCGTAAGATAGTACCAAAAAAATATAAAATATATTGTCTTTAAGTATGGAAAGCGTATCATACCCTACCCCCGATACTCTCAAGGAGGGATCAACATGTCAGTCGACAAACACTCTTCCGCTCAACAGGTCTTGAGGCGTTGGAAGATGCACCGCAATGCCCTTCTTTCCCTGGCCGAAAAATTTCCGGAATCGAGCGCTTCGTGGCGTCCGTGGGACAAAGGGATGAGCACGTTGGAACTCATTCATCACATTGCCTGGACACCCGATTTTTTCTTTGCGGCCATTGAGGGGCGCGATGTGAACATTCCGCCGCTTCCTGCTACCCTGGCCGAGATGCGCAAACTGTTACAGGACTTGACTAAGGAGCATGAGGAAAAGATTGCCGGATATTCCGACGACGACTTGAAGAAGGAAGCGACGATCCACGCTCTCCGGATTACCGAGCCCATAGTCGAAATTCTTCACCGAATGATCGGACATGAAGTGCACCACAAGGGCCAATTGATCACGTATGCGCGGATTTTGAACATCGAGCCGCCTTTCTACGTCGATCTCAGCGTGTAAAGGATGATGGCTGGCCCAACTAGGTGGTCGTGGATGAGAATCGAGGATTGTCATATCAAACAAAGCCAACCAATAGCCGAAGATTACGTCAACCATTTCACGCGTGTTCAGGAATTGTTTGACTACCCTTCCTGGAAGGAAGAGGCTTGGGAGCAACGGTTCCGGTTTTTGGATCAACAAAAAGGACCGCGGGCAGATCGAAAACAGATCGTGGAGGCCCTGTATACCTTCAATAAAAGAATTGAAAATGCTCCGGAAGCGCTGGCCGCGATTCGCTTACTGGAGGACGAGAAAACCCTGGTTGTGGTCGGGGGACACCAAGCGTGTCTCTTTACCGGGCCGCTATTGGTCATCTACAAAGCCATCACCATTGTCCAGACGGCTAGAGAAGCATCACGCAAATTGCGGCGGCCGGTGATCCCGGTTTTTTGGATTGCCGGAGAAGATCACGATTTTGATGAAGTGAATCATATTTACTATGTAACTCAAGATCTCGAAATCCGGAAAATAAAAGTGGATCACCCTACAGGAAAACGGACTTCCATCAGCCGGCTCGCCCTGAGTTCCTCCCAGTGGGAGGATGTTTTGTATCAATTCCGTCAGTCGTTGATGGATACGGAATTCAAGGGAGAAGTGATCCAGAGACTCGCCCATATCACGGAAAACTCAAAGACCTTGGTCGAGGTTTTCGCGCGGATCATGGCTTGGTTTTTCGGTTCTCACGGCCTTGTGCTCGTGGATTCGGACGACCCGAATCTACGGCAAATAGAAGGACCGATGTTTGAACAGTTCATTACCCGATGGCGTGAAATGAATCATGCGCTGTTGAACGGAAAACGAAAGGTCGAATCTCTGGGATACGGCGCCCAATTCGAGATCAAAGAGGAGAGCGCGAACCTTTTTGTCGATCACCAGGGGGAAAGAACGCTCTTGCAGGGCGATGAATTCGGCGGTTTTACCGATAGAAGAGGGAGTGTCCGGTTTACGGAAAATGAGTTGCTGCAACTGGCGAGAAGGAACCCCGGTTCCTTCAGCAATAATGTAGCGACTCGTCCGATCATGCAAGAATTCTTGTTTCCGGTTCTCGCCGCGGTCCTGGGACCGGGGGAAATCGCGTATTGGGGTTTGCTTCGCGACGCCTTTCACTTGTTTGAAATGAAAATGCCGATCATCGTCCCCCGTTTACAGTTCACCATTCTCGAACAATCGATTCAGAAGCACATGCAGCACTACGGCATCCTCCTGGAGCATGCGGTGGCCGACGGCGGGTACATCGAGCAGAAAAAGAAGGCTTGGTTGGAGGAGCGGGACACGCTCAAATTAAAAGATCGCTTTAACCAAGTCAAACAGGATTTTGTGGATCTCTATACGCCCATTCTCGAGCTGGTGTCAAGCATCAATCCCGGAATGCGCGATCTAGGGAAGACGAACATGGATAAAATCTTAAAACATATCACTTTTCTAGAGACCCGCGCGATGGCCTCGTATCAGGAGCAATTTGAATCCATCGGGAGGAGATTTGAACGAATTCGCCAGAACATCGTACCGATGGGCAAACTTCAAGAAAGGGTGTATAACATTTTTGCGTATTTGAACAAGTACGGACCGCTTTGGTTGAGGGAACTGATTGAGACCCCGGTCGAAAACAACGGGTTCCATAAAATCATTTATATCTGAGTGACACTGGAGGATTCGCGATGGAAGTCCATCTCCGAAGGATTATCGACATCCATGCGCATTTTCCCGCCGCCCCCCAAGCGGGTCAACCGGTGGAACATGAGGTTCATCCGCTCGTTAAAGCTTATCGCAAAAAGCTGCGGGCAGAGTGGCGGAAGCGTTTCGGTTTTGACGATCCAGAAACCACTCATCCCGGAAATGAGGTCCAAGCAGATCGCTGGGCCGCGGAGCTGGACAAATACAATATATCCAAAATTGTCTTCGTTACGGGCGGGGGCAACGATACGCTCGCCTCGGTGGTGAAGCGCCACCCGGATAAATTTATCGGTTTTGTTCATGTGCGTTTGGAGCAAGAAAATGCGTACGACGAAATTGTGCGCGGAATTGAGGAACTTGGACTTTCCGGTTTGAAATTGTTTGGACCGTTGATGACAAAGCCGTTTGAAGCACCGGAATTTAGTAGGATATGGAAATACTTAGCGGACCGCAAACTGCCCGTCCTGATTCATTTCGGCATTCTGGGAGGTCCGGGAGGTATTGTGCACCATCCCTATATTAGCCCGCTGACGTTGGCGAAAGTTGCACAAACCTACACGGATATTCCCTTTATTATTCCTCATTTCGGCGCAGGTTACTGGCAAGAGCTGTTGCATCTCTGCTGGTCGGCTCCCAATATCTATGTCGACGGATCGGGGTCGAATGACTGGATTCGCTGGATGCCGTATCCGCTTACGTTGCGCGACTTGTTTGCAAAGGCGTACGAAACCATAGGACCCGAGCGAATCGTCTTCGGCAGCGACTCCAGTTGGTTCCCAAGAGGTTTTGCCTACCGGTATCTGGTGGATCAAGTGGAGGCTTGCCGGGAAATTGGGATGACCCAAGACGAGATCGACATGGTTTTCTACCGAAATGCCGCACGGCTCCTAAAGATTGCCGAGGAAGAATGAAACGGAGGATCTTTTCTGTTGCCGTCCCTTCACGTTGGAACCGCAGGGAGGCGATCTAGGTATCCGCGGAGGCGGAGGTGGAGGGAATGAAAATCGGAATTGCTTGTTATTCTTCGGTGGGCGGTTCCGGAGCATTGGCCACGGAATTGGGAAAAAGTCTTTCTTTGAGAGGGCATGAAATTCATTTTATTTCGGATGGAACCCCTTTCCGGTTGGGAGAGTTTCGGGAAAACGTCTACCTGCACGAAGTGGAAATGCAAAAATATGACGTGTTCCGGAATCCCCCCTTTGAACTGACATTGGCCTGTAAAATGGCCGATGTGATCAAAACCTATTCCCTCGACATCCTCCATGTGCACTATGTCGTCCCCTTTGCGGTATGCGCGTTTTTAGCGAAACAAATGTGCCCGGGACACCCCGTTCAAGTCGTGACGACGCTGCACGGGACGGATATCACGGTTCTCGCCCATGACTGGTCGCTCTTTGACGCCATCCGGCTCGGAATTGAAAAAAGCGACGCGGTTACCGCAGTCTCCATGAGCTTGGCGGACGATACCCGGCGGATCCTCAACACCACCAGGGACATTGAAATCATATACAACTTTGTGGACACTTCTCATTATTATCGGCGAGACGTGTCCCAGCTCCGGGAACAGTATGCGCCAGACGGAGAACCGATTTTAGTACATATTTCTAATTTTCGTTCTGTAAAAAGGGTTCCGGATGTCATCCGGGTGTTTGCCGGTGTTCGAAAAACGCGCAGGGCAAAGCTCCTCCTCGTCGGCGAAGGTCCCGAGCTTCCTCTTGCGAGGTTTTTAGTCCGGGATTTAGGCGTGGAAGAAGACGTGTTTTTTGTCGGAAAACAACAAGAGGTGAATTCCGTTCTTTCCATGTCGGACGTTCTGCTTTTACCGTCCGAAAAAGAGAGTTTTGGATTGGTCGCGATTGAAGCAATGGCTTGTAAAACCCCCGTGGTGGCCACCGCAGTCGGAGGCATTCCGGAAGTGGTCGTGCACGGGAAGAACGGTTTTCTAACGGAAGTCGGAAATATCCAAGCCATGATTGAGTACGTGAATCTGCTGCTGGATGATCCCGTGTTGCACAGGGAGTTTGCCGATGCCGGACGCATGAGGGTGGAGACATATTTTTCTGCGGCGCGCCAAGTTCTGAAATATGAGCAGCTCTACCAGGGCGTGCTGGAGGGCCGGTACCGTGCAGCCGGCCGGAGGGAAAGCAGCGCGAATTGACGGCCGGATGTCGGATGGGCCGCCCCGCAACCGCGTTGCGCAGGGCGGCCCTCGGCGTGTATCGGATTTCCGGGTTCCGCAAGGGCACGGGTCTTTCCGGGAGTGAAGGGACATTACTCCTCTTTCAACTCCCCGTAGATATCCATTAGGGCCCGGGCGGTCAGACTGAGATAGCGATCCTTCCGATAAGCAAACACGACGGTTCGAGTCGGCTGCTCTTCCAATTCCATATACAACGGTTGTTTTTCATCCACCCGTGCGGATTTTCTAATTAAATCAGGAATCAATGTCACGCCTAGTCCGTACGCGGCAAAAGCCTGTGCCGTTTCAATGTTGTTCGTTTCGTACGCCACACGCGGTTGAAAACCGGATTTGGCGCACAACTCAAGGACGGAATGGCGAAATTTGTATTCCTTTTTAAGTAAAATGAACGGGCAATCCGCTAATTCTGTCAGAGAGATCCGGGGCAATCGTTGCACGACGAAGGAAGCCAACCTCTCGGACATCCATGGCTTGCGTTCGGTCGGTAGGGCGACATAAATGGGTTCGGTGAACATCGGTTGGATGGCGATGCAAGAATCCTCCACGGGCAAGGCCAGGATGGAGATGTCGACCGATCCGCGTGCGGTGAGATCGTGAAGTGTCTCCGGGGGCTCCTCAATTAGATGGATTCGAACCTCCGGGTAGCGCAACTGATATTGTTCGAGGACGGAAGGAAGAATGTGTCTGACGGTGATCGGAGTTGCCCCGATCGTCAATGTGTCCCCCATGCCGACGGTTTTCTCAAATATCTCCCTTTTCAGGTCTTCCCTCAATTGTAGAATCTGTTCGGCGCGTTTCAAAAACAAAACCCCTTCCGGAGTTGGAAAAATCCCTTTGGGCCCCCGGAAAAACAAACGCACCCCCAACTCGTCCTCCAATTTGGCAATCTGTTGACTCAAAGACGGCTGAGCGATGTGGAGACTGGCCGCCGCCTTGGTAAAACTTCTGTGTCGGGCCACCTCAATGGCGTATTCCAACAACCGCATTTCCATGATGGTCACCTCTATAGGTTGTTCCTATAGGATTCATATTAATTATATTTTAGACAATAATATTATCGAATGTTAGTATTACAAACAAACAAAAAGAGGTGAGCTCTTGGGTAAACGAGGGGGCGGGCATGGGTGCCCAACATTCTCAAGACTAGGATTTGTAGCTTATTGAACATCGAGTTTCCCATCCTACAGGCGGGAATGGGTCAAGTGGCCCGCGGACGCTTGGCGGCGGCGGTTTCGCAAGCCGGTGGTCTGGGTGTCATCGGAAGCGCTTACATGACCGCCGAGGAGTTGCGCCGGGAGATTCATTATGTGCGCAGTGTCACGGACAAGCCGTTTGGTGTGGATATCCTGTTTGGCAAGGTGAACGGCGAGGATCCCGTCAGCATGCGGTACAACCGGGAGATCGAAAGCCTGATCCAAGTGACGCTGGAAGAACGGGTGCCGGTGCTGATTTCAGGGCTGGGAAATCCCGTTGGTGTCATTGCGGAGGCCCACAAACGGGGAATGGTGGTCATGTCCGTAGTCGGGAATGTACGCCAAGCACTGAAACTCGTCCGTGAGGGCGTCGATGCCGTGATTGCGTCAGGGTGCGAAGGAGGAGGCCATGTCGGACGAATCGGGACGATGGCGTTGATTCCTCAGGTGGTGGATGCGGTCGACGTACCCGTTGTGGCCGGCGGCGGCCTTGCCGACGGGCGGGGACTGGTAGCCGCCTTGGCGTTAGGAGCGGAAGGTATCTGGATGGGCACGCGATTCATCGCTACGGAGGAAGCCTTCGCACACCAGAACTATAAAAACAAAATTGTAGAAATTGACGGCGAAGGGACCGTTGTGACCCGGGCTCATAGCGGCAAACCGGTGCGGATGATCCGGAACCGATTTACCGAGGAGTGGGAACGGCGGAGCAGTGAAATCCAACCCTATCCACTACAGTTGATGAACGTGGGCGAGCGGGCCGCCATTCTCGGGAGAGTGGAAGGAGACGTCGACCATGGAGTCCTTCCGGCCGGCCAAAGTAGTGGCCTGATTGGCGACATCAAGCCCGCCGCGGAAGTGGTACGGGACACCATCCGCGAGGCTAATGCCGTGCTGAGGAGGTGGCAATGTGTCCCGTTCGAAGACGAAAGTGTTCGGTCCGCTGGTGATCAGAAGTTTTTTGATTGCTCCGGCGAACCGTTTTGATTTGGTTCGTAATTTCTTGAAATATACTGCAGACTGTTACGTGATGGACCTGGAAGACGGAACGCCCGAATCGGAAAAGGAACGCGGCAGGCAACTGGTTGTCGAGGCTGTGGCTCATTTGCGGTCTGGAGGACTGCGGAGCCCATTGTTGGTGAGAGTCAATCCGATTGCTTCGTCGCATTTCGATCGCGATATCGCCGCTGTTCTGAACCTCCATATAGACGGAATTGTCCTGCCCAAAGTGGAGACGGCGGACGAAGTCGGACGGCTCGTTGAACGGATCGAATCCCGCGAAGATTTCTTGCAACCGGTCCGCATCGTGGTTGGAATCGAGACGGCACTGGGCGTGCAGAACGTTGTTGAAGTGTGTAAGGCGAGCGATTATGTTTCCGCCGTATACTTTGGGGCCGAAGATTTTGCCGCGGATATGGGTGCGATCCGCTCGGATGGAGGAGAGGAGGTGCTCTATGCACGTTCTCGGGTCGTGTTGGGTGCCCGGCTGGCGGGTATCACGGCGATCGATCAGGCCGTGGTCGAAATTCGCGATCACGATCGTTTCCGGCGGGACGCCGAAATGGGGAGAAGGCTTGGGTATCATGGAAAGATTTGCGTTCATCCCGCCCAGGCCATGTTGGCCAATGAGATCTTCTCGCCGAGGCCGGAAGAAGTTCGGTGGGCAAAGAGATTGCTTGACGCCTATGAAGCCGCGATCCAAAAAGGAATCGGAACGATCGATTTCGAAGGGCAGATGGTGGATGGCCCGTTACTCAAGCGGGCGCAGCGAATCATTGCGCAGAGCATGGGAGTGCATGGCTAATGGCGGTGGAACTTCAATTAAGTGACCTAGACCTTTCCGCCATCATTCAACCGGGGGATACGGTGTTGTGGAGTCAGGGAACCGGTGAGCCATTGACGCTTACGACGGCGTTGGTTCGTCAAAGGGAGCGTATAGGGAAGATCCGCGTATTCCTGGGAACTTCTTTTTCGGACACACTTTTGCCTGAACATGCTGACTTTATATCCTTTCGGGGTCTGGGAGCACTTGGAAATCACCGCATACTTGCGAAACACGGTCTCATCGAGGTCATTCCATGCCATCTCTCCGAACTTCCGGCGTTCATAGAATCCAAAACGATTCCGGTCGACGTGGTATTCGTCCAAATCAGCGCGGCAGATGGTGAAGGAAATCACAGCTTCGGGTTGGTGAACGATTACATTGAAGCGGCCATGCGGCACGCGCGGGTGGTCATCGCGGAAGTGAACGACCAAGTCCCCTGGACCTATGGTCATCCGGTCAACTGGGATGACATTGACTATTTCGTCACCACCTCGCGTCCTCTGCTCACCATGCCGTCCCATCCGATTGGACCTGTGGACCGGATGATTGCGCGTCACGTAAAGTCTCTGATCCCTGACGGCGGTGTCCTTCAAATCGGGATTGGCTCCACACCGGACGCCATTCTCGAGGAGCTGGGCGATAAACGGGATTTAGGCGTTCACTCCGGGATGATCAACGATCGGATTGCGGAACTGATGAAAGCCGGCGTGATCAACAACCGGAGGAAAGAAATTGATAACGGCGTTACGGTTACGGGCGTACTTTTCGGAACCGACTTTCTCTACAAATTTGCTCACAAAAATCCGGCCATCCAACTGCGCCCCGTATCTTATACGCACAACCCTTCGGTCATATCAAAGTTAACCCATTTCATCTCCATCAATTCTGCGATTGAAGTGGACCTGAGCGGTCAAGTAAACGCCGAGGTGATCGGGGGCCGCTATGTCGGGGCAGTCGGTGGACAGCTCGATTTCGTACGGGCCGCTCATCAATCCAGGGGCGGGCGGTCGATCATTGTCTTGCCTTCGACGGCGAGGGGAGGGACCGTCAGTAGAATTGTGCCCCGACTGAGCGGCGGGGTGACGACCACTCCCCGCAGCGACGTAGATCTTGTCGTCACGGAATACGGGATCGCAGATCTCCGCGGTCAAAGCCTGGACGAGCGAGCACGCCGATTAATCGCCATCGCTCATCCGGATTTTCGCAAACAATTGATCGCTTCCGCAATGACCACTTGAGATGAGGAGGAGAAAGTGTGGCGAGTCCTCTAGACGGAGTGCGTGTGTTGGATCTCACATCTGTGCTGTCTGGACCGTACTGTACGCGAATACTGGGAGACATGGGGGCGGATGTCATCAAGGTCGAGAGTCCCAAAGGGGATATTACCCGCAGGATCGGTCCAAAGCGGCACAAAAACATGGCGGCCGTGTTTTTAAATTGCAATCGCAATAAACGCAGCATCGTACTGGATTTAAAAACCGATGCCGGCCGTGCAGCTTTGCTTCGCATCGCGGCGCAGTGCGATGTCTTCGTTCACAACATGAGGCCGCAAGCCATTGCCAAGCTCGGCCTGTCCTACGAAGCGGTCAAAGAAGTGAACCCACGCATTGTGTATGCCGGCATCTACGGCTATCGGGCCGACGGCCCGCTGGGCAACAAGCCTGCTTATGACGATATTATTCAAGGGGCCAGCGGCATCGCTTCCTTGCAGGCCCACATGTCGGGAGAACCCAGCTATGTGGCATCGGATATTGCCGACAAAATTACGGGAATCGTCGCGAGTGGGGCCGTGATTGCCGCTTTGTATCACCGGGAGCGCACCGGGGAGGGACAGTTTGTTGAAATTCCCATGTTCGAGACAATGGTCTCGTTTTCCGCGCTAGAACACCTGTATGGGTTTGTGTTCGAACCTCCGCTTGGAAACGCGTATTATCCAAGGGCTACGTCGTCTCACCGAAAACCGTACAGAACAAAGGATGGATATATTTGTCCGGTGATCTACCTCGATAAGCATTGGACCAAATTCTTCGAACTTTCGGGATGCCCTGAGTTGATGATGGATCCCCGGTTTGCGGACATTGAAGCGCGGACGCAACACATCGATCAACTTTATCAAATTGTCGAGGAATTGCTGGCGACGCGAACGACGGCGGAATGGCTGGAGATCTTTGAACAAGCCGACATTCCCGTATCGGTGCTCCACACCATTGAGGATTTGGTGAACGATCCTCACTTAGCGCACTCTGAGTTCTTCAAAGTGGTCCGGCATCCGACTGAAGGATGGATCCGTCAGACAGACGTTCCTGTCCGGTTTTCCAAAGGAGACGCTGGAATTCGAAGACTGGCGCCCCGCCTCGGTGAACACAGCGTCGAAATCCTGACCGAATTTGGATTCACTCCTTCAGAGGTGGCATTTCTGTTGGAAAACAACATTACGGCAAACGGGGTGTCCGACGACGTCGACGGCTGAAAAGAGCGGGATAGAGGTGAGGGCGTTGACCTATTTGCACGGGATCCGGGTGATCGATTTTACTCAATTGCTCCCCGGGCCGTTCTGCACGATGTTGCTCAGCGATCTGGGTGCGGATGTCATCAAAGTCGAGCCGCCGGGATCGGGGGACGCGGCGCGAACCCTGTTGCCGGGAGTGTTTTGGGCCGCCAACCGAGGCAAACGGAGCATTTCCATCAATCTGAAGACCCGGCAGGGAAAAGAGATTGGCCGGCGCCTGCTCCGGGAAGCGGATGTGTTGGTCGAAGGGTTCCGGCCCGGCGTGATGGAAAGGTTGGGACTGGACTATGACACGGTGAAGCAGTTGAACCCGCGCATCGTGTATTGTTCGATATCGGGATTTGGACAGTCGGGTCCGAATCGCGACCGCCCCGGACATGATCTCAACTATCTCGCGGTGTCCGGTGCTCTCGATATTCCCGGAGATATGGATTATCCGCCGGTCCGGCCCGGTCTTCCCGTCGGCGATCTGACTGCGTCCATGTTTGCGGCGCTGACGATTGTGGCGGCTTTGCACCGGAGCCGCGCTGAGGGAAAAGGAGACTATTTGGATGTATCGATTGCCGATTGCTTGCTGTCGTGGGTGAGCACCCGGATTGGAAATCACCTCAAGGCGAATTTGCAACAGGACATCCCGTTCGAACACCTTTCCCCGACCAACAAACCGTTTGAGACGAAAGACGGCCAGTGGATCACCGTGGGGATTGTGGAAGAAAAGTTCTGGGTCACATTTTGCAACGTTGTCGGGAGGACATCGTGGTTGAATGACGCCCGATTCGGTACACCGGAAATGCGCCGGAAGCATGGTGCCGAATTGAATGCCCTGCTCAAGTCGTTGTTCAAACAAAAGGAGCTCGCTGAGTGGGAGGAATTGTTCAGGAACACGGACATTCCTTATGCCAAAGTGAACCGCGTGACCGATTTAGGGAGCGATTCGCAGATCGTCGAAAGGGGATTGGTCGTGAATGTGGACGGGCAAGGTAGTCAGGTCCGCTACCCGGTGCTGGTGGCGTCCCGTTCGGTTCGCTCCCCGGGTTTGCCGCCGGTCCTGGGTGAACATACAGACGCCGTTCTTTCCGAGATCGGCTACACTCGGGATCAAATATCACATTTCAGAAAAGAAGATATTATTTTCTAAAATCTAAAAATGGATGATTGCCAAGGGGGGATTGCTGTGGACTTTGCACTGACAGCTGTGCAGAAACAGGTTCAAGAAACGGTGCGTGCGTTATCGAGCAAGTACGATTTGGAATATTGGCGCGAAAAAGACCGTTCAGGGGAATATCCTTGGGAGTTTGTCAAAGAATTGGCCGCGGGAGGTTGGCTGGGGACGATCATTCCGGAAGAGTATGGCGGTCAAGGGATGGGAATTACGGAAGCGGCCCTTGTGCTGCATGAAGTGGCCGCATCCGGTGCGGGAACAAGCGGCGCGTCGGCCGTGCACTTTTACATGTTTCCTCCCATGCCCATTATCAAGCACGGCTCGGAACAAATGAAACAAAAATACCTTCCGGCCATTGCGCGGGGGGAACTTTTGATGGCATTCGGCGTGACAGAACCGAATGCCGGTTCGGATACATCGCGAATCATCACCCGTGCGGAAAAGCGAGGGCACAAATGGGTGATCAACGGACAAAAAGTATGGACGACGAACGCGCAGAATGCCCAGAAGATCCTGTTGCTGACTCGTACGTCGCCCCGGGATGATAAAAGGCCCTTTGACGGTATGACATTGTTTTTGGTGGATTTGGACCGGACCCATTGCACCGTTCGCAAAATCGACAAGCTCGGAAGATCGGCTGTCGATTCGAATGAGGTCTTTATCACCGACCTCGAAGCTACGGACGACGACATTGTGGGCGAGGTCGGGAAGGGATTTTATCACTTGCTCGACGGATTGAATCCGGAACGCATCGTCGTTGCGATGGAAGCCATCGGGATAGGCCGGTGTGCTCTAAACCGGGCGGCGCGGTATGCCGGTGAGAGGATCGTTTTTGGCCGGCCGATCGGCCAAAACCAGGCGATCGCCCATCCCCTGGCCCAGGCGTGGGCACAACTTGAAAGCGCCGAACTGTTGGCCATGAAGGCAGCTTGGCTGTTTGATCATGGACTTCCTTGTGGAAAAGAGGCAAACGCCGCGAAGTTCCTGGCGGCCGAGGCAGGGTTTTTCGCCTGTGACCAGGCTCTACAGACCCTTGGCGGCTTTGGATATGCCAAGGAATATCACATCGAGCGATTGTGGCGTGAAGTACGTTTGTTCAAAATCGCGCCCATCTCTCAACAGATGGCGCTCAATTACTTGTCCACCCATGTCCTCGGTTTGCCAAAGTCCTACTGAAACCAGGGAAAGGAGGGAAAGACTTGTCGGGGGGCCTGTATTATGAAGAATTTACCGTTGGAGATACATTCAGGCATCAACCGGGCAGGACCATTACCGAGGCTGACAACCTCCTGTTCTCTGTGATGACGATGAACCCACAGCCTTTGCACCTCGATGCGGAGTTTTCGAGACAATCGAACTATGGGCAGCGATTGGTGAACAGCCTATTTACGTTGGGGCTCCTGGTCGGTCTTTCGGTGTCCGATACGACCTTGGGGACTACGGTGGCGAATCTCGGGTTTGAAAACATTCGCTTCCCCCGCCCGGTGTTCATTGGCGATACCCTCTACGCTGAGACGGAGGTGGTCGCAAAACGCGAGTCCAGGTCACACCCGGAATGGGGAATTGTCACATTTCGACATATCGGAAAGAATCAACGCGGTGAAATCGTCGTTGAGTGTATCCGCACCGCCATGATGAAGCGAATCGAGCCGGCAACTTGACGTGGTGCCTATGGTTTTCGAAGCGGAGAATGTACGGGAAGCTTTTTGGGAGGGGAGGGATGGAGAAACATGAGCCAAGAATTTCGCATCGGTCCGTTCTGGGACGATCTCGAGCCCGGTATGACCTTTGAAACGCCCGGGCGTACGGTGACCGAAACGGACATCATCAACTTCGTGAATGTGACCGGCATGACCGAAGGGCTGTTTTTGGATATTCAAGAGATTTCCAACAGCCCTTACGGCAAACGCATTGCACCGGCGGCATTGGTATTTTCTTTTGCGGAAGGACTTGTGATTCAGGCGGGTTTGATTCACAAAACCGGGATCGCGTTCCTCGGCATGGATCTGACGGTTGCGGGGCCGACGTATGTGGGAAATACCATTCGCGTTCACGTTGCCGTAACCGAAAAGAGGCCGACTCGAAACCCTGAACGGGGAATCGTCATCACTCATAATGAGGTCGTCGACGAAACGGGCCGGACCGTTCTTCGATATGACCCGGTCCGGCTGGTCAAACGTCGTCCATAAAAAAGTGTAAGATCTGCCAGGGATCATAGGGACAATCTAGGCTTGATCAAATCGGCGTTTCGCGGTTTAATACTAACTAGTGGATCAATATAGAATAAAAACAAAAATTCCGCATAGCGGAATGAAATGAAAAAGGAGGTCATAACCCATGATTGCGCGAAGGATGGGACAAAAAAACCTGCTCGTGTTTGCCGCACTATTGCTCGTGTTCTTTTCACTTTTGGCCGGGTGCGGGAATACTTCCTCGCAAAGCGGCGGAAGTGGCGGTGCGTCCGGGAACGCCGGCGGCACCATCAAAATCGGCCTGATTGGACCGTTGAGCGGGCAATTGGCGGAGTATGGACTGCACAACAAAAACGGGGCGCAACTCGCCGTGGATGAGATCAATGCCAGTGGGGGGATCAACGGCAAAAAACTGGAGTTGGTCGTAAGGGATGATCAGAACAATCCCACCAAGGCGGCGACCTACATCCGGGACTTGCTCCAGAATGAAAAAATCGACGTGTTGCTCAGTGCCCAGAGCAGTCAATGTTACCAGGCCATTGAGCAGCAAGTGTTGTCGAGCGGGTTGCCAACTTTTCTAAATATCCCTACAGAAACCACTTTTATCGATCCGAAAAAGAAACCCAATGTCTTCAGAATTATGATCAATAACGCCCAGGTGGCCGAGGGAGCCGTTCAACTGGCGACCAAGATCTCCAACAACAAGAAAGTAGCAATTATTTCCGACACGAGCGGTGCTTCCAAAGAATTTATCGATCTGGTAAAGAAGGGACTTTCCGAAAAGGGTTACAACGTGACGGATGTGGAAACTTACAACATTGGCGATGTCGATATGACTTCACAAGTCCAAAACATCAAAAAGACCGATGCGGATACACTCGTCATGTTTTCAGCCGCCGCCGATGCGGCCTACATCGTGAAAGCTCTGGATAAGATCGGATATAGTCCGAAATTAATCGGAAGAGCCGGAATTCAGCTTTCTGCCTTTCCGCAGCTGGCGGGTAACGCTTTGAAAGACGGGGGTATGTACTCGGTTTGGCACAAAAATGCCATCTGGCATACCGAAGTTCCCAACGTGAAAAAATTCGTAGAGGCTTATACGGCCAAGTACGGAAACGGGCCCATCGGTTGGGAGGACATGGGGTATGACGCGGTATATGCCTACAAGATGGCGGCGGAACGCGCGGGATCCACAGAGGCCAAGGCGGTGATCAGGGAACTGGAAAAGTTGGACGTCCAACTCGTGGAGCATATTTCCTTTACGCCCGATCGCCATGAAGCGCATACCACGGCGGATATCTCCTTCACGAAGTTTACGAGGGATCCTAACGCGAAAGGATTTGGCAATCCGAAATTCGGGGTGTTCACCGATGCCACAGATGTTCACTAAGAAAAGGGTTCAATGAGAGCAGGGAGGTATACCGGCCTTGTCCGACATCATTCAATCACTGGCCGCCGGATTGGCAATGGGAGCAATTTATGCTCTCATTGCCCTCGGCATCAACATCATTTTTTCCACAAGTTCCATTGTGAATTTTGCTTTCGGCGACCTCGCGATGATCTCGACATTCATTTCCTTTAGTTTGATGAGCACTTTCCACGTTCCCCCGGTGCTGGCCGTTCTTCTTTCGATAGCGGCGGGAATGGCCATCAGTTTGTTGATGCAGGTTGTGGTCATCCGACCAATTGGAATCCATAATCTGGAGAACCGATTTGAATGGTTGCTGATCCTCCTTGGGATCAGCATCATCTTCAAGAATCTTGCGAGGATCATTTGGGGGCCGAGGCCAAGGGCCTACCCGAACATTTTTAATGATAGCAATGTTACTATTGGAAATGTCCATCTTTCAACCCAGGAGCTTTGGATCTTGATTGTGGCCATTGCGATTATGGTGATCATTGAATGGATGAACCGTTCCACCCGTTTGGGGTGGGCGATTCAGGCAACTTCCATGAACAAGGAAGCGGCAAGTCTCATTGGAATCAATCCGCTCCGGATTATCAGCTATACCTTTTTGATCGGCGGCGGTCTGGCTGCAGTGACAGGAATTCTGATCGGGCCCGTTACGTTTTTGAGTCCTGAAATGGGTACGATGGTGGGGCTCAAAGGCTTTTCCGCCGCCTTGCTCGGAGGAGTCGGTTCCCCGCGAGGGGGCATCGCGGGAGGTTTCATGATCGGGATTTGTGAAGCACTTGCCTCTTTATTCTTGCCGGCCGACTATGCGCCTGCCATTGCATTCGGCATTCTGATTCTCGTTCTTTTGATCAAACCGACCGGTTTATTTGGCAGAACGATCATCGAGAAGGTGTGATGTGGATGCAGGGGGAAAAGCAACTGGCTGTCGGGATCAAACAACCATTTGAAGAGATGAAGAAAAGGGTGAACTGGATCGCTCTCATGATTGCCATTCTGGGACTTGCAGCCTTGGCTGTTTTGCCGCTCTTTGCATCCCAGTATGTGCTTTTTCTCCTTACACAAATCCTAATCTATGGAAGCGTTGTGGCCCTGATTAACGTGGCGGGATATTCGGGGCTCCTGTCATTGGGTCATGGGGGATTCTTTGCAATAGGCGCTTATACCACCGCCATTCTTGCCACCCAATACGGCCAAAATGTATGGTTGACATTTCCAGTCTCTCTGGTTGCAGGGGCGTTGGCTGGAATGATCATCGGCTTTGCCTCGTTACGGGTGAAATCCCTTTATCTGACCATGATTACAATTGCTTTCGGGATCATCATACAAAAACTTGCAGAAGCCATGGAGAGTTTGACGAACGGCCCCAGAGGTCTCGCTGTTCCCATGCTGTTTCAAAACCCCTGGACGCTCTATCTGGTCATTTTGTTGTTTGCCGCTCTTTGTTTCTGGATTTCATTTCAACTGCCCAGAACCAATTGGGGGAGATCCCTGTTTGCGATTCAAGGCGATGAAATTTCGGCTGAGTCCATGGGAATCAACACCAAAATGACCAAAATCCTCGTCTTGACTTTGAGCGCGTCCCTTACAGGACTCGCGGGGTCCTTTTTTGGAATTTACCTCGGCTATATCAGCCCTGAACATTTCGGCTTGGATCTCAGTTTCCTGTTTGTTTTGATGCTGCTTGTAGGCGGAATCGGAGATCCTTATGGGCCTTTTGTTGGATCGCTCATTTTGACGCCTCTGCCTATGATGCTTGTCTGGTTCCAAGATTACCAGTTGTTGATTTACGGTCTCCTTTACATCGCCGCCATATATCTGTTTCCCAAAGGGATTATGGGTACTCTGAAAAAGTTGGTTCATCGTAGGGCATCGAAGGAAGCGCCGAGTGTCTCGATCCTCGAAAATGGTCCTGAATGGCTCCCCTTTTACACCGGTCAAGAGGACAAAAGCCGTCGGGCGGGTGGTGAAGAGGATGCCGGGCCGCTTCTTCAATTACGGGGAGCAACCAAGCGTTTCGGGGGCTTGGTGGCCGTCAACGCCTTGGATCTCTCGATTGCGAACAACTCCATCCACGCCCTGATCGGTCCAAATGGATCCGGAAAATCGACGACACTGAACATGATCAGCGGTATCTACCGGCTCGATGAGGGTGACATCTGGTTTGACGGAGAAGATGTGACCGGCGTGGGGGCCTTTCAGAGATCCCGAATGGGGATCGCGCGGACCTTTCAAGCACCCCGGTTGGTGAACGATCTGACTGCCCTGGATAACGTAAAGATGGGCTTCTACCGGTCGGTAAAAGAATCTATATTGAGCGGGTTAACCTATTTTCCTGCCCTGGGGAAAGAAAAAATGATCGATGAATACGCCAGGAGCCTGCTCGAATTTGTAAGAATTCCAGATAGCGCGAGGGTTCAAGTCAAAAATTTGACTTTTGCAGAAAGGAAACTATTGGAGATTGCCCGTGCCCTCGCCACCCGCCCGCGGTTGATTTTATTGGATGAGCCGGCTTCGGGCCTGAGTGATAAAGAGATGGAACAACTGATTGAGATTGTAAAGAATTTGAAAAGAAATGGACTGACTGTTCTTTTGGTCGAACACCACATGGATTTTTTGGCCTCCCTGGCGGAACGTGTAACGGTTCTGGATTTTGGAAGAAAAATAGCGGAAGGAAGTATTAAAGAAATTTCAGAAGATCCTTTGGTCATTCAAGCATACCTCGGGCAGCAGGAGGAGTTGGCCGATGGCGCTTCTTGACATCAACAATCTTTTTGCCGGTTATGAACCGGGTGTTCCGGTCCTGAAGAATATTTCTCTCTCTGTTGAAGAAGGGGAAATCGTTTCCGTCATCGGAAGCAATGGAGCCGGCAAAAGTACACTTCTCAAAACCATTGCCGGGCTGGTCAAACCGTTTTCCGGAGAAATCCGGTACAGGGGGGAGAGCATTGTCCGGCTTCCTCCTTACCAAATCGTAAAGCGCGGAATCTCGCTTGTTCCGGAAGGAAGACAACTGTTTTCCGACCTAACGGTTTACCAGAATCTTTTTCTGGGCGGTTATTCCCTGAAAACGAACAAAAGTAAAATTGAAGAGGAGATACGGGAAAAGGAAAAGTTGTTTCCAATTTTGAAGGAAAGGAGGACTCAACGGGCCTCTACGCTGAGCGGCGGCGAGCAACAGATGTTGACGATTGCCCGGGGATTGATGTCAAAGCCCAAACTGCTCCTTCTCGATGAGCCATCCCTTGGTTTGGCCCCAAAGATCATCCAAGAAGTGTTTCAGCTCGTCAAGGAACTAAAAAAGATGGGGTATTCCATCTTGTTGGTCGAACAGTTGGCCAATCAGGCATTGCACATCGCGGATAAAGGCTATGTCCTGGAACAGGGGAAGATCATTCTTTCCGGCAGCGGAGAAGAATTGCGAAAGGATCCCAATGTCAAGGAAGCATATCTGGGTGTTTAAACAGCAGGGAAAGCGCGGCAAAGGATGAAGGCAAAGGGCGAGACTGGCGATTTTCCAGGGCCACGGCGGATGCGGGAGTGTACGCGGCTAGGCGAAATAAGGAATAAAATATTAAAAAAACTTGAATATATCATTAGGATTCCTTTATAATAATGGATGAAACCATGCGGATCAGTCGGGGAATCAACGGTGAAAGGTCAGTTTTCCGAGAAGGGGAGAGGATTGTGGTATCGACGGGATTGGTTCGCAGGCTGGACCAGTTGGGCCGGGTCGTGTTGCCTATGGAACTTCGGAGGATTTGGGACATCCGCCCGAAGGACGCTTTGGAGATCTACGTCGATCAAGATCGGATCGTGCTCAAACGCTATGAACCGGGATGCGTGTTTTGCAACACCGTGGACAACACCTTCCGATTCAAGGGTCACCACATTTGTTCTTCTTGCAAGGAAGAACTGCAAAAAGCGGTGTTGCAGAAGGCGTGAAGGCGGCGGCCGGTCGGCTGCCGCCTTCACGCTTGTTTTCAGGGGGCCAGGAGGGCGTCGGGAATCCATTTTTTCCACGACTCCGGCCACGGAGAGGTCACGAGCACTTCATTCCCCCCGACGGGGTGCACCAGTGCGATCCGGCGCGCGTGCAGGAAGAGGCCGGTGCCCGGACGGGCGTTGCCGTACCAGGGATCGCCCAACACCGGATGGCCCAGGGCGGACAGATGAACGCGGATCTGGTGCGTCCGCCCCGTCTCCAGGGACAGCTCTAAAAAAGAAACCGCGGAGGAGGTTTGGCCTTCGAAGCCGCTCCGGTCCGGCCGGAACGACACCCGGCGGCTGAGAATCCGCGTTACCGCCGGTCTGGCTCCCGAAACCCCGGAGGACGCCGCGCGATAGCGGCCCGGTCGAAGGGGATCCGGGGCGATGGGGAGGTCGATCCGGTCCGGAAGTTCCGAGGCGTCCCCCTCCACCAGCGCTCCGTACATGCGCCGGATGCCCCCGGACCGGAGTTGCCGGTCTAAAGCGGCGTGAACGGCAGAAGATTTTGCGACCAGAAGAACTCCTCCGGTGTCCCGATCCAGCCGGTGGACGAGGTGCGGAATCCAGGGCGGGCGGCTGTTCGCTCCCATTCGGCGCAGCCGCCCTTCCAATGTCGCGTCCGGCGATGGGTTTCGGGCGCCCCGGCCGGTGTGGGCGGGAACACCAGGGGGTTTGTCCACAATCAAGAGCCACGGGTCTTCAAACAACACGGAAACCGTCCCGGCCGGTGCACGGGGATCGTTTTCGGGAACGGGTGTGGCCGCCCCGGCGGGCACCTCCCGCAGGTCGATGTCGATCCGGTCGCCGGGCTTCAAAGGTTTGGCCAAAAAGCTCCGTTTTCCGTTGACGCGAATGCGGTTCCGGCGCGCCAGGCGGCGGAGGTGACGGCCGGAAAATCCGGCTTGTCGAAGCAGGTCTTCCAAGGTTTTACCCCGGTCCTCCGGGCCCGCCGTATATTGAAATCGCTCGAGGTACGGATTCAACGGAATCCCGCCTTTCTTTCCGGTTTCGGTCGACGTCTGCCGGATCTGGGAGCCGGGCACGTGGACGGCAAAGGCCCCTGAGACCCGGCCGGTCGAGCGAGGCGAACCAGGTGGGGGAGCCAAATGAAGGGGAGCGTGGCGTTCTTGCGGCTTTTCCCGCCGAATCATATAATAAACGAGATGCGGATGAAGTAAATGCTTGAGAGCGTTGCAGTGAAGGAGGATCCTTTCGCATGTTGCGGTTTTTGACGGCGGGGGAGTCCCACGGGCCGGAGTTGACGGCGATTGTCGAGGGACTGCCGAGCCGTTTGCCGATTCAAACGACGCTGATTGACGAACAATTGCGAAGACGGCAGCAAGGACACGGACGGGGCGGGAGGATGCGCATCGAGAGCGACCGGGTGGAGATCACCAGCGGTCTGCGTTTCGGCAAGACCCTCGGATCGCCTTTGACCATGCGGATTCGGAACCGCGACTGGGAAAATTGGAAGGAGAAAATGGCCATCGAGGGAGACCCGCCGGAGAATCTCCAGCCCGTTACCAAACCGCGGCCGGGACACGCCGATCTCGCGGGAGTGTTGAAATACCACCACGAAGATGTACGGAACGTGCTGGAGCGCTCCAGCGCCCGGAATACGGCGACCCTTGTCGCGGTGGGGGCGGTTGCGCGGCAACTCCTCGCCCCCTTTGGCATCCGCATCTTCAGCCATGTGGTGGAGATCGGCGGTGTGGCGGCCCGGGAATTTCCGCGGGATATCGAGGCGATTCCCGAACGGGCGGAGCAATCATCGGTGCGCTGCGCGGATCCCGAGGCGGAAGCGCGCATGATCGAGGCGATCGACCGGGCCCGGCGGGAAGGGAACACCTTGGGGGGCGTATTCGAAGTGGTGGCCCTCGGGGTGCCGCCGGGCCTTGGAAGCTACGTCCATCCCGACCGTCGCCTGGACGGGCGGCTGGCCGGTGCGCTCATGAGCATTCAGGCCATCAAAGGGGTGGAGATCGGGATCGGATTCGAGGCAGCCCGGCTTCCGGGTTCAGAGGTACACGACGAGATCGGGTACGATCCCGCCATAGGGTACACCCGGCGAACCAACCAGGCGGGCGGAATCGAAGGCGGGGTCAGCAATGGCCAGCCGGTTGTGGTCCGGGCGGCCATGAAACCGATTCCCACCTTATATAAGCCCCTCAAGAGCGTGGATATCCACACCAAACAATCCTTCGAGGCCAGTGTCGAGCGGTCCGACACGTGTGCCGTGCCGGCTGCGGCGGTGGTGGGCGAAGCGATGGTCGCGTGGGCTTTGGCGGTCAGTTTTCGCGAGAAGTTCGGCGGCGATTCCTTCGAAGAATTGCAGGCCCAGTACCAAAGCTACATGGAGTTGGTGAAACGTCGATGAATCCGGGTGAACACGGCGCCCAGGCGGTGATCTGGGTTGAATTAGGAGAACGCCGGTATCCGATCGTGATTGGGGACGGGGTGCTCGACCAGGCGGGGCGGTGGTTGCGGCCGGCCGGTCTGTCTCCGGGCTCGGTGCACTGGGTGGTCACCGATGACCGGGTTTGGGAAATGGGACATCCCCAGAGGGTGGTTTCTGCACTCCGAGAAGCAGGGGTCCCCGTGGAGGTGGAGGTCGTCCCCGCCGGCGAGCGGTCGAAATCGCTGGAGACGGCCGGCATTCTGTACGATCGGGCCCTCTCTTGCGGACTGGATCGGAGTTCCGCCGTCTGGGCCGTCGGCGGCGGAGTAATCGGGGATTTGGCCGGTTTTGTCGCCGCCACGTACATGCGGGGAATTGCCTTCGTTCAAGTACCGACCACGTGGTTGGCTCACGACGCCAGCGTGGGCGGCAAAGTGGCCGTCAATTTGCCCCGCGCCAAAAATATCGTCGGTGCGTTTCACCAACCAAGATTGGTGTTGTACGATCCCCTGACCCTGGACACCCTGTCCGTCCGGGACGTCGCTTCCGGCCTGGCCGAGGTGGTCAAACACGGCTGCATTCGCGACGCGGAGTTGTTTGCCGAATTGGAAAGACGGGGCCGAGGTCTCCTCACTCTGAGGGGAGCGGAGCGGGCGGACCTGCTGGCCCGCTCCTGCGCCATTAAAGCCGCCGTCGTCCAGGAAGATGAGCGGGAGCAAGGGGTGCGGGCCCATCTGAACTTCGGGCACACGTTGGGTCACGCCCTGGAGGCGGCGGGGCGATACGAACGATTCAGCCACGGCGAGGCGGTGGCGGTGGGCATGGTTTTTGCGGCCATCCTGTCCGAAGAAATCGCGGGGGCGCCTCCGGGAACCGCAGCCCGGCTGGCGAAGCTGCTGGAAAACATCGGGCTGCCCGTGACGATTCCGGATGACATTTCCGACGACGAGCTACTTCGGCCGATGTACAGCGACAAAAAAACGATACGCGGAGAATTGACCTTCGTCCTCCTCGAACAAATCGGCCGGGCCAAGACGGTCCGCGGCATTCCGGAAGACCGGGTACGGAGAATCCTAAAACGGCTTCGGGAGGCCGGCCGATGAGGGTGAGGGCGATTCGCGGGGCTGCCACAGCTCCCGAAAACCGGGCGGAGGCCATTTTGGAGACGACGCGGGAACTGGTGGAGACGATGGTTTCGGCCAACGGTGTTGCGCCCGACGACGTGATCAGCGTCTTTTTGACCATGACCCCGGATCTCAATGCCGCGTTTCCCGCCGAGGCCGTTCGAATGATCCCGGGATGGGAGCGGGTACCCTTGATGTGCGCTTCGGAAATCCCGGTGCCGGGAGCCCTGCCGCGGTGCATTCGCGTCATGATCCATTGTTATACGGCGCGGTCGGCGGAAGAGATCCGCCACATCTATCTCCGAGAGGCCCGGTGTCTGCGCCCGGACTTGACGGAGGGGGAGGACCGTAGTAGAATGCAACCAAGTTCGGAGGGTTCGTGAGATTCGAGCCGTCCGGAGCGGAGTGGAGACGAGGAATTCGGAGAAAAGGCGACGAGGAGTGGAGACGAGATGAGGGACGTGCTCGAACAATTGGTCAACGGGCAGCATCTGTCGGAGGAAGACGCCCAGCGGGCGATGGAGGCGGTCATGCGAGGAGAGGCGACACACGCCCAGATCGGGGCATTCCTGACCGCCCTAAAAATGAAAGGAGAACAGGTTCCGGAAATCGCCGGATTTGCGAGAGCGATGCGCAAATTCGCCCTCAAGCTGCCGGTAGAGGGGGATGAGGTGATCGACACGTGCGGTACGGGCGGCGACGGAGCTCGTACCTTCAATGTCTCCACGGCGGCGGCGATCGTCGCGGCGGCGGCGGGGGCGCGGGTGGCCAAACACGGCAATCGCGGCGTTTCGAGCCGGAGCGGCAGCGCCGACGTCCTGGCGGCCCTCGGGGTGGAGGTCGACTTGACTCCGGAAGAGGCGGCCCGTTGCCTGAAGGAGGTCGGCCTTTGTTTTCTCTTTGCCCCTAGTTACCACGGGGCGATGAAACACGCGATGGCGCCGAGGCGGGAGCTGGGGTTCCGCACGGTGTTCAACATTCTGGGGCCCCTGACGAACCCGGCGGGAGCGCGATGCCAATTGCTCGGGACCTATTCGGCCGATTTGGTGGAGAAAACCGCCAGAGTGTTGTTGCGGTTGGGAACGCGCCACGCCTTGGTCGTACACGGCAAGGAGGACGGCCTGGACGAACTGACGGTTGCCGGGCCGAGCATGGTGGCCGAAGTGCGGGAGGGCGAAGTGTACACGTACGAATTGACGCCCGAAGACGCGGGCTTGACCCGCTCCCCCGTGGAAGCGGTGGCCGGAGGAGATGCGGAGCAAAATGCCCGGATCATCCGGGAGGTGCTGGAGGGAAGGCGGGGCGCGGCGCGGGACATCGTGCTTCTGAACGCCGGAGCGGCGCTGTATGTGGCCGGTTTGAGCCCCTCGATCCGGGAAGGGGTGGCGCGGGCGGCGTCGGCCGTCGATGGCGGACAGGCCAAAAGGGTATTGGAACAACTGGTGGAAACCACCCGTGCCCTGGTGCGTTTGCGTGCTCGGGCTGCGGTGGAAGGCAGGGTGACGGGATGACGATTCTGGAACGAATCGTAGCACGGAAAGTGAAAGAGTTAGAAGAATTGGAATCGGATTTCCGGGTGTGGTCCCGGCGCCTGGCCGGAGCGCCTCCGGTGCGCGACTTTCGGACGGCGCTCGAACGGGGGGCGGCCCAACGCCGGAACGGGGCCGGCGTTGGGCTGATTGCCGAAGTCAAGAAAGCTTCCCCCTCTAAAGGTCTGATCCGGCCGGATTTTGAACCGGTGGAGATCGCGCGGGGGTACGAAGCGGGGGGAACGGACTGCATTTCCGTCTTGACGGACCGGGAATTTTTTCAAGGTCATCCCGATTTTTTGCGGCAAATTCGCGAAGCGGTTTCGGTGCCGCTGTTGAGAAAAGACTTTATCCTGGAGGAACGGCAAGTGTGGGAGTCCCGGTGCCTCGGGGCGGACGCGGTGTTGCTCATCGCCGCCATTTTGCCCGGCGAGCGGTTGCGCCGGTTGATCGCGGAAGTGGAGGAACTCGGCATGACGGCCTTGGTGGAGGTGCATACCGAGGAAGAAATGGCTCGGGCCGCTGAAGCGGGAGCCACCACCATCGGGATCAACAATCGGGATTTGCGAACCTTTGAGGTGGATCTGGGCGTCACGGAACGGCTGGCGAAACGGGCGCCGGCCGGGGCGCTGTTGGTGAGCGAGAGCGGCCTTTTCACCGCCGAAGACGTGGTTCGGGTGCGGCGGGCCGGAGCCGGGGCGGTTCTCGTCGGAGAGAGCCTCATGCGTCAAAGGGATGTGGCTCGGGGGATCGAAGCCCTCGTGGGCGGGCGATGACGGTCATTAAGGCCTGCGGGTTCACCCGGGCGGAGGACGTGCGGGCGGCGGAGGCCGAGGACGTCGATTGGCTGGGTTTCGTATTGGCCGAAAGCCGGCGGCGGATCGAGGCCGAACGGGCGGCGGAGCTCCGGCGTTTGACCACCAAACGGTGTATGGGCGTGTTCGTCGACGAAACTCCGGAACGGATTCTAGAGATCGTCCGGGTCGCGGGATTGGACGGAGTCCAGCTGCACGGCGCGGAATCCCCCGAAGTTTGCCGGCGGCTTCGGGAAACGGGGCTTTTTGTGGTCAAGGCCTTTTCCGCCGTCGAAAACCGCCCGGAAGAGGTGTTGCGGTACCGAAACGCCGTGGACGCGGTGTTGCTCGACGCCGGGGTGGCGGGACAGCGAGGCGGACGGGGCCGAACGTTCGAGTGGAGGCGGATTCCCGAATGGCGCGCCTGCGCCGAAGGGATTTTTTTGTGGGTTGCCGGAGGACTCAACGGGGAGAATGTCGAATCGTTATTGATGTCGTACCGGCCCGACGGGGTCGACGTGTCTTCCGGGATTGAATCGGGTTGTCCCGGAGTGAAAGACGCCGGGAAACTCAAGGATTTTGTGAGAAAGGTGAGGGAATGGGATGGCGCTACCCGATGAGCGGGGGCGGTTCGGACGGTTCGGAGGCCAGTACGTGCCCGAGACCCTGATGTCCGCCCTTCACGCCTTGGAGAGGGATTATTTCCGTTGGGCCGAAGACGAGAATTTTCGGCGCGACCTCAAGCGGTTTCTGGCGGATTACGCGGGCAGGCCGACCCCGCTGTATTTTGCCGAACGGCTGACGGAACATGCCGGAGGGGCGCAGATCTGGCTGAAGCGGGAAGATCTGACCCACACCGGTGCCCATAAGATCAACAACACCATTGGACAAGGCCTTTTAGCCCGATACTCCGGCAAGAAACGGGTGATCGCGGAGACCGGAGCGGGGCAGCACGGGGTGGCTACGGCGACGGTGGCCGCCCGTCTCGGACTGGAATGCACGGTCTTCATGGGGGAAGAGGACACCCGGCGCCAAGCCCTCAACGTCTTCCGGATGAAACTGTTGGGGGCGGAGGTGGTTCCGGTTCGGTCGGGCAGCGCCACTCTGAAGGACGCCATGAACGAGGCGATCCGGCATTGGGTGGAACACGTGGAAGATACGTTTTATGTCCTGGGCACGGTGGGCGGACCGCATCCTTATCCCCTGATCGTCCGCAACTTCCAACGGGTGATTGGAGACGAGGCGAAAAGCCAATTGTTTGAGAAGGCGGGTCGCCTTCCGGACGCCGTCGTGGCGTGCGTCGGCGGCGGAAGCAACGCCATGGGCATCTTTTATCCGTTTCTGGAGCACGACCAGGTCCGGTTGGTCGGGGTGGAGGCGGCCGGAAAGGGCCTGGCCACGGGGCTTCACGCGGCGGCCCTGCAGGGGGGCAAGCCCGGGATTCTGCACGGGATGTTTACTTATTTGTTACAGGATGAATACGGGCAGGTCCGTCCCGCCCATTCCATTTCCGCCGGGCTCGACTATCCGGGCGTCGGGCCGGAACATGCCTATTTGTACGAGACCGGCCGCGTGCAGTACGTCGGTGTCACCGATCAGCAGGCCGTAGAGGCCTTTTATTTGCTGGCCAAGCTGGAAGGCATCATTCCGGCCCTCGAAAGCGCCCACGCCGTGGCCTACGCCGTGGAGTTGGCCCGCCAAATGGATCCCGGACAGGTGATTTTGGTGAGCCTTTCGGGGCGGGGCGACAAGGATGTGGAGACGGTGATGCGGCTCGGCTTGAATCCCGGAGGTGACCCGGCTTGAAAACGCGTTTGCAGGAAGTGCTCGAGGCGCGCCGCGCGGCGGGGGAAAAGGCGTTCATTCCTTATATTACGGCGTGGGACCCTTCTCCCCGCATCACGGTTCAGGCGGTGGAGAGGCTCGTTCGGGCCGGAGCCGATGCTCTGGAGATCGGGGTGCCGTACTCGGATCCCCTCGCGGACGGACCGACGATTCAGGCGGCCTCGGAACGGGCGTTGCGGGCGGGGTTCCGCTTGCCGGATCTGTTCGACCTCGGGCCGGAACTCGTGCGGGTGGCAGGAGGGGTGCCGCTGATTGCGTTCACCTACGCCAATCCGGTTTACCGCTGGGGATGGGCGGCGTTTTGTCGCGACCTCCGGCGCTCGGGATACGCCGGGTTGATCGTTCCGGATTTGCCGGTGGAAGAGGCGGGGCCGCTGCGAGAGGCCGCCGACGCCGAGGGGCTTGCGCTGGTGCCGCTCGTGGCGCCGACCAGCCGGGATCGCATCGCCGCGATCTGCCGATCCGCGAGAGGGTTTGTCTACGCGGTGTCCACTACCGGCGTGACGGGGGTGCGGGAACGGTTGCCGGCGAGCCTGTCGGCTTTGCTGGAGGAAATTCGGCGCCACACCTCACTGCCGGTGGGCGTGGGATTCGGCATCGGCTCCCCGGAGACCGCCGCCGAAGCGGCCCGGAGTGCGGATGCCGTCATTGTGGGGAGCGCGCTGGTCAAGCGACTGGCCGCCCTCTCCCAACCGGGGGCCGACGAGGGAACGATCCTCGACGAATTGGAATCCTTCGCCCGGTCTCTTGCGTCGGTGTTGCGCAAGCCGGAAGAAGGGGTGCCGAAACCGTGACGGAGGGAACGGCGGAGGCGCGGCACTTCGGCCGAATCGCTGTAGTGGGATGCGGCTTGATCGGGGGATCATTGGCCTTGGCGTGGCGGCGGGCGGAGATCGCCGGAGAGATCGTCGGGGTGGATTCCCAACCGGATCATCTTCGGGCGGCCTTGGAACTGGGAGCGGTCGACCGCGCTCTTCCATTGCGAGAGGCCGTGGGGGAGGCGGATGCCGTCGTGTTGGCGGTTCCGGTTCGGCAGTCCCTGATCTTACTTCGGGAGTTGGCGGGGATTCCGCTGGCGAAGGGGTGTTTGATCACCGACGTAGGCAGCACCAAGCGGGAAATTTGCCGGACGGCCGGAAGTTTGCTGCCGAAGGACGTCTATTTTATCGGTGGCCATCCGATGGCCGGTTCGGAGAAGTCGGGCATCCGGGCCGCTTCTCCCCGGTTGTTCGAAAACGCCGTCTATGTGTTGACGCCCCGGGAAGGGGAAAATCCCGAAGCGGTCGAGCGGGCTCGGGCGCTGGTATCGGCGACCGGCGCCCAGGTGTTGTTGCTCGATCCGGAGCGGCACGACCGCCTGGTGGCGGCCGTCAGCCACCTGCCCCACGTGGTGGCCGCCCAGCTGGTGGATCAGGTGGCGGCGCTGGAGGACACCGATCCGCTGTATCCGGTTCTGGCCGCCGGAGGGTTTCGGGATGTGACCCGAGTGGCATCGGGACATCCGGTCATGTGGCGGGATATTCTGTTGACCAACGGAGACGAACTGCGTCCCCTCTTGGAGAGGTGGCGCGAGCAAATCGGCGTGATTTTGGATTGGATCGATCGGAAGGACGGGGAAGCCCTGGAATCCTTTTTCCGCCGTGCAGCGGATTGGCGGGATTCCCTCCCGGTGCGCGGGCGCGGCGCGATTCGTCCGGTGTACCAGTGTACGGTGGATGTGCCGGATGAGACGGGAATTATCGGCCGGATCGCCACGTTGTTGGCCGACGAAGGCATCGGCTTGCGGAATATCGGTATTCTGGAAAGCCGGGAAGAGGACATCGGTCAATTGATTTTGACGTTCGGAGACGAGGGAGAACGGGACGAGGCGGTGTCCCTTCTGGAGTCCCGCGGTTACCGGGTCCACGTTCGTCTGTGAAAGGGCAGGGCACCCGAGCGTCTTTGCGTGGTGAAAGGGGGGACGGCGGTGCGGTTGATTGTAGAACCGGCGGAAAGCCTGCGCGGACAGGTGCGGGTGCCCGGCGACAAATCGATTTCCCACCGAGCGGTCCTGTTCGGCGCCTTGGCGGAGGGGACCACTCGGGTCGACGGTTTTTTGTTCGGGGCGGACTGTCTCCGGACCGTGGCCTGCGTACGCGCCCTCGGGGTTCCCGTGGAGGAAGACGGGGATGCGGTGCTGGTGCACGGTCAGGGTTTGGACGGGTTGCGGGAGCCGGACGACGTGCTGGACGTGGGGAATTCGGGAACCACGATCCGCCTGTTGATGGGACTGTTGGCGGGTCGGGACTTTTACGCATGTTTGACGGGGGATGCCTCCATCCGGCGGCGGCCCATGGAGCGGGTGGTCAAGCCGCTTCGAAGCATGGGAGCCCGCATCGACGGGCGAAGGGGCGGGGAATTGGCCCCCCTGACCGTGCGGGGTGGCGGGTTGCGCGCGATCAAATACCAAATGCCTGTGGCGAGTGCCCAGGTGAAGTCGGCCATCCTGTTGGCGGGCATGTTTGCCAAAGGGGTCACCGGCGTCAAAGAACCGGCCCCTTCGCGGGATCACACCGAACGGATGTTGCAGGCCTTCGGGGCCCCCCTGTCTAGGCGGAGCGGATTTATCGAAATCGAGCGCCCCCTTCGTTTGAACCCCTGCCGCATTCGGGTGCCGGGGGATCCCTCTTCGGCTGCTTTTCTCCTCGTGGCGGCACTGATCACCCGGAAGAGCGAAGTGGTTCTGGAAGACGTGGGGGTAAATCCCACGCGGACCGGCCTGCTGGACGTCTTGTGGGCGATGGGGGCGAACCTGGCTGCGGAACAGGGGGGCGAACAGGCCGGAGAGCCCGTCGCCCGGCTGATCGCCCGGTCGGGTCCCCTTCGGGGTGTACGGGTCGGAGGAGAGCTCATTCCCCGACTCATTGATGAAATTCCAATTCTCGCTGTAGCGGCGGCTTTTGCGGAGGGCGTGACGGAGATTCGGGACGCGGCGGAACTCCGGGTCAAGGAGACCGACCGGATCCGGACCGTCGCCGAAGAATTGCGCAAGTTCGGAGCGGACGTAGGGGAACTGGAGGACGGCTTGGTGATTCGCGGGGGTTCGCGACTGCGGGGCGCCCGGTGTCACAGCCACGGCGATCACCGCATTGCCATGGCCATGGCCGTGGCCGGCCTGGCGGCGGAAGGGGAGACGGTCGTAGAAGGTTGGGAAGCGGCGGACGTATCGTTTCCCGGCTTTGCCGGGCTGTTGGAGGACCTCGGGGCCCGGGTGCGGACGGAGGCTTGAGGGCTGAAGGCTGCGGCTGCGAACCTGACTTATGGTCCTGTTTTGCCGCCTGTCGTCTTTAGACAGGCGCGAACCAAATTCAGGCGGGAAAAGTCGCCGGAAGACCAAATTTCCAGCGGTTCCGGCTGGGGGAACAGGGTTTGCGCAATGTCCTCTTCGCCCAGTCCCGCCTCCCGCAGTTGATACACCCGTTCGCGAAGCCGTTCCAAATAGTCCGCTTTGCGCTTCAAGGCTTCCCGCCCGTCCTCCAGCACGCCCCGGTGGGCACAGAACAAAACCCGAAAATCTAAATCGAGAACCCGCCGGATGGAGGCCAGCAGGTCGGCCGTGACTTCTTCGGCCATGCTCACCCGGGGATGGTCGGTGACGTATAAATCGCCGGCGAATAACCAGCCTTGCCTGGGCTCGTAAAGGGAGACGTGGTCGGCGCTGTGTCCGGGCGTCGGAATGACGTGAAACCGGTAGATTCCGGCGTCCACCACGCCGGGCAGGGGCCGGGTCTCAAACCCGGGTCTCGGACCCCAAACGGCCTTCCGGTAATCGGGCAACGGCGCGTCTTCCGCCACGATCCTGCGGGTGGCCTCCGCCGCCAGGACCGGCAGGTTCCAGTGTTCGGTCAACCAGCGGCCCATGCCCGAATGGTCTTCATGGTAATGCGTCAGGACCGCCTGTTCGAGGTTCCAGGTCCGCAACACGGGGGTTAGTTGCGCAATCATGCGGCTCGATCCGGTATCGATGAGGAGCCCGCCGGCGCCGAAGAGATAGACGCCCATCGTGCGACCGGCCGCATCGACGGTGCCCGAGAGGAGCCGGACGCCTTCGTATTCGGAAGCGTATGGAGTCATGCTCGATTCCTCCCTGCCGGTTGGTGAACTCGAACGCCGGGAGGTCCGAGCCCGTTTGCCGGCGAAAACCAACCGAACGTTCGTTTTACAAGTATCCTATCAAAAAGACGGGTCGCCCTTCAAGGGGACGACCCGCGTCCGTCCTCCGCCGGCGCGATACCGGAAAGGCGGGGCCGCGTCAACCGCCCAGATACGCCTTTTTCACTTCCTCGCTTTTTGCCAGTTCCGAAGAGGGCCCGGAGAGCGTAATGCGCCCCGTCTCTAAGACATAGGCCCGGTGGGAGACGGAGAGGGCCATGTGGGCATTTTGCTCCACCAGGAGAATCGTCGTTCCGGCTTCGTTGATCTCCCGGATGATCCGGAAAATCTCTTGAACGAGTATAGGAGAAAGCCCCATGGAAGGTTCGTCCAAAAGCAACAACCGGGGGCGGGCCATGAGAGCCCGGCCGATGGCCAGCATCTGCTGTTCACCGCCGGACAGGGTTCCGGCGAGCTGGCGGCGCCGTTCCCGAAGCCGGGGGAAGCGGGTGTAGACCTTTTCCAGATCTTCCGCCACGCCGGACTTGTCCCGGCGCAAAAAGGCGCCGAGTTCCAGGTTTTCCTGGACGCTCATGGTGGCGAACACCCGTCGCCCCTCGGGGACTTGAGATACGCCCAAGCGCACAATGTCTCTGGCCGGCGTCCGGAAAATCGACCGGCCTTCGAATTCGATCTCCCCGCTGCGGGGAGGCACGAGTCCCGAAATGGTCCGCAGCAGTGTCGTTTTTCCGGCGCCGTTCGCTCCAATCAGGGTGACGATTTCTCCCCGTTCGACCTCCAGCGAAACTCCCTTCAGGGCGTGGATGACCCCGTAATAAACGTGCAAATCCCGGATCCGCAGCATCACGAGGTCACCTCCCCGAGATAGGCTTCGATCACCTTGGGATTGGAACGGATTTCTTCCGGTCTGCCGTGGGCAATCACCGTTCCGTGATCGAGGACGTAAATGCGTTCGCAGATCCCCATGACCAGCGACATGTCGTGTTCGATCAGGAGAATCGTCAGGGAGAATTCCTTGCGGATGAACCCGATGAGATGCATCAAATCTTGAGTTTCTTGAGGATTCATCCCGGCGGCCGGTTCGTCGAGAAGGAGCAGTTTCGGCCGGCTCGCCAGAGCCCGGGCGATCTCCAGACGCCGCTGCTCCCCGTACGGCAAATTCTTCGCCAATTCTTCTTTCTTTTCTTCCAACCGGAAGAGCGATAGGAACTTCAAGGCTTGTTCTTCGATCTGCCGTTCGCCCCGGAAATGAGAGGGAAGCCGTAGGATCGAGGAGAGCACGCCGTACCGCACCTGGTTGTGGCAGGCGATTTTCACGTTGTCCAGAACCGTCATGTCGCCGAAAAGGCGAATATTTTGGAAGGTGCGGGCGATGCCCATGTGGTTAATCCGCCAGGGCGATTGTCCGGACACCGGCCGGCCCTCGAACAGAATCCGGCCTTCCGTGGGGGGATACACCCCCGTCAACAGGTTGAACACGGTGGTCTTGCCCGCGCCGTTGGGGCCGATGAGTCCCACCAGTTCGCCGGCTTCCAACCGGAGGCTGACTTCCGAGACCGCCTTCAGTCCGCCGAAGGCGCAGGTCACCCGGTCCATTTCAAGGAGCGACATGGCCATTCCCCCTTCCGCCCGGCCTCGCAAAGGGAATGCGAAATTCCTTGGTGCCCATGAGACCCTGGGGCCGGAAAATCATGATGAGGATCAGGATGAGGGAGTAGATGACCATCTGCCATTCCGGATAATCCTGAAGGGCGGCGGTGATCAGCGTCAGCACCACTGCTCCCAGAATGGAACCCGTGATGCTTCCGAGCCCTCCGAGCACGACAATCACAAGGATGTTGAAACTCTGTAGAAATCCGTACGAATTCGGCTTGATGAAATAGAAGGTGTGAGCGGACAGGGCTCCGGCGAGACCGGCGAACAGGGCGCCGATGGTGAAGGCCAGCACCTTGTAATACGTGACGTTCAACCCCATCATTTCCGCGGCGATCTCGTTTTCCCGCACGGCGATACAGGCCCGACCGTGGCGGGAACGAACGAAATTGGCGATGACCACGACGGTCAGAAGAGCGGAGAAATACAACCAGGCGAAGTTGGTTTCCCGGTGGACGGTCATGCCGGCTGCACCGCCCACGTAGGGCATGTTGATGAGGATCACGCGGATGATTTCCCCGAATCCAAGGGTGGTGATGGCCAAGTAATCGCCCTTGAGCCGGAGAGTGGGGATACCGATCACAAGGCCCGCCACGGCGGCTGCCAAACAAGCGGCCGCGACTGCGGCGGGGAAGGGGAGGTGCAATTTTGTCGTCATCACCGCCGAGACATACGCTCCCACGCCGGCGAAACCCGCATGGCCGATGGAAAATTGTCCAGTAAATCCATTGATCAGGTTCAGGCTGACGGCCAAAATGACATTCAAACACATCTGGTATAGGATCAACGCGGAATACGAGTTGAGGATTCGTTGGTCGATCAACACCTGGAAGACGCCGTAGATCACCAGGGCGCCGAGAAGGAGAATCCAAAAATTCCATTTTGAAGAAACCGGTGCGCGCGCATCCACCACGGCCGTCACCTACACTTTCTCCCGGGCGTGTCTGCCGAACAGGCCCTCGGGCTTGACCAGCAAGATCAGAATGAGGAGGGCAAAAGCCGCAGCGTCCCGCCACAGCGAAAAACCGAAGGACTGGACGGCGGTTTCGATGAGCCCCAGCACCAATCCCCCGACCATGGCCCCCGGGATGATGCCGATGCCCCCGACGACGGCGGCGATAAAGGCTTTCAACCCCGGCATGATGCCCATCAGGGGGTCGACGGCGCTGTAATAGGCGCCGTACACCACTCCGGCTGCCGCGGCGAGGGCGGAGCCGATGGCAAAGGTGTAGGAGATGGTCCGGTCTACGTCGATTCCCATCATCCGGGCCGCGTCTTGGTCAAAGGCCACCGCCCGCATGGCTTTCCCGATTTTGGTGCGGTGGACGATGAACTGGAGAAGGACCATCAGCAGAACGGCCAGCAGGATGATCTCCACCTGTTTGGTGCTGATGGTTACGCCGCCGACTTGAAACGGGCTCCCCGGCAACATGTCGGGGTAGCCGCGCGCCTGGGCGCCCACCGCGATGATGCCGGCGTTTTCTAAAAACAAAGAGACCCCGATGGCGGTGATCAACGCCGCGATCCGGGTCGATTGCCGGAGGGGGCGGTAGGCAAACCGCTCGATCAGGACGCCGAGCAGGGCGCAGGCGGCCATGGAGACGATCAAGGAGCCGATAAAACCCAGGTGCAAACCCGTATAGGCGAAATAGGCGACAAACGCTCCCACCATGAATACGTCGCCGTGTGCAAAGTTGATGAGTTTGATTACGCCGTAAACCATGGTGTATCCCAGGGCAATGAGGGCATAGATGCTGCCCAGGGAAATGCCGTTGACCAGTTGTTGGACAAAGGTCGTCATCGTCTCCCCTCTTTCTCCGCGGACACGGCAAAGGGGGGCGGTCCCCCCTCCTCGCCGTTACGGCTTGATCTTTGTGCGGAGCGTTTGTTTGCCGTCTTTCATCTCGATGATGGTGACCAATTTCACCGGGTTGTGTTGAGCGTCAAAGCTCATTTTACCCGTGACGGCCTCAAAATCTTTTGTTTGGGCCAAAGCGTCCTTGATCTTGACCGGGTTTGCTTCCCCCGCCCTCTTGATGGCGTCGGCCACCAGCCGCACCGTATCGTAACCGAGGGCCGCAAAACTGTCCGGTTTTTGGTTGTATTTGGCCTGATATTTCTTTACGAAATTCTGGATGGTCGGATCCGGGTCGTCCGCCGAATAATGATTCGTGAAGAAAACGTTGTTGGTGTTTTCCGCCCCCGCGATGCTGACCAGGGTGTCCGAATCATAGCCGTCCCCGCCGACGATCGGTTGTTTAATTCCCAATTCCCTCGCCTGCTTGATGATTTTGCCACAGTCTTCGTAGTAGTTCGGAATGTACAGCACGTCGGGATTCAGGCCTTTGATCCGGGTGAGGGTCGTTTTAAAATCGACATCCTTGGACACGTAGTACTCCTGACCGATCACCTTGCCGCCCTGGGCTTCGAATTCTTTCTTGAAGGCTTCGGCCAGCCCCTTGGCGTAGTCGCTGTCGCTGGCGACGTACAGGACCGCCGTTTTCGCTTTCAGTTCCTTGGCGACGAAGTCGGCCCCCACTTTGCCCTGTTGCGGATCGATGAAGCACATCCGGAATGCGTATTCGTTGGTCTTGCCTGTATTTTCATCCACCGTGATTTTTAAGGCCGTGCCAGTCGGCGTAATAATTGGAATCTTGTTATCCGTCGCGACGTTGAGTTCGGCCATGGTGTTACCCGTGGTGGCGGGTCCCAGAATGGCCACCACCTTTTGGTCGATCAATTTTTGCGCTACCGTGGTGGACTGTGTGGTGTCGGATTGGTTGTCGATCGGGATCAATTCCAGCTTCTTGCCTAGGACTCCACCGGCTTGGTTGATTTCTTCGATGGCGAGTTCCATCCCTTTCTTGGCCGAGCTTCCGTATGCGGCCACGGAACCTGTCAATTCGAGATTGGCTCCCAATTTGATGGTGTCCCCGCCCGAATTTCCGCCGGTCGTACCGGCTCCGCCTCCGCAAGCGGCGAGCAGGGATCCTCCGAGAAATAACGCCGCCGCGAAGCTCCACTTTCTTCTCATGTTTTCTCACTCCCTCCGCAATCTGGATCGAGACAATCATATAACACTTTCATCATACAGCAGCGGAAGATCAAAATGCACTATATGAAATCTTATGGAAGACACAAAAATCGGGGTGCGGAACCCCGGGCGGGCCGGGTTTACCTTACATAATCCGGAACCATTTGTGGAATCCTGGGGGTTGAGCCGCCGAGGGGAGGGACAGCGGTTGAAGGGGAACCGATCCGACGGAGAGGGCGTCCTGTGGGTTGGAGCGGACGGGACGATTTGGTGCGACGCCGGACATCCTTTGTTCCGGGAAGCCGTTCTGGAACTGCACGCCTTCGCCGAACTGGTCCGAACTCCGCCGAAGGTTCACGAATACCGGGTCACCGAGATGAGTTTATGGCACGCTTGTTCTCTGGGCCGGACCGCACGGGACGTGTTGGGGACTCTCCGGCGCTTTTCCCGGCAGCCCGTTCCTTACGAAGTTCAGCTCCGGGTGGTAGAGACGATGGGCCGTTGGGGAGGGCTGGTGCTTCTCCGACGAGGCCGGCGTCTCCTCCTGGAGGCGAAGACGGAGGTGCCTCCGGAGGTGAAGCAGGAACTGGAAAGGATGGCCCGGCCGCTGGACGGCAAACGGTGGAGGGTCTCGCCCGGACGGCGCGGGGAATTGAAACAGCGGTTGCTGGTATTGGGATACCCGGTGCTCGACCGGGCGGGCTGTGCAGACGGAAAACCGCTCGGCATTCGGCTTCTCGCAGGCGAGCACGGGGCATGGGATCTGCGGCCGTACCAAAAAGAGGCGGTGGAGGCTTTTTTTGCAGAGCGTTCACACGGGGGCGGCGTCGTGGTGCTTCCTTGCGGGGCGGGCAAGACCGTCGTCGGTCTGGCGATCATGGCCCGGTGCGCCCAACATACTCTCATTCTCACGCCCAACAACACCTCGGCACACCAGTGGCGGCGCGAGATCCTTGACAAATGCGACATCGATCCGGAGGATGTCGGGTTATTCACGGCGGAGCAAAAGGATCTCCGCCCGGTGACGGTCACCACCTATTCCATGTTGACAAAGAAAGACCGGAGAGGAAGGATGCCCCACCTCCTCGCCCTGTCCCGCCGGCCTTGGGGATTGGTGATTTATGACGAAGTCCACTTGGTTCCCGCACCGGTATTCCGTCTGTCGGCTTCTTTGCAAAATTGCAGACGGCTCGGGCTGACGGCGACGCTGGTTCGCGAAGACGGGCTCGAGGGAGACGTGTTCAGCCTGATCGGTCCGAAGTGTTTCGATCTGCCTTGGAAAGCGGTGGAACAGGGTGGATGGATCGCTCCGGCCCGATGTTTTGAATTGAGGGTGCCTTTAGATCCGAAGTGGCGTGCCCAATACGAGAAAGCGCCTCCCCGGCAGAGGTGGAGGTTGGCGGCGACCAATCCCAATAAACGGGAGGTCGTCCGGCGCTTGCTGGAGAAACACCGGAACGATCCCGTCCTGATCATCGGTCATTACCGGGAGCAGATTCGGGAACTGGAAAAAGAATTGGGGGTTCTCGCCGTCACGGGAGAAACTCCGGAACCGGCGAGAGAACGGGCCTATGCCGCCTTCCGCAGCGGTGAGCGGCGGGTTTTGCTGTTGTCCAGGGTAGCCAATACCGCCGTCGATCTGCCGGATGCCCGAGTGGCCGTAGAATTATCCGGAAGTTTTGGTTCCCGCCAAGAGGAGGCCCAGAGGTTGGGCCGGGTGCTCCGCCCGAAAGCGGACGGGAGAGAAGCGCGGTTTTATGCCCTCGTGAGCGAAGACACCGAAGAGGTGGATTTCGCTCGAAGGCGCCAACAGTTTTTGGTCGAACAGGGATACGAATATCGAGTGCTGGCGATGGGGAGGGGCGAAGGTGAGATTGACGGACTGCCTTAATGCGGCCGACATTGGAGTCTTGCGGACGATCGCAGCCCGGTGCGGCGCCGAGTGTCACGCCGCATCAAAATTGTCGCTGATCCAGGGCATCGTCGCGCGTCTCGGGCCGGCGGCGGAGGTGTGCCGGAGGGTGGAGGCCTTGCCCCCACTCCGGCGGGAATTGGTCTTGGCCCTCACCTGCGATACCCGTACCGCCCTTGCCAAGGAAGATCTCTCCGCTGCCGTCCGGCGCGTCTACGGTTCCGGCGTAGATTGGCGGGAGGCGGTGGAACCCTTTTTGTCCGAGGGGTGGCTGTTCCCGGCTGGCCGGCGAACCGCCCGGGAAGTGTACCATATTCCCGAGGAGATCCGCCGGGGTGTCCGGCTGTGGATCCGGCAACGGTGCCGCGAAACCTGTCCGGAGAGTCCCGAACCCATGATATGGCGGGATGAAGGTACGGCAGCGGTGCGAGATACCGCCGTTTTCCTGGCTTATGTAGAACGGCACCGGCCTCCGCTCACCGCTCAGGGGGCACTGTATCGCCGGAACCAGCATCAGTTGTTCCGGTTGATGGAGATTCGGGAGGAACCGCTCGGGCCGGTGACCTGGCGGTTCGGGTACGGGCGCCGTTTTTACGACTATCCAGATCGGTTTGCTTTAATTTATGACTTTTGTTATGCCCGGGGATATGTAAAGGAAATGCCCGGCGACCGGTTAGAATTGGGGGGAGAAGTCCGGGCGTGGTTGGAACTCCCGGATGCCGAAAAACTGAGGGACCTGTTTGCGTTTTGGAGGATGCTGTACCGCCGGGCGATTCCTAATTTGCGGGCGGTCCTGATTTGGGTGGCTCACGCCTGTGAACAAAGATGGATCGAAAGGGAGCGGTTGGACCGGCTTCTCGATCCGTATGTGGAGGGATACTATTATGAAGACGCCCGGACGGTGAAACATCGCCGCATTTACAACATGCTCGTTCACCTGGGGATTCTGGCGTCCGGGATGACGGAGGAAGGCGTCCAGCTCTTTCGGGCGACCGGGCGGGCGCGGGAACTGTTGCTGGGCGAATGGACGGAGTTGCCGGAACCGGCCGCAGAAGGGCTAATCGTGCAGCCGCAATTCGAGGTGCTCGTGCCCCCGGAGTGGGTGAGCCGGGTTGCGGTAGACCTCGGCACCTTCGCCGATCCGGTCCGGGGGGACGGTATGCACGTGTACCGTTTGCACCGGGCGGCTGTTCGCCGGGCGGTGGAACTCGGTTGGTCCGGGGAAGCCATCGTCCGATGGCTGCGACGCCACAGTCCCTATGATGTGCCCGGTCATGTAGAATCCCAAATCTTGCAGTGGTCGGGGTCGCCGTAAAGCAGGAAAAAGACGCACCTTTGTCGAATATACTGAACATCACCGGAGAGAAAATTGATTCGATTGCAACGGGGCGGAACGGATCCGGGATGGGATTCGCGAGGGGAGGGAAGCGGCGTGGGCGAAGTCATCCGCGTTTCCGACAAAAAGCAGTTTCTCCATTGGTTTTTGGTTCACTACGAACTGCAAAGTCGAGAAGCGGGGCGGCTGCTCCGGTACATCAGCAACCAGGACCGGTTGTTGCGCCGCGTACACTTCACCGACGATTTGGACGGCCTGCCGAAGACTTTACTCATTTCTACCAAATGCGTTTCAATGATTCCGTTTCGATTTTATAAGAATAAACGCGTGACGAGCGATGTGGCGGAAGCCTTCCGCGACATCCAAGGGAATCCGGACGAGGAGTTGTTCGTCGGACTGTTTTTTCGAAATCGTGCGACCTGTCCTGAATATGCGGCGGTTCGGGAGCGGTGGATCATGTCTTCGGAAGAAACCAGCTTTTTGCTCGAACTCCAGGCGGATTGGGTGTTGGACGAAGTGCACCGTCGGTGGTTATACCGGTACTGGATGGATCAAGTGGATCGGGCGTTGCAATGCGGCGACCGCGCCCTGTTTTTCCGGGCCGCCGGAGAAATCCGCCGCCTGACCGACCCCGACGGCACCATCCAGTCAGTGGGAGAACCCTGCCGGAAATGAAAGGAAAACGGCGGCGTCCCGGCTTTATGCCGGGGCGTCTTTTTTTGTACACTCGGAATGTCTCCAGTCCATTTCTTCGAACAACCGGAGGTGAGGCGACTTTGCGCTTGAAAGACATTTCCGCGAAGGATTGGCCGGAAATCGGTCGCTATGTCGATACGGTGGTGATTCCCGTGGCCGATTTGTGCTTCGATGAGCGGGGGACATTGGGGCTTTTCGTGAAAACCGCCGAGGCGGCAGCGGAGCAGCTGGAGAAGAAATTCGGGGGCCGTCTGGTTTGCGCGCCCCCCCTCCTGTGGGAAAACCGGGGAAGTGAGGAGGAGGTGCGAGATTTTCTGGTATCCTACGCGGCTGGATTGAGGGGCCGCCTGGGGTGTACAGGGCCGGTGGTTTATGTGATCGCCTGGGCGGGGAACGTGCCGGATCTCCGGAAAGCTTGGGAAGAGCGGGGGATACCGTGTGGCGTCTTGGTCCTGCCGGGGGAAGACGTCCTCACCCAAGCGGCATACGAAGAAGCGTGGGAGCGGGCGGTGACCGTCTGGACGGAACGGCTGGCGGGGGAGATCGTGCATATGTGGCAGCGGATTCAGACATCCTGAGATCAGTACGCAGCGAGGCAGGCGGATTGGCACAAAGTGTTCACATTCTTGAAGCGGTCTCCTGTTTTCGATTTCGAAACGGACCGTTTACAATTAGGGATGGCAGGGACGCGTACCCCTGGGACCGCTTGGAGGCTGCGTTGACACCGAACTGCCGGCGGCGGTAACATGGGGGAGGGAGATCGCGCCGTTTTTCACACCTGTGCCGGGGATTCGCCTGTGCGCTGCCGATCGAAGACGGGGAGGTTCGAGAGGCATGCGCGAGGACGGTGTGCGGCCGACGAAGGATCGGGGATTGACGAGGCGCCAGTTTTTGACGTACGCCCTCGGGGGAACGGGGGCGTTCATGGCGGCTTCCATTCTCGCTCCATTGGTCACTTTTTCTCTGGATCCGCTGCGTCGGACGTCCGGGAGCCGGTTTGTAGAAATCGGTCATGTGAACGACTTTAATGAAGATTTTCCAAAGCTCGTCAATTTTAAGGTGAACCGGACGGACGGCTGGAACCAGGGGGAGGCGACGATGACGGCGTGGGTCATCCGGAAGGGCGGAGACATCTTGGCCATGTCGCCGCGCTGCACCCACCTCGGGTGCCAGGTGGCGGGCAGCGTGGACGCGGCGGGGAATCCCGTGCCGTCGGCGGACGGAGAATGGTGGTTCCATTGCCCGTGTCACGGAGGCCGTTTCACCAAGTACGGCATCAACGATCCCACCCGGCCGCCCCAGCGGCCTCTCGACGTGTACGAGGTCAAAGTGGAGAACGGGAAGGTCTTGCTGGGATCTATCCATCAGAGGACGGTGTAGTGCATGTTCGCAAAAATGTACGACTGGATCGACGAGCGCCTGAATATCACGCCCATATGGCGGGATATCGCCGACTACGAGGTGCCGGCTCACGTCAATCCGGCGAACAAGATGTCGGCCTTCGTCTATTGTTTCGGAGGACTTACTTTCCTGATCATCGTGACCCAGATTCTGTCGGGGATGTTCTTGGCCCTCTATTACGTGCCGGACATCGTCAACGCATACAAAAGCGTGGATTATATTACCAACGAGGTGTTGCTCGGCAACATCGTGCGGGGGATGCACTTTTGGGGTGCCAGCTTGGTCATCATTATGATGTTCCTGCACATGTTGCGGGTCTTCTTTACCGGCTCCTATAAGGCGCCCCGGGAATTGAACTGGGTGGTCGGCGTATTGATTTTCCTGGTGGTCATGGCGTTCGGCTTTACCGGATACCTTCTTCCTTGGGACCAAAAGGCATACTGGGCCACGGCGGTCGGGACGAATATCGCAGGATCCGTACCCATTATCGGACCTTATATCCGGACCCTGCTGGTGGGAGGCGACACGCTGGGGGCGCTGACCCTGACGCGGTTTTTCGCCATTCACGTGTTTTTCTTGCCGGCGTTCTTGCTCGTGTTGCTCGCGGCCCATTTCTACATGATCCGCAAGCAAGGGATTTCCGGCCCGCTATGATATCCGGATGCGGCGGATAGGGGGATTGCAAAGAAGGAGGTCTTAAGACATGGCAGAACATTATCGGGAGCGCATCCCCGGCACCCCCAGATTCAAACGGGACAAGGAATACCCGCCTGGAACGGAACCGTTTTTTCCGAATTTCCTGCTCAAGGAATGGATCGTCGGGGCCATGTTCCTGGTGGGATTCATCCTCTGGGTCATCTTCAATCCCGTGGGTTTGGAGAAGGTGGCCAACCCGGAAGATACGACCTTTATTCCGGTGCCCGATTGGTATTTTCTATTCCTTTATCAATTGTTGAAGTACTTCCCCGGTAAGTACGTCGTCTTCGGAACGGTGGTCATCCCCGCCATCGCCACGCTGGCGCTGTTGCTGGCGCCTTGGCTGGATCGGCGCAAGGAGCGCCACCCCTTCAAACGGCCGATTGCCACCGCTACGATGGTGTTGTCCGTCCTGTTCATGATCTGGCTTACATATGTGGCCGCGGAGGAACACAAGGCGGAGTTGGCCAAACAGGGACCCCAGGCGACGACCCCCGGCGGTCAGCAAGGTACGGCGAGCGGGCCGGTTGTCGATCCCGAAGACGAGGGTGCCAAGCTGTATGCCCAATCCTGTTCCGGGTGCCACGGGCCGAATCTGGAGGGGTCGTTCGGCCCGTCCCTGCTGGGCATCGGAAACCGGATGAACGCGGCGCAGCTGTCGGACGTCATCTCCAAGGGATTCCCGCCCAAAATGCCCGCCCGCGGGGGACTGCAATCGGACGAACAGGTCAAAAAGGTTGCGGAGTGGCTGGCGAAACAAAAACAAAAGTGAGCCGAAAGAGAAAGAGGGGCCGGCGGAGAGCCGGTCCCTTTCTTTTGTCTGTCTCAGCGCGTAAACCCTTCCCCTAGGACATCGTGAACATCGTTGACAACGACAAAGGCATCCGGGTCCACCTCTTTGACGATCCGGTGAAGCCGGATCAATTCGTCCCGGCTCACCACCGTGTACACGACGCGGCGTTGGGTGCCGGTATAACCGCCCACGGCGGGCAGGAGGGTGGTCCCGCGATCGAGTTCGCGGTGGATCCTTCCGGCGATTTCCTCGCTGCGATCGGAAATGATGGTCGCCGCCCGGGCTGCGGAAAATCCTTCTAAAACAAAATCGATGACGCGGCTGGACACGAATAGTGCGACGAGGGAGTACATCGCCGTTTGTTTTCCGATCAGAGCGGCTATGGTGCCGATGACGACCACGTCGATGGCGAAGAGCGTCTGTCCGATGCTGATCCCCCAAAAATGTTTGACCACCCGGGCGATGACGTCTGCTCCGCCGGTTGTGGCGCCGAAGCGAAAGATGATACCGAGCCCGATTCCCGACAGCACTCCGCCGTAGAGGGCTGCCAACATTTTATCGTCCAGCGGCGTTTGAATGCCCTTCGTCAACTCGGAAAACAGGGAGACTGCGGCCACCCCCCAGAGCGTCTTGATGACGAAATCGCGGCCGAACAATCGCCCTCCCAACCAAAGAAGGGGGATGTTGAGAATCAGAAAGGTCGCTCCCACCGGGATGCGGAACAGATACCACCCGATGACCGCAAGTCCTACAAATCCGCCCTCGGACAGGTGATTGGCGATCAAGAAATTGTTAAGACCTACGGAAAAGATCAGCGCTCCTGCGGCGATGCCCGCGATTTTCCGGACCGCGTCCATTCCCGCTCACCCCGTCCCAGCGTAACACAGGGCCGGAATTCGAAACAAGGGCGGTCAACGGGTCGGGGGCACTCGCGGCCAAAGGAGCAACAGCAACAGCAGTAGGCTGACGTATCCGAAAACGGGGTAGAGGAAGTGAACGAGGTTGGAAAAGCCGATCCGGCTGACGAAATAAGCCGAGGCCAACAGCAGGACGGCGATCCAGGACGTGTCGATTTCCCGGCCGAGATCCTGGACGAGGCGAACCAACCCAAAAACGTTGGCGATCAACGTCGTGTAGATTTCGCCCCACAATACGGCGATGAACATGCCGAGTACCGCGGGATGGAGCCGGAGGGCCAGATGTCCCATGGGCAATTCCCATTCCGTCACCGCCGGCCAATAGCGGGACAGCGCCATGTTGGCTCCGAGGAGGAGGGCGCCCATGCCGGCCGCTCCCAGCCACGCCCCCGCTTGGAGGGTTTTTCCGTCGCGAATGGAACCGCCGAGGGGGACCAGAACCGAAATGGACAGCCCCAGGTTGAAGGCCACATAGGACACGGCAGATAGAAAGGGCCGGAACCCGGGCAAAGGGATCTGGGCGAAGGAAGGTGAAGGCGGTCCGAGATGGTGAAGGGAGATCCAGGCTCCGGTCAGCAGCATCAACGGGACAACGACGACATTGGCCTTCATGATGCCGTCGAGGCCGAGTAGAACCGTCAGATAGCACAAAGCGGCAGTGCCTACCACGCCGAGGGAAAAGGGCAAGCCCAGCCGCTCTTCAAAAAGAGCGCCGGCTCCGGCCAACATGGCCACGGTGACGCCGAAGAGCATCAGTCCGGTGGCGACGTCGATCGCCGGGCCGAAACGTGGGCCGAGGAGGTGAAGGGTAAGCCGTCGGGACGAGCCGGCCCCCAGACGGGCCCCCAACAACAGGATCTTGGATCCTCCCCATCCGAACAGCAGGGTGGCCAGCACGATGGCGGGATAGGACGCCGGACCGTGTCCGGTGAAAAAAACCAGAACCTCCTGCCCCGAGGCAAATCCCGCGCCGACGATCGTCCCGATATAAGTAAATCCGACGGAAACGGCCAGACGCCGGTTGATCCGGTTCATCGAAGGCGCTCCTTTACTGCGATTGGACGTCCGGGACCCGGCCCGGCCCTCTCCTTCACTGTACGGGCCGGAGGTCCGTTTCATGACGGGCATATTCTTCGAGCCCGTCCCAATATCTTTAAAAAAAAGCCAGAGGGGGGATGGAGTTGGATCTTGCACACGCGGCCTTACTCGGTTTCGTGCAAGGATTGACGGAATTTTTGCCGATCAGCAGCTCTGGACATCTGATCCTGTTTCACCGCTGGATGGGAGTGCAAGAGGGGAGTTTGACGTTCGATATTTGGCTGCACGTGGGCACCCTGGCGGCGGTACTGGCCGCCTACCGGCGGGATGTCGCCGACATGGTCCTGCGACCTTGGGCGCCGGAGGTTCGCTGGGTGGTGGTGGGAACCATTCCCACGGCCCTCATCGGATATTGGCTTCACGACCCGGTGGAGGCGCTTTTCGAGGGCGGACACACCTTGGCGGTGGAATTTCTGGTGACCGGCATCGTGTTGTACCTGGCGGAACTGGCTCCCCGGGGCGCAAAACGGGTTGGGGACATGAGGTGGACCGATGCGTTTTGGATCGGCATCCTTCAGGGATTGGCCGTCCTCCCCGCTTTGTCCCGCTCGGGGATGACCGTCGCGGGAGCGTTGTGGCGGGGTCTGGAAAGGCGAGAAGCCGCTCGCTATTCTTTTTTGTTGTCCGTACCCGCCATCGCCGGAGCCGCCCTGCAGGAGTGGTTGCGCTTGGATACCGGCGGAGCCGGCGAGTCGTGGCTCGTGGTGGCCGCGGGAGGAGCAGCCGCAGCCGCATCCGGTTATGCGGCGATTTTTTGGATGATTCGCGCCCTGTCGGCGAGGTCTCTGAAACCCTTCGCTTGGTATGTGTGGGGATTGGCCGCCGTGATCCTCGGCTTGCAGTTGGCGGGGAAGTGGTGAAGGCGGGGAGGGCGAATTCGGGCCCGTTGCCCACCAGCAGCGGGCCGTTCCTTTTTAGCGCGAACGGATGATCCACATCAGGACGCGAATTCGTCGGAGAAGGTCGACGAGGAGTGACAGGATGACGGCCATTGCGATTCCCAACGCCCACAACATCAGCCATTCAAGCGACATTTGAAAGGCATCCCGGGAACTCGCGATGGCGTGGCGGAATACGGGAACGGCTTCGAGCCATTCGGCCGAAGCCGGCCGTCCCATTCCCATTTGCCAGAACAGGACGGTGAACAGGGCGGCTAGGCCGGCGTGAAGACCCCGAGCGGCGAAGTACGGACCGATCCGGATGTCGGTGCCCGTGAGAACGCTGGCCACCTGGGCGTGGACGGACAGTCCGCTCCATGCGATGACGGCGCTTGCGACGACCAGTTTGTCCAGCAGGGGGGCCTGAACGGCCGCGGCCTGGGCGGTGCCGATATCGATTTCAAACAAACCGCTGAGGGCCGGCCCCACCAAGTCCGGATCGAGTCCGAACAACCGGAGCAGACCGTGGAAAGGAAGAGCCAACACCGGCATGAGGCGGGCGAGGGTCATGACCCGGATCAGCACGGAAAAGAAAATGATAAACCCGCAAATCATCAGAAGGGTTCGGATTGAGTCGTTCACCGAATCTCCGAGAAGTTGGCCGAAGGTTCGCCCGTCTTCTTTTCGGGCCCGAAGCAGTTCCCGATAGGCCCGTTTCAAAAGGTGTCCTTTGGGGGGTTCCAATTGACGGGGTCCCATTTTTTCTTCCCGCAATCCGTAAAATTTGAAAAGTACCCCGACGAGGAAGGAAGCGGTGTAGTGGGCGACGGCGAGCAACACTCCGACGGCGGGTTGGTGAAACATTCCGACGGCGACGGCCCCAAACATAAAAAGGGGGTCGGCGGTGTTCGTAAAGGCGAGGAGCCGCTCTCCTTCCACCCGCGTACACATGCCGCTTTTCCGGAACTTGGCCGTGATCACGGCATCCATGGGATAACCGGCCGCCAGACCCATGGACAGGGCGAACGCTCCGACTCCCGGGACACTGAAAAGGGGTCTCATCAGGGGCTCCAGGAGGACTCCCAGGGCATGTACCACTCCGATCCCCAACATGATTTCCGATAGAATGAAAAAGGGCAACAGGGAAGGGAAAACCACGTCCCAAAAGATCTTCATTCCGTGCACGCCGGCTTCGAATCCGTCCTCCGGGTACACCACCAAAGCCAGGGTCAAAGCGACGACTACCAGGGCGAGGATGAGCGTAAAGGTTCGGTTGGGGGATTCGGACATTCGCAATTCCCTCCTTCATTCACCGTCCTCACCACCCCATCATATGTACCCGTTGTCCGGATATGAGCCGCCGGAGAACGTTGCCCCTGGGCAAAGGCGGCGGCCCTGTGGTACTCTGGGGTAGAGAATTTGTCCGGAGGGAGGGACGCACCGGTGGCCGGCATGACGCTCCGGGAGATGCAGGAAGACGTTCACCGATACATATCGCAGTTTCGGGAAGGATATTTCCATCCCATGACCCTGGTCGTCCGCCTGGCGGAGGAAGTGGGAGAGTTGGCCAGGGAGGTCAACCACCGTTACGGGCAAAAACCCAAAAAGCCGGACGAAGAGGAAGGCAGCATCGCCATGGAACTGGGGGATATCCTCTTTGTCGTCGCCTGCATGGCCAATGCGCTGCAAATCGATCTCGAAGAGGCCCACCGGGCGGTGATGAACAAATTCCGTACGCGGGACAAGGACCGGTGGACTCCGGCGACCTCCGAAAATGGAAAGTTTCGCAGAGCTGACGGGGAGGGAGATCGCCCGAATGTCTAATGGAAACATTCGCGTCGCCGTGGTAGGGGCGGCGGGAAAAATGGGACGGGAAGTGGTGCGGACGGTGGTCCGCGAAGAAGGGTTGGAACTCGTCGGGGCGGTGGGAACCCGTCCCGCACCGGATGCGGGGGTCGTCGCCGGGATCGGCGAGATCGGGGTTCCCCTCAGCGACAATTTACAGGAAGTGCTTGTGAACCGAAAGCCGGACGTGCTGGTGGATTTTACGAGGCCCGATGCGGCGGTCCACCACGTCGAGGCCGCCCTGGCCTTGGGCGTGAGGCCGGTCGTCGGAACGACGGGGATTCCCGGTGAATCGATTCGGCGATGGGACGCGATCTGCCGGGAACAAAACATCGGCGGCCTGGTCGCTCCCAACTTTGCGATCGGGGCGGTGTTGATGATGCGTTTTGCCAAAGAGGCCGCCCGGTTCTTTCCCCATGTGGAAATTGTGGAGATGCACCACGACCGCAAATTGGACGCTCCTTCCGGGACGGCGGTCAAGACGGCGGAGGAAATAGTGTCTTCCGGCGCACCGATCCGTTCGGGCCGTCCGGATGAGAAGGAATTGCGACCGGGAGCCCGGGGAGCGGACGTCGGCGGAGTCCGGATCCACTCCGTTCGCCTGCCCGGGTTTGTCGCCCACCAGGAAATCTTTTTTGGCGGAATGGGTCAAGTGTTGACCATTCGGCACGACGCCGTGGATCGCCAATGTTTTATGCCGGGGGTCGTGATGGCCGTGCGGGCGGTGATGACCTACACCGGGATGTTGTACGGGTTGGAGCCTCTTCTCCGATGAACCGGAAAGGATTGGAATCTCCTCCTGCTCCCGGGAAGTGGTGGAAAGCCGGGAGGCAGGTGGTGGACCGTTTGGCGGAGGACGGGTGGGAAGCTGTGTTCGTCGGGGGATGTGTGCGGGATCTGGTTTTGGGACGGGCGGTTCGCGATGTGGACGTGGCTACGGCGGCCCCGCCGGAAGAAGTGTTGAAACGGTTTCAGAGCGCCGTTCCCACAGGTCTGCCCTTCGGCACAGTCACCGTGTTGGTCGGAGCGGTGCCCGTGGAGGTCACCACCTACCGCCGGGAGGGGCCGTATCGGGATTTGCGGCGCCCCGGACACGTGGTGTTTACCTCTCGGCTGGAAGAGGACCTGGCGCGCCGGGATTTTACAATCAACGCGATGGCCCTCGATGCTTCGTGGAATTTGATCGACCCCTTCGGCGGTCTGCGAGATGCCGCGGCACGCCGGATCGCCGCCGTCGGCGATCCGCGGGCGCGTTTGGCCGAAGATGCGCTCAGGACGATTCGAGCCCTTCGTCTGGCGGCAGAGCTTTCGTTTGATTTGGACGGAGACACCCGCTCCGCCCTTTACGACAGTGTTCCGAAGTTAAATCACATCGCGTCTGAACGGATTTTTCAAGAGTGGAAAAGACTTGTATGCGGCGACGTGGGGAGAGTGGCCGGCGACTTGGTGGACAGCGGCTTCCTCGCCTGGTGGACGGGGCTGGCGGGAATTTCCCGAGAGTCCGTCCGGCGTTGGGCCGAGGTTTGCCGGCGCACGGCTCCTTCGGCGCCCGGGAGGACCGCCGCGCTGTTCAGATTGGTGGGAGCCGGGCGGGAGTGGGTGAGGAAGGCAGTTGTGCGGTGGCGAGCAGACCGGGGGTTTCAGAGGGCCGTGGAATGGTGGTGGGAGATCGGCCAATGGGACCCGTCGGCGGCACCGCCGGCGGAGTGGGCGACCCAACTGTTCCGTATCGGGAAAGGGCGGGCGAAGGAGGCGGTTCTCTTTTGCGCCGCTTTGCGCGGATACGGGCCGGAGGAACTCCGTCGCTGTTTGGATCGCCTTGCGGAGGCGGAGAGGGTTCAGCCCCTGTGGACGGAAAAGGAATTGGCGGTTCCCCCGCCGGAACTCTGCCTGGCGGCGGGATTGTCCCCCGGTCCGGAGTGGGGGCGGTTTTACCGACGGGTCACGGCGGCGGTCTTGGAAGGGCGCGTCGCCAATACGCCGGAGGCGCTGTACGAATTCGCGCGGTGGTACGCCGGCGCCGTTCGGGACGGGCGGGAGGAAGGAACATGACCGATGTGCGCGCGAGAATCCTGCAAGCCCTGCGCGGTGCGGGGGAAGATTTTGTCTCCGGTGAGGAACTCAGCCGGGGGCTCGGCATATCCCGCACGGCGGTGTGGAAACATATCCGGTACCTCCAGGCGGTCGGGTACCCCATTGAAGCGGTCCGGCACAGGGGTTACCGGCTGTTGCACGGCGAAGGGCCCCTGCGGGCGGACCGGATTCAAGCGGGGTTGGCCACGTCCCGGTTCGGCCGCCATCTCGAAGTTCTGGAGACCGTCGATTCCACCAACCGGTATGCCTTTGAAGCGGCGGAGCGGGGGGCTCCCGAGGGATACGCGGTGTTGGCGGAGCGGCAAACCGGGGGGAAGGGCCGCCGGGGAAGGCCATGGTTTTCGCCTCCCGGAACGGGGATCTGGATGTCCCTGGTTCTTCGACCACCCCTCCCGCTGCACCGGGCACCCCAACTTACGCTGATGACCGCCGTTTCGGTGGCGGAAGCCGTGCGAAGCGAAACCGGAGTGCCCGTTGTCATCAAGTGGCCCAATGATCTGCTCCTGCCCGACGGGCGCAAGGTGTGCGGGATTCTTTTGGAAATGAGCGCTGAAACGGATCACATCCGATTTATCGTGTTGGGGATCGGATTGAACGTATTCCAGCGGGAGGAGGACTTCCCGGAGGAATTGAGGCACTCGGCCGGATCGTTGGCGATGGCGGGCGGACACCGCACCTTGTGCCGAACGACTTTGGTCCAGGCCGTATTGGGCGCATTGGAAAGAGATTACGACCGCTACATCGCGGAAGGGGGATTTGCTCCCTTTCGAAGCCGGTGGGAGGCGCTCAACGCGACCCTCGGCCGGGCGGTCTCGGTCCTCATGACGGACCGGACTATCTTCGGCGTTGCCCGCCGGATCGACGACGAAGGGGCCCTGTGGGTGGAGACCGGGGGCGGACGGGTGGAACGGGTGGTCAGTGCCGAAGTGTTGTTTGACGGGCCTTTTCACACATTTGGCGGAATGGACTAGCCCTTTCTGAAAAAAAAGTGTATACTGCAGTTGGGAAAGGCGGTACCGGGCCCGGGCTGCACTTTCCGAGTGCGACGGTGTTCAAATTGAAAATGGGAAGATCTGCTCTGAGCCGTTTGACGGACCGAGACAGACGAACGCGTCAAGGTGACCTTTCGCGCCTCTCGGGCCGGAAGGTCTTTTTCGTGGTTCGCGCCGGTCGCCCCTGTTCCGCGTCCGGGCGGCTCGGGGGAAAGGAGTGGGTGTCGCGTGAAGATGACGACTGTGGCGTTTCAAGAACAGAAGGGCAAGCGCCCGCTCGTGATGGTCACGGCGTACGACTATCCGACGGCCCGGACGGCCGAGGAAGCCGGCGTCGACGCGGTTTTAGTCGGGGATTCCCTCGGGATGGCCGTTTTGGGATACGATTCGACCCTACCGGTCACCATGGAGGACATGATTCACCACAGCAAGGCGGTCCGGCGAGGCCTAAGCCGGGCACTGATGGTGGTGGACATGCCGTTTATGTCTTACCAAGTCGGGGTTGAGGACGCGCTGCGCAATGCCGGGCGGTTGGTGCAAGAGGGCGGTGCCGACGCGGTCAAACTGGAAGGGGGGGAGCCGGTCGTGCCTCAGATCCGGGCCTTGGTTCGGTCGGGCATTCCGGTGATGGGGCACCTCGGCCTCACTCCCCAATCGGTACACCAGTTGGGGGGCTATAAGGTGCAGGGCCGGAGCCCCGATGCGGCGGCCCGAATTGTCGAAGACGCCCGCCGCCTGGAGGAGGCCGGATGTTTTTCCCTCGTGCTGGAGTGTGTGCCCCAATCGGTTGCCGCCGAGGTGCGGGACGCCGTTTCTGTGCCGGTCATCGGGATCGGGGCGGGCGTGGCGTGCGACGGGCAGGTGCTGGTCATTCACGATCTGCTCGGCTGGACGTACGGAAAACCGCCTCGCTTTGTCAAACAATACGCCAACTTTGCGGAGTGGGCGGCACAGGCGGTCCGGACGTACGCAGAGGAAGTGCGGGAAGGCCGTTTTCCGACGGTGCTGCATACGTACCAGGATGAGAAGAAGGAGACGGTATCATGATCCGGGTGGAGACGTCGGCGGAGTTGCGGGAATGGACCGCCGCCCGGCGTCGGGCGGGAGACACGGTAGGGCTGGTTCCGACCATGGGGTATCTTCACGAAGGACACCTGTCCTTGGTCCGGGAGGCTAAAAGGCGCGGACATGCCGTGGTCATGAGTATTTTTGTCAACCCCTTGCAGTTTGGCCCCAACGAGGATTACGACCGGTATCCCCGCGACCTGGACCGGGATCGCGCCTTGGCGGAACGCGTCGGCGTAGACCTGCTGTTCACGCCCTCCGTAGAAGAAATGTACCCGGAGCCGCTCCAAGTGACGCTGCGGGTCGGTTCGTGGGCCGACCGGCTGTGCGGGGCCTCTCGGCCGGGGCACTTTGACGGCGTCGTGACGGTAGTGGCCAAACTGTTTCATCTCGTCGGACCGGACGAGGCTTTTTTCGGGGAAAAAGACTTTCAACAACTGCGGATTGTCCAGCGCATGGTCCGGGATTTGAACTTTCCCGTCGCGGTGGTCGGATGTCCGACGGTACGAGAGGAAGACGGCTTGGCCATGAGTTCCCGAAACCAGTATTTGAACCCCGAGGAACGGCGAATCGCCTCCGCTTTGCCAAGGGCCCTGCGGGCGGCTCAGGAGCGGGCAGCTGAGGGGGAACGCCGGAGCCGGACGATTATCGACCAAGTCGAACAACAACTCCGTACGGCAGGGCTCGTGATCGATTACGTGTCCATTGTAGGAGAGGAGGATCTGGAGCCCGTCGAAACCATCGACCGGCCTTGCCGGCTTCTGGCCGCCGTGTACGTCGGGAAGACGAGATTGATCGACAATATTGCCTTGGGACCGGAGAAAGAGAGGTGAAGTCCATCGTGATGCGTCATATGTTGCTGGCCAAGCTGCACCGGGCAACGGTTACCGAGGCGAACCTCCATTATGTCGGCAGCATCACAATTGATAGGGATTTGTTGGATGCAGTGGGGATTTTGCCCCATGAACGGGTTCAGGTGGTCAATAATCACAACGGAGCGAGGCTGGAAACCTATGTGATTCCCGGCCCCCGGGGGCGGGGTGACATTTGCTTGAACGGGGCGGCCGCTCGACTGGTACAGCCCGGCGATATCGTCATCATTATGGCATATGGTTGGTTGACGGAAGCCGAGGCTCGGACACATCGTCCGAAAGTGGCGTTGCTGGACGCCCGGAATCGGGTGGAACGCCTGCTGGAAGAAGAACCTTTCGTCCGGGAGGACGAGTGGCTGACCACTGCGAACCCGAGCGGTGAAGTCTGATCAGGATGGATTCCCCCCGGTCGTCTCATACTACAAAGGAACAGAGACGGCCGGGGGGTTTATGATGTTGCCGAATTTTGAACAATGGTTCCGGACGCTCAAACGCATCGAGCGGGAATTGGCCCAGGCCGATGAAGATCGGAAAAAAGATGTGATTCGGGAGTTGGCGAATCTCCGGCGACAGGCGGACGAGTGGATGGAGCATTGGCTCGTACTCGAGGATCAGATCGCCAGCCTGTGCGAGCAGCACCGGATCGATCTCGATTCGGAAGAAGCCGTGAAAGAAAAGCCGGTTTCAAAAAACCAAGGATGGGAACCGGAAGAACCTTTCTCGGATGAGACAACCATCGTGTGGCGGCTCCCTCCTCACTTGGAGAGGGACCGGGTGGTGCGAGCTTTTCGCCGGGGAGTCGGTTTCTTTGAATTATGGATGTATAACGAGGCGGCCCGGGAATTGGAAGAGGTGGTCCGGGCCGCCGGCGACTTCCCGGCAGCACGGCTTTACCTGGCCTGGAGCCATCTTGCCGGAGGACGAGACGAAGAGGCGGAGCGCCATCTGCAATTTCTTTTGTCCACGGAGGGCAGTCCCTGGATTGTGGCGGCGGCACACCACGCCCGCGCCCAGGTGTTGGCGGGCCGTCGTCAATGGAAGGAAGCGGCGGACGAACTGGTTCGGGCGGTGGAAGCCCGGCCGGGCGAGGCGGATCTCCATTTCAATCTCGGCGTGGCGCTTTTTCAGTCCGACCGGCCGGAGGAAGCCTTGAGGGCCTTTTCCAAGGTTTTGGAATTGAATCCCCGGGATGAAGACGCATGGTTGTCGGTGATCGAAGTGTTGGAGCAAATGGGCCGGTGGAAACAGGCCGGGGAGTGGGCCGTCCGGGCTTACCGCACGGTCCCTCATTCATGGCGGCTCGGTCGGAAACTGGCTTTGCTCCTCGATCACGCCGGCTACTTAGAGGAAGCCAAAATCCTCTGGAGGAGGCTCGTTCAATGGTTTCCCCGGGAAGCGCCCATCTGGACGGGATTGGGATGGACCAGGTGGAGGACCGGGGATCGCGCGGGAGCGAGGGGAGCGTGGAAAAAAGCCCTTTGCTTGGATCGCGAAGAGGCGCAAGCGTTATTCTATCTCGGGTGGGTGGAAATGGAAGATCGAGATGACCGAGCCGCCTCCCGTTACCTGGAGCGGGCGGCCCGAGATCCTGATCTCCACGGTCCGGTCCAGTTGGCGATGGGGTGGGTGGAGCGCGAGCGGGGAAACGAAGAGGCGGCCGTTTCCCGGTGGAAAGAAGCGGCCCGGAGCGGTGGGGTATGGGGGAGGTGGGCGGTCGAACTGCTGGACTCGTTGAAGGGAAAGTATGATAAGGAAACATAAGATATATTATGTAATTTAATCAGCCTCCCCGGTCCTCCCGCGCTGCTAATAAAACGTTGGTCAATGAAAAGAAATTGATAATCTGTCTCAATTAATTCGGTGTAGGATGAGTTTTTTTTATGCTAAAATGTATGATTAAGGGTAATCGGCGACTGGAGGGATTGTGAGATTGCAGGCGAAAACCCGCCACGTGTCGAATACGGTGATCCGTCGGCTTCCCATTTACTTGCGTTATCTACAGGAACTGAACCGGCTGGGCGTGGAGACGGTCTCATCTCAGGAGATGGGCCGGGATCTGGACATCAATCCCGCTCAAATCCGCAAAGATCTCGCCTATTTCGGAGAATTCGGCCGGAAAGGAATCGGATACAACGTCCCCTATCTCATTGCGAAAATCTGTCAGATTCTCAAGCTGGACCGCTCGATTCCTGTGGCCCTCGTCGGCGCCGGCCACCTCGGTATCGCGTTGAGCAACTACAATCGTCTGCGCCAGGAGCAGTTATCCATCGCCGCTATTTTTGACAAAGATCCGAGCAAACTCGGGATGAAGGTAGCCGATCTGGTGGTGGAACCAGTCGATCGATTGCCCGATCGGGTGAAGGAAAGGGGAATCCGAATCGGCATCGTGGCGGTTCCGGCGCCGGAAGCTCAAGGGGTGGCGGATCTGATGGTGCGGTCGGGAATCCGGGCCATTCTCAATTTCGCTCCGGCGACCCTTCGGGTGCCCGATGACGTGCACATTCGCTATTCGGATGTGACCAGCGAGCTGCAGGCCCTTGCATATTATGTCGACTAAACCATCGGTTTCAAGGGATGGTCCCCCTTCTGTCCGTTCAAAGCTATGCCCGAGGGCTTCGACTTTGAGGCGAACGGCGAAAGGGGGCGGTCGAGGGTGGTCTTGCCGATTGCTAGTTGGAACAGCCGGACGGCCTCCGGTACATAGGGAACGTGGGCTCCGGGGTCCCGGAAGCGGAGCAAGCTGTTTTGAAGCGGTTTTCGCCCCGTTTGGTCGTCGATCATTTCGCCGTTCCGGGACCTCGACCGGATGCCCGGGGCCGTGTGGTGGCGCCCCGTGCTCGAAGCCGAAATCGAATTCGCCGAGTGGACGCCGTCCGGACATTTGCGCCAACCTGTGCTGAAGGAGGTTCGTCCGGTGTGACGGAAGAGGCGGGACCGTTGTCCAACCTGGGTTTGCGGAAGGGATTTTACCAAAAGCATCCCCCCGGCCGAGATGCCGGAGTGGATCACGCGCCTGCCCGGCCCGGGAGGTGGCGCGGTGGCCGCAGACCGGCCGGAGACACTGCTCCGGCCCGGACAGTTGGCGGCCCTTGAATATCATGTGGGTTTTAGTTGTTTTCCTCTCCTGGATCACCCCACCCACCTCGCGTTCGATTTGGGACTTTAATCGCGCCGTATTCCCCCCGGGCAAAACCCCGAGCCCCCGTTTCGATGCCGCTGCACTGGGAAGAGGTAAAAAGCGCCGTTCCGCCCGAGACGTGGACGTTGCGCCTCGCGGCCGACCGGGTGAGACGAGAGGGAGATCTGTTCGCTCCTGTCTTGGGCCCCGGCGTCGACGTTCGCCCGCTTCTCGACCAATTAGACAAGCTCCAGGAAAAAAGAAGTTCTTGACAAACCTCTGCGCTCCTGCATACAAATGATAGATGAAACATGAGATAGGAGTGGAAGCTGAGGGGCGATGTCGATGAAACTCGAACGCCTGTCCAAGGACCCGATCCTAAAGCCGAATCCCCACCACGACTGGGAACGGTCCGCTGTCTTCAACTGCGCCGTTGTCGTCGACCGCGGGCTTGTCCATTTGATTTATCGGGCGACCGATTTACCGTGCCACCAGAAGTACGGAAACTACATCTCCCGTCTCGGCTATGCAGTGAGCCGGGACGGGTTGGAATTCTGGCGCTTCGACCGGCCCCTCTTGACGAACCAAGCTGGACAAGAGCAGCGGGGGTTGGAGGACCCGCGGATCGTGTTCATAGATGACCGGTTCTACATGATGTACACCGGTTACGGAGGACGGTATCCCGGGGACTACCGCATTTGCTTGGCCACGTCGGTCAATCTCATTCATTGGGAAAGGCACGGTGTGGTGCTGGACGAACCGAATAAAGATGCGTCGTTGTTCCCGGAGCGGATCGAAGGGCGGTATGTCATGCTCCACCGGCGGTTTCCGGACATTTGGATCGCTTTTTCCGAAGACCTGGTGTACTGGACGGACCACGTCTCCATTTTGTCCCCGATTCCCCATTCCTGGGAATCCTCCCGATTGGGAATTGCGGGTCCGCCCATTAAGACCAAGCACGGTTGGCTGCTGATCTATCATGCAGCGGACGAACAGAACGTCTACCGGCTGGGCGCGGCTTTGCTCGATTTGAACAATCCCACCAAGGTCTTGGCTCGCCAGGACCAGCCGATTTTGGAGCCCGAACTGGACTGGGAGTGCCGCGGATGGATTCCAAACGTGGTGTTCAGTTGCGGTCAAGCGGAAATGCCCGACGATTACTATATCTACTACGGGGGAGCGGACACGGTGATCGGCGTGGCCAAACTTGCGAAGAAGGACGTCCGTTTTTCGTGACGGGCGTCCTTGACTTTTATGGCCCTCGTTGATTAAATGGTACCAGAATTCGGCGGTTCGTTCGGACAAGCAACAGGACGACGGGGGGATAGGGGATTGCTGCGCGCCATCGCATGGACGGGGGACGGTTTGTCCCTGTTGGACCAGACCCGGTTGCCCGGAGAAGAACACTGGGTCCGCTGTTCCACGGTGGAGGAAGTGGCTTCCGCCATCCGGGAGATGAAAGTGCGGGGAGCTCCGGCTATCGGGATTGCCGCTGCCTTCGGCGTGGTGTTGGCGGTCAAGGAGGCCCTCCGCCGCGGAGGCGATCCTTGGGAAGCAGCGGGTGAGGCGGTGGACACATTGGCGGCTACCCGTCCCACTGCCGTCCATTTGTTTTGGGCTCTCGACCGGATGAGACGGGCTGTCGAGAGGTTGCGCGGGGGCGACGGTCGAACGCTGGCGGAGATGCTCGAGGCCGAGGCTTCGGCGATGGCCGAAGAGGACGAGGCGATCAACCGGGCCATCGGAAGGTGGGGAAAGGAGCTCGTGCCGGACGGGGCGAGGATTTTGACCCATTGCAACACCGGGGCGCTGGCGACGGGCGGATACGGCACGGCTCTGGGAATTGTCCGGGCGGCTGCCGAAGCGGGAAAGCGCGTCCAGGTGTGGGTGGGCGAAACGCGGCCGTTTTTGCAAGGAGCGCGCCTGACGGCCTACGAACTTCTCCGGGACGGGATCGACGCCACGGTGATCACCGATTCCACGGCCGGCGCCTTGATGGCCAAGGGATGGGTCGACGCGGTGATTGTGGGGGCCGATCGGATCGCGGCCAACGGCGACGTAGCCAACAAGATCGGGACTTATTCGTTGGCGGTGCTGGCGCAGTTTCACGACATTCCGTTTTACGTCGCAGCTCCCGTTTCCACCTTCGATCCGAATCTCGAGGAAGGCGGAGAGATTCCGATTGAAGAACGGGATCCCCGGGAAGTGCTTGAAGTAGCCGGTGTGGCGGTGGCGCCCCGGGGAGCGAAGGCACTTCACTGGGGGTTCGATGTGACGCCCCATCGGCTGGTGTCCGCGATCGTCACGGAAAAGGGCATTCTTCGGGCACCCTACGGGCCGGCCATTCGACGTCTGGGGTTTAAATCGGAGTCAAGCGGAGGAGAATCCCTCCTCCGGTCCAGAGGCGGCCTACCTCCCCACGGCGGCGGATAGGGACGGAATCGGGCATTAGGAGTGGAGAGGATGAAAAGAATCCGCATCGTCGGAGGTACTGTGATCCCGGTGACAGCGCCGGGTCTTTGGTATGAAAACGGACATGTAACGGTGGAAAACGGGCGGATTGTCTCCGCCGGACCTGGGGAGGGAGAGGCCAGGCCGGAGGACGAGGTGGTCGACGCGAAGGGAAAAATTGTGCTTCCGGGTTTCGTCAATGCTCACGGCCACGCGGCGATGACGCTGTTGCGGGGATTTGCCGACGACCTGCCCCTTATGGAGTGGTTGCAAAACCGGATCTGGCCGGTGGAAAACACCCTCACGGGGGAAGAGATCTTCTGGGGAACCCAGTTGGCAATCTTGGAAATGATCTCCGGCGGCACGACGACCTTTGCCGACATGTATTTCCACATGGATCGGGTGGCGGAAGCGGCGGCCGAAGCGGGAATTCGGGCGGTTTTGTGCCGTGGCATCATCGGGATTGGCCCCGATGCAGGCCGGCAGGCGATTGAGGAAAGTCGCGCGTTCGTGCGCCGTTGGCACGGCGCCGAAGGGGGCCGGATCTCGGCGATGTTGGGACCGCACGCCCCGTATACCTGTCCTCCTGAAGTGTTGCGGCAGGTAGCCGAGGTTTCGGCTGAACTGGACGTGCCCGTTCAAATTCATCTGGCAGAGACCCGGGCGGAGGTCGAGGAGATCCGCGCCCGGTACGGCCGGACGCCGGTCCTCGCGGTTTCGGAGTCGGGATTGTTCGAGCGCCCGACCCTAGCCGCCCACTGCGTGCATGTGAGCGACGAAGACTTGGACGAAATGAAGCGATGGGATGTCCGCGTTTCCCACAATCCCGGTTCGAATTTGAAACTCGGCAGCGGAGTCGCTCCGTTGCGCCGGATGTTGCAGAAGGGCCTTGTCGTGGGGCTGGGAACCGACGGGGCGGCCAGCAACAACAATTTGGACATGTTGGAAGAAATCCGCCTGGCGGCGACCCTGCACAAGGGGGTGGAACTCGATCCGGAGGCGGTTTCCGCTGATGAGGCCCTCGCATTGGGAACTCGGGGGGGAGCCAGCGCGCTGTTTCTCGAAGAGGGCCTCGGTACCCTTTCTCCGGGAGCCCCGGCGGACCTCGTCTTGCTCGATGAGAATGTTCCCCATTTAATCCCCCGATACAATCCGGTCAGTCACGTGGTGTATGCGGCCCAATCACGGGATGTGACAGACGTGATGTGCGCGGGCCGCTGGTTGTTGCGCAATCGCGAACCCCAGACTTTGGATCGGGAGAAGATCGTTTACCAGGTCAGACAAATTGTGTCCCGGTTTGCCTCTTGACCGGTTGCGGCGAAAGAGGACGGGATCATCCCCGTCCTCCTGTTGTTCCCCGGGATCGAAGTCCGGGCACCGCCGGGCGCATGCAGGCGGCCCGGTCCCGGGATGTTTGGATTTGAACGGGATGGAACTGCGGGCAACCCGTTTTCGGATCGGGAACACCCAACGAGGGACGACAGATCGGAGAATCGGTTCCGCAAATCGAAGACGGCGTCGGCACCTCTCCCACCTCCCTCGGGGCGTGTCCCTTAGTATCGCCCGTGCGAGAGCCGTTGTGTCGAAGTTTTTTTTACCAGGTACGGATGGTGAGGCGATAGGGATGGGCGAGCAGAACCAGTTGGAGGTGCTCGGGGTCTTTCGGACGGAAGGATTCGAGGACCTGTACAAATTGGTGGATTTTTTGAACCGGACTCTTAAAGACCGGGGCCTGGTCTTCGGATTGGCGCGGGGGGAACATTCCGGGGAATATGTTCTCACGGTGTATCGGGCATGAAGGGAAAAGTCCGGGTTTTTGCGCTTTTGGCCGCGTGCTTGGCGGTCCTGGCGGCCTGTGTGCTTTGGTACGCCCACAGCGCGACGCTGGCTGCGCGTCCAGAAGTCCGGAGAACCGCCCAGGCGCTTATTCGGGAAGGGCTGTTGAACCGGGTGGAACGAGTGGATTTTTACAGCGGGGGACCGACCTTTTGGGTGTTTACCGGCACCGACGACACCGGGCGCCGGGTCTTTGTCTGGACCCAAGGGGAGGTGTGGGTGTACAGGCGGGCGGCCGACGAGGGTTTGTCGGCAGAACAAGCTTTTTCCATCGCCCGGCAGGCCTCGCCGGCCATGGCGCGATTGATCCGGGCCGTTCCGGGGCTGACGGAGCCGGGTGCCCTCCGTCCCGGTGACCCGCCCGGGCCGGGTACCGAGCGGCGCGTCCTCTGGGAGTTGTTCGGGACGGCGGAGGATGGTAATCATCTCTATGTGTACGTCGACTGGACGAGCGGCGAGATCGTGCGCGTGTACCTTCTCGAGGGCTGAACGCCGTTTCTTCCGGCGGGGGGTGGAAAGAAAACAGGAATGAATGCCGTCCAAAAGTATGATATACTTGTCCAGTACCTTTCTTTTTTATGTTAACTTGGGAACCTCAGAAAAGGGAGACGGCCATGGCGAAATTCCGGATCCTTGTTGCCGGTCTCGCGTTTCTCGTGACTCTCGGCGTATTGGTGGCCGGCTGGAGTCTGTACCGCACGTACGGAGTCATTCGGCCGCTCGAGCGGCAGCTGGCCCAAATCTCAGGGGTGGAAAAGGTTTCTGTGTCCTTGGAGGGAAAGTCGGCCCTCGTCACGGTGTCTCTCGGGGCTGTAGACGACCTCAAGGAGACATATCGCGCGATCCAGCGGGTGGTCTTGCCGAAATTGGGGGAGCTGGCGGTCATTGAACTGCAAAGCCGCTCCAGTCCGCCCTTGGACCGCTGGTGGGACGAACAACAGCCGCTCCTCTATGAGGATCTGGAAAAATACAATTTCCGGGATCTGGTGCGGGCCCTTCAGACCAGTGCCGCGGAGCGGCAATTCCAATGCCGGGTGACGATGGACGCTTATCATATCTACGTTCAAGTCAGTCACGAAGGGGCGTTTTTATACCAAGTTTTGCCGTACCGGGCCTTCAGCACCATGCTCCCGGGAGCGGTTGAACAGAGGGGGTGAGGGATTCATGACGGAAATCGTAGCGGGGGCCGCCGTTGCCCTTCTCTTGTTTCTCGGGTTTCTCGGAGTCAACGTCCTGCCGTTGGTGTTGATCGGAGTTTTGTTGAGCTTTGCCTACCTGTTGTGGGAGAGAAGGGGTCCGACCGCCGCCGGCCGGGTGGAGACTCCGGTGCGGCACCGGGTCGGCTTCGACGAGATCGGCGGACAGGAACACGCCAAGCGGGAACTGATGGAAGCGCTCGATTTTCTCCGCTACCGAGACCGGATCCGGCAGTTGGGAATCCGACCCCTCAAGGGGATTTTGCTCGCAGGGCCTCCCGGCACCGGAAAGACCCTCATGGCCAAAGCGGCGGCCACATACACCGATTCGGCCTTTGTGGCCGCATCCGGAAGCGAATTTGTCGAGATGTACGTCGGAATAGGGGCGCAGCGGGTGCGGGAACTGTTCCGGCGCGCCCGGCAGTCGGCCCGGAGGGAGGGAAAGGACAGTGCCATCATCTTTATCGACGAGATCGACGTGATCGGCGGAAGGCGCGGAGCGCACAGCCATCAAGAATACGACCAGACTTTGAACCAACTGTTGACCGAGATGGACGGCATGCAGACCACATCCGATCCGCTGGTATTGGTCATGGCCGCCACAAACCGCATCGACGCGCTCGATCCGGCGTTGTTGCGCCCCGGCCGGTTCGACCGCATCATCAAGGTCGACCTCCCGGATAAGGAGGGACGGCTGCACATTCTCCAGATCCAGACGCGCAACAAGCCGCTCGCCCCATCGGTGGACCTCGAGCAGGTGGCGAGGGAGACATTCGGGTTCAGCGGGGCGCAGTTGGAGAGCCTCGCCAATGAAGCGGCGATTATCGCATTGCGCGAGGGGAAGGATCGGATCGAGCAGTCCCATTTCCGCGATGCGATCGACAAAGTGTTGATGGGAGAACGGACGGGGCGGGTTCCGAGCCGGGAAGAACTCCGCCGGGTGGCGGTTCACGAACTCGGACACGCGATCGTGAGTGAAATTGTTCGACCGGGATCGGTGTCCCACATCACCATTTCCCCGCGGGGGAACGCACTAGGTTACGTTCGGCAAGTGCCGGAGGGCGACACCTATCTGTATACCAAAGATCAATTGGACGGGCAGATCATGGTGGCATTGGCCGGGGCGGTGGCGGAAGAATTGGTGTACGGCAATCGGAGCACGGGTGCGCAGAACGACTTCGAACAAGCTTCGCGCTTGGCGCGCACCGAAGTCGAATGCGGATTGTCGGAGCTCGGAATCGTGGATGCGGAGAATCTGCCGCAAAAACTGTTGGACGAAGAGATTCGGAAGATTTTATCTTCATTAGAAATAAAAACCAAGGAAATGTTGGAAAGATATCGCCCCGTTCTTGAAGAATTCAGCGGTTTGCTGGTGCAAGAGGAAAGTTTAGACGGCGACGCCTTCCGCGCTCAGCTGGCCCGAAGGGATGCTCTGTCCCACGCCGGTTGATCGGACAAACCCGGTGGATGTTTTTGCCGGGAACTGCCGGACACCCGGGCAAATGCGGCAAAGAGAGGGGGAGGTTCCGGATGGGAGAATTTCGGGGAGATCCTGCGGGAACATCGGCCATTGCTCGGCTTCTCGCCAGCTCCGCCTTGGCGATTCCGGCGGAATTGCTGCGATGGTACCGGGATTTGGGACTGCGGGATGAAGAACTGGTCTTGATCCTGCACCTTTTATACATGCGGCAATGGGAAGATACGGTGTTTCCCACCTACGGGGAATTGTCCCGGCGCATGTCCGCCTCCGAAGATCAAATCGCCGCGATGATCCAGCGGTTGATCGGTCTCGATCTGATGGCCCTGGATCACCGGCTGGACGAACACACCGGAACTTGGCAGGACGGCTACGACTTGTCTCCTTTGTTCCGGAAGTTGGCGCGCCTGTGGTTGGAACGCAACGTCGAAGAACTGCCCAGGCCCTGGGTGACGGCGGACGCCGCCGGCCGCCTGCTCCGGAAGTTCGAGGAAGAATTCGGCCGTCCCCTCACTTCCATCGAAATTGAGCAGTTGATCCATTGGCTGGATGAGGACGCCTATCCCGAGTGGATGATTCAGGAAGCCCTTCGGGAAGCGGTGTTGTCGGGAACCCTGAGTTTGAGGTATATGGACCGGGTTTTGTTGGAATGGCAACGGAAAAACATCCGCTCCCTAAAAGAGTTGCAGGCCCACCGGCAGCAGTTCCAGCAAAGAAAGAAGTCCGGCTCGGAAGCCAAGGGGATCGGGAGGGGATCCAATGCCGGCGACGAAAAGGAGCATTCCCCCAAAAAATCTAAATACGACGCCTTTTACCGCCTCTACCGGAAAGAACGTCCGGAATGATGCTCCGCCGACCCCCCATCGATTTCTTTCCGACGGCCGACCGCCGCCAAACGAGAGACGGACGACGGACGAGAATTCGGTGCGAATTCCCACCCGTCCCGCCTGTTTGTGAACCCCCAATCGGGAGAAGATCGCGCCAACGGACTTCGTCCGCGTCATTTCTTAAAGAAATCGCGGTTCTTCTGGATAAACTCCTTCTCGTTCTCCGGGACAAAGTCCTCCTGATAAATCGCCTGAACCGGGCAAACCGGTTCGCACGCCCCGCAATCGATGCAGGTATCCGGGTCGATGTAATACTGGTCCTCCCCTTCGTGGATCGCGTCGACGGGACACACCTCGACACATTCAGCAGCTTTTTCCCCAATGCATGGCGATGTGATGACGAAAGCCAACCTCGTTCCCTCCTGAAGAAAATGGTGGACTTGCAACTCCCATTATAGCAAACTGTGCGGGGATATCGACGGGTTTCTCCTATATTATCGCACCGCGATCGGCAGAAAATGTACAGAGCCGGAATGCCCCGGCGGCTGTTCCCGCAAGGCATTCCCGGTTTCGGCATACCGGACGCGACCGGACGCGACGGCAAATTGGAAAAATTCCACCGCTCAAAGCTAGATTTGAGCCGACGGAGCGGGGTATAATACCTCTGATGCTATCAGTGTTTGCTTCATGCTATTGAAATTTGCCTTTCGAGTTGCTCATCCCGGAGCGACGGGGCGATTCTGATGAGAGAGGTGAAGGTCATGATCAGGAAAAAAACTTTACCGATCTTTTCCCTTTTGGCGATTCTGTGTACATCCATAGTATGGGGGACCGGTTGCGGGTCTGCGAAGCCCGGCTCCGGATCATCCGCCACAGGCCAAGACGGTTCCGGACAGAGTGTGACCCTGAACATCTATGCCGCGGCTTCTCTCACTTCCGCTTTTCAAGATCTCGGGAAGCGTTTTGAACAGACTCACCCGGGCGTTGCGGTGCGGTTTAATTTTGCCGGCAGTCCTACCTTGGTTTCGCAAATCAGCCAGGGCGCGCCCGCCGATCTGTTTGCCAGCGCCGACACGTCCAACATGGAGAAAGCGAAATCAAAAGGGTTGGTCGAGCCCGAAAAATTTTTTGCGAAAAATTCTCTTGTCCTGATTACTCCGAAAAACAATCCGGCCGGATTACAAAAATATGAAGACCTTCTCCGGGCAAGCAGGGTTGTGTTAGGGGTGCAAGATCTCCCTGTCGGCATCTACGCGCGACAATCCCTCAAGCGAGCCGATCAGGTTTTCGGCGCCGGATTTTCCGATACCGTGCTCTCCCATGTGGTGTCGCAGGAGACGGATGTGAAGCAGATTGTCAACAAGATTGCTTTGGGGGAAGGGGATGCGGCCTTTGTTTACGGCACTGACGTACAGGGTGCCACAGCAGAAAAGGTCAACGTGATTTCTGTGCCGGAAAGCGTCAACGTGACGGGAGCCTATCCGATCGCCGTCGTGAAGCAATCCTCTCATAAAGACCTGGCGGAGTCCTTTATTCAGTTTCTCCTGTCCCGGGAAGGCCAGGATATCTTACATCAGTACGGTTTTATTCCCGTCTCTTGAAGACCGCGATCTGAAGGGAGGTGCAGGCCGGTCTGGAGGCCGTCTACTCGAAAGAAGTTTCGGGTAGATTTTGCAACCAGGACGCTCTACGATGATGAATCGATCCGATCAGTCGCGCTCCGCCATTCGACGCGATGGCCGGGTTCGGGAGAGAAAAAAATGGTTTGCGGCCCGGCGGCGAGCTCTGGAGACGCAGAGCGCCTCGTCTCTTTCCGCTGTCGAATGGGCAATAGGATTGGTTTTGCTCTTGTTTTTGTTTCTGCCCGTTTTGAGTCTGTTTCTCTCTGTCACGCCGCAGAGATTCCTGGCGGCCCTCGGAGAAGATGTGGTTCGGGAGGCCTTGGGGCTAAGTGTGCGGACGAGCGGTATGGCCCTGCTGGTGGTGGTGATCTTTGGGACGCCGCTGGCCCACAGATTGGCGGTGGACCGTCCGTTTCCGGGCCGGGCGGCCGTGGAGGCCCTCTTGCAGCTCCCCTGGATCACGCCTCCCGCCGTGGCGGGTTTGGCGCTGCTCATGGCCTTCGGCCGGGAAGGCCTCGTCGGGCGGTATTTGGCCGAGTGGGGAGTGGCCCTGCCGTTCAGCACCGCAGCTGTGGTGATTGCCCAAGCCTTTGAAGGGTCGGCCTTTTACGTTCAGAGCGCCCGCCAGGCGTTTGCGGCGGTCGACAGGCAGTTGATCGAGGTGTCCCGCACGTTGGGAGCAGGTCCTTGGAGAACGTTCTTTCGACTGGAACTCCCGACGGCCATGCCGGGGCTCGTGGTCGGGGCGGCGATGGCTTGGGCCAGGGCCCTCGGCGAATTCGGAGCCACGATGCTGTTCGCCGGGAATATGCAGGGGGTTACCCAGACGATGCCCTTGGCGATTTACACCGTCATGGAGCGGGATTTGGACGCCGCCTTGACGTTGGCCATCGTGCTCATCCTCGTAGGATTTGGGCTGCTGTGGCTGTTGTCCAGATTGCGACAGCATCTGTCGTAGCCGCCGGGTTTGGGAGGAGGGCCGAACATGAGGGACATCCTGGCGTTCGACATCCAAGTCCCCCTGTCGCCGTTTTCTTTGGTTGTAAAAGGAGAGGTGGACCCCGGAGTCACTGCAATCCTTGGGCCCAGCGGGTCGGGGAAGACCACCTTGTTGCGCTGTCTGGCGGGGTTGACGCGTCCCGCGGCGGGGTGGATCCGGTTCCGCGGACGGAATTTGTTCTCTTCGACCGACGGCGTATTTGTACCGCCGGAACGCCGGAACGTCGGTTACGTGCCGCAGCAGTACGCTTTGTTCCCCCGTCTGACCGTGTTTGGAAACGTGGAGTACGGGCTCAAAGCCCGGAGGGTTCCGGCTCGCCAGCGGCACGAGCATGTGCGGGACATGTTGAAAAGGATGGGCATCGAACACCTCGCCTCCCGGATGCCGGGGAGCCTTTCCGGAGGCGAGGCTCAACGCGTGGCTCTGGCCCGGGCCATGGTATTGAATCCGGATTACATTCTGCTGGACGAGCCCTTGGCCGCCTTGGATCCCCAGACGAGGCATCATATCCGGGAGTTTCTGCGTTCCGTGCTCAAAGAGGCCTCCTGCCCGGTGCTCTGTGTCACCCACGATTTAGAAGATGTGCGTCACCTGGCGGACCGGGTGATGGTCTTGCGCGAAGGACGCATCGTTTTTGAAGGAAGGGTAGAGGAATGGGTGCGTGAAGGGCCTCCTCCGGAGGACGGTGAACGGGAGGCGGCGGATCTCGAAAACAAGGGGGCCTTCGACAATGAAACGGAGATCGAGAGCTGAATCCTTACGGATCGGCCGTCGCATCGCCGAGCGACGCAGACAGTTGGGCATGAGCCAGGAATCCCTGGCCGATCGCCTTGGGGTGAGCCGGCAATTGATCGGAGCCGTCGAATCGGGCAGGAGTCTGCCCTCGGTCTGGGTGGCCCTGGAGTTGGCTCGGGCTCTGAATACGACTGTGGAAGATTTGTTCGGCGTGGTGCAAGAAGAAGCCGTTCGTTGGGGGGATCCGGATTTCGACCCGGCCCCCGGTTTGCGGGTGCGATTTGCCCGGGTGGACGGTCAACTGGTGGCCTATCCCCTAAAGAAGAGGGAGGCGGCGGCGCCGGTGGACGGGATGGTCGGCTTATCCGGGTATCCGGAACCGCTGTCTCCCGAATGTTTCCAGGCCGCCGATCGCACGGTGGCCATCGCGGGATGCGATCCGGCCCTGACCATCCTCCGGGAGTGGGCGGCGGAAACCGGTGCGCCGGTGCGGATCGCGTCTTTTACCCGGGGAAGCGAACCGGCCGTCCGGGCGATGGCGGAGGGGCGGGTGCATCTGGCGGGCGTGCACGGAGCCGTCTTTTCCATGCTCGAAGACATCCGGAAATCGTCGCCGCCGTCCGGAGGAACAAAGTCGGGATTCCCCGAGCCTTTGGTCTGCATTCATTTTGCCCGCTGGGAGGTGGGCATTGCGGTGGCGCCGGCCAATCCCAAGGGGGTGACGGGACTGGAGGATCTGGCCAGGCCGGATCTGCGCTGGGTTTCCCGTCCGGCCGGAACCGCCGTGGGGCGATTGTACGAGGAGACTCTCGCCCGGCTCCCGGAAATCGAGGTCCGCTGGAGTCCCGTAGAGGCGGACGATCACATCCGGGCGGCGGAAATGATCGCCTCGGGCATGGCCGATGCCGGACTCACCACCTCCTTTGCTGCCCATTTGTTCAATCTTTCGTTTTTACCTGTGGAAGAACACAGCTTTGACCTGCTGGTCCCGCTTCGCCGGCTGGCGGAACCCCCTGTATCCATTTTGGCGGATCTGTTGCGGACGGCGGCTTTCCGGCGGCAGATGGAGACCCTGTGGGGTTACGACGTGTCTCGCCTGGGGGACGTGTCGGAGGTGGAGGGGGCTATTCGGTGAGTGGAATTCAAAGACAAAGACTCCGCTTCTCGATTCCTACGCGGTACCAAGGGCACACAAAGAGGCCATTGAACTGGTGATGAAATGGTCCGGCTGGCTGCGGACGCAAGAACGGCGTGGCCGATATTCCCGGAAGCAGTTGTTTGGGGACAATTTCAGCTTAATGAACAAATTATCCTTGTCGAAAGGACTAAAGACCTAGTCACTTTGGACTATCGATTTATCTTTTGTAACTGTCTGTTTGCAAAGGGAGGGGATCGAATAAAATGTCGAGATTTGTCGATATAATAGCCCCTTCTTGCTATTGTCTGGATCCGGGGTTGTTGATAGATTACATTATGTGCCAAACGTCGACGGAGGCGAGGACCTGAGAGGCTAAGAATAGATCCTTTCGGAAGTTTAAAGGGCGACCTTCAGTAAACCCATGATGTTCGTCGAATTTTCAAGCGATATTTATGGGTGCAAAACTGGAAAATCCGGTACGGCGGATTTTACCGGCCTTTGCAGCTGCGAATCAATATTCTCAGGTCAGCTCTACAGGCGTGATACGCTAGGGCCGATCACGCCTGTTTTTGGTTTGATCGGCTTTCCCGATGCGGCTCTTGTAACTCCTCAAGATATGTAGGGAAGGAGAATCCATGGAAGAAAACACAAAAAAGTGGTATTTGCGTCCGATGGTGATATTGGCTCTCATCGTGATTACGCCTCCGATCGGATACCTGAATGTATTAGTAAATAGAAAGCGTTTTAAGCCAGAAGAGTGGCTAGGATATTTGACCGTTGCAACTGTGTTCACCGCTTTGTGGTTAACCAAATTTCTTCCCAAGGAATGGGCTATTCCGACAATAAGGATTGAGTCTTTTGTCGAGCGTCTCTGAAAGTGTCACCTTAGCTCGTCTATGAAAGCGAACAAGCTTGGTGTTGGCACTCATAGAGATGGTCATCCAAGGGGTCTCCCACGCGCAAGATCGCCCAAATCACCGAGGAACTCTGCGGCACGGAGTTTTCCAAATCCACTGTTTCGGCCCTATGCAAGCGTCTGGATGCGGTGGTGCAGGCGTGGAAGGGACGCCCTTTAACGAGCATCGATATCCCTTTGTCCTGGTGGATGCCCTAGTGCTCAAGGGTTCGGGAAGATGGCCGGGTGCGTTCGCACAGTGCCATGATCGCCACCGGCATCAACGACGAAGGCCCTACAATTCGGGACGGGATTCTCCGATACCGTTCTCTCCCACGTGGCGTCTGAGGAGACAGATGTGAAACAGATTGTGAACAAGATTGCGTTGGGGGAGGGCGATGCGGCCTTTGTTCCTGCCACCGAGGTGAAAGGGCGACGGCGGAGAAGGTTCAGGTGATCGCTGTGCCGGAAAGCGTCAATGTAATCGGGACATGGCCGGTCGCCGTGGTGAAACGGTCCGTGCACAAAGACCTGGCGGAGACTTTTATTCAGTTCATCCTGTCCAAGGAAGGCCAGGAAATCTTACAAAAGCACGGTTTTCTCCCCGCCGTTTGACGGGATTTCCATCATTCAAATCGCGGCGGGAGATCAAATATTGGAAATAATAAGATGACATAACAGTCCATGAGGAGAGAAGGGAAGAGGAAGCCCCCTCTCTTTCTTTTTGGCTCACATGATCCTCAAACTGCGGAAAGAAATTTTACGGACCCGGCGTTCAAAGTGAAACCCGGCCACGCTTTCGCGTGTATAGAAAATGCGAGGGATGGATAGGGCCGGCGTGGCAGTGTGCAGGAACGATAACCATCTCAGTAGAAGTTGTCCTCCAAGGAGGGGAACGGATCGATGAAGGTGGAGCGCGTTTCAGAACACATTTGGAGTCTCACATCATGGGTGTTGATCCCGGTGCGTGTCTGGGTGGTGATCGACGGCGACGGAGTCACCTTGGTCGATGCCGGATTGCCCTTTATGGCAAAGGGGATTCTACAGTTTATCGACCGACTGAATGCCGGGGCGATGCGACGCATTCTCCTGACCCACGGCCATTCCGATCACGTGGGTGCGATCAAGAGAATTCTCTCCGGCAGGCCGGTTCCGGTATACGCACACCAAATCGAACTGCCTTACATGGAAGGGGAACTTCCGTATCCTCGCCGCAAGAAACCGGAACACAATCTGCCCAAGGGATTGGCCAGGCCGCTCCCCATGGACCGGGACGGCCAACTGGAAATGGTCGCGGGTTTGAAGCCCTATCTCACTCCCGGCCATTCTCCCGGACACGTGGTCTACTATCACGAGCGGGACAGGGTGCTCCTCGCCGGAGATTTGTTCACGTCCAAAAAGGGTAAACTCCGCAGACCGATGCCGCTTTTCACCGCCGACATGGCCGAAGCGCTGAGAAGCGGTGCCATCGTGAAGGAGTTGAACCCTTGGCGCCTGGAAATCTGTCACGGCAAGCCGGTTTTCCATCCCGCCGATCAATGGGAGGAGTTTATTCGAACAACTGCCGCGTCATGTTCTATTCCGATCGATGCTTGAGAGTTGAGACGACCGGCAACGAGAGGGGGTACCTCTTTTTCTCCGTAAGTTTACATAATGTATATTATCGGACTCAACGAAGCCGTCGGGAATAAGCCTCTTCTCCTTCCTACAATGTTGCAAAGTACACCTTCCATGGAGTGTACCCACGGGGTTTGAGTGTCTATGATATAGTGGGAACCAAGGCGGTGATTGGATGAAGGAACACCTGTGGAAGGCCATTGTGAACGGCGATCCGTCGTACGATGGACGGTTTTTTTACGGGGTGAACACGACGGGGATTTTTTGCCGGCCCTCCTGCAACTCCAGAAAACCGAAACGAGAACACGTCCGGATTTTCTCGACGATTCGGGAGGCCATGGCGGCGGGATTCCGTCCGTGCAAACGGTGTCGACCGGACCTGCCCCGGTGGCCCGGCGAGGAAGAAGGGAATCCGGCCGGAGAAAGGGGTTTCGCAGAATGACTGTCTTATCGTTCTTTGACTACAACTGTGTTTTCTGCTATATCGGTCGCCGTCGCCTCAAGGAAGCGGCTCAACGGGTTGGAGCAGAAGTGAAATGGGTGGCCTGGAGAATGCCCGGAGACGCTTCTCCCCCGCCGAAGCCGGCGGACTATCGGGAAGGCGTGAAGGCGTATATTGCCGCTGCCGCAGCGGAACTCGGGCTGGCCATCCATCTCATGCCTCCTACCGATACCCTCGACGCCTTGACGGGAATGTACTACGCCAGGGAACAGGGGTGTGAAGAGGCTTATCACCAGCAAGTTTTCGACGCTCGATTCCTCCGGAAAATGGACCTCTCCCGCCGCGATGTGTTGGCCCAATGCGCCGCGGAAGCGGGGCTGGATCCGAAACGGTATTTAGAGATCCTCGGTTCCGAGGCGTACCGGTCCCGGGCGATGCAGGATTTCGAGGAGGCCGCCCGGCGGAAAATCTGGACCATTCCCAGTTACGTTCTCGGCGACCGGGAAATCCAGGTTCATCATTATGAGCAAATGCCCACCGCGGACGATCTGGCCGAATGGTTGAGATTCGGAGTGTGATCCCGTTCAAGGACTGGACGGAATCCGCAAAATCATACCCGGATACAGCTCGGAGGTCTCGAGGTGGTTGGCGCGCCGGATTTGATCGACAACAAGGCGGGTATCCGCATTGGAAGGCCCGTATCTCCTGGCGATGCTCCATAGGGTGTCGCCCTCGGCGACGACAATCATTCGATCTTGTCCCGATGCGGAGGCGTCGGGACTTTTTTGAACCCAGCCGCAGGCGGCCCCTCCCACGATGAGCAGGACGGCGATCGCCGCCGCAGCCCTCTTCCCTCCTCGCCCTTCTCTTCTCCATCCCGCCCCGTTCATCCGATTCTCCCGGCACCGGGTGACACCGAAGACGCCGTTCATTTTCACTTGTCCTCCCCCTCTCCGTTCATCCGTTCCGCGGCGTGCGCTCCTATTCTATGTCCATGTTTTCGAGCCCATTCCTTTTCCGGTCGGATCGCGAACGTTCGTTTGCATCCCCTCGGCCCTATTATAATCCGAACATATATTCGCATCAAGTCGAATTTCGAACTGGTGTTTGAGCGAACCCCGAAGAAGTGTTACAATTCTTCCGGTGGGTTCCGAACGCCGAACGCCGGGTGGCAAACCGGGGCTCGCAACGGTCCAGAGGAGGGCGATGTTCGTGAAATTGTCAAAAAGACAGCAGGATATTTACAATTTCATCAAGAATGAGGTGAAAGAGAAGGGGTATCCCCCTTCCGTTCGGGAGATCGGAGAGGCAGTGGGCTTGTCCTCCAGCGCGACCGTCCACCGTCACCTAGCGCGCCTTGAAGAGTTGGGATACATTCGGCGCGATCCCTCCAAACCTCGCGCCATTGAAATTCTGGCCGACGAGGAGCCGGAGGTGCCTCGGGAGTCGATCGTCCTCGCCCCGATCGTCGGCCGGGTTACGGCGGGACGGCCGATTACAGCGGTGGAAAACATCGAGGACTATTTCCCCCTTCCCGCGCACTGGGCCGGGGGAGAACCGGTCTTTCTCCTGAGGGTCGTCGGAGACAGCATGATCGGCGCCGGGATCTTCGACGGCGATTTGGTCGTCGTCCGCCAACAACCGACCGCCCAGAATGGAGACATCGTGGTCGCCCTGACAGAAGAGGAGGAGGCCACTGTGAAGCGTTTTTTCCAGGAACGGGACCGCATCCGCCTGCAGCCGGAAAATCCCGCTATGGAACCGTTGTATTACAAAACGGTGAAGATTCTCGGCCGGGTGGTGGGCCTCTACCGCTCCGTCCGTTGAAGTAGTAGAATGTAGGGTGGCACATTCGCACCAGTTTACCGAAACAGAACAGGAGGATTTTGGAGTGAAGAGATGGCAAGCAGTTGCGTTGGCTGCCCTTCCCGTCGTTCTCGGTATCCTATTCATTATCGGCGCCTTTGCTGATTGGTTTCCACTTCCTCAGGGGCAGCACAAGGCCACCAACGCACAATCGGAAGGCCAAAGCGGCGGTTCCGACGGCGTTTCGTCTGAGGCCAAACAACTGGTGTCGGCTCAGTGTAGTTCTTGTCACGGCGCGGACTTAAAAGGGGCGATGGGGCCCAACCTGTACGACCGGGCGAAGGCGCTCTCGAAGGAACAGATCGTAGACGTTTTGAAAAACGGGAAAGGAGCCATGCCCGGAAAGCTGGTTTCCGGGAAAGAAGAAATGGTGGCAGAGTATATCAAGTCTTTGGCTAAGTAAGGAACGGGAGAACGGCGAATTTGAACGTCCGGGAAAAGGAAACCCTGCAGGAAACAAACTGCAGGGTTTCTTCATGGTCGTTTGGACTTGTCTTTCCGGATCAGAACGCCGATCCCCGACCCATCAATACATGTTGAGATATTGTTCCCTTTCCCACGGGTGGACTGCCGTCCGGAACATGTCCCATTCGATGAGTTTCGCTTCGACGAAGTGGGTGTATGCGTGCTCGCCGAGGGCTTCCACGATCACTTCGTCCCGGCTCAACTCGTCCAGCGCCTCCTTGAGGCTGGACGGAAGCGTGAGAATCCCCGCTTGAACCCGTTCGGCTTCGGTCATCACGTAAATGTTCCGGTTGACCGGTTCCGGAAGGGGCATCCGGTTGCGGATGCCGTCGAGCCCTGCCGCCAACATCACCGCCAGCGCCAAGTACGGGTTGGCCGACGGATCGGGACTGCGAACTTCGATGCGGGTGCTCAGCCCGCGTGAAGCGGGAATGCGCACCAGGGGACTGCGGTTTTGGGCCGACCAAGCGATGTACACCGGAGCTTCATAACCGGGGACGAGCCGCTTGTAGGAATTGACCGTCGGATTGGTGATGGCGGTGAACCCCCGGGCGTGCGCCAGAATTCCCGCCAAATAATGCTTGGCGATGTCGCTGAGCCCCAGCGGATCCCGTTCATCGTAAAAGGCGTTTTCATTGCCTTTGAACAAAGACTGATGGGTGTGCATGCCCGAACCGTTGATGCCGAAAATCGGCTTGGGCATGAAGGTGGCGTGAAGCCCGAGTTGGCGGGCGATGGTCTTGACCACCAGCTTAAAGGTCATGATGTTGTCCGCAGCGGTCACGGCATCGGCATACTTGAAGTCGATCTCGTGCTGGCCCGGAGCCACCTCGTGATGGGAAGCTTCGATCTCGAATCCCATCTTTTCGAGAGCGAGCACGATTTCCCGGCGGCAGTTTTCCCCCAAGTCCACCGGGGCCAGATCAAAATATCCTCCCTGGTCGTTTACTTCGGTCGTCGGATTGCCGTGCTCGTCCATTTTGAACAGGAAAAATTCGGGTTCCGGACCGACGTTCATCGTGGTGAAGCCCATTTCTTGGGCGCGGCGAAGAACGCGTTTCAGAATCCCGCGGGGGTCGCCCGGAAAAGGCGTTCCGTCGGGCAAGTAGATGTCGCAGATCAACCTGGCCACACGGCCCCCGTCTCCGCCGATCCACGGAAAGATCAACCAGGTATTGAGATCGGGGTATAAATACATGTCCGACTCTTCAATTCGAACAAACCCTTCGATGGATGAACCGTCGAACATAATTTTGTTGTCGAGGGCTTTGCCCAACTGGCTAATCGGAATTTCGACGTTTTTGATGATACCAAGCAAATCAGTAAATTGAAGGCGAATATACCGCACATTCTCTTCCTTGGCCATGCGTATGATGTCTTCCCGCGTGTACTGTCGTGGCATGCGCGTGCTCCTTTCTTCTATGTACAAAACGATTCCCCGGTCGGCGGAAGGGAATCGTTTTGTCTTCTACCGGAAGAATCGGGACAACTCCCCTTGAATCAGCGAAGCGGGACGGCCAGGCCGCCCGTCGCGGGCGAACAGTTCCCTCTTCAACAGTTCGTGCAGGTCCCGATCGGTCAAATTCCGCCTTTCCTCGCCTCCCACCCGTTCCTCCTTCGGAAGATCTTCAAGATTGGTCGGCTTCTCTGCGGGACCGAGAGCCTTCTTGATCCCGGCGATGTTCAGCCCCTGATCAATCAATTTTTTGATTTCGAGGAGCCGTTCGACGTCCCGAAACGAGAACAGTCTCTGGTTTCCCTTCGTCCGGATCGGCTGGATTAAACCCTGTTGTTCGTAATATCGGATTTGCCGAGCGCTCAACTCGGTTAGCTTTTGAACAATCCCGATCGGAAAAAGGGCGAGATTGCGACGCACATCGTCCGACATGCCATCATCCCCTTTGGTCTCCGAGGTGGTCACGGGCACATTCCAGGCGGGGAACGCTCTTATCATGTCGAATTCATTATACCGGACACACCGGAATTTGTCAACTCGATGTGAATAAACGTGACTGTAAACCAAACCGTCATCGCCGGGGCAAGAGCCCTGCCGCGTCCAAAGCCCGGGCCGCCGACAGGTAAGCGAAACGACCGTGTTCGTAAGTCAATCCTCCCTGGGCGAAGACTCGATAAGGTGGGCGAATCGGCGCATCCGCCGACAATTCCAGGGAAGCTCCCTGGATGAAAGTGCCGGCTGCCATCACCACCGGATCTCCGTATCCCGGCATGGTCCACGGCTCCGGAACGACGTGGGCGTCCACGGGTGAGGCTTCCTGGATGGCCCGGCAAAAAGCCAGCACCGCCTCGGGACTCCCCAAATCGAACCGTTGCACGAGATCGGTCCGCCGCTGGTCCCAACGGGGTTGCACCGGAAGGCCCAGGCGTTCGAACAGGGCGGCTCCGAAAACGGCGGATTTCACCGCCTGGGCTACCGCATGGGGCGCCAGGTACAGCCCCTGAAAAAACAAACGCAACACGTCCCCCGTCGGCCCCGCTTCCGAACCGATACCCGGCGCAGTTAGGCGGCAGGCCACGAGTTCCACCAACGACCGTTTCCCCGCCACATAACCGCCGGTGGGGGCCAGTCCTCCACCGGGGTTTTTGATGAGGGATCCGGCCACCAAGTCGGCTCCCGCCTCCACCGGCTCCCGGAGTTCGGTGAATTCGCCGTAACAGTTGTCCACCACCACCACCGCCTCCGGCCGGCATTCGCGGACCAAGCGAATCGCTTCCTCCAGTTCGTCGATGGTCAGAGCCCGGTGGCCGCTGTAACCTCCGGAACGCTGCAAAGCCACCGCCCGGACGCGCCCCCGGTTCAGACGCCGCCGGAGGGATTCAAGATCAATCCCGTCCTCCGGCGTCCGCTCCACTTGGTCGTAGCGCACTCCCCACTCGGCGAGGGACCCCTTCCCCCCTTCCCCGGCGGGCGGGCCGATGACGGGGCGGAGGGTGTCATAGGGTTCACCCGTCGCGTAGATCAGCGTGTCTCCCGGCCGCAGCACGGCGAAAAAAGCCAGGGCCAAGGCGTGGGTTCCGGAGATGATCTGTGGGCGCACCAAGGCGGCCTCGGCACGAAACACCCGAGCGTATACCGATTCCAGTGTTTCCCTTCCCGCGTCGTGGTATCCGTATCCCGTGGAGCCCCGGAGGTGGACGTCGGATACTCGGTGGTGCCGGAAGGCTTCCAGAACTTTAATCTGATTGGAAAAGGCGATGTCGTCGATCTGCCGCTTTTGCGGTTCAATTTGCCGGTCGATTTCGTCGGCCAATTCTGCCCAGCGCCGGTCCTCGGACATGTCGCCAAACACCGGTCATCCCCCTTTCCGGCCGATTGTACCACATCCAACCTGAAAGAGGCGATCGGAGCCGTACGAGATGCTCCGCCGGGCTAAGCGGTGCGGCGGCAAACTTCCAGTAGCCAGCGGAACACGGAATCGAATCCGGTGCGGTACAGGGAGGAGACGACGAAAATGCGGAGGTCCGGATGCGCTCCGATGAGCCGTTCCGCCGCTTCGGCGGCACCGGGCAAGTCGGCCTTGTTGGCGATCAACGCATAATGGGGGACGTGTCGCCGGTATCGGAGCAATTCCCGGTCCACTTCGTGAAGGCGCCCGTTCTCCCGGGCCAGCCTTCCCAAATCGACGACGTGAAACCACACGGGACTGTCCGTCAACAAACGGAGCGACTCGGCCATTCCGCGCCGGAGGTCGGCGTCGGGATGAACGCCGGCGACCAATCCCGCGGTATCTGTGAGGCGGACTTTTGTCCAGGGCAATCCGCGCCTCACCGCAATATCCATCCATTGCGGATTTCGGGTCTTATGACGTCCCAGGGAACATAGGCGGCACCGCGCTTCGGCCGGAGACATCCTGCGCTTTCCCTCCCGGCCGTCCGGTTCCCGCCACCGGACTGAAAGGAACCGCCCGCCGAGGCCGCTGCCGGTCCGAAGCCAAAACATCGTCTTGCCGACACCGGGAAGGCCGGCCACCGCCGCGGTCAACACGTCCAAGCCACCTCCGGACCCGAACGGAAGTCCTCTTCTTCCAAAGTCATCAGCGTGTCGCGATCGAGGCCGGCAGTCCCGGCGAGGCGGCGGGCCTGTCGGCGCATCGCTTTCTCCAAGGCGTTTCGGACCAGCCGGGCGTTTCCGAAAACCTCGGCCCTTTCCGCTTCCCGAGCGAGGTAGGCAGCCAAAGTCCTCTTGGCCCCAGGGGAAAGGCGGTACTCCCGTTCGGCGGCCATCCTATCGGCGATGGCTAGCAGCTCTTCCACGGAATAATCGTCAAAATCCAGTTGAATCGGAAACCGGGACGGCAGTCCCGGGTTCAGGCGCAAAAAGGTCCTCATTTCCCTGGGATAACCGGCCAGAATCACCACGAGGTCCCGGCGGTGGTCTTCCACCGCTTTGACGAGCGTATCGATGGCTTCTCTGCCGAAATCCTTCTCCCCTCCCCGGGCGAGGGAGTACGCTTCGTCGATAAACAATACTCCCCCCATGGCGCGGCGCACCTGTTCCCGAGTCTTTTGAGCGGTGTGTCCGATATATTCCCCCACGAGGTCCGCGCGCTCCACTTCCACCAACTGTCCACGGCTCAAAATTCCGAAACGGTGCAGCCATTTGGCCAAAAAGCGGGCCATCGTGGTCTTACCCGTTCCCGGATTGCCCCGAAAGATCATATGCCAAACGATGGCGTCCGTTTTTAGGCGCAACGCTTGCCGCATTTTTTGAATCTCCGCGTAGGCGAAGGCTTCCTGGATCACTTCTTTCAACCGGCCGAGGCCCACAAACTGATGGAGTTCTTGCAGCATCTCTCCGTACAGATCGGCGCCATCCTCTCCCGGAACTGCCGCGGACGGCGGCGCATGCCGGGCGGCGAACGTCCCCGGAACGGGGAAAACCGCCCGCGGTTCCTCCGAAACGCCACCCACGGGAGAGGTGCGGCTCCCGAAACCTTCTCCGTATATCTGTTTCAATGCTTCCGCCAAAGCCAATTCTCCCCTGGCGTATTGCCCGAGGATTCGTTCTCGCAGGTCGGGCAGTCGTCCACTTTTGGGCATCCTTCTTCTCCCCCTTGGACCGGCGGCTCTTTCACTCTATGCGGACCAAGGGGAATGGGTGAACGCCCAGGATCCGGATTTTCTGCTGCATGCGCTTCCGGCGGTGGGGCATATCTCCGGAGTTCCGCCGGTGGGGTGAGCACAAAAAGTCCCCGCTGCTGCCAAGCGGCGGGGCGCACCCGAAACGGGGAGACTGCGGTCCTCGGCTTCGAGGAAAAGGGGCTAGGAGGCGTTTTCGGCTCCGGAGGGGGCGGAGCCGGAATAGAGGTTGACCGGACGCTGAGGGGTGAAGGTCGAAATCGCGTGTTTGTACACCATCATCTGCTTGCCGTCGGACTCGATTACAATGGTAAAATTGTCGAAGGCCCGCACAATTCCCCGGATTTGGAATCCGTTCATCAAATACACGGTCACGGGCACACTTTCTTTGCGGAGTTGATTCAAAAACGTATCTTGAATGTTAATAGTCTGCTTGTTCACGAAACAAACTCCTCTCCACGGTTCTTTCCCTAATGTATTCGTGATGCAGGCCAAAATCCCTTCCGGACTCACCAATATTGAACAATCCGCGTGGCAATTTCCGGGGGGCTCTCGCTGCCGACATCCAGCCATACCAAGCCGGGTTGGGCGCGAAACCAACTCCACTGGCGTTTTGCGTACCGCCTCGTTCCCCTTTGGATTCGCTCGATCGCCTCGTGCAAAGACATCTCGCCGGCCAAATAGGCGGCTAATTCTTTGTAGCCGATCGCTTGCATCGATTGAAGATCCCGGTGGTATCCCCGTTCGAGGAGCCCCTTGACCTCGTCGATCCATCCCGCTTCGATCATCGACAACACCCGGCGGTTAATCCGGTCGTACAGGGCCGCCCGGTCCATCGTCAGACCGATGAGGACTGGAGAGATAGGCGGTTGGTGCCGGCCCGCCGCCTCCGACATGGGAAGGCCCGTCAAATGGTATACTTCCAGAGCGCGAATGACCCGGCGGACGTCGTGGGGGTGAAGGCGTTTGGCGGTCGGCGGATCCACCTCCTGCAGACGCCGGTGAAGAAACTCGGGGCCTTCCCGCTCCGCCAACATCCGGAGTTGGCGGCGGTATTCCGGATCTTCCCCCGCCGGCGTAAAATCCAGTCCGTCCGTCAGGCTTTTTACGTACAGGCCCGTTCCCCCCACCACGATGGGAACTCGACCGCGCCGCACAATCTCCTCGATCGCCTGCAGAGCCAGTCGCTGGTATTCCATCACGGTAAAGGATTGGTCGGGATCGACGATGTCGATCAGATGGTGGGGCACGCCGCGGCGCTCGGCGAGGGGGATTTTGGCGGTTCCGATGTCCATGCCCCGATAAATCTGCATCGAATCCGCCGAAATGATCTCTCCTCCTAATTGTAGGGCCGTTTCGACGGCCGCCTGAGATTTGCCGGTGGCCGTCGGCCCCACAATAAACAGGACCCTCGGATGTTCCTTGGCCGTTTCTCCGTCGAGCGCCACCGCCTTCACCCTCCCACTTCGATCACGCCAAACTGGATCCGGCCCGATCCCTTCCGAAGAGGTGTAAATCCCAAGCGGAAAAACTCCTCGCTTTCCCGACGCTCTTTCATCACGACCCGCCGCCGGGCGACCCGGCGCGCCTCTGCGACGGCCTCCGGGCTCAGCGGCCGTGGATCGCCCAACTCCCGCAAGGCGTCCATGCTGCGGGCCTGCTGCACGGTTTTCCGGAACATGGGATCAAAATACACCAGATCGACGCTCCGGTCCGGCAGGCTCCGAAGATATTCGAGATGATCCGCGCAGACGACGTCGATCCGGCGCATGGCCTCCTCTAATTCGGGCAGAGTCGGGTAGACATAGCGGGACAACCCCTCCCGGACGAGGTAGGCGACGGCCGGCCTGCTTTCAATCCCGATCACCCGGCCGGTGGGGCCCGCCGCATAACTGAGAATCACCGCGTCGGCCCCTAGGCCGAAGGTGCCGTCGATCACCCGGTCTCCCGGCCGCACGCCGGCCGCCTCCAGCAAGGGATCCCGGCCTCCCTGCAGAATTTGACGCAGACGGCCCACCGCCATTCCGGGATGATACGGAAATCGGCGGCCTCCGGCGTACAAGAAGAGTCCCTCCCGGCCGACCACCAAAACCCAGCAAGCCTCCCGGAGGGACAACAGGTCGTCCAGACTCCGGCCCGCTCTCGGTTCGTACGGCACTCCCAGTTCGCGGGCGGCTTCCATAGCCCGGAACTCCAGAGCCGGATCGCTGCGGCCGGCCGTCGTCACGAGTCCTTGGCCGTTTCGGGTCATCGCTCCCCTCCTCCACCGCTTTGGATTCTCTGGAATTGCTTGTCCAAGTCGCGGCGGGTCCACTGGAGGACCGTCGGCCGTCCGTGCGGACACGAATAGGGGTTGTCCAGTTTCCGGAGTTGATCGCACAGAGCCTGCATTTCCGCCATCGAAAGGCGTTGCCCCGCTTTGACCGCACCTCGGCAGGCCCGGATGACCACTTTGTCCCGTAGCATGTCCCGGGGATCCCGGTTCCCCGTCTCCTCCACCCATTCGGTGATGAGATCCCGGGTCAACGCGGCGACGTCGAGCCCGTCCCACAGATCCGGCACGGTTCGCACCGCGATGGTCTGGTGGCCGAATGGTTCGATCGTAAAACCGAATTCTGCCATCAAATCCAAATGCGAAAGGATCTTTTTCTGTTCTCCGGGGGTCAATTCCAAGGTGAGCGGCACCAGCAGGGGCATCGGAGCCACCTGCCGCTCTGCTACTTGTTTCGAAAATCGCTCGTACAATATTTTTTCATGAGCGGCGTGTTGGTCGATCAGAAACAGGGAATCTTCTCCTTCGGCCACGATGTAAAGATTCATGACCTGGGCCACCGCCCGGAGGACCGGCATGTGACCCGCATCTTTCCGTTCGGCGGACGGCCGCACCTCCCGATCGGTTTCGGAAGGGGAGCCTCCGTCCCTTTCCCCTTCCGCCTCCGGGGAGATCCAGACGGCCTCTGCCGGTGGATCTTCTCTCACGGTTTCTGGGTTGACGGGTTGTAGGGCTTCCCAGGCGGCCTCCCGGGCCGCTGCGCCGTACCGCAGGTCTTCCGGCCCCCGGAGCGCCCCGTCCCAATTCAACCGGACTTGTTCGCTCCGCCGATCTTTCTCCGAATGGGTCGGCCGGGATCCGGAAAATTGGGATCGGGAAGGAGAGACCCGCGGGATGGCCCTCGCCCCTTCGAGGGCCCGCCGGATCGCCCGTTCCGCCGCCTGGGCCACGTCCTTCTCTTCGCTGAACCGGATTTCCCATTTGGCCGGGTGGACGTTGGGATCCACCAACCCCGGATCGATGTCGATATGGAGAAAAACGACCGGAAACCGGTGAATGGGCAGCCGGCCGGCATAGGCGCCGAGAACCGCCGCGGTGAGAAGCGCGCTTCGAACCGGCCGGCCGTTTACAAAAAACATGAGGTGTCCGCGGCCCGCCCGGTGAATCTCCGGAAGAGCCGCCAACCCCCACACATGCAAGTCCGGCCGCCGCTCGTCGAGGGGCAGGCATTTTTCCGCCGTTTCCCGGCCGTACAAGGCGGCCACCGCGTGAACCAGCCGCCCGTCGCCGGGGGTCTCCGCCGTGCGCCTGCCGTCCAGTTCCAACACAAATGCCACATCCGGACGGGACAGGGCGGCGCGGGTGACGGCATCCGCAATGTGTCCCGCCTCCGTTGGGAGGGATTTGACATACTTCAGCCGGGCGGGCGTGTTATAGAATAAATCGCGCACCGTCACATCGGTCCCGGCGGGCATGCCCACCTCGGAGACGCGAATCACCCTCCCGCCTTCCACCTCCACCGCCGTCCCGATGCCGTCTTCCCGGCGGCGGGTCTTCAAGACCATTTTGGAGACGGCGGCAATGGAGGGCAGGGCTTCTCCCCGGAATCCAAGGGTTCGAATGCGAAACAGATCCCGTTCCGACGCGATTTTGCTCGTGGCGTGCCGCCGGAGGGCCAGTTGGGCGTCTTCTCGATCCATGCCCGAACCGTCGTCCAGGACCCGAATGCTCTTCATCCCGGCCTCTTCGACAAAAACCGCGATCCGGCGAGCTCCCGCGTCCAAGCTGTTTTCAACCAGCTCCTTGACCACCGACGCGGGGCGCTCCACGACTTCTCCGGCGGCGATGCGATTGGACAAATTCGGATCCAGGATGCGGATCGCGCTCACGGCTCTTCCTCCTCTTGGCACATCCGATGCAGTTCGTACAGTTCCTGAAGGGCTTGCAGCGGCGTCATCTCCAGCACTCTCAACCTACGGAGCCGGTCCACCACCGGATGGCGTCCCTGCTGAACTCCGGTCCCGCCGTCCTCCCGCCGGCCCGGCGGGCCACCGCCGCGGGAGGAACCCGGATCCTCGCCGGCCGCAACCTCGATCGCGCCCGGCCGCTCCCGAAACGTCGCCAGGATCTCCTCCGCCCGCCGCAACAACTCCTCCGGCAAACCGGCCAGACGGGCGACGTGGATCCCGTAGCTGCGGTCGGCCGGACGGTCGACCACCCGGTGTAGAAACACGATCCCCCCGTCCTGTTCCCGGACTTCCGTCGAATAATTCCGCACCCCCCGGAGAGAATCGGCCAGTTGGGTCAGCTCGTGGTAATGGGTCGCAAAGAGGGTTCGCGCGCCGATCCGGTCCGGAGCGTGAAGGTATTCGATGACCGCCTGGGCGATGCTCATTCCGTCGTATGTAGAAGTGCCGCGGCCGATTTCGTCCAGGATGATCAGGCTCCGGGGGGTGGCATGGCGGAGGATGTTGGCCAGTTCCACCATCTCCACCATGAAAGTGCTTTGCCCCGAGGCCAAATCGTCGGCCGCGCCGATCCGCGTGAACACGCGGTCCACCAAGCCGATTCTCGCCCGTTCGGCGGGAACGAACGATCCCATTTGAGCCAATAGGACGATCAGGGCCACCTGCCGCATATAGGTGCTCTTGCCCGCCATATTGGGGCCGGTAATCAAAGAGATGCGGTGATCCCCGCCGTCGAGATAAGCATCGTTCGGGACGAAAGTCCCTTCCGGAAGCACCGCCTCCACCACGGGATGCCGGCCTCCCCGGATATCGATGACGAGGCCGTCGTCCACCACCGGGCGGGAGAACCGGCGTTTTCCGGCCACTTCCGCCAAGGCGGCAAACACGTCCAGCTCGGCCAGTGCTCCGGCGACCCGCTGCAGGCGGGGAAGTTCGTCGGCGACCGCCTGGCGGATGCGGACGAACAGTTCATATTCCAGGGCTTCGGCTCGCTCTTCCGCGTTCAGGATCTGGCTTTCCATTTCTTTGAGGGCGGGGGTGACGTATCGTTCCCCTGAGGCCAGGGTCTGGCGACGTTCGTAATCGGGCGGAACTTGAGACAGATTGGCCTTGGTGACCTCGATGTAATAACCGAATACCCGATTAAATCCCACCTTCAGAGACTTGATGCCCGTCCTCGCCCGCTCCTTCTGTTCGAGGGCGGCAATCCACTCTTTTCCTTCCCGGGCCGCCCGCCGCAACCGGTCGAGTTCCGGAGAAAAACCGTCCCGTATGATCCCGCCTTCTTTGACGAGGGCCGGCGGATCGTCTACCAGCGCCCGTTGAAGCAAATCCCGCAGGTCGGTGCACGGGTCCAATTGTTCTCGAATCCGGACCAATTCCGCGCTCCGCACCCCCTCCAACGATGCGACCAGGGCGGGGACGGCGTCCAAACTCTGGCCGATGGCCTTCAGATCCTTGGCTCCGGCGCTGCCGTAGCTGACCCGGCCCAACAGTCGTTCGAGATCGTACACGCGGGACAGTTCTTCGCGGATTTGGGACCGGCGGAGCCAATCGTCCAGCAGTTCCTCCACGGCATCCTGACGCCTTCGAATCGCCTCCAAATCCACCAGGGGACGGTCGAGCCATCGGCGAAGCAATCGACCTCCCGCCGCCGTCGCCGTTTCGTCCAACAACCACAACAACGACCCCTGTTTGCGGCCTTCGCGAATCGTTTCGAACAATTCGAGGTTCCGCCTGGCAAATCCGTCGATGATCATGTACCGCTCGTCGTGAAGGGGTTGGACCGGTTTCCAGTGGATGAGATGGCGGCGCTGGGTGTCGTGCACATAGTGCATCAGTGCGGCCAGAGCCGGGGTTTCCCGATCCTCCGGCCCCGGTGCGCAAGTGCTTTCCCCGCCGGAGAGCGGGCTTTCCGCCGGCTGTTTTTCAGGTTGGTCCGGGAGCGCGGTCACCGCGACGCCCGTCGCGCGCTTGAGCCGGTCCACCCAAGACTCGCGGGCATCCCGTTCCCGGAGCAGCAGTTCCGCCGGTCGATACCGAAGACAGTCGTCTATCAGTTCCTCCGTGCGGGAAACGGTGCCCGCCCACCGATCTCCGGTGGACACGTCCGCAAAAGCCACAGACCATCCGCCGCCGGCCAGGGGCAGGGCAGCACCGACCAACCTCTGCCCCTTGTCTTCGACGGAGCGGCCTTCCAACAAGGTCCCCGGCGTTACAATCCGGACGATTTCCCGTCGAACCAGTCCCTTGGCTTGAGAAGGATCTTCCATTTGCTCGCATATGGCGACCTTGTATCCCCGCTCGACGAGGGTGGCGATATAGCTTTCGGCGGCGTGATACGGAACGCCGCACATGGGCGCCCGTTGGCCCCCTCCGGCATCCCGGCCGGTGAGGGTGATCTCCAGTTCTTTGGCCGCGATCTCGGCGTCTTCGAAAAATAGTTCATAAAAATCTCCGAGGCGAAACATCAAGAGGGCGTCGGGACAGCTTTGTTTCACCTCAAGATACTGTTTCATCATCGGTGTGTACGATTGCATGGTTCCCCGCCTTTCTTGCGCCGATCGCCCTGCAGTCGAGAGGAAAACGGGAAAAGCTGCCGGAACTCCGACAGCCTTCCGATTCCTACCGATTTGTACAACCGCCGCACCCCCGAGAACCGCAGGTTCCCCCGCCGCATTCTCCGGGTTCCACTTCGACGGGAATGCGGGACGAGACGGTGTGGGCGATCACCTGGGCAATCCCTTGCAACAGGTTGCTGATTTCCTCCCGTGCCGCCCGGTATTCCCCGACCACCGGAATGGCGGCGAGGCGTTCCTCGATTTCGTCCACGGCCCGTTGCACTTCTTCAATCTCCTCTCGGGGCGCTCCGCGCATGCGCAACACCGCAAGGCGCCTTTGCCGGCGTTGGAGGGATTGCAACAACTCTTGAACTTCCGGGTGTTGTTCGATTTTCTCCTTCGACTGCCGGTAGCGTTCCACTTCTTCCGAGTCGGCGATCCATTCGGCCAGGGCCCTGGCCCTCGTCAAGATCGCCGAACCCACCGGTTCGCTCACGGAGACACCCCCTCGAGGACGGGCGCCGGTTCTCCCCGCAAAAGCCATGTCTGGGCTTCGGTGATCCGGACGGGGACCAACCGGCCGGCCAGCTCTTTCGGCCCGCGAAGGAGAACCAGTTTGTTCGTGCGCGTGCGCCCCGCCAAGACGTCCGGGTTCGTCTTGCTTTCGCCTTCCACCAATACTTCGACGACCTGCCCCACCATCCGCTCGTTGTGCCGGCGGGAGATCTCGTACTGGACTTCCATCAGCCGGCGAAGGCGATCCTTTTTCTCCTCCGCCGGAGTGTCGTCCTTCATTCGAGCAGCCGCCGTGCCTTTCCGGGGCGAATAAAGGAAGGTAAAGGCGTTGTCGAATTCGACCTGCCGCACCAAGTCGAGGGTATCCAAGAATTGTTCTTCGGTTTCTCCCGGAAAGCCGACGATGATGTCGGTGGTGAGGCTCACCCCCGGAATGCGCTCTCGAATTTTGTGCACCAGTTCCAGGTAAGCCTCTCGGGTGTATCCGCGATTCATCCGTTTCAAAATGCGGTTGTTGCCCGATTGCACGGGAAGATGAATGTGTTCGCAGATCTTTTCGCCCCCGGCGATCACGTCGATGAGTTTATCCGTAAAATTCCACGGATTCGACGTGGTAAACCGGATTCGCTCGATGCCCGGAACCTCGTTCACCGCCCGGAGAAGGTCGGCGAAGTCCACCGTTCCCAGATCCAATCCGTAATCGTTCACGTTCTGGCCGAGGAGAGTGACCTCCTTGAACCCCTCCCGGGCCAATTGCCGGACCTCTTCCACTACGTCTTCCGGTAGACGGCTCCGCTCGCGCCCTCGGGTGAACGGAACGATGCAGTAAGTGCAATATTTGTTGCAACCGTACTGAATGTTCACCCACGCCTTGACACCGCTCTTCCGCAATTTCGGCAAGTTCTCCACCATTCGTCCCGGCCGGTCCCAGACTTCAAACACCGTTTCGCGGCTCTCGGCCGCTTGGACCACCAACTCCGGCAACCGGTGAAGATTGTGAGTGCCGAAAACCACGTCGATGTAAGGAAACTTGTCCCGCACAAAGGCCCTCACACTTTCCTCCTGCGCCATGCACCCGCACAGGCCGAGGATCAATTCGGGATGCCGAAGCTTCAAGGGCTTGAGCCGCCCGATCTCCCCGAACACCTTTTCTTCGGCGTTCTCGCGAACCGCGCAGGTATTGAACAGAATCAGGTCGGCCTCCTCCTCGCTCGAGGCGGGACGGAATCCCATTTCTTCCAACATACCGGCCATGATCTCCGAATCGTGCTCGTTCATTTGACAGCCGTACGTCTTAATGAGATACCGCTTCCCGCGCCCGACGGGGTCCACCTCCCGGGCTAGCGCCCGGTAATCCACCCGCTCTCGGTCGGCCGGTGCGGGTCGGTGATATGCCGTTCCGGCGTTCTGTACATCTATGGAAATGAGTTCGCTCATCCGAACGACCCCTTTCTCTTTACAAGCATTATTTTCATCATACCACATTATCACATCCTTACGGAAACGGCATACGGAACGGGACGGGAGTTGTGAAGAATCATTAGTCGAACTCACGGGGGAATGATCCGGCTTGCATCGGCCATCGGCCAAGAGTATCATAAAGATAAAAAAGAATCAAAAACAATTTTAATTCCGAATATAATATAATTCGGAGTTTCAAACACCGGCGTTCCTCACCTGAACTTCACGGCTGCGGCCGTGATGCAAAACCGCCCGTATTGGGATAGACAAGGGTGCCCATGGAGAGGTGATGGATAATGATCAGAAAGAGGATCCAATCACGAGATCAATTCCTCTCGACCCAGACAATAGGGCCTGCTGTTCGGGCAATCATCGTCGAATCGTGGAAACGAAGTCGCCTGCACCGGGTTGATCCCTTGACTTCCAATGCACCGAAGGGATTCACGGCGGAAGAAATGGAACGGATCAAACGAATAAATCGGATTTGTCAGGCGTTTGAACGGGTGATGCCGAATCTGGATTCTCTTTTCGACGTCAAATACGCCTTTGCTCTGGCGGATGAATGCGGTCGAATCCTGGAGTTGTGCGCCAAGGGAAAGTTGTATGAGCACCTGTGTTCCGTCAATTTCGCTCCCGGTGGAACTTGGAGCGAAGACAAGGTCGGGACCAACGCCATCGGCACCTCCATCGCTTCCCACAGCCCGGTGGTCATTTTGGACGCGGAACACTATTGTGAACCGTGGCAACCCTTTTCATGTGCCGGGGTCCCCATTCTTCATCCTGCTCACAAAACGATTGTCGGCACCTTGGATTTGACGTCCTTTACCGAAGATTTTCCCGAAAATGCCATGCTCCTCACAGCGATGGCCGCCAAACAGGTGGAAGTCGAAATCGGCCATCAGTACCAGTTGGAACGGCTGATCCTTGAACAGCATTACTCTCAACATTGCCTATCGGTTCAGGAGGACCTCCTACTCGCCATCGATCGGGACGGACAGATCATCCAGGGCAACGTCCCCGCTCACCAGCTGGCAGTCTTCCAGCTCCATCGCATCGATTGGGAAGGGTGTTTGGACAGGATGGAATCGTATCCTTGCGGGAAGTGGACGGAAACACCCATGCCCTTGTCTCATGGGGCCCACGCCCACGACCCGTGGATCGGCAAGATATGGCCCGTGTGGTATCAAGATCAATGGGTCGGCGCCTTGGTCCAGCTCCCAAAGCCGCCGGGGTGTCAACCGCGGTTGACCGTGAACATGTCCATTTCTCCCCGCCGGGAAACTCCGTCTCCGGCTCACTGGGAATCCGCGGTCTTTTCCCCCAAGCGCCTGGCCGAACTCCAGAGTCCTGTGGGCGAGTCTCCCGAGTGGCGTGAACTTCTCCAGAAAGCGGCCAAAGTGGCTGAGCACGACGTGACCGTTCTTTTACACGGAGAGAGTGGAACGGGAAAGGAAGAACTGGCCAAATACATCCACGAACACAGCCGGCGCAGCGACAAACCCTTCATTGCGTTCAATTGTGCAGCATTGAACCATGAACTTGCGGCCAGTGAACTGTTCGGTTATTCGGCCGGTACGTTTACGGGAGGATTGAAAACGGGAAAAGCAGGCCTTTTCGAAGCGGCTAGCGGCGGCACGTTGTTCCTGGATGAAATCGCAGAACTTCCTGAACCCGTTCAAGCGATGTTGCTGCGCGTTCTCCAGGAAAAGCAAGTGATGAGAATCGGCGAATATCAGAGCCGCCCGGTGGACGTCCGCATCATCGCGGCCACCAACCGGGATTTGGAAGAAGCGGTTCGGGCGGGGGACTTTCGCTCCGATTTATGGTACCGGATCAATACTGTGACCCTCCATCTTCCCCCCTTGCGGAACAGACCTGCGGACATTCCGTTGTTGGCGGCCTACTTCTTGCGCGACAAGCGGGGGCACGATGGAATAGCGTTCACTTTAGCCCCGGAAACGGTACAGTGCCTCGTCCACTACCATTGGCCTGGAAACATTAGAGAATTAAAGAATGTCATCGAATATGCCAGCCTCTTTGCGGACGACGGCCTTATCCTTCCCGATCACCTTCCGGCATCAATCAGGAACAAATTCGAGCGACAGCCGGATCGTCCCTCGAAGGACTCAGTTATACCCGTGTCCGAGCACCATGGTCTCCAACGGATCCACGACGAGCGGGAACACCTTCTCGCCGTGCTGCACCAAACTCGATACAATATTTCTAAAGCAGCTCGACAATTGGGAATCTCGCGGGGAACTCTTTATAAAAAATTAAGAGAATATGGTATTGAAACATAATTGGAGCGCCAGGCAGGAAGGAAGTCCTGGGGGAACCGATGGGCAATTGCCCCTATCCCCCGACAAGAGCCGGCCCATCGACGTTCCTCCCTTTCCCCTTCCCTATTGAACTCGTTTCTCCTTCCCTTGCCAGTAGCGTTCCCTCAACTTGAACTTTTGTAATTTGCCCGTAGCCGTGCGGGGTAAAGAATCGACGAATTCCACCGATTTTGGCGTCTTAAAATGAGCCAACCGGTCGCGGCAAAACTGGATCAGTTCTTTCTCAGTGAGGGAAGCTCCGGGCTTTACCACCACCAGTGCCTTCGGCACCTCGCCCCAGGTGTCGTCGGGGACGGCGATCACCGCTGCCTCCAAGACATCCGGGTGTTGGTAGATGACCCCTTCTACCTCAGTAGACGAAATATTTTCACCGCCCGAAATAATGATATCTTTCTTTCGGTCCAGGATCTCGATGTAGCCGTCGGGATGAACCACCGCTAGGTCCCCGGTGTGTAACCAGCCGTCGACGATGATTTTGGCCGTTTCCTCCGGCTGTTTGTAATACCCTGCCATGACCGCGTTGCCGCGTGCTACGATCTCACCAATCTGTTTTCCGTCCCACTCTACCTCTTGGTGGGAATCGTCCTCTCGAACCACTTTGACTTCTCCGCTAAACATTTGTTCTATGCCCTGGCGGGCTTTTATGACGGTTTTTTCCTCTTCCGACAACCGATCGAAGCCGGCGTTCCACTCGCAATACGTGATAAAGGGTGAAGTTTCTGTCATTCCATAGACGTGAACCACCTCCAACCCCAACAGCTCTTCGGCTTTCTTCAGCACGGCTGCCGGCGGGGGTGAACCGGCCACGGCCATCCGCCGGCGGATCCCTTTCCGTACCCGGCTGGCTCCTGGAGCGTTGACCAGCATGTTGACCACCGTCGGCGCGCCGCACAACAGGGTGACGCCGTATTCATCAAAGATTCGCAAAACAGCTTCTGGATCCACCTTCCGCAGGCACACATGGGTAGCGCCGGCCGCCGTAATCGCCCAGATCCCTCCCCAACCGTTGACGTGAAACAGGGGCAGGGTGTGAAGATATACATCGTCATGGGTCACTCCTAGATGATAGAGGAAATTGGCGGCGTTCAAAAAGCTGTTCCGGTGGGTCAACATGACTCCCTTCGGGCGAGAGGTCGTTCCGCTGGTGTAATTGATGGTGATGATCTGATTTTCGTCGATGTCTACCCCGGGCGGCTCTTCAGCACTGCCCGATGCCAGAAACGCTTCATAGGCCAAGTGAGGCAAGGACGTGGCAACGTCCCCCCGGCTCACCACGACATACTTCCGGATGTTTGACAATCGGTCTTGAATTTCTTCGATAGGCTTGATGAATTCGCTGTCTACGATCAGCATTTTTGCGTCGCTGTGATTCAGAATATACGTAAATTCCTCCTGGTTCAACCGGTAGTTGACGGGAATCATGACCGCTCCCAACTGACCAATGCCGAAGAAACATTCTATCATTTCGTGTGTATTGGTTAATATGACCGCTACGTGATCGCCTTTTCCGATTCCCTCGTTGCGCAGGGCATCGGAGAGCCGGTTGATCCTTTGCCCCAGCTCTCGGTATGTCAAACGCAACTCTCCATCGATGACCGCCACCTTGTTCGGGTAATACTTCACCGCTCGTCGCTTCCAGTCGATAGGGGTCAAGGGAGTGTTCATTCTTCTTCCCCTCCTCGGTTATCTGACACTTGCGGTAAATTTATCGAAGAAGATATTTGACTCTTCCCATCCATGGGCTTTCAGTACCTCCAGGGAAGCATCGATCATCGGAGCGGGGCCGCATTGGTGAAACGGGTCTTCATTTGAAACCCGGCTGCCAAAGCTGATCATTTCGCCCCCCCATTGTGGTGTTGAACGTATTCCTCCATGTCCCAACTTTGTCGCCCGCCAGCGCCACAACACCAGGACGCTTTCAACTCCTTGGAGTTGTGCCACCCCCTTTCGCCTCCATCATTTCGAAAGAATCCAGCAATTGTTCACTGACCCTCTCTCCTTATCCATTTCGGTTTCGCTGACGGGTTTGTGATGATGCCCGATCGTAGATGCAAGAATGATGCCAATGGATGCGCGGTGGACTTTCTACAGTCCTCTTGACACGAGTTTAATCCTCCACCATAGGAGAGCGATCAACCCCATTCGCTGCATATACCGGCCACCATGAGTGATTTAACTATTCCTTAACTTTCTGAATCCCAACAACAAATAAATGAAAACAGGAAAAAACAAAACACTTATAAAAGCATGCGGAAAACATATCAACACGAAAAACGACAGAATCGCAACCGGCCAGATGCGATTCCACCGGCTCAGAAGATGTGCCATATTGGGACGTGGATAAATGAATCGCGTATGCATCAACACCGCTAACACAATGATTAAGAGTATCAATACCGTCTGATACGCTATCGTATCCAGACCAGTTAGCTGGGCAATCTCCAACAGGCTGACAATAAGTAGAGCCGGCACAGGAACTGGCAACCCGATAAAATCACCAGGTTCTTCATTGAGATTGTTTAACCGAGCCAAACGCATCGCAGTAGCCAGCGCCAACAAGGCTGCAAACAGGATACCCACGCTCCCCAATTCGTACAAACAGATGCGGAAAACCGAGACGGATGGGGCCACGCCGAAGGTCAACAGATCAGCTAGTATGTCTATCTGCCGACCAAACGCGCTCACAACATGCCACCGTCTTGCAAGCACCCCGTCCAATCCATCACAGACCATGGCCAGGACGATAAAAAGGGAAGCAGGATAGATTGCCTGTTGTCCATGATTTGCGCAGACTGAGAGAATCGCCATCATTCCTAAGAATAAGTGCGTCAACGTCAACAGATTCGGCACTTGCCTGCGTAGACGTTCAATCACAAACTGCATATGCTGCTCCCCCCAGAGAAGAGTGTGAATGCCCGTCTGTATCGAGTAGGAGGGGGCGGCAAGCCCCAGTCCTCTCAAACCAGCCAATGTCCATGCCGGGTTGCACACGCATAACGAATCCGGCGCTGCTGGCCGCCGGATTCGTTATAATATATTAGCGAATAAATTCTTCTTTCTTTTTCAGCACCTCTAATATCGTCTGATAGTCGGTCTTTAATGGAGCTGCAATGGTACCGAAATCCCGGTTGCCTTTATCATCTTGGACAAACAACAGACCTGCCATGGAAATCTGTGCTTCTTCGATGGGCAACAAGTTCGCCTTCTGCCAAATCTCATCTTGCAGGGTCAGCTCCACAGATTTTGTCTCTCCGGGGGTAATTCGAGCGTCGGGAGAGACTGTCATCACGTGTTCGGTATCTGGTTTTGCAAGCGCTTTATTAACAAAGTCAATATACGCTGTTGAAAACTGCGTGACGCGAACTGGATCACTGCCGTGATTGGTAATCAACACTTTCATCACAACCGTCTGAGTAGTCGGACCATAGGTGGCACTCTCCACCTTATAAGTGACGAAATGATTCAGCTTTAAATCCTCGGGTGCAAAACGGTAAACCTGTTGCGGGATCCCGCCCGGAAAAGCCGTCTTGGCGTAAGTGTAACCCCCAAACAGGGTCATCGCGACCACAACAGCTATCACAGCACCCGCTATTTTATCCCGCTTGCTCACCAATTCACTAAATTTTCCTTGTTCTACTAACAGCATGCGTGCCAAGACAGGACGGACAAGCCAATAAACCAACCAGATGGCGCCAATAGCAAAGAATATTAGATGCCACCCAACCACTGTTCCCAACCCGTACTTTTCCAAATCAACGGTTTTCCCGTTGATCAGCGTAATGGGATTGGTAAAGGGCGTTGTAGAGGCCTTCACGTCCACCCAATGACCCGGCCCAATGAGCGGCCCGGCATGTTCCACAAGGAGGGAAGGATGGACATGATACCTGCCCTCTTTACGGAAAGTCACTTTCACCTTGAAGTCATATACCTTCCCTTTTTCCACAAATATGCTACCGGGGGTGAATTCTCCGTTTACCCACCGCTCTTTCACCAGGACTGCAGGTCCTGGCGCATCCACGCTGATATAAGCCACTTTTGGTTCAGCAACGTTCGTCGGCCAACTTTCCAGAATTTTTAACTTACCAGTTATAGTCATCTCGTCGCCCTGCTTAAATTGTTCCTGGTTGGGCGTAAAATTAACATCAAAAAAAGTAACAGTACGCAGCCGCAGAAAACCGGGCAATCCATTTTCACCGTGCGCTTCCGCAATGGGTGCTGTCAGCACAGACATGAGAATAAACAGCACTCCCAGCAAACTGAAACGTTTGTATATGCTCAATCGTTTCTCCCCCTTATTTTAGACTTCATTTAAGTTTGTTTCATAAATTTCCCTATTGGAAGAACCGCCAAAACCCGTCCGATCAATTGTCCGAACCAATAGGAGGCAAAGCTTATAACCGCTGCTGCAACCGCTGTTACTGTGGAAAATTGCTGCAGAAATGCTCGGAAATTTCCTTGTTCGACAATTCGTATATACTCCGGTGTTGTGGTTCTCAGATATTGAAAACCTTGCACGTCGGCCGTACTTAAAACATAGCCGCCATACTCAACGGGGATTCTAAACGGGGCTATCAACGGCATGTTCTCAACCCCAAACAACAACCCCCACAAACTCGCGCCAAAAAGTGTCGTTAACAGCCAACTGTTTGTCCACATCAAAATCACATCTAAAAGAATAGCCGTTGGAACCATTGTCGAAGGCCAAACGAAATTAAGCGGAAAATCTGTCCAACCATGAAAGTTAAAAAACCTGTTGACCCATTCACCGATCACTAAGCAAACTGCCGCTAGCGTAGCCCCGATTGGCAAACGCAGCAACGTCCAGGCAATATACTGCAAAGCCGATGGAACAATTAGACCCATCACTGGCACCATCAACGGCCACCATTGCCGATCCTTCCAATCCGTCCAAAAGTCCCAGTCACCCGCAAGCAGCATAAACACAACATGAGCAGCTCCAATAACAATGAACAACACGCCAAACACAAATATCGCATCATAGCGGCGGTCTAAAAGAAATCGTGACCTTTGCCGCACGAGTTGCTGACTTTTTTGTGCCTGCTCCGGCATACCCATCCGCCACATCCCCCTTTTTCACGGATCAATTTTTTATTGACGACATGCCACTTTGCAGTTTGAAGAATCAGTGTCGCGGCGTCAGCCGACGCCTCCGCCGCGACCACTGCCCAGCCAATGAGCTTTCTGCAATATTCTAGCTGTGATCAAGCCGCGTCAGCCTCTTTGTCGCTGCGTCCTAATTCGATCAGCCGCTTTGCGCTCATTCCCCACACACTAAAAATTGCTGCGTACAGGAAAGCATTGGTGACAAAGCCCCAGTGTCCGGGTGTAGAGAAAAACTCCTCTGTCCCATAAGGGCCGCTGTGCCACCATTCGTTCATTGCTACCCAGCTCATCTCTGCCACAACGCCAGCTATCATCAACGCAAAGGCTACCGGAAAACCACGGCTGAAGAAAACGTGCGGCAAGTGGCTGCGCGCATAGAGGAATGTGGCTAACATGGTCAGAATCGCAGCCGGGAATGCTCCGTAAAACAACACCGTATGGCTAGGCGTAAACGCTGTATCCCTGACCACCGTCTGATGCCATGCAGCGTCTTGTTCCGCAAAAAAGCTGGCCTGGAAGAAAACGGTCAAGGTGAAGATCGCCAACAGAGCCCACAGCTTCATGATATACCCGGATTCAATCTGCGGCGTCGGAGCTTCTTTTGGTTTTTTCATTAAACGCGGATACCACAGCACCGCAATGATCGCCAATGCAATAAATTCGACGAACAGCAACATCGTCCAGTATTTCTTATAAGCTGGATCTGTTGAATCCATACCGGCAGAGAAGGCGAAGACTTGCTGGTAGACGCGCAGTGCTGAAAAGGCAATTGCCACAAACACAGCCCCAAATGCCCACAGCCGCATCGCACTTTTCATTTCGCGTTCCCTGGCTGCATCTCCTTTGGGGAGCGCTTCCGTGGCTTGGCTGGGTGCAGACATGCCGTTTCACCTCCTTTCTCTCGTTCTAAGCCTGCCGTCCTTCTTGCAGGCTCGCCTTGTATGTTCTGCAAATACCATGCCAGGTTTCGAGGTCCGATGATGCGGTGTTTTTTGGGAATCGGATGAACAGATTGTCTTCCACATATGAACATTTTGTTAAATAGCGATTGCTCATTTCGACAAGTTGTACATGGAATCAGTATGTTTTGATTGTAAAAAAATGGGATCGGGGACTGGCTCCGGATCCTCACTTCTCTGTCTCTTCTCTCCTTGGACCAGCGTTCTTGAAGAATTCAATGATCTCCCGGTTCAAACCCGGCCATTCCGAGTGTTCGCCATTCGTCTCATAGTAAATGGTCGGCGCCTTACAGCCGCTGTAAACCACCCGATCGCTGCCACTGGCCGCTCTCGTACCGGGAGGCGATTGGCAGTGGTTGCAGGTGGCCCACCAGTCCGCAGCCTCTCGTCCGTAACCCGGAAACACGCGATCGCCCCGGTTGTGCATGACCATCACCGGAAGGGATCCCGGGCACTCGTAAGCCGCCAAGTCCTCCCCTCGGAAACCGGCCGCGCTCGGGGCGATGGCCGCAGGGATTCCCCGCGTTTCCTTAAGGATTGCCAGTGCAGTGCTTACCGTTCCTCCGTCCGAGTGCCCGGTAAAATAGATGCGGTCGACATCTACACACCATTTCTCGGCAATCTGTTGCGGGATCGTTCCCAGCTCGATGATGGCCGGGATTGAGAGCGGCTGACTGTCCGCATAGGCAATGATAAATCCCGACTCGGTGGCAAGCCGCGTCAACCCGACAAACTGTTCCGAACTTTCCGCGCTCATCCCGGCCGGCGCATAAACGACAATGAGTGGATGCATACGGTTGGGGTCGTAGTTGGCCGGTGTCTTGACGATATACCGAAAGCCCTTCGAGGTCCTGAGATCGTTTGTCACGCCCGCTCGTCCAGAACGTGAGCCTGGGGCACACCTACCCTGGGGCATATGTTTAGCTCCGTAATCCGCAATGCCCAACTTCAGGAATTCCGGATCATACATCTTCGGACCCGCCAGTTTACCGTACATACCGTATGCCATCGCAGAAAGAAACAACCCGAATAAAACCACGGCTGCTATCAAGTACGTTTTCTTAAAAGCTCGATGGGGCATGAACTTGATTCCCTCCTATAGCGGTACTTCGGGCGGCATCGACATGTTCATTTATGCATTTTTCTCCTAACAAACAGCCAGACAATAATGGTCAACAACACGAGGCCACCAATCACCGGAATGAACGGAAAACTACCTCCCTGAACCGCAGAAGCAGTTGCATTTTGTCCGAATGTTGTGTCTTGGCCATTTCTTGTTTGTGCCGATGTCGGCTGGCTCGCAACTGCTTCACTGGTAAATTGCCCTGAATCAAACACGATGATTTGCAACGATTCCCTTGGGATTTCCCCGTGTTCCTCATGCCCTGCATGACTTTCTTCATGCTCCCCCCCATTTGCAAAAACCCAAGATTCCCGAATCGTCTTTCCTTCCCACTGTGATGGGTCCACTGGGACGTACATCACTTTCGGATGATGAGCTAGAACATACACCTTCCCGCCTATCTGTAATTGATAGGATTTATTACCTTCTTGTTCTTCAACGTTCACTTTTTCAACCTTGCCGCTTGGTCCAGGCTCAAGCCCCGCCATCTCAAGCAGGGTTTTGCCGTTAACAGGTTCTTTCAAAAAACGGCCCAAGTATATCGCAAATTCTTCCTTTGTCAACGTGCCTTGCGGGTTATCCATAGGGGCCTTGCCGTCAAAAAACGCTTTGTTCACGTCGGCATAGGTTGCCTCGCCTTTCAGGGAATCAACCAGTCCGTGTTGAAGCGCCGCTTGCTGAATTTCCTCTTTGCCTGCCTCGCTGGTCAGACGTTTGAATTTGCCTGCATAGAATGCCAACGTCCCTTTATCGAGCTTCTCCAATGGCTTATACAGCGGCGTCCCTTCTTCATACCCAATCACACCAATACCTGCAAGATAAACGATCTGTTCTTTTGCTTTGGAAAATTCAATGTCATCAAACAGCGTTTTTTCATTCGTAACGTGTGCGTGGACGGTGCTGCTGAATAACACCATGAACAGGCACAAGCTAAGAATCGCCCACAACTTTTTCAATCAAATCCCTCCTTCCAAAAAATATGGATTTATTCAACATCGATTTCCGCCGGTTGAATCAGAATTGCGCCATTGGTCTGTTCAACATAGAACCCTTTAGAATCGGGATTAATTTTGTTATAGTCAATAGTCAGCCCATGGATTTTGCTCAGCAGTTCCGGCGATATGGCAATGCCATTTAAAAAGCCCGCTTCAAATTCGATTGCCGCGGTACGGTCATCCTTTTTACTTACAATGCCGATTAGAATTAAGTCAGCATCACCCTTGTTGTAATTGACATAAACGTGGTCAGAGCGTATATGGTAGCTCAATTGCGATTTCTGATTCAACAATGACTCTTCCAACCGATATGGAGATTCGGCAGTTTTTTGTGTAACAAAGGACATGATGTTGCGATTCAACATCTTCGTGTCCTTTTTCAACAATTCATCCACGTTGCCCACATTTTTATCCCAAAGATTAGCTACCTGGCCGGCGATCTCTTGTGGGGAAAGATTGCGGTTTTTGGCCAGAAACTGTTCCCGTGCCACAAGGTTGCGCCGAATCATCTCCAAAACTTCGACATGTCCATTCAAAGAGTCACGTACCGTCTTCACCTGCATGTACTCAAGATAGAGTTGATTAAGCGCACGCAAGTCGCTTTCCAGTTTTTTCTCAATAAAAGCGACATTCGCCATAACATCAATAATATCTCCTGACTGGAGAACAAAATCTACATAGGTGTCGAGCCCAATCGTATTGTAAAACTGCAGCTTCAACAGTGCGTCCGCCGCTTTGGGACGATAGTTTGCTTCCAGCCGGTCGACCTCCGGCGTCAGCCTGGCAATCTCCTCTCTTGTTTCGGCCAATTGAATTTTCAACTTTTCTGTTGTCCGTTCGTCCGTTACCCCTGCCAAAAAATCGCCAAAAGCGCCTGCGACATGAGCATAAGCGGTTGAACGGAACAAAAACAGGAAGCACAACAAGCCAATTATCCACCTAAGCATTGGTTATCAGCGTCCTTGTAGAAATGTAGGCACCAACAATTCCAATAGAAGTACCGCCTGCTATGACCAATATCATTGTCAAATTAATAGAAAAGGGGGTAAAATTAAACAATGAAAGACCGGAACGCTGCTGTATCTGCAACAAAAAGAACCTATACAAGAGATATACCGTGTAACTGGCTAGAATACTGCCAAAGAGCCCCAATAGAAACCCTTCAAACAAAAACTGACCGCGCACATGTGACTCCTTAGCCCCTAACAACAACTTGACACGGATCTCTTTTTGCCGTTGATAAAGGGACAAGTTCATGGCTATGCTCGTGGTCAGGAATGATGCGAAAATAAAGATGATTAACAAAAGGATCCCATAGCGGTTGGCCATCTTGGACCAGGTCAGCACTGTCTGCGCAAACTTTTGACCGTATATCACGTCCGTTATACCCGGCGTTCGCATGAGTGACTGCGCAACCATCTCGGCGTCTTTGGCATTTTTTAGCTCAATCAGAATCGCATCGGGCATTTCGCTGTCCCTAAAAGATTCAAATAAGTATGACTTGTCACGAAAGAATACTTTTAACCGGTCAAGCTGTTCTTCCTTGGTCTCCACTTTTATCGAACGAATAAAATCCTTACGCATCAACATATCTGCCACTTGTTGGGTATTGGTCGATGGATCGACGAAAACCTTGATTTTTACCTGGGAATTGAGAAAGGCCACAACATCATCGACACTCATTTTCAGTACAATAACTAATCCCGTTATAGAAAGGGAGATAAAGATCAAAAGCACGGTCGCAATAGCGGCCCAAATATTTCTGCGAATCCCTTCCCTTGCGTCACCGAGATAGTAACGTAACAGATTCACTTTCCAAAATCACTCCATCCTTTATGACAATAGTCCTGGCAGGAAAAGCTCGCACCAATTCCTCGGAGTGTGTCACGATCAACATCGTAATACCATCCTGGGTATTAATTTCTTTCAATAACGCCAAAATGTTTATGGCATTTTCCGGATCCAAATTACCCGTTGGTTCATCGGCGAGCAGTATTTTGGGCCGATTCAGTAATGCTCTTGCTATCGCCACCCTCTGCTGTTCCCCTCCCGACAATTGATGGGGAAAGCGATGTTCCTTTCCCTTCAAACCCACTTTATCCAGCAAAAGGAGCGCTTCGGCATGAATCTCTGCCTTTTGTCTGCCAATCACTTCGCCCGCCAGCATAACATTTTCCAAAGCAGTTTTGCGATCTAACAGCTCAAAGGATTGAAAAATCGTGCCAACGATTCTTCTCGTCATGTATCGGGGCATCTCTTTGATTGAACGCCCGTCAATCATTACATCACCTGAAAAATCTTCAATATCTCGATAAAGGATCTTCAAAAAAGTACTTTTACCCGAACCAGACTTCCCTTGCAAAAAAACAAACTCGCCAGCCTTGACCTTTAAAGACACACCTTTTAATACGGGGGTTTCGGGATAAGCCACCTGCAACCGATCGACTGAAATCATTGCTTTATCCGCTGAACTCACCCTGCAGGCTTCCTCCCTTGTCATATCCTGATATTGAACGGGATTCCCTGGTCTGTTTGGTGCCTGATACGCCGACACCGTTTGAGCCGTGCTCATTGATCCATTTCCCCTTAGTTTGTTTTTCCAGATAAGACACCACTTTGCAGTTTGAAGAATCAGTGTCGCGGCGTCAGCCGACGCCTCCGCCGCGACCACTGCCCAGCCAATGAGCTTTCTGCAATATTCTAGCTGTGATCAAGCCGCGTCAGCCTCTTTGTCGCTGCGTCCTAATTCGATCAGCCGCTTTGCGCTCATTCCCCACACACTAAAAATTGCTGCGTACAGGAAAGCATTGGTGACAAAGCCCCAGTGTCCGGGTGTAGAGAAAAACTCCTCTGTCCCATAAGGGCCGCTGTGCCACCATTCGTTCATTGCTACCCAGCTCATCTCTGCCACAACGCCAGCTATCATCAACGCAAAGGCTACCGGAAAACCACGGCTGAAGAAAACGTGCGGCAAGTGGCTGCGCGCATAGAGGAATGTGGCTAACATGGTCAGAATCGCAGCCGGGAATGCTCCGTAAAACAACACCGTATGGCTAGGCGTAAACGCTGTATCCCTGACCACCGTCTGATGCCATGCAGCGTCTTGTTCCGCAAAAAAGCTGGCCTGGAAGAAAACGGTCAAGGTGAAGATCGCCAACAGAGCCCACAGCTTCATGATATACCCGGATTCAATCTGCGGCGTCGGAGCTTCTTTTGGTTTTTTCATTAAACGCGGATACCACAGCACCGCAATGATCGCCAATGCAATAAATTCGACGAACAGCAACATCGTCCAGTATTTCTTATAAGCTGGATCTGTTGAATCCATACCGGCAGAGAAGGCGAAGACTTGCTGGTAGACGCGCAGTGCTGAAAAGGCAATTGCCACAAACACAGCCCCAAATGCCCACAGCCGCATCGCACTTTTCATTTCGCGTTCCCTGGCTGCATCTCCTTTGGGGAGCGCTTCCGTGGCTTGGCTGGGTGCAGACATGCCGTTTCACCTCCTTTCTCTCGTTCTAAGCCTGCCGTCCTTCTTGCAGGCTCGCCTTGTATGTTCTGCAAATACCATGCCAGGTTTCGAGGTCCGATGATGCGGTGTTTTTTGGGAATCGGATGAACAGATTGTCTTCCACATATGAACATTTTGTTAAATAGCGATTGCTTATTTCGACAAGTTGTACATGGAATCGTATGTTTTGATTGTAATTCTGTTTTAATAAGAAATTTGGAACAATAATTTTGATTGAAGGATTTGGCCGATCAGGCTCACAAGGCGATGCAGATGTTGGAGGAGGGTTTGACGAGGTGACGGCCGTCTTGGCACTGCCGGAGCGGTACCGTCGGCAACTTCGGACGACGAACGGCGTGGAGCGCTTGAACGAGGAAGTTCGTCGGCAGGAGCGGGTGATCCGAATTTTTCCCAATCGGGAGTCCGCGCTGCGCCTTTTGGGAGCCCTGTTGGTGGAAGTGGACGAGAAATAGACGACGGGCTGCTGCAACCTGGACAAGCGAGAGTATTGGACTTGGCGTGAGGCCCAAACGTCCGCTATGAAGCGATTGGCGTATCCTCGGTGGCTCTCTCGTCAATTCAAACCACGAAATTTTATGTTCATTGTGCGAACAGGTCTGGATTCCGGCGTTCAATGCCCTGCCGCCTAGAAATCCTCGCAAAAAAAAAAAAACCGCTTCCAAGAGCTGGATCGCTCATGGAAGCGGTCTTTTTCGCCTTGCCTCAGAATGCCTTCCCTAATTCAGGTTGACCCACACGCTCTTTACCTCGGTGTACAACTCCAAAGCGTAGCTGCCCATTTCTCTTCCGATTCCACTTTGTTTGTATCCGCCGAACGGAGATGCGGCATCAAACACGTTATAACAATTCACCCATACTGTTCCGGCCTTCAAGGCGTGAGCGATTCTGAGCGCCTTTTTTATGTCTTGGGTCCATACGCCCGCGGCCAAACCGTAGATCGAATTGTTAGCGCGCCGAACCAAGTCGTCCAGATCATCCTCTTCAAAAGGCATTGCCGCAATAACCGGACCGAAAATCTCTTCCTTGGCGATGGTCATCTCGTCCCGTACGTCGGCAAACACGGTGGGTTGAACGAAGTAGCCTCCACTCCGGTTATAGGTACCGCCCACCACCACTTGGGCTCCTTCCGCCTTCCCCTTTTCGATGTACCCGCTGACCCTCTGCAACTGTTCATCGGAAACCAGTGGCCCGAGTTCCGTATCCGGTTCAATGCCCGGACCTTGCTTCACCGAACGGGCATAGGCCGCCATCTCGCTCAACACGGTGTCATAGGCCTTCTTTTCCACGTACAAACGGGATCCCGCACAACACACCTGTCCGGCGTTGAAGAAAATCCCCATCAAAGCACCCGGGATCGCCTGGGTCAAGTCGGCGTCCGGCAGAATGATGTTAGGAGACTTTCCTCCCAATTCCAGAGAAATCCTCTTGACGTTGCCCGATGCCGCCTGCATGATTTTACGACCCACTTCCGTGGAGCCGGTGAAAGCGACTTTGTCCACATCCATATGGGCAGCCAAGGCAGCACCCGCCGTTTCTCCGTATCCTGGCACAATGTTGACGACCCCTTCCGGGAACCCCGCTTCCAGAATCAGCTCTCCCAAACGCAAGGCAGTAAGCGGGGTCTGCTCGGCGGGTTTCAACACCACGGTGTTGCCGCAGGCCAGCGCCGCTCCCAACTTCCATGCCGCCATGAGCAAAGGAAAATTCCAAGGGATAATCTGGCCGACTACGCCCACCGGTTCCCTTCGAGTATAGTTGAAATACCCTGGAACCGAAACGGGAACGGTCTGGCCGGTAACCTTGGTCGCCCAACCGGCATAATACCGAAAATGCTCGATGGTCAACGGCAAATCCGCGTTTAAGCTCTCCCGGATGGGCTTGCCGTTGTCCAGGGTCTCCAATTGGGCCAGTTCCTCCAAATGTTCTTCTAACAGGTCGGCCAATCGATAGAGCAATTTGCCTCGCTCCGACGGCGTCATTTTCGGCCAGGGGCCTGATTCGAAAGCCCGGCGGGCCGCCTGGACAGCGCGGTCGATGTCCTCCTTGTCTCCTTCCGCTACTTGGGCCAAAATCTCTCCGGTGGCAGGATTATAGGTGGGAAATGTCTTCCCGCTCACTGCGTCCACCCATTTCCCGTCGATCAACATTTTTTTCGTCCCTTGCAAAAAACGCGAAACTTCGGGACGTAGGGTTTTCTCGACGGCCATCTATATCTCTCCTTTGCCGCAACGAATTTTATATCGAGCTGGACCCGCGACAAAACGATCGCCGAAATCAAAACTTCGTGATGACGTTAAATCCCATGGTGCGGAAATGGCTCATGTCTTCGAATACCCGGGACACGTCTTCCAAGCCGACTTCCGCGGTGACCAGAGACTTCGGATTGAGCCGACCGGATGCCACGAGATTGAGCAGACCGCGGTAGGCTGGATGAGGATTGCCTAGACTCCCGACGAACTCCAATTCCATGGCCGTCATCATATCCACGGGCAGTGAGACCATGCCACTCTCTTCTGAAGTGGTCAAACCGATCTGTACGTGGCGACCCCCTTTGCGCAAGGAGAGCACCGAATTCAGAACGGTTTCCCGAATTCCCAGTGCGTCAATCCCTACGTGAGCCCCGCCCTTGGTAATTTCTTTAATCGCTTCCGGAACGTTTTCCCGCTTGGCATTGACGACGGCCACAGCACCCTCTCGCTTTGCTTTGTCTAACTTCACGTCGTCAATATCTACGGCGATCACTTGCGCCCCCAGGGCCGTGGCCACCTGAATGGCGGACAACCCCACGCCGCCCGCACCTTGGACGGCCACCCAATCGCCCGGCTGAACATTCCCTCGTACCACGCCGTGATACCCCGTCATGTACCGACAGCCGATGGCGGCGGCCGTGACCCCGTCCACACTTTCCGGGAGTCGGATCAAATTGAAGTCGGCGTTTTTGATTAGAACGTACTGGGCGTATCCTCCGTCAAATCCGGAGACCAGACCGTAAATCATAATGTTTTCGCAGAGATTGGGGACTCCCCTGAGGCAATATTCACAATGACCGCATCCGGAGTGAAACGGCACCGTGGCCCGGTCGCCGCGTCGAAAATTCTTTACTTCTTTTCCTACCTCTTCCACAACACCTCCGAACTCATGACCGGGGGTGATGGGCAATTCCGGAGTCAGACCGATCCAAGACCAATCTCCTTGCCAAGCGTGCCAATCACTGCGGCAAATGCCGCATGCTTCCACGCGAAGTACGGCGTCTTGCGGACCGGGCTTGGGATCGGGTATTTCCTGAACAGGCAGGGGCTTTTTGTGTTCAATCAGTCGTGCCGCTCTCATGGATGTCGAATCCTCCTTCTGAGATTTATGGATGAGGCGCCCGCATTCTTCGTGCGCTCCACCCACAAGTACGCATGCACAAAGCATGCCAACGGTAGGATCCTCTGCCTCCCCGCCCCTGAGTGGATCGAAGAAATCGATCTTATCCAAAACTTCGGGCTAAGAAAAAAGATGAACAAAGTGTTCAAAGAGGGAGAACACTTTGTTCACGAGAGTTCGCCCGCCGAGTTTCTCCGGACGCTCCCGCGCATTTCCTCATACGGAACGGGACCGCCGATCTCGTACAACTGTCCGTTTCGCCCCTCCGGGTCAAGGCATTTCTTATAAGGGAACCGGCAGGAAGGAGGTGCATGACATGGCCGCCTACGCGTATGCGGTGTGCCGTCGACGGGTGGGGCATTGGATGGAATTCCGCACTCCGTGGGGCGTACACCGGGGTATCATCCGCCGGGTGACGCCGGACGGGATCTTGGTCAGTGTCCCTCGCCGTTACGCTCCCCGGTTCGCCTTTTCTGCAACCTGGGCCGCCACTCCGTTACAAGGAGGGGACGTCCAGCAGTTGCAACGGGTGCGTCACGCTCTCGCCCGGCCGGTCCGGGAACACCTCGGTGTGGAGTTGGTGCAATGGGCTGCCCCGGGCTGGGGGTGGTGGCACGGAGGCTGGTGGTGGTGGTGGATCGCCTGGGCGTGGCTGCTCGCCTTTGCCTTCCTGTTATGGTGACAACAGGAGCGCGGCGAAAGCCGACCGCCGGTTCCATGTGCGACGGTTTCCGTTTGTGCGGCGGTTTCCGTTGAGGGGCGGAATCGCCGCCCCTTTCTGCTCCGGGATGGGACGGGCCGCGGCCGGTCGGGTCCGATTCCGGCCGGACTCCCATTTAGCGAGGCGGAAAATTTTTAGCAGAAGGATCCCCCTTCCGGCCGGCGAAGAAAAAAAACCGACTTCCGCGCGGAAGCCGGTACAACGGGAAAGACCTCGAGGCACATTTTTACCCTATGAATCTCCTTTCCCGATTATGCGCGAAAGGGGGTTTGAACCGGACGCACACACCCCTCCGCGCCCGGACGCTCCTCCGGATACTGGCCGCTTGCTGGACGGTCGCGGTGCTCCTTGGGGCCTGCGCCTCCCCCGTTCGAACCGGCGCCGATTCCGGTCTGCGCTTGGTTTGGGGCGAGCGTGTGCGCGACCAGTCCCTCCGTTGGATCGACCGGGCTGCAACTCTGCTGTGGATCGAAATGTACGAGTGGGGAGATGAAGCCCTTCTGGAAGCCGCGGCCCGGGCCGCCGACCGCGGCGTGGACGTGCGGGTCATCTTGGACGCTACGGAAGAACACAGCAGGCGGGCCTTCGATTTTCTTCGAAGGGAGGGAGTCCAGGTCCGCCAGGCCGCCGTGCCCGGGGGAATCGACCACGTGAAATTGCTGTTGACCGACGAAGGTTGCCTGGTGGGCAGCATGAACTGGGGACCGGGCTCGTGGGCCAACCACGACCTGGTTCTTCGGGTACCCGCCGACCATCCCCTCGGGCGAGAATGCCGCGCCCATTTCGAAAAAGATTGGGAACATGGGGTCGCGCATCGCCGCGAGGCGGGACAGTGGGTATACTCGGGGGAAGCGGTGCGCGATGTGTTGACCGGTGCCGTGGAGCGGGCGCAACGCTCGATCTATGCCGAAATTTTCGATCTTAACGACGAAACGGTATTGCGGTCCCTCGCCCGGGCCGCCGGACGGGGCGTGGAGGTGCATGTCCTCCTCGATCCGCGTCAACCCGACCGGTGGTTCGCCCAGGACTTTCTGGCCGCTTCAGGAGCGGATGTCCGCCTGTACCGGAGTCGCGGCGAACGGCTTCACGCCAAGGTTCTCGTGGCGGACGAAGAAACGGTGGTGATGGGCAGCGCCAACTGGACGAACCGGGCCTTTGAAGTCAACCACGAATTGAATGTCGCCTTTCGCTCACGGCGGTTGGCCGCGGAGATTCTGGAGGACTGGAGGTCGCAGGCCGCTCGCATCCGGTGAATGTCGCAGTCCACCGCGCGGTTTCGAAAACTCCGTGAAGATAGCTCCGGTGGATGTGGGGCTCGTCGAAGCGCATGGGTTTGGCGTTTGCTTCGAACAGCCACGGAAAACCGCTCCGGTCGCACGCGAGATCCACGCTCATCTCCCCGGTGCGGCCTCCGTACCGGGCGTCGACGGTTTCGACAGCCATCCGGGCGACCCGGAGTGCCGATTCAAACACTTCGGGCGCCTGCAGCCCGAACACCTCTTTGACGGCCGATTCCCCATCGACGACGCGCCCTCCCCAGGGAACGTGGGTGGTCATCCGCCGCCTGCCTGCCGCCCGGGCTCCCGTACCGCGGAGAACCCAGCGGCCGGTGGCGTCCTTTTGGAACAACAGCCGGAAATCAAACGGACAACCTTTCCAACGAGCGGTTTGGATCCACCGTTGACACAGGAATCTCCTGCCCTGCGTCCAACGGCGAAGAAAGGACAGACAGGTGTTCCAATCCCCCCGTCCCTCGCCGGATTTTCCCCGGCCCTGCCACCACCACCGGTATTCGCCTGAGGTGCGGACGATTTTGACAATCCCTTCTCCCGCCCGCCCGTCGCAAGGCTTGAGCGCCCAGGCCCCGGATGAAAACGGCGGGGCCGTCTCCTTCCCCGTCCAGGCGACGGTCTCGGGCACATGCCGGGAAAGGACGGCGTCCGAGGCCGTCCAGGACCGGATTAAGTCGTCTTTGGCAAAGAAGCCGGGATTCCAGACCGGTATATTTTGCTCCTTCAACATCCGCACGGTACCGTGAAACCGGGGCGTCTGTTCCCATTTGCGAAGGGAGATGCGGTTGTAAACGGCATCGGCCCCTTCGAACGGCCGGCGGCGCCAGATTCCCTTTCTCAGTACGAAGGCATATGGGTGCGCCCTTAAAAGTCCGTGGGGGGTGACCACCGAGACGTCGGCCCCCATCTTCCGGCCCGTTTGGAGCAATTCGGAACAAAGGGGAAGGTTGCCTATCGGGCGGCCGTTTTTTTCCCACAACAGGATCGCCAGGTTCAAAGGTGTTCCACCCCCTTTCTCCCCGCTCCTTCCGCCAAATCCGCAGCATAGTCGACCACCAGGCGGGCCCACCGAACCCGGGCGGAGCGCAAATCGGGGTGAGAAAAAATGTGATGGCCGGGTTTGGCGTTGGCTTCAAATACCCACGTCCGCCCGACCGCGTCAATGCCGACGTCCAGTCCCAGTTCCGCCAGGCGGCCGCCGAGCGCGCCTTCCAAGCGTTCGGCGGCCGCCACCGCAAGATCGGCGAGGTGTTTGCGCCACGCCGCCGCCTCCCCTCCGAACCACGCGCCGAGAACCCGCTCGGCCGGCCAGACAATCCCACCGTAGCGCACGTGGGTCGAGAGGGCCCCGGATCCGGCGCCTTTACCCGCCAAAGCGACGAGAGTCCAGCGTCCCAGACTTCCCCGCTGGAGGTGAACGCGAAAATCCACCCGCCTTCCCTGAAACAGGAGTAAATCGACCCGCTTCTGAAGGAGAAAGGGGCGGCGCGAAGCCAGACGGACCAACCGGCGGTAAACCGCCGACACGCCGCCCGCACCCCAACGGACTACGCCGCCCGCCTGCTGGCCGACGCGCCATCCGTCCGCACCGGGTAGGCTGAGGACGAGACCTTCTCCGAGGCTTCCGTGAACGGGCTTCAGATAGAAGGCCTCTCCTTCATCGAGCCACCGGCGAATCTGGCGGGAAGGATCCTCCAGCCGTTCCGTACGGGGAAGACAGGAGCGAAGAACCGCATCTCCGGATAGGATCTCGTAGGTTTTCCATTTGTCGATGAAACCGCTGTTGAACAAGCAAATCCTATGGACGGCCGCCTCCACTTTCACTTGTTTGGCCGAAGGCAAATTTTCTTCTGAACGGTGGGGAATGCGGTTGTAGATCGCGTCGGGCAGGGGCCACCAACGCCATCCGGAGCCACCCCGGAGCGCCGGACGCCATCCCCAGACCCTTCGCCGGTTCCAGTCGATCTCCGACCCATAACAGGCGTAGATCAACACCCCTTGCTGTTCGCCCGTACGCAGCAGCGTTCGGACCAAGCCCGGAATTTTGCGCCCTTCGCCCGGCTCCGCTCCGATCAAGACGGCCAGCACGGGCCCGAGGTCCAACGTCCCGTCGACATACCGCAAACGGCGGCGGGAACCGGGGCGTACAGCCGGCGGACAATCGGTCGCGGGCCAGCGAATCTCTACGGAACCGCTCCGATCTTCGGCAACTTCCACCACGGCCCTTCCTTTCCACCGCCCCCACCGCACTCGAACGGTCCGGCCGGGGCGGATGCCCAATTGGGACGCCAGAGAGCGCGGCAACCAAATCGTCGCCTGACCGGTCTTCTCCATCGTGTCCACCGGCGGTCCCCCTTTCCATGCGAAAGCCTAGCGCCGTGCCGCAGCCGTTCCGGCCCCGGACCCCGAGCGGGCGGTTCGAGCCCGGCGGCGGGGCGCGGGAATGTCCCAGGTCTCCCGGATGTCCGCCGATTCATCCCAGGTTAAATCCCGCCCGATCATCCACGGAATGACGGAAAGGTGATCCTCATACACCTCGTAAAGGGGGATCCGGGTGAGCCGCTTCCAGATCGCCTCGAACACCGGCTTGAGAACCGACCGGTCGCTCCGGTAAAAGGCGATCTGAACCTCCGGATCCCCGAAGGGCCAGTCGTCTAGATCCCGGTAGTGTTCCGCCGCGATATGCGCCAGGCACAGAACGGCGGTTGCGATTTCGGGTGAAACGAGCCAACTGCCCGGCGTCCGGTATTCAAACCCCCCGTGGGATTTATGCCGGATATCGCCTAGAAACCCGTACTTTTGCCTTCTGATCCTCGCCGTCTCCGGATCTTCCATCAGAGCCACGGGGAGCCCGACGTACGTGTCGAGGGCCCGGACCAGGCGACTTCCCGCGTGGATTCCCGTAAAATGGATATGTCCTCCGATTGGAAAACCAGGTACCGGCATGCTGCCGGCCACCCATTTGATTTTTCGGGAAGGACACAGCCGGGCCGCCTCCAGGAGGGCTTCCCGGATGTGCCCGACCAGGCGAAGGGGGGACGAAGAGGCGGCCGGCCGAATTTCCGCCAAGGGCAGGCGCCCCGGATCTCCCCGAAAGGTCCGGTCGTCACACCCCACTTCCCCCTTTCGGGGAAAGTACCGAGAAGCCAGGACCAATCTTCCACTCTGCCCCTGAAGCATGAATTCCAAATCGGCTCCGAGAACCAGGGCGGCGCTCTTCGATGTGTTGTCTTTCCCCCGCGCCACATACCGGGAGACCGCTTCGCTAAACAGATCCAGGAGGCGTCCGTGGAGCACCGGAGTCGGCGATACATCGAGGACGTACAGCCGGTTCTTCGGCGACACGCCGATGCTGACCAGGGCAAAATCGAGTCCGAGGGCGTGAGAGGCCCGCAGGGCCAACCGGCAGGCCCGCATGCTCTCCCGGTCCGCGTCCTCCGGCACTTCGACGTAGTCGTCCCGCAACCGGGTCAAGCGCCGGTTTAACCACACCCGCCGGTCTTCGGAACGAAAACAGGCCAAAACGGCGTGGTCGAACACGGGGATGCGATACTGCCTCACGGCGGCCATGCGACGGGGCGCCTCGGAATCCCACAACCGGGCGGGTGTCCGGACGCCGAACCGGTTGAGGAGGGACAATACCCGGTCCCGGTCCGTCGCCCTTTGAACCGCCTCCCGGCGGTTGAGAACCGTTCCCGCCGGGTCCGGGCCCCCTCCCGTCCCCCAGCGAATGTACACGTTCGCCTGGCTGGAATCCCAAGGTTCCAAAAGTTTGGAAAGCCGGCGTTCAAGCCTCTGCGCCGATGCCTGGCCGGTGTGAAGTACCTGTACTTGCACGCGTTTCCCTCCTTCCCCACGCCCTCTGGCCCCTCCCGCTTACGGAGCAAAACCGGCCAGGGATTTGGCGTAGGCAATGGGCCGCAAGAACGATTTCCGTACCAATTCTTCGGTACCGGCCAACGTATGCGGAGACTTCCACGGTTTGGCATTCACCTCGATGATCCAGACGCGCCCGTGAACATCCACTCCCAGATCCACTCCGAGTTCTCCGAGGAGGAGCCCGGATTTCTCCTCGAGAACCTGGGCCACGAAGCGGGCGGTTCGGGACAGGCGGCGGACGATGGCCCGTTCCTGGGCCCGGGAAACTTGGAGCTGATCCATGAGAGTCTCCACCCGTTCGGCCCGGCCCCCCGTCGTGACATTCGACGCGATGTCCCCGGGAGCCGAAACCCGAACGAACATCTTGGTCCGTTTCCAAGTCCGGGTCCCGTCCTTTTGCAGCAGAGCTCGAACGTCCCAGATGCGGTTTCCAAAAGGCCACAGCGGTACGGTCCGCTGCAGGAGATACGAGCGTTGTTTAAAGAACCGATGGTGTTGGGTGAACCATGCTGCCGGGTCGCGACACACCCCCGCCTCCAACCGGCGATTTCCCTTGCGCCACCGGTAGTGGACCAATCCGTTGGCTCCGTGGTGAATGCGAATCAATCCTACTCCGAGGCTTCCCATAGACGGCTTCAAATAGATGTCTCCGTGTTCCTCCAGGAATTCCAATCCCTGTTCCGGCGTGCGGTACAATAGGGTGGGGGGCAACTGATGACGCGTGCGGTCGTCGGATGAAAGCCAGTGAAACACGGTCCATTTGTCAAAGAAACCCGCGTTAAAATATCGCGGGTACAACAAATGGATCAACTTTTCGCGCGTCTTTCGGACATCCCGCCGCCGTTCAAACCGGCGGGACACAATTTGGTCGTACACGACGTCGGGCAGGGGAAGCAAACGGGTCGTCCATCCGTCCTCTCCGGTGAGGTAGCTCCCCTTCACCGTCCCTTTGGACCACTGAACATCGAAGGGGGAGAAGACGTAAGCCACGACGCCCAGATCGCCCGCCGCCCGGAGGAGTTGCCGGAAAATCGGCACTTGCCGGCCGGTGGGCCGGCTCCCTTTCCGTTTGAGATCCGCGATGATCCCCACCAACGGGCCGAGTCGGACGAGCCGTTCTGACGGTTGCCACGACAGGTGTAAGTCGAGACGGTCCCGATCCGGAAGGCGAAGGCGAGTCCAGAGATCCTGCGCCAGGTAGACTTCGTCCTCCGAAGAGGTGAGCGCCACCGTCCGCGCGGATACTTCCTCATGCCCGTGCCGGAGCGCGACGGGGACATCCTCCCCGATACCCCCGAAACGCAGGGGCGCGGCTAAAGCGCCCTCCAGTTGCGGTGAGCGATGCAACGTCACGCGGACTACTTGAACCACTCCCCTCACCCCCGGGTACCGTCTTTATTCCTCCGAGCGGATTTCCGCGAAGCCCGTCGCGTATTTAACATATTCCAGCGGTTTTTGAATTGACAGCTCCCGCAACTCCGGGTCGATCAGGCGGAGAATCCGCCTCCCGGGTCTCGGATTGATGTCGAGGATCCACCACCGGCGCCCGACATCCAGCAACATATCGATCCCCAATTCGGCCAGCGTCGGATAAACTTTCCCCACGACGTCGGCCGCGGCCAGCGCGAGCTGGCGGCCGGATTCCGCATCCTCCGGATCGAGCACATCCCGGGCCGGGCGCACGGCGCCGCCCCTTGAGAGATTGGTGGGGCCCGGCGTTTCGAGGCCGCATCGGGCGGCAGCCGCCGTTTCGGACCAGATCCCCCGGCCGTCCCGCTGGACCAGCCACCGGAAGTCCACAGGCCTCCCATCGAGATGTAGCGTGTCCATCGCCTGCTGGATCAGGTACGGTTGCCGCCCGGCTACATCGAGCCACTGGGCCCGGGTGGGCGCTCCATTCCACACCCCCCTCTGTTCCCGGCGACCGTACCGGTACCAGCGAAACCGGCCTCCCTCCTCGCTCAACAAAATCAGTCCCTCACCCCGGCTGCCCCTTCGGGGCTTGGCGAACACCGTACCGAATCTCCGGAGGGCCCGAGCCAATTCCCGGACGGAGTCCACCGGGCGCGTCCACGGCACGTGGTCGCCCAAACCCGCATCTATCAATAATTTATATATATTCCATTTATCCCCAATATCGGGGGACAACAAAAGAGGCCCCTCTTCCGGACTGTCCGCCTGCAAACCGATCGGACGCCTCTGATTCCGTTCGACTCGCCTCCATAGGGCGTGGGGCGGCGGAACGGGCCGCCTGATCCATCCGGATCGACGGGCCCACGACCATCCGAAGGTGCGGGTGCCTCCCCGGGGAGGCTGTTCGGTGATATAGGCCAATATGCCGGAGTCCCGTGCCAGGGCAAGGACGTCCCGCGCCCAAGCCGTTTGGGCTCCGAAGGCGATGGGCGGTGAACTCCGCGGGGGCGGCAGCCAGATCGCGACCACGGGACCGAGCCGAAGCCGCGTCCCGTCCCACTGCGCGTGCAGGCGGTCTCCTCGCTGCAACCCCAGTTTCCGCAGAACGGGACGCGCCACCAACATGACATTCGGATCGAGGACGTGGGAACGCACCTGGACGGCAAGAGGAGGCCCCAACCCCACTCGGATCTCCGCGGAGGCACCCTGCCGCATGCCGGCCCGGCGCATCAGCGGAGCGGCGACATAGACAACGGGCTGCGTGTGAACCAGGGATTCCAGGCGCAGCGGTCCCTCCAACACGGCCAACACCCCACCTTGCGGCGGAACTCGGAGAAGCCCCGGGGGCCGCTAGGCCAGTTCCTCGACTTCTTCCTCTACCAGATCTTCGTCCTCGTCCTTCTTTCCCGGCGGCTCGCACACCAGAACGTACAGCTTGGTTCTTCCGATCACTTCCGCCGCCAGTTCTTTTTCCACCCGCACGCAGATGTCCGCGCCGTTTCCGGCGATGACGGCGTCCAGGCAGTGGGGCGGCTGGATCACTTTGACCAGCACGTCCCGGTGTCCATGGAGGCAATGGGGATCCAGGTCCCGGAGGGGGATGTGTTCCACGTAGGACACGGTGTCCTTCGCAACGGCGGTCTCGCTGTTGTTGTTGTACGCGTACCACACGTTGATGTCCATGCGTCCCCGCACCTCGACCACGTCCCCCACCAGGTGGCCTTCAAAGGTGTGGTTCATCACCCAACATCCGCCGATTGTGGACGGCCGGTTGGCCGGGTGAATCGTATACGTCATCTGCGAATAGCGACTCCCGCGGCCGCATACCGCATCGGTGATGATCTCGCGGCACCCGGCGTCTCTCACTGTACTTGCCACGATATTCCCTCCCCTTTCGGAATCATCGGCTGCGCAACGCCCGGGGCTGGTGAAAAGGTGAAGACAGGCGCATGTTTAGTACCAATTCTATGCGGGGCATTGGCCTTTGGTGCGACTGCCGCCGGGCGGTCGCACCGGAGAAAAAACGCCAATCCCCGGCAGGATTGGCCGCACCGCGCATTTTTTCATTTTATATTTCTCAGACCCTTAGACGGCCTCTGCACCGTCGGACCGATTCGGCAAAGCGCCGCGAAAGAATTGGAGCCAGTTTTCCCACAACAGCCGCCGCGCCGTCTCCGGCCCGTATCTTTGCACGAGCGCCTCGGCCAGTGCCGGATAACGCCGTGCGGTTTCAAGACCCCTCACCGCCTCTTCGGAACCGTCGAAATCGGAACCAAACGCCACGTGGCGGGTTCCGGCCACCCGCAGGGCGTGATCGACATGCAGCAATAACTCCTCCAGATCCCCTTTCGGTCCGATAAAGGCGGGAACAAAGGTCAAACCCACCACGCCGCCCGCCTCCGCCAGGGCGCGCAGCTGTCCGTCGGTCAAATTTCTCCGGTGAGGCCACACCGCCCGGACGTTGGCATGGGAACACATCACCGGACCGCGCGCTTCTTCTAAAACATCCCAAAACCCCCGCTCCGCCAAATGGGCCACGTCCACCACCCCGGAGAGGCGCCCGATTTCCCGAACAAACTCCCGCCCACGGGCCGTCAGACCGGCCCCCCGGGGCTCCCCCACCCCGTCCGCCAGCCCGTTGGCCTCATTCCACGTCAGTGAGACCACCCGCACGCCGAGGCCCATACACCGGCGCAATCGTTCGAGACTGCCTTCCAAGGCGTAGCACCCCTCCAAACTCAACAGGGCCCTCACCCTGTCCCCCTGGGGGGCCGGATCGTCGAGATCTTCCCGGTGCAAAAGGGGGATGACCCGATCGCCGCTTTGCACCATCCGGCCGTAAAAAACGGACAATTGTTGCAACAACTGTTGCCATCCTTCTCCGGCGGGGCGATTCGGCGAGACGAAGAGGGAACATCCCAAAACCCGAACTCCTCCGGCTCTCAGGTTTTCCCAACCGGCCGCCAACGGGGAAGCGGGATGGTCGAAGGACACGCCATCTCGCGCCATCCGCCACAGGACGTCCACATGGGCATCCCAGACGGGTATGTGGACCACCGTGTCCCACTCCCTTCCAAAAAAACGAAAAGCCTGTTTGACTATGACAGCAAACAGGCATATTGGAGGCGACACCCCGCTTGAACCGGACACGTTCTGAACCGGTGCGAAACGGGTTCAACGCGGTTCCACAATCAACTTGATCGCGGTCCGCTCTTCTCCGTCGATGAGAATGTCTGTAAAAGCCGGGATGCAGATCAAGTCGATTCCGCTGGGCGCTACGAATCCTCGCGCAATCGCTACCGCCTTCACTGCCTGATTGAGGGCCCCGGCCCCGATCGCTTGGATCTCCGCTGCGCCGCGCTCGCGGAGAACCCCGGCCAGAGCTCCGGCTACGGAGTTAGGATTGGACTTTGCTGAAACCTTTAATACTTCCATCATGAGGTTCCTCCCTTGCTGTTTGGTTGAGCAGGACATTGATACATATATTCGCGATCCGTTTCAAAAATTCCTTTTTCGAATGTCCATAATTCGAAAAATTCTCGTCCGACGTTCCGGAATTTTCCTTACAATCCTCTCCACTGCCGGTCCGGCGTGATCAAAATGCGGTCAATCGACACCGAACGGCGGGTCTCATTGTCCATTTCCAGGACCACGGCCGCGAATTGCACATCTCCGTCCGCCACCTCGAAGCGGGAGGGCATGTGGGTGAGCATGCGCCGGATGACCGGTTCCCGCTTCATACCGATGATCCCGTTGAAGGGACCCGTCATGCCCACATCGGTGATGTAGGCGGTGCCCATCGGGAGAATCCGCTCGTCGGCGGTCTGCACATGGGTATGGGTGCCGACCACAGCACTGACCTTCCCGTCAAAAAACCAAGCCACCGCCTGTTTTTCGGACGTGGTCTCCGCGTGCAGATCGATGAACACCCAGGTGGCGACGTCTTGGATTTGTTCCAAGATCTCGGAGATCACCGAGAAAGGGGAATCCCACTCTCCCATGAACGTCCTGCCCAACACGTTGATGATCGCCAGCTGTTTGCCGCCAACTGAACACAGGGTGTATCCCTGTCCCGGTGCGAAGCGAAAATTGGCCGGACGGATCAGTCGCTTTTCCCGGTCGATAAAATCAAAAATTTTTGGATGATCCCACACGTGATTCCCCATCGTGATGAAGTCGATCCCGTGGTCAAACATCCACTCGGCCAGATTCGGGGTAATCCCCCGGCCGTCGGCGATGTTCTCCCCGTTGGCGATGACGACGTCCGGATTGACCTCCGCCTTTACCCTCGGCAAGAACCGTTCGATGGCCTGCCGGCCGGGTCCCCCGACGATGTCCCCGATGAACAAGATGCGCACCCGTCAAACTCCCTTTCTGAAATCTGAAAAAATAAAGTAGCCTTACGGCTACCCTATTTTGCGTATTCGACGGCTCTGGTCTCGCGGATCACCGTGACTTTAATATGCCCAGGGATAGTCGAGTTTTCAATGCGCTTGGATATCTCCCGAGCCATGCGTACCGATTCTGCGTCGTCGACCAGCTCAGGCTTGACGATAATCCGAATTTCCCTGCCCGCTTGAATGGCGTACGACTTTTCCACGCCTTCAAAGGATTCGGCAATTTCTTCTAATTTCTCCAGCCTCTTGATGTACACATCGAGGCTTTCGCGACGGGCTCCGGGTCGCGCCGCGGAAAGAGCGTCGGCGGCCCCGACGAGCATGGAAATGACCGACGTATATTCCATATCCCCGTGATGGGCGCCGATGGCATTTAAGACAACGGGATGTTCGTTATATTTGCGCGCCAAGTCCATCCCGATCTCCACATGCGATCCTTCCACTTCATGGGTGATCGCCTTTCCGATATCGTGCAGCAATCCGGCCCTTTTGGCCAGTTGCACATCCAACCCCAGTTCCGCCGCCATCAATCCGGCCAAATGCGCCACTTCCACGGAATGTTTCAAGACGTTTTGCCCGTAACTGGTGCGGTACTTCAGACGGCCGAGGATCTTCACGAGATCCGGGTGCAATCCCGTGACTCCCGTTTCGAAGGTGGCTTGTTCCCCTTCTTCGCGAATGCGCTCTTCCACCTCTCGACGGGCCCTCTCCACCATTTCTTCAATCCGCGCCGGGTGAATACGCCCGTCGGCGACCAGCTTTTCCAGCGCCAGCCGGGCAATTTCCCTCCGAATCGGATCAAACCCGGACAGAATGACCGCCTCAGGCGTATCGTCGATGATCAAGTCCACACCCGTCAAGGTTTCCAAAGTCCGGATGTTGCGGCCTTCCCGGCCGATGATACGGCCCTTCATCTCGTCGTTCGGGAGGTTCACCACCGAGACGGTGGCTTCTGCGACGTGATCGGCCGCGTAGCGTTGAATGGCCGTGACGATGATGTCCTTCGCCTTTTTCTCCGCCTCCTGGCGTGCCTGCTGTTCGATTTCCTTCATCAGCATGGCCGCCTCGTGCCGGCATTCCCGTTCCACGGCCCCGAGGATCGCCTGTCTGGCCTGTTCCCGGGTTAGACCGGAAATCCGCTCGAGTTCAGCCAACTGTTGGCGCAAAGCCCGTTCGGCCTCGCTCCGCAAATTGTCTACTTCCCGCTCCCGCTGGGCGACCCATTCCAACTTCCGCTCGAGCGTCTCCGTCTTGCGGTCGAGATGCTCTTCCTTCTGAAGGAGACGCCTTTCCAGTCGTTGCATTTCGCTGCGCTGTTCGCGGATCTCCCGTTCCGCTTCCGCTCGCAGCCGGTGGGCCTCTTCCTTGGCTTCAATCAAGGCTTCCTTCCGGGTTCGTTCAGCCTCCCGAGCCGCCTCTTCCATCAACGCTGCGGCCTGTCTTTCGGCCGTCCGGATCTTTCCTTCGGCCACCGCCCGGCGAACCCAGTAGCCGATCCCCGCACCCAGGAGAAGCGTCAGGGCAGGCAATACGTAGACAAACGTCGACATGGTCCATCGCCCCCTTGCCCAGGATACACCACCTGAGCACGGACGCAGAACAGCGCACGCATTACGTGCGGATCGGTATCTACGGCCGCCGCGTTCGGCAGAGACCGATAAAATTTCTCATACGCAACCTCTATTGTACGGGATGTGTCAATAGTTGTCAACCGTTGGGAAGATCCGGATCGCTCCACCCGGAAAGGACGCGAAGGGCCGCCTCGGGGGAAAATCCTTTCCTCATCAAGGCGCGGTATGCGCGGATCCGCCATTCGGACAGGGGGAGTTCGCGATGGCGGCGACGATGGCGGCGGGCCCAATTCCGGGCCGCTTCTTCTTCATCCTCCGAAAAGGCGGTCACCGCCTCCTCGACGATTTCCCGTTCCACCCCCCGCTTTCGGAGTTCCGCAGCGGCTTCCCGGAGGCTGGTTGCCCCGCCCCCCACCCGCCGCTCCATCCAGCGCCGGGCGTATTCCCGATCGTCGATCCACCCCCGCTCCCCGCACCGGCTGACCACCCGTTCAACCGATTCTTCCGGAACGCCGATTTCCGTTAAGTAGCGGCGCAACTCGGATTCCGTCCGGGGACGGCGGGCCAAGTACGTCAGGGCTAGCCGCCAGGCGTCTCCTTCATTCGTCAAAGAACTCCTCCTCTTCATCCGGCCCTCCTCCCGCCGACCGGATGACGGAGGGAGTCGTCGCCCGGCACACTTCCCGGATCTTCGCCTCGATGCGATCGGCCACCTCCGGGTGCTCCTTGAGAAACTGTTTGGCGTTTTCCCGCCCCTGACCGAGGCGCTCCCCTTCGAAGGAGTACCAGGTCCCGCTCTTTTCGATGATGTCCAGCTCCACACCCATGTCGATGATGCTCCCTTCCCGGGAGATTCCTTCGCCGAACATGATGTCGACATCCGCCTGTTTAAACGGGGGAGCCACTTTGTTTTTGACGACTTTGATCTTGGTGCGGTTGCCGATCAACTCGTTTCCCTGTTTCAGCGCTTCGGCCCGCCGCACCTCCAGGCGGATCGAAGCATAGAATTTCAAGGCCCGCCCGCCCGTCGTCGTCTCCGGATTGCCGAACATGACCCCGACTTTCTCCCGGATCTGATTGATGAAGATGGCGATCGTCCGCGACTTGGAGATGGCGCCGGACAACTTCCGCAGGGCCTGAGACATCAACCGCGCTTGGAGACCCACGTGGGCATCTCCCATGTCGCCGTCCAATTCCGCTTTGGGAACCAACGCGGCGACGGAATCGATCACGATGATGTCCACGGCGCCGCTCCGGACCAAAGCCTCCGCAATCTCCAAGGCCTGTTCCCCCGTGTCCGGTTGGGAAATCAACAATTCGTCGATGTTGACGCCGAGATTCCGCGCGTACACCGGGTCCAAGGCGTGCTCTGCATCGATGAAGGCCGCCTGCCCCCCCAGTTTCTGCACCTCGGCAATGGCGTGAAGGGCCACCGTCGTCTTCCCCGACGATTCAGGACCGTAAATTTCCACAATCCGCCCCCGGGGAAATCCTCCGACCCCCAAGGCGATGTCGAGGGCCAACGCCCCGGTCGGAACCACGTCGACGTGCATCGCCGAGGCCGCTTCTCCGAGCTTCATGATCGAACCTTTGCCGAATTGTTTTTCAATTTGCCGGAGCGCCATCTCCAGCGCCGCTTTTCGGTCCGCCACCCTTCCCCACTCCTTTCCGGTCGACCTTTTTGAGATATTCGCTTCCGTCCGGTTCCGTTCCTGCCGCTTGCCGCAGTCTTGCTTCTTGGATCATTATAACAGACCCTCGAGGAGACGGAACATATGTTTGTAAAGAAAAGCGAGTAAGTCCCCGCCGTTCCTCCGGCGGGGACGGTTCCGACTCAGGCCCGGCGGCTTCGCGGCCGCGCCGGTTCCAGATTCACCCGCAGCCCGTTGACCTTGGCCTGGCGAAGGGCTTCAAACACGAAGGGGGCCGATTCCTCTTCCACTTCCACGAAGGCGAACCGGTCGTACAGGTCGATCTTGCCGATCGCTTGCCCAGGTATTCCGGTTTCCTCCGAGATCAGGCGCACCAGGTCTCCGGGGCCCATATTGGCGCTCCGGCCGATGTTGAGGAAGAACCGGACCATACCGGGAGACGCTCCCGTTTCTCCGAAATCGTAGTCCTCTTCCTCTCCGGCGCGAAGCTCGTCCGAGCCGGCGAGCTTCAATGCCGCCGCGGCCAGATCCACCGGATCGAATTCATCCACCAGGGAACCCAAAATGGCCCGGTAATTCGCCAATCCTCCCTCCTGCACCGTACGGCGCAACCGCTCCCGCCAGTTTTCCGCCACGCGCTCGGCCACATCGGCGAGGGTCGGCACTTCCCGCGGCACGAGGCGGGCCTTTGTTTCCCGCTCAATTTGCTTTAACAGTTTAAACTCCCGCGGCGTCACCAGTGTGATCGCCAGCCCGCGACGCCCCGCCCGTCCCGTTCGGCCGATGCGGTGGACGTACGACTCCGGATCCTGGGGAATATCGTAATTGATGACGTGCGTCACGTTCGAAACATCGATCCCACGGGCGGCCACATCGGTGGCCACGAGAAACTCGATGTCCCCGTTGCGAAACTTTTTCATGACCCTGTCCCGCTGCGCCTGGGACAGGTCGCCGTGGAGACCGTCCACCAGATATCCCCGGGCCAACAGCGCCTCCGTCAACTCGTCCACCCCGCGCTTGGTCCGGCAAAAAATGATGCCCAGGGAAACATCCTCGCTGTCGATGATCCGGCACAGGCTTTCGAGCTTGTTGCGTTCGAGGACCTTGTAATAGATCTGGTCGATCAGGGGCACGGTGACCTCTCCGCGGTTGACCGTCACATGTTCCGGATCCCGCATGTACCGCAGCGCCAGCTGTTTCACCTCGGGAGGAAACGTCGCGGAAAACAGCAGGGTTTGCCGGTCCGGCGGCGTCTGTTGAAGAATGGCTTCGATGTCTTCGATAAAGCCCATGTCCAGCATTTCATCGGCCTCGTCCAGTACCACCGTGCGAACCTTGTCGAGCTTGAGGGTGCCCCGGCGCAGGTGATCCAGCACCCGTCCCGGAGTGCCGATCACGACGCTGACCCCCTGTTGCAGCGCCCGCACCTGGTGGCCGATCGACTGTCCGCCGTAGATCGGTAAAGTCCGGATCCGCGTATACTTGGCGATTTTGCGCAACTCACCCGCCACTTGAATGGCCAACTCCCGGGTGGGGGTGAGGATCAGAGCTTGAACGTGACGCCCGGGACCGACCATTTCGATGATCGGGATGCCGAAGGCCGCCGTTTTCCCGGTGCCCGTCTGGGCTTGGCCGATCACGTCTTTTCCTTGCAAAACAAAGGGAATACAGGCCGCCTGAATCGGGGACGGTTCTTCAAACCCCATATCGTCGATGGCCTGTTGAACCCGCCGGCTCAATTGAAAATCCTTAAACGTCGTCATGATCTCACCTTTCCGTTTTTCACTCTCGTCTTTCCGGCTCGACACCCGAACCGCCGTGCTCCCGAACACGGCGCCACAGGGCGTACAGAGCCGCTTTGGCGGACCGAATGCGGATTTGCCGCCGATCTCCGTAAAACTGGAACCGTTTCACCCACGGTTTCATGGCAGAATGATAAACGCCCACGTACACCAATCCCACCGGTTTCTCCGGGGTTCCTCCGCCGGGTCCGGCGATGCCGGTGACGGAGACGCCCCAATCGGCGCCCAACCGCCGGGCCGCCCCCTCCGCCATGAGGGCCGCCGTTTCTGTGCTGACCGCTCCCGCCCGGGCCAGCACCTCCCCGGGGACGCCGAGCAGCCCTTGCTTCGCCGAATTGTCGTAAGCGATCACGCCCCCGAGAAAATACCGCGAACTCCCGGGAACTTCCGTCAGCATCTCCCCCACCAATCCCCCGGTGCAACTTTCGGCCACCGCAACCGTCCAACCGCGGGCCGCCAGTTCCTTGCCCACGGCCACGGCGAGGGTTTCGTCGTCGCACCCGTAAATGTATTTCCCCAGTCTCCGGCGCAATTCCGATTCCAGCGGATCGATCAACGCCAGCGCCCCCGCCTCGTCGGCGGCCCTGGCCGTCAAACGGAGGGTGACCTCCCCCTCCGAAGCCAGGGGGGCGATGGTCGGATTGGACTGGTTATCGAGAAGATCGGCGATTTGTTCGACCATGGCCGATTCCCCGATGCCGTACAGCCGGAGCACCCGGGAGCGGATGGCGCCGCTTTCCCGATCCGTCCACGTTTGAATCAAGGGAACGACCGATTCGCGCACCATCGGCTCCAGTTCCGTCGGAGGGCCGGGCAACAAAAGATACCGCCGCCCGCCGGCCTCCACGTACTGGCCGGGAGCCGTGCCCCGGGGATTGGGGAGGATTTGTCCGCCTTGAATCACCATTGCCTGCCGCTTGTTGTTCGGCGGCATCGCCCGCCCCATCGAAGCAAACAGGGCCTCCAACCGCTGCAAAACTCCCGCGTCGAGAACCAAGGGCAACCCTAAAAATTCCGCCACCGTTTCACGGGTCAAATCGTCTTCCGTCGGCCCGAGCCCCCCGCACAACACGATCAAATCGGAACGGCTCCGCGCAATTTCCAGAACCGAGCGGAGGCGGTCCCGATTGTCCCCGACGACCGTATGAAAATAAACGCCGACACCCAACCGGGCCAACTGCTCCGACAAAAACCGGGCGTTGGTATTCGCAATCTGCCCCAACAACAACTCCGTGCCAACGGCAATGATTTCGGCTCGCATCCTACCGCCCCATTCCGCCCCGCGCTCGCCGGCCCCGCAGCCGGACGAACCGGCTCGGACTTACGATTTTCCCAAGCCGATGACGTGCCGGTTCTTGAAAAAATAATCGATGCCCGACAGGATGGTGATCGCCACCGCCGCATACATGATCCAATCGGCTGCGGGCACGCCGAAATACGCAAAGGGCAAATTGTTGATGATCAACGCCACCACCGCGACGATTTGAGTCACCGTCTTCACTTTGCCCAACCGGCTCGCGGCAATCACGGTACCTTCCGCCGCCGCCACCAGACGCAGCCCCGTTACGGCAAATTCCCGGCTGATGATCACGATCGCTTCCCACGCTTCCAACCGCTGCATCTCCACCAGGGAGACCAGTACCGCGGAGATCAACAATTTGTCCGCCAGCGGATCGAGGAACTTCCCGAAGTTCGTCACGATGCGCCGCTTTCGGGCGATGTACCCGTCCAGGCCGTCGGTGCTGGCCGCCACAATGAAAATCAGAGCTGCGGCTATTTCGTTGATGGTGATCACCTGACCTCCTACGACCACCCGCCCGAAATCGTACCGCACCAGAAGAAAAAACATGACGACGGGCACCAAAATGATCCGGGCGATCGTGATGCGGTTGGCCAAATTCACCTAAACGACCTCCCCGGCGAGGTCAAAGTCGTAGGAATGAGTGATTCGGGCCTTGACCATTCGTCCCGCCTCTCCGGAGACTCCCGACACAAAAACCTGTCCGTCGATCTCCGGCGCGTCGTATTGAGATCGCCCGATCCACACGTCGGGCCGGGTTTCGTCCCTCCTCTCCAGCAGGACGTCGATGACCCGGCCCACCCGCAAGGCGCCGCGGGCCGCGGCGGCTTTCCGGCCGGCCTCCATCAGGAGTGCGGCTCTCCTTTCCTTTTCCTCTTCCGGCACCTGGTCGCCCAAACGGGACGCCGGAGTGCCCTCTTCCCTGGAATAGGCGAACACGCCGATCCGGTCGAAGGCCATTTCTTCCACAAAGGCGACCAATCGCTCGAAATGGCCGGCCGTCTCCCCCGGGAACCCGACGATGAAAGACGTCCGGACGGCCACGTCCGGGATCCGGCTGCGGATTTTCTCCATCAGCGCCCGGATTTGCCTTTGCCGTCCCGGCCTGCGCATCGCCTTGAGAATGTCGTCTTCCGAATGTTGCAGGGGCATGTCGATGTATTTGCAGACTTTCGGCAACGCCGCGATGGCCTCGATCAATTCGTCGGTGAAATGACCGGGGTACGCATAGTGCAGCCGGATCCAATCGAGGCCCTCGACGCCGTTTAAGGCCTCCAGCAAATCCGCCAACCGGCGCCGTCCGTATAAATCGAGGCCGTACTGGGTGGAATCCTGGGCGATCAGGCTGATCTCCCGCACTCCCTCGGCGGCCAGCCGTTTGGCTTCCTCCACGATGGATTCGACCGGCCGGCTGCGGAACCGCCCGCGCATCAACGGAATCGCGCAAAAGGTACACTGGTGGTCGCATCCTTCCGCAATCTTGACAAAGGCGGAATATGGGGTTCCCAAACGTTTGCGCGGCGTCAGCTCGTCATACAAATAAACGGGGTTTCCGAACCGCATCGGCCGGCGCCCGCCCAGCGCTTCATCGACCACTTCGGCAATGCGGTGAAACTCCCCGGTTCCGATCAATCCGTCGATTTCCGGGATTTCCCGGACCAACTCCTCTTGGTAGCGTTGGGCGAGACACCCCGTCACCACCAGTGCCCGGCAACGTCCCGATTCCTTGTATTCCGCCATGCGAAGTATAGTTTCCACCGACTGGGCCTTCGCGTCGTCGATGAATCCACAGGTGTTGACGATGATAATGTCCGCCTCCTGCGGATCGCCAACCAGGTGGTAGCCGCGGCGTTCCATCAGTCCCATCATCACTTCTGAATCAACCTGGTTCTTTTCGCATCCCAGGGTTACCACTGCGACCTGACGCGTCATGCTAAGATCCTCCAAGCCACCTCGATTGACATTCACACCTCAGTATACTCCAAAGAGATTTCCCATGTACAGGTGTCACCGAAAGTTTGTAAACTGAACGTCGATGGGCAAATCCATCCCCTTGATCAGTTGAATTACCCGTTGCAAATCATCCTTACTCTTCCCCGAAACCCGTACCTGGTCCCCCTGGACGGAAGCCTGAACTTTGATTTTGCTGTCCTTCACCGCCTTGACGATCTGCTTGGCCGTCTCCGGATCGATCCCTTGCTGCACGGTGATCCGCCGGCGAACGGCCCCTCCCGCCGCCGGTTCGATTTTTCCGTATCGCAAGGATTTCAACGATACACCCCGCTTGACCAGTTTGCTTTGCAAAATGTCGACAACGCTGGCCAACTTATATTCGTCGTCGCTGACGATCACCAAATCTCGATCTTGGCGCTCAATCCGGCTGACGCTATCCTTGAAATCAAAGCGGGTTTGGATCTCTTTCATCGCCTGGTTGACCGCATTCTCCACTTCTTGTAGATCCACCCGCGAAACCACGTCAAAGCTGTTTTCCTTCGCCAAACCAGAGCCCCCCTTGCAGCGCTTCGCCATATTATACCACATCCGGAGCGGGACAAGAAAAAGCAAAAATAGAGAAGGGCCGTCCCTTCGGTAGCTTTGGCTACTTTTGGGACGGCCCCTTCGCCTGAGCCCCACTCTCAAGAATGCGGGGTCGGCCACAAGCGCTCGACAAAGGCGCGAAACTGATCGGCCAGTCCACCGATCGGCCGGCCGGACTGCAAATCTTGGGAAAAGGTCCGAAATCGCTGCAATACGGCTGGGTTGGCGCTGACCCTCACCACGCGGATCGACGGGTCGGCCTGTTGAATCACTTCCGTCACCCGGCGCTTCAATTGATCGGATACCGCCACGTCCGTCTGTCCGTAGGTCGTCCCGCCGGACGGAGACGGGGCGGGCTGCGGTTGTCCCGGAGCGATTCTTCCCGGAGGCGCAGGCTGCCCTTGGGTTGTTCCCTGGTCCACCGCCACATAAGCGGTATCCCCCGAAACCAGCACCGTAGCGGCCCGGATTCCCGGGATTTGCACGACCCGCTGGGCCAAATCGTCGGCCACCCGCAATCCGGCGGTTCGGGCGGGCGGCGGAGTCGGGGCCGGCGCGGGAGCGGGGGCCGGAGCGGGTTGCGGACCCGGAGCTCCAGGGGGCGCCGGATTGGCTTCCCGGGATACGCCGCAGGCGGTCGCCAGGAGCAGGGATGATCCCGCTAAGACTACGGCGAAAAGAGCACCACGGCTCATGACAGTCCTCCTCTCACCTGGGTAGCCTTAGTGTCCCCGCGACCGCCCGGTTCCATGCGCCGCCCCCGCGGCCTTACGACGCCGATTTCCGGATGGTATACGTAAACACGTTGGTCTCCACCGGATCCAGTTGGCGCCCGTTGACCTTTACCGTCAGGGACGAGGCGCGTCCGGCGATGATTTGCATCTCTTGATCGGCCCGGAAGGTCCGGTTCTCGCCGGGCTCCAGGGTCCGCCGTTCCACCACTTTGCCGTCGGCCCGCGCCTCCACCCAGCACGGGTGGTCCTCCACCCGGAGGGAGACTTCCACCTGATCCACTTGCTTTACTTCCGCCGTAAACTGAGAAGCGGTCCGCTTGACCACCTTCAGTTCCGGCGGGGACGCGTCCTGCGGAGGAGTCGGAGGCGCCGGCGGAGACGCGGGGGCCGGGATGCCGCCCGAATTCGGGATAGGCTGAGGCTCGGTCGCAGGAGGGATTTGAGCGGCCTCCCGTTCCTTGACAGCCCAATATCCCCCCGCCAATGCGGCCAGTATCACCGCTGCCGCCGTCAGTTGCGACAGGGAATACCGGCCCCGGAATCGGTTTGGCGGGACCGGGGGTTCGGGAACGGGCGACGGGGGGGACTGTTCCGTCGAGGGCTGTTGCCATCCGGAGCGGCGCAACAGTTCCGCCCCGTTCAAACCGAGAAAATCGGCGTAACTTCGGATGAACCCCCGGGCATAGACGGGAGCGGGCAACATGTCCCACCGTCCGTTTTCGATCGCTTCCAAATACGTTTGGCGGATTTTGGTCGCCTCGGCCGCTTCCTCCAGAGTAATCCCCCGGCTTTCCCGGGCCTGCCGGAGCACCTGGCCGATGTCCTCCATGGTACGACCTCCTCCCACGAGATCATTCAAAACCGGTAAAATGGTCGGGAAGATCCCGGTAGGTGATCTCTTCGTCCGGCGAGTTGCGCAACTCGATCACCCGGTCGAACAGATCCCATCCGTATTCCGATCGCTGGACAAAAATATCGGGATGTTCGATCACCTTCGGACCGTCCAGGCGGAGCACTTCCCGAACCAGCTGGCGATGCCGCTCGTCCGCCCGCATGGTCGAGACGATCCCGTCGATGATGTACACGTTCTCCGCGGGATCCATTTCTTCGCGGGACAGTTCGGTTCTCACCGTCTGTCGAATCAGGGTGGACGACACAAAAGTCCAGCGTTTGTTGGCGTACACGCTGGCGGCGACGATCGATTCCGTCTTTCCGACCCGGGGCATCCCGCGCACGCCGATGATTTGATGTCCGGGCCGTTTGAGCAGTTCACCGAGGAAATCCACCAAGATCCCCAATTCCTCGCGGGTAAATTTGTACGTTTTTAAATCGCTCGATTCCCTTTCAATGAACCGGCCGTGTCGAAGGGCGATGCGGTCGATCAGGGTGGGCTGGCGCAGGGCCGTCACCCGGATGCTGTCTACGTGCCGCAACAATTGCCGCAACATGGAAATTTTTTGGCGGTCCTCCGTTTGGATGAGCATGCCGCGCCGAACGTTTTCCACCCCATTGATGGTCTGGATGTTTATGGATAGCATGCCCAGGAGGGACGAAATATCCCCCAACAGACCCGGCCGGTTCTTTTGGATGTCGTATTCGAAATACCAGTCTTCCATCATTTCCGGCCCCTTCCGGTGCAAATTCGGCAGTTCCCCTCGCCGCGCGGCAGAAGATGTCCACCCTCGGCTCTATTGTATCCCCGATACGCGCCTCTCGAGAATCTACCGCCGAAATCGTTCCAGGTGCGCCGGCGTCCAGAGAACTTCCCTGGGCTTGCTTCCTTCAAAGGGCCCGACCACCCCCTGCTGTTCCATTTGATCGATGAGGCGAGCGGCCCGGGTGTAGCCGATCCGGAGCCGCCGTTGAAGGAGAGAGACGGACGCCTGGCCGGATTCGACCACCAGGGCGACCGCCTCTCCGAACAGGGGATCCAATTCCCGATCGCCCTCTTCCGCCTCCTCCGGCAAGTCCCAATCTTCGCGGTACCGGGCCGTTTGTTGAGACTTGATGGCCGCCACCACCCGCTCGACCTCCGCTTCCGAGACAAATGCACCCTGCACCCGCAACGGCTTGGGGGCTCCGACGGGCATAAACAACATGTCTCCCCGTCCCAGCAGTTTTTCTGCTCCTCCCATGTCGAGAATGGTTCGGGAATCGGCTTGGGAGGAGACGGCAAAAGCAATCCGGGAGGGAATGTTGGCTTTGATCAAACCGGTGATCACGTCCACAGAAGGCCGCTGGGTGGCCACGATCAAGTGAATTCCCGCAGCTCGCGCCATCTGGGCCAGGCGACAAATGGCGTCTTCCACGTCGCCCGGGGCCACCATCATCAAATCCGACAGTTCGTCGACAATGACCACGATATAGGGCAAACGGTCACGGCCTGTGCGTTCCGCCAGGTCGTTGTACCGTTCGATGTCCCGCACCCCCTCCCGGGCGAACCATTCGTAGCGGGTTTCCATTTCCTGGACCACTTTTTTGAGGGTCATGGCCGCCTTGCGCATATCCGTCACCACCGGCGCCATGAGGTGGGGCAATCCTCCGTACACCCCCAATTCCACCATTTTCGGATCGATCATCACCATCCGCACGAGATCGGGAGAAGCTCTGTACAACAGGCTCACAATGATGCTGTTGATGCACACGCTCTTGCCCGATCCGGTGGCTCCGGCGATCAACAAGTGGGGCATGCGGGAGAGGTCCGCCACCACCGGAGCGCCCGAAATGTCCCGGCCCAAGGCCAAGGCCAGCGGGCCCGGAGCCTGTTGAAACTCGGGCGTCTCCAACACTTCCCGCAGCGGGATCACGGCGATCTCCCGGTTGGGCACCTCGATGCCGATGGCCGATTTGCCGGGAATCGGAGCTTCCATCCGGATATCCGGAGCGGCGAGAGCCAAGGCCAGGTCGTCCGCCAGACTCACGATGCGGGACACTTTGACCCCCACTGCCGGCTGCACTTCATACCGGGTCACCGCCGGCCCCCGATACGCTTGGACGACTTTGGCCTGGACACCGAAACTCTCCAATGTTTGTTCCAATTTCTTGGCGTTGGCGGCCACGTCCCGCAGATCGGCTCCCGTCCGGCCCCCGCCAGAGGAGTGGAGCAGATCGAGGGGCGGAATCCGGTAGGGGATGGGGGGAGTTCCCTCAGAACCCGGGGCTCCGGACGGATTCGACGCCCTCTCCGGAGCCGTCTCGCGAGCCTGCAAACGCACCGTGATTCGGTGATGGGCGTCGTCGGTGACCACCGTCACGGAATCCTCTGCTTCGGTACCCGTTCGGGTCCATGCCGAAAGAGTGGGACCGGCCGGCTCCCCGGTGGTCCACCCACCCGCCTCGGCATAATCCCGGACGGGTACATCTTCGCTTTCCGGCGCCGGCGCCTTCCCGCGCCGGGTAGTCCGGACCTCCCGCCGGCCCGCCGCTTTCCAAGCCCGGACCAGAGCCTGGAGACTCCCCGAGACGCCCCGTCGACCCGCGGCCGCCCACTCTCGAAGTTTGTTCCACAAGGGGGCCGTCGAGCGGCCCGTCACCAGCACCACACTCACCACGGCGGCCGCCAGCAACACGATCTCCGTACCGAGCGTATCGAAGAGAAAGTGAGACGCGGAAAAGAGGGCATATCCCACCAATCCCCCTCCCACCCGATCCGGAGGAGCCACCGGATGCCCGCCCTCGGTCACCCCCGTGCTGGCCTTATACAACTGCTCGATGCGGTGTACGGTTACCTCCCACAAATCCGGCGGAGTAACCGGATGCGCGCGAACCAAACTGGTGTAGAGGTTCAACTGTTCCCAGGTCAAAATGACCGCCAAAAACAAAAAGACGCCGAACATGCGGGTGCTCCACATCGGCGCCCGCCCTTTGACGATGACGACGAGGCCGACCCAGAGGAAAAACAGCGGAACGACCGCATACCACCCGCCCGCCGCCCACATGGCGAGGTGGGCGAGAGAACGGCCGATCCACCCCAATTGAGCCAGGCCGATCAGGGAGGCCGCCAGGATGGCGAACCCCGCGACCTCCGTCTTGATCCATTCCTTGGCCCGTTCCGCCTTGCTCACCGATGTCGCTCCCCCTCCGACAGGCACTCTACAAACATTTCTCCAAAAGGGGGGAGATTTCCTGCCCGGGTGTCCATCCCCATCGCCGATCCGGTGTCTGCGCCGCCGAGAAGGATTTTCCAGGTCCTATACGGGGCCGCCCGCTCGCAAATCCCACACGGTTCCGGGGAGGCAGTCCGCCCGCAAATAATCCTGGGGATCGGGACTGATGAGCCGCACCACCCGCACCCGCATGTCGCCCAGCGGTTCCAAGATCAGGAGCGCCCGTCCGATCCGCCATTCGATCGCCGAGGCCCGGACATCTCCGGAAGTGGCCCAAATTTGCTCCTCGGGCACGGCGGTGTACAAGATCATTGGACGACCCTCCCGGCCGGGCGGTCGGGAGAAGCGGGGCCGGGGCCTTCCGCCAGTTCCCGCAATTTGGCGAGGGCCTGCCCGATCCCTCCGATTTCGTCGATCAATCCGTACCGCACCGCGTCCCGCCCCATCACCGTCGTCCCGATGTCCCGCGCCAATTCACCGGTTTTCATCATCAATTCCCGGAATTGGGCTTCGGAGATCCGGGAATGTTCGACCACAAACCGGACCACGCGCTCCTGCATACGTTCTAGGTATTCCCAGGAAGCCGGAGCGCCGATGACCAATCCGGAGAGCCGGATGGGGTGGATGGTCATCGTCGCGGATTCGGCGATAAAACTGTACCGTCCGGCCACGGCGATGGGGACGCCGATGCTGTGCCCTCCCCCCAACACCAGCGAAACGGTGGGTTTGGTCATGGTGGCGATCATTTCGGCGATGGCGAGTCCAGCTTCCACATCTCCGCCGACGGTGTTGAGAATCACCAGCACCCCTTTGATCTTTTCGTTCTGTTCGGCGGCCACCAACTGGGGAATGACGTGCTCGTATTTGGTGGTTTTGTTTTGCGGAGGCAGGACCATGTGGCCTTCGATTTGGCCGATGATGGGAATGCAGTACCACTCGGTGTCCAACTCGGGTACATGGGTCTGCCCCAACCTTTCCAAGGCCTGAACAGGGCCGGCGGGCGGAGATTCCGGCCCCGGCGAGGCAGGCATGTCTCCGGAAGACAGCAGAGCCGGGGGCTGAAATTCCCTTCGTCGATTCACCGCACATCCCCCTTTTCGAAATCGTGGCACCCCGAGTCCGGGGATAAATTCTTTCGTAGTATGCCCGGCGAGGACACGCGCGCGAAGGCCTGGCCCGCCCGGAGGCAGGAGGGCAAAACAAAGGCCGAGAAATCCTGTCGATGCGAGGATTCTCGGCCCCGACGGTGCTTGTCCCGGCGGAATTCCTTATACTTCCATGATGATGGGCAGGATCATCGGACGCCGGCGCGTTTGTTCGTACAAAAACCGCCCCAGCGCGTCCCGCACGCCCGTCTTGATGGACGACCACTCGCTGACGTTTTCCGCGACCATTTTCTTTAGGGTCGCGGTCACGATCCGATTGGCTTCTTCCAACAGCGCCTCGGATTCCCGGACGTACACGAAGCCCCGCGAGATGATGTCCGGTCCCGACAGGATCGTCCCGTCCTGCTTGGACATGGTCACCACCACGACGAGAATGCCGTCCTGGCTCAATAGCTTCCGATCGCGCAACACGATGTTTCCGACGTCCCCGACCCCGAGCCCGTCGATCAAGACGGTACCGGCGGTAACCTTTCCGGCCTGACGTCCTTCTCCACCTTGGAACTCCACGACGTCGCCGTTGTCGAGAATGAAAATCCGGTCCGGAGGCACCCCGGTGGCCTGGGCGAGTTCGGCATGAATCTTGAGCATCCGGAATTCCCCGTGAACCGGAATAAAATATTTCGGCCGCACCAGGTTGAGCATGAGTTTGAGCTCCTCCTGGCTCCCGTGACCGGACACGTGCACGCCGGACACCTGTTGGTAGATCACGTTGGCGCCGATTCGGAACAACTGGTCGATCGTTCGGGCGACGAACTTTTCATTTCCGGGGATCGGAGAGGAAGCCACGATCACCGTGTCGCCGGGCATGATCTCGATCTTGCGGTGGGTGGCCCGGGCCATTCTCGTGAGCGCGGACATCGGTTCACCCTGGCTCCCCGTAGACAGAATGACCACCTTGTGAGCGGGAAGTTTGGAAATATCGTCCGGATCGACCAGCGTACCTTTGTTCACGCGCAAATAACCGAGTTCCATCGCAATGTTGATGTTGTTGACCATGCTGCGGCCGACCACCGCTACCTTTCGCCCGTAGCGTTCCGCCGCGTCGATGACCTGCTGGATGCGATGGATATTCGACGCAAAAGTCGCTAAAATAATTCGCTTTTCCGCTTCCCGAAAGACCTCATCGATCGTCTGGCCGACCACCCGCTCGGACATCGTGTAACCGGGCCGCTCGGCGTTCGTACTGTCCGACAGCAGACACAAAACACCCCGTTCTCCCAGTTCGGCGAGGCGGTGATAATCGGCCATCCGGCCATCGACCGGAGTGAAATCGAACTTGAAATCCCCCGTGTGAACGACGATCCCCTCGGGACACTCGAGGGCCACTCCCACTGTATCGGGGATGCTGTGATTGGTATGGAAGAACGAGACCAAAAACTGCCCCACTTTGATCTGGCTTCGGTTCGTAATCGTCACCAGTTTGGTTACATCCAGCAGATTATGTTCCCGGAGCTTCCCTTCCACCAATCCGAGCGTCAAGCGCGTTCCGTACACGGGCACGTTGATGTGTTTCAGAATGTACGGCAACCCGCCGATGTGGTCCTCGTGTCCATGGGTGAGAAAAATGCCGCGAACCCGATGCTTATTCTCGACAAGATACGAAATATCTGGGATGACGATGTCGATTCCCAGCATGTCCTCCTCGGGAAATTTCAGGCCCGCGTCCACCACGACAATGTCATTCCCGTACTGATAGGCGGTCATGTTTTTGCCGATTTCCCCGAGACCGCCGAGGGGAATGATGGACAATTTTTGATTTGACTTACTCAATCCTGCACCTCCGTACCCATTCCCGCTCGTTCACGCACGCCCCACCGCAAGAAAGCCGAACCAAGACCGTCACCGGAAATTATACCTCAAGCCCCGGAGAATGACAAGAATATCCTGTCTCGACGTCGTAACCAAACGCCCTGCTCTTCCATTACACTTTTTTCTATTTACTCGGTTTACACGGTTTTGCGATCCCCTTACACGGTTTCGCGATCTCCGGACCGAAATCCGGCCTTCCCCCCTCGGACGGGATGCCGGGCCGCGCGGGGCCCGGATCGATTACGCCTCTCCCGCTTTCAGGTCGGCCACCAAGCGGCGAAAATCACGGCGCAACGACTCCGGCGCCTCCGCCAGCGGCGGCCGGACGGGGCCCACCGGACATCCCACCAACTCCAGCGCCTCCTTCAACAACACCGGGCTGGAGGTCCAGAACAGAGCTTCAAAGAAGGGCAATAGCCTGCGGTGCATCCGAGCTGCCTCCTCGACCCGCCCCGCCAGGAACGCTTCGATCATTTGGGTCATTTCTCGTCCCACCACGTGGGAGGCGACGCTCACCACACCGTATCCGCCGACGGCCAAAACGGGCAACAACAGCTTGTCGTCCCCGCTGTAAACCCGAAACCCTTCGGGGGCGCCTTCGATGATTTGGGCGATCTGGACCAGGTCGCCGCTCGCTTCCTTGACACTGGTGATGTTGTCGATCTCAGCGAGCCGGAGGGTCGTTTCCGCCGCCAAATTCACACCCGTCCGGCCCGGAACGTTGTACACCATCACCGGAAGGTTCGTCGCTTCCGCCACTGTCCGGAAATGGCGGTACAATCCCTCCTGGGATGGTTTGTTGTAATAGGGACATACCACCATCACGCCGTCAACGCCGATCTGCTCGGCTTCTCTGGTCAACTCCGCCGAAGCCCGGGTATCGTTCGTCCCCGTCCCGGCGATGACCGCCGCCCGACCCTTTGCGCGCTTTAAAACCCGTTCGAATAGACCCAATTTTTCATCGTGGGACAGGGTCGGAGATTCTCCGGTCGTCCCCGCCACCACGATGCCGGTCGTGCCGGTTTCCAGCAGCCGGTCCACCAGCCTGTCGACTCCCTGCCAATCCACGCTTCCGTCCTCGCTGAACGGCGTGGCCATCGCCGTCAACAACCGTCCGAATTCCACCTCTTCAGCCTCCATCCTGTTCCGACTTGTTTCGGTTACCCTTGTCCCTCGGGCCGGTTCAAGCCGAACTTGGCGTGAAGGGCCCGGATCGCCCGCCTCATGTCTTCTTCCCGCACGAGGCACCAAATCGTCGTGTGGCTGTCCGCCGATTGCAGAATCTCAATGCCCTGCTCCGCCAAGGCCTCCACCACCCGCGCCATCACTCCGGGGACCCCGGCGATCCCCGCTCCCACGACGGAGACTTTGGCACACCGGGGGACGATCTCCGGATCCCAACCCAGTTCCCGCAGCGCCGCTTCGACTTTTTCCGTTTCTTCACCTTTGACGGTATACGCCACTCCGGAGGGGCCGACATTGATCAAATCGACGCTGATGCCTCTGTCGGCCATCGCCCGGAACACGCTCCGGTCGACCGGCGGCGCCCCGGGCGGACGCCGGATCTGGATTTGAGTGACATTCTCCGCATAGGCGATTCCGGTCACCAGGCGGTCACCGGGATCCTTTCCTTCCAGCCGTTCCCCGTCCGCCCCGCTGGCCACCAAGGTCCCCTCGTCGTCGCTGGTGGTGGAACGAATGCGGACGGGAATATTTTTCTTCATCGCGATCTCGACAGCCCGGGGGTGGATCACCTTTGCTCCCTGGTAGGCCAGGTTGCAGATTTCCGCATAGGTGGCGCTCCGGATCCGGCGGGCATCCTCGACAATCCGCGGATCGGCGGTCATCACGCCCTCCACGTCGGTAAAGATGTCCACCCGTTCGGCATCGAGGGCCACGCCCAGGGCGGCGGCGGTTGTATCGCTCCCTCCGCGCCCCAGGGTCGTCACTTCCCCTTCCTCCGTCTGCCCCTGAAATCCGGCCACCACCGGAACGCGACCGGACTCCAGTTCCCGGAAAATCCGCCTGGGACGGACCCGGAGGATTTCGGCGGCCGTGAATTCTCCTCCGGTGAGGATTCCCGCCTGTCCTCCCGTGAGGGCGCAGGCGTCGACGCCGTGCCGCCGCAACAGACAGGCAAAACTGACCGCCGAGATCACCTCCCCGCAGGACAGGAGCAAATCGATTTCCCGGGGAGGCGTCAGCCCGGGATCGATCAGGTCGAGAAGCGTATCCGTGGCGTACGGCGCCCCTTTCCTCCCCATGGCCGAAACCACCACCACGGGACGGTACCTCTGAGCCAGCGCCGACTGAACATGGCGCACCGCCCAAAGGCGTGCTTCGTCGGTGGCCAGAGAAGTCCCACCGAACTTCTGCACGATGACGCGCATCAGGGCAGGCCTCCCCGCTCTACCAGCAATTCGGCGATCTGTACAGCATTATACGCCGCTCCCTTGAGCAGATTGTCGCTGACCACCCAAAGGTTGAGACCCCTGGGATGTGTCAAATCCCTGCGCACCCGTCCTACGAAGACTTCCGGCCGCCCCTCGGCCTCCAGAGGCATCGGGTACCGCTGGGACGCCGGATCGTCCACCAAGGCCACGCCGGGGGCCGAGCGGAGCAACCCGTACACGTCGTCCAGGGAAAACGGCCGCTTCGTCTCGACGTATACCGCTTCGGCGTGACCCGTCACCACGGGGACCCGGACGCAAGTGGGGGTGACGGCGATCTCCGGATCGTTCAAAATTTTTCTCGTCTCGTTTACCATTTTCATTTCTTCTTTGGTGAAGCCGTTGTCTTCAAACACGTCGACTTGCGGGAGGACGTTGAAGGCGATCGGGTGGTGCACCGGGAGGGAGGCCACCGGGAGCACAGAGGGAGAAACGGCCCCTCCCGCCAGGCGGGCCCGGGTCTGGTCCAGAAGTTCTTCGATCGCTTTGCCTCCGGCTCCGGACACGGCTTGGTAGGTGGATACGACAATCCGTTCAATGCCGAACCGGTCGTAAAGGGGCTTGAGGGCCACCACCATCTGGATCGTGGAGCAATTGGGGTTGGCGATCAGGCCCTTGTGAGACAAAGCCGTCTCACCGTTGACCTCCGGCACGACCAGGGGCACTTCCGGATCCATCCGAAATGCGCTGGAATTGTCGATGACCACCGCTCCCCGCCGGACCGCCTCCGGGGACAGAGCCCGGCTCACCTTGGCGCCGGCACTGAACAGGGCGATGTCGATTCCCTCGAACGCTTCCGGCCGGGCTTCGATCACCTCGACCGACCGTCCCCGGAACTCGACCGTTTGGCCCGCCGACCGCGCGGAGGCCATCGGAACCAAGCGCCCCACCGGAAAACGGCGAACCTCCAACGTTTCGATCATCTTCTGCCCAACGGCGCCCGTCGCGCCGACCACGGCCACGGTGTATTCCTTCATTGACCCACAACTCCTTTATTTGTAGCGAAACCGCTCAATGAGAACCGGTTGCAACTGTCTTTTTTCGAGAGCCGCTTCCACCGTCGGAATCAACAGGTCCATCTTCGCCACGAGGGAATTGACCTTTCTCTCGGGATCATCCTGTCCGAACGGCACGAAAAAAATATTCTTCGCCGCCATCAGACGAGCCAGATTGGCCATGTTCAATCCCAGGCCGTCGTTGGTGGAAACGGCCAAAACCACTGGCCGGTCGTTCCGCAAGGTGGCCTTGGCCGCCATCAGGACGGGAGAATCGGTCATGGCATTGGCCAACCGGCTCAAAGTATTGCCGGTGCACGGAGCGATGACCAGGACGTCCAGCCGCTTCGAAGGACCGAGGGGTTCCGCCTCGGCGATGGTCCGGATCGGCGCCTCCCCGGTGATCTCTTCTAATTGTTTCAGCCACTGCTCCGCCTCCCAAAACCGGGTGTCGGTCGAGGCCGCCGTATACGAGACGATCGGCACTACGCGGGCTCCCCCCTGCACCATCCGCGCCAACTCCGGCAACACGTCGTCATAGGTGCAGTGCGAACCGGTGACGGCAAAGCCCACCGTCTTTCCTTGAAGCACCATCGGTCATACCCCCGTCAGCCGGTCTCGCGAAGATGGCGGCACAAGGTGCGCGCCAAAATCCGGCCGGCCGTCTTCGGGGCGACGATTCCGGGTAAACTCGGAGCCAACAAAGCCCGTATACCCCGCCGCTGGGCATAGCGAAAGTCCGTTCCGCCGGGTTTGGACGCGATATCGATGATGACGCATTCTCGCGGGACCCGGGCCAACACCTCCGCCGTCAGGACGGGGGCGGGAACGGTGTTGAAGATGAGGTCGGCGTCCGCCACGCGAGCCGCCACCTCCTCGAGGGGAAAGCCCGTCAATCCCATCTCGTAAACCCGTGCGAGATCGGCCGCCTTGCGCGCGCCGACTTTCACGCGCGAGCCGAGTGCGGCGAGAGTCCGGGCCAGAGTCATGCCGCAACGGCCGAACCCCAAAACCACGGATTGGGAGCCGTGAATCGTGATCTCCGTGTTTTCCATCGCCATTTGGACGGCGCCTTCGGCTGTGGGGATGGAATTGAGGATCGCCACCTCATCAAGGTCGAACAATTTGACCAGCGCCAGTCCGCGGCGCCGGCACATCTGTTCGAGATAAGGCCCGGAAATTCCCGTGAATACCGTGCAGCGACCGGGTAATGAGGCAAAGTGCTCATCGGTGAAACGAATGCGCGCCGCACTGTAATTCGAATCCGCGTATCCGTCCTCGTCCAGGCCCGCCACCGGAAGAACGAGGGCGTCGATATCCGACAGGACATCCGGACTCAATTCCGCCTTCTCTGCCCCGGCCCCATCCATTGCAAGCCGGTCGAATCCGATCAACACCACCGACGCGTCCAAATCGATCGCGTACCGGATGACCTCGAGAATACGGGCGTCTCCGCCGACAAAGGCAATCCTCTTACCCGTCAACATCCCGGCAGACTCCTTTCAACACATTTTACGCGATCGGCGCAAAATTGCAAGGTTGCAAGAGGGGCTCCGCCCGGTCGCCGTCCCCTGCTGTCATCCTATGCACCGGGATGGGCGCCGGTGAAAGGGCCTACCCGCCGCCGGCCCGGTTCGCCTCGACCGTCCGGCCGGTCCCCGAAATGGATAAGGGAGGAAGACGCGGGACTTCCTGCTCCGCGTCTTCCTCCCTCATGATCGTGCGCCCGCCAGATCCAGAGCAGCCGCTTTCACTGCCCGCATGCCGTCCGCCACCGCGGAGACCACGCTGGTATAGGGGGGCGGCGTGCAGACATCGCCGGCGGCATAGATGCCGGGAAGCGATGTGCGTCCCCACCGGTCTACCGCCAAGACCCCGAAGGCGTCCCGCTCCAGCGGTCCTTCTACGCCCTCCAGGTTCGGCTCGGTGCCGATGCGGACCAGGACGGCGGCCGCCGGAATCCGGCGCTCCACTCCGTCCGCTCCCCTCACCCGCACCGCTTCGGTCTTCTCGGCTCCTTCGATGGCCGTCGCCACGGCCGGCGCCAGCACGGTGACGCCCGGGTGGTTCAGCGCCCTGCGTTGCCACAGAAGAGCCGCCCTGAACGCCGTCCGCCTGTGAAGGAGAGTCACCTTCGCTCCCGCCTCGGCCAATCGCCAGGCTCCTTCGAGGGCCCGATCGCCGCCCCCGATCACCACTACGGGCAAGTTCCGGAACCGGTGCGAATCGCGGGAGGCCGACCAGTCTTCCCCCCGGGCCAACATGGCGTCTTCTCCGGGAATTCCCAGCCTCCGGTCCCGGGCGCCCGTGGCCAAAAGAACGGCGTCCGCTTCCCAGATTCCGACCGGGGTGGAAACGCGCCGTTCCGCCGTCTCCACCCGAACCGGTCCGATGCCCGCCACCAGGCGGACGCCGAGTCGTTCCGCATGCTCCACCAACCTGCGGATCAGATCCCGGGCGGATATGTCCGGCCAGCCGGGATAATCGGCGATCGGATTTTGCACCCTCCGAAGTTGGCCGCCCGGTTCGTCCGCCTCCAGGACGACCGCTTCAAGGCCCATACGCTGGGCCCAAATCCCCGCGCTGATGCCCGCGGGCCCCGCCCCGACAACAACCAACTGAACCCTTCGACGGCCCGGCATCTTCCCATCCTCCCCCATCCGCCTCCCCTCCGAACAGGCGCCAAACCAGTTGTTCAAAATCGAGCCAACCGCTCACCCGGAGGCAGTCCACATGGCGATTGTAGGCATAGTCCATGGCCACCGCCAAGCGCCCGGTGCGCCGGAACGCCTCCAGGTTGTGCGGGGCGTCGTCGAACAATAGATCGCCGCACACTTTGTCTTTTCGGTGGGCAAATATCAAATTGCGCCGGCCGATGAAGGGGAGGTGCCGGCTGACCCATTCGTCCTTCTGGGCCATGGCTCCTCGCCGGCTGCTGGTCACGATGAGGATTTCAAAATGCCGGGACAATCGTTCGAGGACTTCAATGGCGTGGGGAAGGGGTTCCAGATTCAAAAACATGTCCGGTTCGTCCAGGTACTGATAAATTTTCCTGCCGCATTCGGGTTTCACGTATTTCTCCCATTCCCACGTCAAGATGTCCGCCGGGGTCAGATTGTCGTTCCAATCGTCGTTGTATCGTTTGCACCAAGCGGACATGAGGTCGACGATCACCGAATCCATATCGATCAGGAGGGTCTTCACGGATCCTCCCCCTTTATGACCGGACCTCGTCCGGTTGAGCCAAAGCCGGCTTCTCCCCGCTCTGTACTCCCCAATTCCGCGACGTACCGCACTTGCACCCGGCACACCGGGGTCACCACCAACTGGGCAATGCGTTCTCCCGGTTCAATCCGCCGCGGCCGTACACCGAAATTGTACAGGGGGATCTGGATCTCCCCGCGGTAGTCGCTGTCGATCACCCCCACCCCGTTGGCCAGTGCCACGCAGTCGCGGCTCGCCAAGCCGCTGCGGGCGAATACCAGGCCCACGAAGTCCGGTCCCGGCAGTTCCACCGCAATGCCCGTCGGCACCCGCAACACTTCGCCGGGGCGAATTTCCACCGGTGCGGACAGCGCGGCCTGAAGGTCGAGACCCGCCGCCCCGGGCGTTTGATAGGCCGGCTCCGCCGGGGGCGCGCCCGCCCGCTCAATGCGCTTGACCTTGATCTCGATCATCTTGTCCCTCCTTCAACCCAGGAACCGGGCCAAGTCCTCTTCGTCCACCGGCCCCACTGCGGCCATGGCCAGAGGAGCCCGCAGGCATTCGGCCACCCGTTTGACATCGTCGAGGGACACCGCATCGATGCGCTCGATCATTTCGTCCAGGGTATAGTGGCGGCCGAGCAACAATTCGTTTTTCCCGAGGCGGTTCATCCGGCTCGTGGTGCTTTCCAAACTCAACACGAGGTTTCCCTTGACTTGTTCTTTTCCCCGATCCAATTCCCGTCCGGTGATTCCGCGACACGCGACGTCCTCCAGAATCCTTTTGATCTCGGCGAGGACCTCTTGGACGTATTCGGGCGCCAAACCGACATAGATGCCCAACAGCCCCGTATCGCGGTACGCGGAATGATAGGAATAAATCGAATAAGCCATGCCCTTCTCTTCCCGGACGGATTGGAAGAGCCGCGAGCTCATGCTGCCTCCAAGGGCGTTGTTCAGGAGAATCATGGCGTACAGGTCCTCGGAATGGACCGGCAGACCCGGTACCGCCAAACAGATGTGTTCTTGTTCCGTTTGCTTGACTTTCACCGTTCGGCCGGGAAGGAATTCGGGCGGCCGGGACTCCTGCCGCTTTCCCACCCGGTGCCAGGGGCGGCCGAACCATTCTTGAACCGCTTCCATCACGGCGTCCGCCGTGACGTGGCCGGCCACGGCGATGACCGTATTGGCTTCGGTGTACCGGGTGTGCACGTAGTCGATCAGGGCTCCCCGGTCCAACCGCTCCAAGGTCTGTTCCGTGCCGAGAATATTGTACCCGAGAGGATGGGGACCCCAGACGGCGGAAGCCAGGAGATCGTGAACCAATTCGTCCGGCGTATCTTCATACATCCGAATTTCTTCTGCGATCACCTTGCGCTCCTTGGTCAGCTCTTCGGGTGCGAATTTGGAACGGAAAAACATGTCCGCCAGCGTCTCCAAGGCCCGGCGGAAATGAAGGTCCAAAACCTTGGCGTAATAGCAGGTATATTCTTTCGTCGTAAAGGCGTTGACCTGACCGCCGATGTGATCGAAAACTTCGGCGAGTTCCTTTGCCGATTTGGTTTCCGTGCCCTTGAACATCATGTGTTCAATGAAATGGGAGATGCCGTTGGTCTCCGGGGTCTCGTGCCGGGATCCCGTCCCCACCCAAACCCCCATCGAGATGGAGCGAATCCCCGGGATCTCTTCTACGACCACCGTCAACCCGTTGGCGCACTGCTGCCTATGGATCAAGTTCATCCTCCTCTACCTAATGCCGAACACAGAATAGGCGCCTTTCCAGCGCCTCTCGATTACGTCTACTATAACAAAAATCGCTATTCTATCACAACTGAAGGACGGGCTCCGCTCACGAAGGCGGGACCGGCCGTTCGGGCGACAGCAGTTCGGATACGGTGACGAGTTCGTAACCCATCCGGCGGAGCCCCGCGATGATGGAGTCCAGGGCTTCTGGTGTGCGTTCGGTGGGGTGCATGAGCACCAAGGCTCCCGGTTCGGCCCGGCCCACCACCCGCCGCACCATGACCGGAACGGGAGGATGCCGCCAATCCACCGTATCCAATGTCCACATCACCGTATACATGCCCATGCGCCGGGCCGCCCGCACCACCGCGTCGTCATATTGGCCGGCGGGAGGCGCAAACAAGACGGGCGCCTTCCCCGTGGCCCGAAGGATCGCCTCCCGGCTCCGGCGGAGGTTGGCTTCCGCACCGGATTCGCCGCGTCCCCGCAGGTCCGGATGTCCCCACCCGTGGTCGCCGATTTCGTGGCCGCGGCGCGCGATCTCCGCCGCCGATTGTGGAAATCGCTCCGCCCATTTTCCGTCCAAAAAGAAGGTCCCTTTCACCCCGTGGCGATCGAATATTTCCAGAAGAGGCCGTATATAATCCTCTCCCCATGAGACGTTCACCATGAGAGCCATCTGCTTTTTATGGGGGTTCCCCCGATAAATCGGCGCCGGCGGCAAGTCCTTCAGGCGCACATCCGCAGGCACCTGGCGAAACACCCACGGAATCCCTCCCGACGGCGACCGGCTCCCTTCCCGAACGCGCCGCCACGTGGCCTCGACGTCGACCTCCAGTCCGTTCAAGTCGGGTATGGCCTTCCACACCCGATCGATCCGAGCGTTCTCCGGCGCCACCGCCTGCTCCGGCGCCCGTTGCCGGATCTCCTCCAGAGACCAGGGGCCTGGAGAACCGGCGCGAATCCCTCCTCCCGCCGCCAGGCAAACGGCGAGCCCCGCCGCCAACCCAATCCGTCGGCAAACCCGTCGCATTTTTCGAACCTCCTCCGGCCGGATGTGCGTTCCCCTTCACTATCTTCCATTTGGCGGCTCCTTATTCCGGCCGGTTCCGCCCGGACGCCTTCGAAAACGAAAAAAAGGCGTGGATTCACGCCTCGCCTGTTCGCCTCCCGCCATCCGGTTGTTCGCTGCGGGTGCAGGCCCGGATTACGTCCGGCGCCTGGAAGAACCCCGTCCGGCCCGTTCCGGCCCGCCCACGACCTTCGTCACCCTCCTGGAGACTTCCTCGGATCTCAGATCGCCCGCGGCGCTGCGCCGGTCGCGCAACACTTCGCGCCGGGAAAGGTTGATCCGCCCTTGATTGTCGATCTCGGTCACCTTGACGTCGATTTCGTCCCCGACGTGGACGACATCCTCCGTCTTGGCCACCCGTTCCTCCGCCAGCTGAGAGATGTGCACAAGCCCTTCCTTGCCCGGGAGAATTTCTACAAAGGCGCCGTATTTTTCAACCCGGGTCACCCGGCCCCGGTAGGTCTGCCCGACCTCCACTTCCCGGACAATGGCTTCGATCATTTGCCGCGCCCGCTCGCCGGCGTTCTGATCCACCGAGGCGATGTAGATCCGCCCATCCTGTTCGATGTCGATTTTCACTCCGGTGTCGTCGATGATCTTGTTGATCACACGCCCCCCGGGACCGATGACCTCGCGGATCTTGTCCGGGTGGATCCGCATCGTGATGATCCGCGGTGCGTAGGGAGACAGATGTTCGCGGGGCTGTTGGATGACTTCCAACATTTTTTGCAAAATGAACATCCGGCCTTTGTGCGCCTGGGCCAGAGCCTTTTCTAAAATATCCCTGGTCAGGCCCTTGATCTTAATGTCCATCTGGAGAGCGGTGACTCCGCGCTGGGTTCCCGCGACTTTAAAGTCCATGTCCCCGAGGTGGTCCTCCATTCCTTGGATGTCCGTCAGGACGGCCACCCGGTCCCCTTCCTTCACGAGGCCCATCGCCACTCCGGCCACCGGCGCTTTAATGGGAACTCCCGCATCCATGAGAGCCAGCGTGCTGCCGCAGATGCTGGCCTGAGAGGTCGAGCCGTTGGATTCGAGGACTTCGGACACCAGGCGAATCGTGTACGGGAACTCCTCTTCCGAAGGGATCACAGGTTCCAAAGCCCGCTCGCCGAGAGCCCCATGGCCGATGTCCCGGCGGCTGGGTGCGCGGATCGGCTTTGCTTCGCCGACGCTGAACGGCGGAAAGTTGTAGTGGTGCATAAAGCGTTTGGATTCTTCCAGATCCAGTCCGTCCAGGATCTGGACGTCGCCCAGGGCGCCGAGGGTGCATACGGACAGCGCTTGGGTTTGGCCGCGGGTGAACAAACCGGAGCCGTGGGTGCGCGGCAACACGCCCACTTCGCAGGAAATCGGACGGATCTCGTCGAGGGCCCGCCCGTCCGGCCGGATTCCCTCTTCCAGAATCGCCCGTCGCACTTCTTCTTTGACGATTTCGTGCAACACCGCTTCGATGTCGGCGGCCCCTTCCGGAAAGAGTTCCGCAAAATGCTGTTTCGTCTCCTCCTGAACCGCGTTGATCGCCTCTTCCCGGGCCAATTTCTCCGGCGTACGAATGGCCGCCTTCAATTTCTCGGTGGCGTATTCGCGAACCGCCCGTGCGATTTCTTCGTCCGGCACGTGCGGGGTGAATTCCATCTTGGGCTGTCCGATTTCTTGCCGCATCTGTTCTTGCAGGTCGATCAGGGGCTGGAGCTGTTCGTGGCCGTACATGATCCCGTCCAGCACGACGGACTCGGGAACTTCCTTGGCCCCGGCCTCCACCATCACGATGGCCTGACGGGAACCCGCCACCACCAGGTGCATGTCGCTTTTCTCCGACTGTTCCACCGTCGGGTTGATCACGAACTGACCGTCGACACGGCCCACGATGACGCCTGCGATCGGCCCGTCAAAGGGGATGGGCGAAATGGTCAAAGCGGCCGACGTTCCGATCATACCGGCGATTTCCGGGGAACAGTCCTGGTCGACGGACAACACGAGCACCACCACCTGGACTTCGTGGCGGAACCCGGCCGGAAACAGCGGGCGGATCGGGCGGTCGATGAGGCGGCTCGCCAGAATGGCCTTGTCACTGGGACGCCCTTCCCGTTTGATAAAACCTCCCGGAATTTTCCCCACCGCATACAACCGTTCCTCGTAGTTTACCGTTAATGGAAAGAAATCCAGTTCCCGGGGCTCTTTCGACACCGTCACCGCAGCCAACACCACGGTGTCCCCGTACCGCACCGTGACGGCGGCCGACGCCTGTTTCGCCCATTTGCCGGTTTCGAGAACCAGGCGGCGTCCCGCCAATGTCGTTTCGAAAACCCTGTGCATCGATTCCATTGATCCTCCTTCCACACCAAACCCCGGCCGAAAACGACAAGCTTGTCCCCAAACCCGCGCGGGCGCCGGGGATAGACCATATGAAAATGGAAGCGGGCACACCCGCTTCCTTCTTTTCACTTACGCAGTCCAAGCTTGTCAATCAGGGCGCGATACCGGGCCGGATCCTTTTTCCGAAGGTAATTCAACAAACTCCGGCGTTGTCCGACCATTTTCAGAAGCCCGCGACGGGAATGAAAGTCCTTTTTGTGGACCTTCAAGTGTTCGTTGAGATGGTTGATCTTTTCCGTCAACAGGGCCACCTGAACTTCGGGAGATCCCGTATCGGTGTCGTGCACCTTAAAGGCGTCGATCACTTCTTTTTTGCGCTCTTGCGTCAGCGCCATCTGCCTTCACCTCCTGGCCGGAAATCGCCGGCAGCCCAGAGTACCGCCGGCAGAACGGCAATCCGAGCTACCGGTTCACAAGTGGCACAAAGATAGCCATGATGAAGTATAGCATACGACTTTGCGGAAAATCAATTGCGCGGCGACCAGCGGCGGCGCGCCTCCTCCGCGTCCCGGCGAATCTGGGCCGCCAGTTCCTCCGCCGAAGAGAATTTGCGCTCCGGCCTCAGAAAATCCAAAAATTCCACTCGCATCTCCACACCGTACAAATCCGCATTCCAGTCCAAGATGTGCACTTCGGCGGACACGGCGCCGGTGTCGTGGAACGTGGGCCGGACGCCGATGTTCATGACCCCGAGATGGTCCTCGGGGCCCCACGCGGCGCGGACGGCATACACGCCGGAGCGGGGCAGGACGAACCGTTCCGCCATTTCGAGGTTGGCGGTCGGAAAACCCAAAGTCCGGCCCCGGCCCTCCCCCCGGGATACGCGCCCCACCACGGCGTAGGGCCGCCCCAGCAACTCCCGAACCAGGGCCACGTCGCCGTAGCTCAGCTTTTCCCGTATGAGAGTGCTGCTGATCTTTTCCCCGTACCGACTCACCGCGGGCACGACGATGACGGCGATGTCCCGACTCTCCCCCATCGCCCGCAGCAGAGAAGAGTCCCCCCGCCCACCCGCCCCGAAGGTGTAGTCGAAGCCCGCGACCAGGACGACGGGGCGTAGCGGCACGAGCACTTCGAGGACAAACCGTTCGGGAGGAATGGCCGCCACTTCCCGGGTAAAGGAGAGGATATACACGAAATCGGCACCGTAATGCTCCAACAACCGCAATTTCTCGTTCAACGGCGTCAACTGCACGTCGTACTGGGATCCCAATCCCAGCACCTTCCTGGGATGAGGGTCACAAAGGAAAACCGCAAAGGGGACGCCCCGCCGCAGGGCCTCCGAACGGCCCTGAGCAAGGATTTGCTGATGTCCGATGTGGACCCCGTCAAAGGTGCCGAGGGCGATGACGCACGGGACTGGATGCGGCGGCTTTTGACCTGCGACCAACCGGATCGTTTCCATGGCGACCTCCTCAGAAGCCCTCATTGAAGAAAGACTTTTTCGGGCTTCAGACACGTATCTTTCCGTCTGTAAACCGCCGCCAATTCGCCGCGGTACAATAGGGCGATCGGTTCCCCTTTTTCGGTGTCCCGAAACCCGGGCGATTGTCCGGGATGCACGGCCTCGGGATCCCAAGCGAGCGGGCGGCCCCTCCGGACGGCCTCCGCCTCCCGTTCAGACAGGTGGCGGTGCGGCCACATCCGAACGGCCCAAGCCGGTGCGCGCACCAATTCGGCCAGGCGCCCCGCCTGTCCGGCCTCTTCCACCCGGCTCCAAGGGTGCGCGTCGGCCGCGGTAAAGGATCCTTGCCGGACACGGCGCAGAGAGGCCATGTGGGCGGGAATGCCCAGACGCCTCCCCAGATCGTGACAGAGCGTGCGGACGTAAGTGCCTTTCGAGCAGACGACGGTAAAGGGGACCTCCACCAGGTCCCCCCGCGCAACGGGTTCGCCGACCTCAAACCGGGCGATAAAAACGAGTCGCGGGGCAATCTGCACGGTCTCTCCCCGGCGAGCCAGATCGTACGCCCGGCGCCCCCGAACCCGCACCGCGGAAAAGGCCGGCGGCACCTGTCTCAGCCACCCGGTCATTTCCCGGGCTGCCTGCCGCAGGGCTTCAGGGTCCACCACGGGATTCGGAAGGCGTTCCGTTTCCCTCCCCGACGCGTCTTGGGTATCGGTGGCGGAACCGAAGGCCGCCACCCCTTCGTATTCCTTGTCTTCCCCGCTCAAATATTCGGCGAGACGGGTTGCGGTCCCCAGGCACAAGACCAAAACGCCGGTCACGTCGGGATCGAGGGTCCCCGTGTGTCCGACCCGACGCTGGCCCGTCCACCGTCGAACCCGCGCCACCACGTCGTGGGACGTCAAGCCCGCGGGTTTGTCCAGCACAAGAATCCCGTCCATCGTTTACCCTCTGCCCACCTCTTCCTCGACGGCGTCCAAAACCCTTTGCACAACCCGATCCAGGGACCCCTCTACGGTACAGCCGGCCGCCCGGAGGTGACCGCCTCCGCCGAATCGGGCCGCGATTTTGGACACATCCACGGTGTATTTGGACCGCAGGCTCACCTTGACGCGCCCGGGTTCCTCCTCGCGGAACATCAGTCCGACCTCGACGCCTTCCAGATTTCGCGCATAATTGACCAGTTCCTGGGTGTCTTCCACCGAAGCCCCGGTTTCCTGGAGCAGGCGGAACGAAACGGGAATGTATGCCACCAATCCGCCCGCCCCGGTGCGGAGTTCGGCGAGGGCACCGGCCAAAAGCCGAACCTGGGTGAGGGTCAGCATTTCGACGGCCCGGTCGGCGATGGGATAGGGATTCAGTCCCAAATCGATCATCTCCGCCGCCAACCGGTGAACCGCCGACGTCGTGTTGCCGTAGCGGAATCCCCCCGTGTCGGTGAACAACCCCGTGTATAAACACACGGCGACGTCCCCGGCCAAGGGGACCCCGAGCAACCGAGCCAGCTCGCAGACGATCTGACAAGTGGCCGAAGCGCCGACATCGACGAGATTCAACGAGCCGAAACGGTCGTTGGTGGCATGGTGGTCGATGTTCAGCAATTCGGCTCCCTCGTCCAGCAATTCGACGGCCGTTCCGATGCGTTCCCGGTCCGCGCAGTCGAGGGACACGGCCGTGCGGAACCGCCGGTCGCATTCGGCGACGGAATGCACCCTATCGATTCCCGGCAGAAAGGAAAATCGCCGGGGCATCGCCTCTTCGTGAACGACGGTGCAGCGTTTTCCGATCTTCGCCAACACCGCCGCCAGGCCGAGGGTGGAACCCAGGGCGTCGCCATCGGGGTGGATGTGGGTCATCAGGAGAAAATCGTCCTTTTCACGCAAAAACTGCGCCGCGCGAAGGTATTCCTCCGCCGTTCCGCTCACGGCCCCTCCCCCTTTTCCTTGTGCAATTCGCGGATCACGTCCAGAATGCGCTGGCTGTGATCGATCGAAGTGTCGAGCTTGAAAACGATTTCGGGGGTGTGCCGGAGGCGAATCCGACGGCCGATCTCGCTGCGGATGAATCCGGCCGCCCGTTCCAGCGCTTGCAGGGAGCGGGCCTTTTCTTCCTCGCTGCCCATGATGCTCGTGAACACCTTGGCGTGTTGGAGGTCGTTGGACACCTCAACCCCCGTCACCGTGACAAATCCAATCCGCGGATCCTTCAACTCGTTGTACAGGATGTCCGTGATTTCTTTTTTCATTTGTTCCGCGACGCGACTCGGGCGAATGTTGGCCACGGTCCTCACCCCGACCTCAAACTTTCACCGCTTCCATCGTAAAGACCTCGATGATGTCCCCTTCTTTTACGTCGTTGAACCGCTCCAGGGTCATTCCGCATTCGTAGCCTTCCATCACTTCCCGGACATCGTCCTTAAACCGCTTCAAAGAATCGACCTTGCCCTCGTAGATGACGATCCCGTCCCGGATGACCCGCGCGTCGCAACCCCGCTGCACTTTTCCTTCCAGAACGTAGCAGCCGGCGATGGTACCCACACGGGAAACTTTGAACGTCTGCCGCACTTCGGCCCGGCCGAGAATGACTTCCCGATATTCCGGCTCCAGCATGCCCTTCAGAGCGGATTCGATTTCGTCGATGACTTGATAGATCACCCGGTACAGGCGGATGTCCACCTTTTCCGCCTCCGCCATGCGGCGCGCCCCGGGTTCCGGACGGACGTTGAAGCCGATCACGATGGCGTTCGAAGCGGTAGCCAGGAGAATGTCCGTTTCGGTGATCGCCCCGACGCCTTGGTGAATGACCCGTACCCGCACCCCTTCGATATCGATCCGCTCCAGGGCCGAAACCAAGGCTTCGACCGAGCCCTGCACGTCGGCTTTGAGGATGATATTCAGTTCTTTGACCTGTCCTTCCTGAATTTGTTTATACAGATCGTCCAGCGTGACCCTGGATTGGACTTTCAATTCTTCCGCCCGCTGGCGGTTTTGGCGCCTCTCCGCCACCATCCGGGCCTTTCGCTCGTCGTCGTAAACGACGAACGCGTCTCCGGCCATCGGAACGTCGCTGAGACCGAGGATCTCCACCGGTGTGGAAGGCCCGGCTTCTTTGACGCGCCGGCCCCGGTCGTTGATCATCGCCCGCACCCGCCCGTAGGTCTTGCCGGCGATGACGATGTCCCCGACGCGCAGGGTCCCGTTCTGGACCAGCACTGTGGCGACCGGTCCGCGCCCTTTGTCCAGCTGGGCTTCGATGACCGTGCCCCGCGGGCGGGCCTTCGGGTTGGCTTTCAACTCCGCCATTTCCGCCACCAGCAAGATCATTTCCAAAAGATCCTCAATCCCCTGTTTCCGCAGGGCCGAAACCGGCACGAATACGGTGTCCCCGCCCCATTCTTCGGGGACCAGCCCGTGCTCCGTCAACTCCTGCTTGACCCGGTCGGGGTTCGCCTCGGGCTTGTCGATCTTGTTCACCGCCACAATCATGGGGACTCCGGCGGCCTTGGCGTGGTTGATCGCTTCCACCGTCTGCGGCATCACCCCGTCGTCGGCCGCCACCACCAACACGCAAATGTCGGTCACCTGGGCGCCCCTCGCCCTCATGCTGGTAAAGGCTTCATGCCCGGGCGTATCGAGGAATGTGATTTTCTTCCCCTTGACTTCGACTTGGTAAGCGCCGATGTGCTGGGTGATGCCCCCGGCCTCCTGGGCGGTGACGTTCGTGTGGCGAATGGCGTCCAACAGCGTGGTTTTGCCGTGGTCCACGTGCCCCATGATGGTCACCACCGGAGGACGCGGAACGAGATCCCGGGGATCGTCCTCCTCCAAAAGGAGTTCCTCCATTTCCTCGTCTTTCGGTTCCCGGTACTGAACCTCGATCCCGTATTCGGAGGCCACCAGGGTCATCGCATCCACGTCGATTTCTTGATTGATCGCAGCCACTACCCCCAAAAAGAGGAGCTTTTTGATGACGTCGCCGGTCTCTTTCTTGATCAGCTTGGCGAATTCGCCGACCGTCATCGGCCCCTCGACCGTCACGCTCTTCGGGCCCTCTGCGGCCGGTTCTTTCTGGGTTCCGCGGGAATCCCGGCGCTGCTGGCCTTTCGCGGGAGACGGAGGTTTCCGTCCCTCTTTTTCCCCCTTTTGCGGGGGCTTCGATTTCCGCACGATCCGTTCGTTGCGGGTCACGGGGGTGTCCAAGTCCTCGTACTGTTCGATCTCCAGGGCGGCCGTCAGATCCCGACGCAACCCCCGGGGGGAATCCTGGGTTTTCGCCGTCCCGGAATTGGACGGGGATTCTTCCTGCCCGACGGGCGCGCCGCCCCGCTCCGTTGAAGCCGGTTTTTCCTCGCCTTTCGCGGCCGGCCGGCGCTCATCGGCCCTCGCAGCCGCCGGTTGGGGCTTCCGGCCGTTCCGCTGGTTGCGCGCCCGGCCTTGTCCGGCGTCCTTTCCATGACCCTTTTGATTTTGACCTTGATCTTTCGGCGGCTGCCCCCCATGGGATGGTCCATTGCGCTCTCCGGACCGCTTTTTGGATTCCGAATCCCCCTTTCGGGCAGCCCGTTCTTTGACGTCCGCAAAAAACTGCTCCACCTTTTCAATCATCTCCTGATCCATCACGCTCATATGGTTGTTCACCGAAACGCCGAGCCGTTTCAAAATGGTGATGATTTCTTTGCTCGACATGTTGAGTTGTTTGGCGTATTCGTACACCCGGAGTTTCTCGCTCAAGACTGTCACCCCCGTTATGTTGCCGCATCTTGGCCAGCATACCTTCGGCGAATCCACGTTCGGTCACGGCCAGCGCGACGACCTCCTCCCGCCCTAGTGCGCCTCCCAGAGTGATTCGGTTTCCGAAACGGACCAGCGGCACGCCATAACTGCGGCACTTGTCGACCAACCGCTTACTCGTATTCGGACCCGCGTCCTCCGCGAGGACGACCAATCGGGCTTTACCGCTCCGCACGTTCGCGAGCACGGCCTGCTCGCCGATGACCACGCGTCCGGCGCGCCGGGCCAGCCCCAATAAACCGAGTACGCTTTGGTCAGCCACCGGAGGTTCCCTCCATCTGGACCTTCAACTCTTCCCAAATCTCCGCGGGGACGGTTCGCTTGAGAGCCCTGTCAAGGGCTTTCCGCTTCCGGGCCTGTTCCAGGCAATCAAGGGAAGGGCACAGGTAGGCGCCGCGGCCCGCCTGCCTTCCGGTCGGGTCGATGCGGATCGATCCGTCGGGGGTGGCCACAATGCGAACCAGCTCCCGCTTGCTCTTCATCCCTTGACAACCGATGCACTTCCGTTGCGGTACATGTTTGGGCCCCACCGTCGTCCCCCCTTACTGCGCCGATTCATCCGCCGCACTGTCCAAATGGGAACTTTCCTCCCCCCCGACCGGCCACTCGCCTCCCCTTTCACGGGAAGCGCCGTCGCCCGCATCACCGGCGTTTTGCCGCACTTGGGATTCGCTCTTAATGTCGATCTTCCATCCGGTGAGTTTGGCCGCCAGCCTGGCGTTTTGTCCTTCTTTGCCGATCGCCAGCGACAGTTGATAGTCCGGGACCACAACCCGGGCCACCCGCTCCTCTTCGGAGATGTCCACGCTGACGACTTTGGCCGGGCTGAGCGCGTTTTTCACAAATTCTTGCGGGTCGTCGCTCCACTTGACAATGTCCACCTTTTCGCCGTTCAACTCCGACACGACGTGCTGCACCCGCATCCCCCGCGGACCCACGCACGCTCCGACCGGATCGACCTCCGGCTTTCGAGAGTACACGGCGATTTTGGAGCGATGACCGGCCTCCCGAGCGACGGATTTGATTTCGACCACCCCGTCGTAGATTTCGGGAACTTCCAGCTCAAACAGCCTGCGCAGCAACCCCGGATGGGTGCGCGAAAGGAGAATCTGGGGTCCCTTCGTCGTCTTTTCGACCTTGGTGATGAAGCATTTCACCCGGTCCCCCTGCTTCAGCTTTTCCCCCGGAATTTGCTCGTGAAAGGGCAGAAGGGCTTCCGCCTTTCCCAAGTCCACATAGGTGTACCGGGAATCCTGGCGCTGGACGACTCCGGTGACGATGTCCTCTTCCCGATCCACGAATTCATGATAGATGAGTCCCCGCTCCGCTTCCCGGATGCGCTGGGTGACGACTTGTTTGGCCGTCTGGGCCGCAATGCGGCCGAAATCTTTCGGAGTGACTTCGATCTCGACCACGTCGCCCACGGTATAGTGAGGGTTGATCTGTTCGGCGGCGTCCAGCGAAATCTCCAGCCGCGGATCGGTCGGCTCTTCGACCACCGTCTTGCGGGCGAACACACGAACATCGCCCGTTTCCCGGTTGACGTCCACCCGGACATTGGCCGCCGAATTAAAATTGCGCTTGTAACCGGAAATCAGGGCCGCTTCGATGGCTTCAATGAGCACGTCTTTGCTGATGCCCTTTTCCCGCTCCAACTGATCCAGAGCTTCAATGAAATCTTGGTTCATGATGCCAGGTGCCTCCTCCTTCCTCTCCGGGGCCGACCCGTCACGGAACGAACACGGATCGGGCGGACGCCACCGCCTCGAGGGGGATTCTCCACGTGCGTTCTCCATCCTCCAAGGTGATCACGCCGTCACCGTATTCCGCGAGGACCCCCTGGAACTTCTTCTGCCCTTCCAGAGGTTCATAGGTCGTTACGGCCACCGTCTTGCCGACGGCTCGGCGAAAATGTTCCGGTCTTTTGAGAGGCCTTTCCACTCCCGGCGACGACACTTCGAGAAAATAACTGTTCGGGATCGGGTCGACCTCGTCCAGGCGATCGGACAGTTGCTCGCTGACCCGGCTGCAGTCTTCAATATCCACTCCGCCTTCCGGCCGGTCGATGAACACCCGGAGATACCAGTTCGCCCCTTCTTTGACAAACTGGATATCCACCAGTTCCAGACCTTCCCGTTCTATAATGGGTTTGACCAGGTCTTCCACTACGGCCGTCACTTTCCGTTTCGACATGGTATCCCTCCCCGCCGTCGGTTGCGAATGAATGCGGGAATTCCCTGCCCCTCCACAAAGATCCCAACAAATCGAAAGAGTGGGATGGCCCCACTCTCATGCGACTGACGGTATCCACATCATAGCAAAGGAATTATAACACTTTGGGAAGAAACCTGCAAGAAACGGACCGGCCCCCCACCGCCCCTAAAATAAGGACAACTGATTCGTCCGGGGCAGCGCCTTCAAGCACCCCATTTGTTCGAGCAGGTCCATCACCGTTCGGGACAGCCGGGCGCGTTCCTGAAGATCCTCCACCGAGAGGAACTCCCCCTCTTCCCGGGCGGCTACGATGTTCTTGGCCGCCGCTTCCCCGATCCCGGCCACGGCGGAAAAGGGAGGAATGAGCCGGTCCCCGTCCGGCAAGAACCGCGTCGCGTCCGACCGGTACAAATCCAACCGGCCGAACCGGAATCCTCGCTCCAACATCTCCAGAGCCACTTCGAGCACGGTGAGCAGCCCCTTCTCCTTGGCCGAAGCCTGGATCCCTTTCGCTTCGATCTCGTCCATGCGCCGCCTCACCGCATCGCTTCCCCTCTGCACCACTTCCAAGTCAAAATCGTCCGCCCGAACGGTAAAATAGGTCGCATAAAACGCCAGCGGATAGTGGACTTTGAAATAAGCGATCCGCACGGCCATCAGAACATAAGCGGTCGCGTGCGCTTTCGGAAACATATACTTGATCTTCTTGCACGACTCGATGTACCAGTCGGGTACTCCGTGCTCGCGCATGTACGCTTCGTCTTCTTCCGCGACGCCTTTTCCCTTCCGGACCGACTCCATGATCCGGAACGCCCGGGCCGGTTCCAGTCCTTTGTGGATCAAATACACCATGATGTCGTCCCGGGTGGAAATGACTTCGGACAACTTCGCCGTGCCGCTCCGGATGAGATCTTGGGCATTGTTGAGCCACACGTCCGTACCGTGGGAAAGCCCCGATATCCGGACCAACTCCGCAAAGGTCTTCGGTTTGGTGTCTTCGAGCATTTGTCGGACGAATTTCGTTCCAAACTCCGGAATCCCGTAGGTGCCCACCGTGCTGCGGATCTGTTTCGGCGTCACCCCGAGGGGCTCCGTGCCGCTGAAAATTCCCATCGTCCGGGGATCGTCCACCGGAATGTTCTTCGGCGCCACCCCCGTCAAATCCTGCAACATCCGGAGCACCGTCGGGTCGTCGTGACCGAGCAAATCCAATTTTAGTAAATTATCGTGAATCGAATGATAATCGAAATGGGTGGTCCGGGTGCCGGCGGTCTTGTCGTCAGCCGGATACTGGATCGGACAAAAGTCATAGATTTCTTTGTCGCCGGGCACCACCATCAGTCCTCCGGGGTGCTGGCCGGTGGTTCGCTTGATTCCAGTGCAACCGGCCACCAGGCGGGCGATCTCGGCACTCCGCAATTGAAGCTGACGTTCCTCGGCGTATTTTTTGACGTATCCGTAGGCCGTCTTCTCGGCTACGGTGGAAATGGTTCCGGCCCGGAACACGTAGTCCGTACCGAATAGTTGTTCCGTATAGCGGTGCGCACGGGCTTGGTACTCGCCCGAAAAATTCAAATCGATGTCCGGCACCTTATCCCCTTTAAATCCCATGAAGGTTTCAAAGGGAATGTCGTGTCCGTCTTTGTTCAGGCGCCGGCCGCACCGGGGACAATCCCGGTCGGGCAAGTCAAACCCCGATCCCACCGAACCGTCGGTGATAAACTCGCTGTACCGGCATTCCGGGCACAAATAATGAGGGGGAAGGGGGTTGACCTCGGTGATGTCGGTCATCGTAGCCACCAGAGAAGATCCGACCGACCCGCGCGAACCGACGAGATAGCCGTCCTCCAAGGATTTGGTGACCAGTTTGTGGGCGATCAAATAGATCACCGCATAACCGTGATTGATGATGCTGTTCAATTCCTTTTCCAGGCGGTCGCGCACCAAGTCGGGCAAAGGATCGCCGTACAGGCGGACGGCCTTCCGATAGGCCAGTTCCCGGATCTGCTCCTCTGCTCCTTCGATCACCGGCGTATACAATTCGTCCGGAATGGGCTTGACCCACTCCACCCGCTCCGCGATGCGGTTGGGCTGTTCCACCACCACTTCGAAGGCCCGGTCCCCTAAGTGGGCAAACGCCTCCAGCATCTCCTCGGTGGTGCGGAAATGGTAATCGATCTGCGGGTCGGTAGTTTCCATGCCCGAACCCGCCTGCAAAATATCCCGAAAGACTCGATCTTCGCGTTCGAGATAGTGCACATCGCCAGTTGCCACCACCGGCCTGCCCGCCTGATCGGCCAGTTCCAAGATGCGGCGTTGATACTCGGCCACCGTATCCAAATCCGGGATCTGTTCCTCTTCCAGCAGGGGGCGGTAGTGGTCGAGGGGCTGGAGTTCCACATAATCGTAAAATTGCACGAGATCGAGCAACTCCGCATCGCTTTTTCCCCGCAGCACCCCCTGGAACAACTCTCCTTGGTAGCACGCCGTGCCGAGGAGCAGACCTTCCCGGTGCTTGACCAGCTCGCTCTTCGGAATTCGAGGCTGGCGGTGCAAATACGTCGTGTGGGCCAGGGAGACCAGCTTGTACAAGTTTTTGAGCCCCGTCCGGTTTTCCACCAGAATGGTGGCGTGATAAGGCCGGGCGTGGGAGACGTCGATCTCCTCCGAAAGGCGGTTGCAATCCTCCAGCTTCACCGCACCCCGATCGCGCAGTTCCCGCAGCATGTACAGAAAGACTTTGGCCGTCGCTTCGGCATCCGCCAGAGCCCGGTGGTGATTCACCAGTTCCACTCCGAACTTTTGGGCTAACGTCTTCAGGCGGTGATTGCGTTCCCGCGGATACAGCACCCGGGCCAATGCCAAGGTGTCCAGAACCGGCTGCCTCCAAGGAGGCAAACCCGTACGCCGCGCCGCCGCTTGAAGAAACCCCATGTCGAATTCCGCGTTGTGCGCCACCAACACGGCGTCCTGAACAAACGTCGAAAATCGCTCCATTGCCTCTTCCAAGCGGGGTTGTCCCTTCACCATTTCGTTGCGGATGCCGGTCAGCTCTTCGATTTTCGGGGAAATCGGGACTCCGGGGTCGATCAGGGTAGAAAATCGGTCGATGATTTCGCCCTTCCGGACCTTGACGGCCGCAATTTCGATCAGCGTGTGTTCCCGGGCGTTCAAGCCGGTGGTCTCGGTGTCGAACACCACAAAGATTGCATCATCCAACGGCCGTTCATCGGGTTCCAACACCACCGGCAACCCGTCGTCCACCAGATAGGCCTCCATCCCGAGAATCGGTTTGACGCCCGCCTTGTGCGCCTCTTGGAAAAAGTCCGGAAACGCTTGGACCACCCCGTGGTCCGTCACCGCCAACGCCGCATGGCCCCAAGCGGCAGCCCGTTTCACCAACTCCGCCACCGGCGCCACTCCGTCCAAGGTACTCATCGGCGTATGAACATGCAGTTCCACCCGTTTGACGGGCGCGGCGTCTCGGCGTTCCCGAGCGGGCACCTCCATGATGTCTTGGGCGAGCAGCACCAGTTCTTTGGCGTAGGCGTCGTACTGGGCGGCCCCCTTCACCCGCACCCACAACCCCGGCCGCAGGCGTTGGAGCCCCCGCGCCTGCCGCTCGGATTTGGCAAATGCCTTGACGGAAATGGAATCCGTCCGGTCCGTCAGGTAAAAATGAAACAAAGTCCGGCCGCTCGGCAGTTCGCGAACGTCCACGAAAAAAACGCGCCCTTCCGCTACGACCTCCCGCAGCTCATCGACAATTCCTTTGATGGGCGTCGGGGGTTCCCCGATCTCCCGCCCCAACAACACCGGGTCCTCCTCTTCCGGAGCCGGCCCGGATTCGGACGGACGTGGCGATGTCAATTCCTCTACAATTGACCGCTCTTCTTCCAAACACCGTTCCCGGATCTCCGACAGGACCTCTTCCCGCCGTTCCACACACCATTCGATCTCCGGTTCGATCCCGAGAACGCGCCGGAACCAACGGCGCATCGGTTCTTCTATTTTCTTGCGCAGGGTGTTGAGCACCACTTCGTGCGGTCCGGCAATTCGCAATCTCTGCCGGTCGCCGTCAAAGAAAGCGGAAACCTGACCCAGCAAGGCTTCCGGAAATCCGACCGCCCGGGCGCACAATGGAAAATACTCCGCGACGGCGCCAAAGGCCTCCCGCTCCTCTTCGACCTCGGCCCATATTTCGACTTGCCAGCCCCCCCGGGCAAAGACCGCTTCCCGCAACGCTCCTTCAAACTGTTCCCAAACCGCCGGCGGCAAAGGCCGCCGGAGACGCACGCAGACGCGCCCCTTCCGGTCTTTCGGGGACACGCGCACCTTGTCCACCCGCACATCGGCCAATTGTTTCAACAGGACGGGATCGTCCAATCCGATCCGGCTCAGAAAGGGCCTCGCCGCCTCTGAACCTTCCACGCGGGCAGTCGAGTTCATTTGGCCATCACCTTCAAAATGTCCCAGTACATGCGCAAACGGGCGGCGACGCCTTTGCGCCAGCCCAGTTTCTCTTCCTTAATATGGTGCGTCACGTCGTCGAGGGGAACCTCCAAGATGCGGGCGCCCCTTTCTTTGACGTGTTTATGTAACATCACTTCAATCCCGTACCGCGCTCCCGCAAGATCGGGAATAGCGAGGAACTCCCGGCGGAGCACCCGCTGCCCCGTCAAAACCGGTGCCAGTCGTTGGGCCAAATCGGTGCTGAGCCGGCCGCCGCCGAACAGGCCCATCGTCATGTCCGCTTCGCCGTTGACCACCGGCTCCACCAAAGCCCGGACGTGTTCCGGCCTCAGCCCGACCAGATCGGCATCTAAAAATCCGATGATCTCCCCCCGGGCCACGGACAAACCCGCCTCCACCGCCGCCCCCTTTCCCCGGTTTTCCGGCAGTTGCAAGACTTCGACCCCTTTTCTCCGGGCGACCTCCGCCGTGCGGTCCGAGGAGCCGTCGTCCACGACGATCACCTCGTGGAAAACTCCTGCGGCCAACACCGCGTCCAACACGGGTCCGATGCGGTCTTCCTCATTATAGGCCGGAATGATCAAGCTCAGCACCCGACTCCCTCCCCTTCCGTCGTCGCGGCGGCCGACGGGACGAATCCCAGTCCTCTCATTCTCCAGAACCGATGGCCGCCGCCCGCTCCGCCGCCTCCTCCGTCGACAGAACCTCCACTTCGCCGGTGCGACGCCACTTCCATTCCACCAGACCTTCCGACGCCCGCTTGCCTACGATCACTTGAACGGGCACGCCGATCAAATCCGCATCGTTGAACTTGACGCCCGGCCGTTCGTCCCGGTCGTCCAACAGCACTTCCGTTCCCCGTTCGGTCAACTGCCGGTACAGTTCTTCTGCCGTCGTCCGCTGCTGCTCGTCGCGGATGTTGACGGGGATGACATGAACGTGGAAAGGAGCGACCGAAGCCGGCCACACAATGCCTTTGTCGTCGTGATGTTGTTCCACAATGGCGGCCACCAGCCGCGAAACGCCGATGCCGTAACATCCCATCACAACGGTCCTCTGCCGGCCCTGTTCGTCGAGGAATACCGCCGAAAGGGCTTCGCTGTATTTTGTTCCCAGTTTAAACACATGTCCGACTTCGATCCCCCGGTACATTTCCAGAGTACCGCCGCATTCGACACACGGCTCCCCTGCCCTTGCCGTTCGAATGTCCCCCTGTTTTTCCCATTGAAAATCCCTGCCGGGAACCACATGGCGATAGTGGACGTCCGGTTCATTGCCCCCCGCCACACCTTCCGGCAGGGCCGCCACCGCGTCGTCCACCACCCGCTCCATGGTCAGACCGAAGGGTCCGACGCTGCCGAACCCAGTACCCGTCAAGGCCCGGACCGTCTCTTCATCCGCCAGCTCCACCCGGCGGGCGTTCAGCAGCCGTTTCAACTTCACCTCGTTGACCTCGTGATCTCCGCGCACCACAGCCGCCACGTACCGGTCATCCACCCTGTAAATCAACACTTTTAGAATCGTTTCGGGATTCAATCCAAACCGGGTTTTTAGGTCCTCAATGCTCCGGGCCCCCGGTGTCAAAAACCGCTCCATCGGCGGCACGTCGCCAGCGGAACCGTACTCCGGCGTCTTTGAACGGGCTTTTTCAATGTTGGCCGCGTACGAACAGCGGGGACACACCAAAAGGGAATCTTCTCCCACCTCAGACAACACCATGAATTCGTGGCTGCCGCCCTCCCCGCCGATGGCCCCCGGATCCGCTTGGACCACTCGAAAACGGAGGCCGCACCGCTGCAACACCGACTCGTACGCCTTGTACATCGCCTGATAACTGCGATCCAGTCCTTCCCAATCGACGTCGAAGGAATAGGCGTCTTTCATCACGAACTCCCGGGCCCTCATCACTCCAAAGCGGGGGCGCACCTCGTCGCGGAATTTCGTCTGGATCTGATACAGGATCATGGGAAGTTGGCGATACGACCGGACCTCCTGCCGCACGAGGTCGGTAATCACTTCCTCGTGGGTAGGTCCCAACACCAACGGCCGCTCGTGGCGATCTTGAAACCGCAATAGCTCCTTCCCGTAGTCTTCCCATCTCCCCGATTCCTGCCACAGGGAGGCGGGCTGAACCGCGGGAAGCAAGACTTCCTGGGCTCCCGCCCGGTCCATTTCCTCCCGGACGATCCGCTCCACTTTACGCAAAACCCGGTAGCCCAAGGGCAAATAGGTGTAAATCCCGGAAACCAGCTGCCGGATCATGCCGGCCCGCAGCATGAGCTGGTGGCTGGGAATCTCCGCCTCCGACGGGATTTCCCGGAGTGTCGGCAAAAAATATCGACTTTGCCTCATGTCGCACCCTCCAACTACGCTTTGCGCTCTTCCGCCATATCGCGGATCTCCTGAAGGAGCGCGTCGACGATTTCGGACTCAGCCACTTTCCGCACCACTTCTCCTTTTTTGAACAACAAGCCGACCCCTTTTCCGCCGGCAACCCCTACATCCGCTTCCCGAGCCTCGCCTGGGCCGTTGACCACGCAACCCATGACGGCGACCTTCAGAGGAACCCGCAAATCCGCGATCTCGCGTTCCACTCGATTGGCGATGTCGATCAGGTCGATTTCGCACCGCCCGCAGGTGGGACAGGAGACGATGACGGGAGAATCGCCCACAAGTCCGAGGGATTTCAGGATCTCACGGGCGGCCCGCACCTCTTCCACCGGATCCCCGGTCAGCGACACCCGGATGGTGCTGCCGATTCCCATCGCCAAAACCGCCCCAATGCCGACCGCCGACTTGATGGTTCCGGCATACACGGTACCGGCTTCGGTAATCCCCACGTGCAGCGGATAATCCACCCTTTCCGCCATCATTTGATAGGCGCGGATCGCCGTCGGCACGTCGCTGGATTTCAAGGAAACGACAATATCATAAAAATCGAGATCCTCCAACAACCGCACATGGCGGAGGGCGCTCTCCACCATCGCTTCGGCGCTGGGGTAGCCGTATTTCTCCAAAAGCCCCCGCTCGATCGAGCCCGCGTTTACGCCGATGCGAATCGGAATGCCGCGCTCCTTAGCGGCTTCGACCACCTGTCGAATCTTGGCCTCCGATCCGATGTTGCCCGGATTGATCCGGACTTTGTCGATGCCGTTCCGGATCGCCGTAAGAGCCAGCCGGTAGTCGAAATGAATGTCGGCCACAAGCGGCATGTCCGTTCCCTTCCGGATCTCCGCAATCGCCTCGGCCGCCTGCATGTCCGGAACCGCCAGCCGCACCACTTGGCATCCCGCTTCCTGCAGCCTGCGGATCTGCTCGAGGGTTTCGGGCACATTCCGCGTGTCGGTGGTGGTCATCGATTGAATGACCACTCGATCGTTTCCCCCGATCTGGATGTTCCGCACTCGGACCGGCCGCGTGTTCTCCCTTCTGACCATGCCAATGCCTCCTTTTTTGTCCGCGCCGTCGTCCATCCGCCCGGAACAGCTTCAAAAGAGGCGCGTCACGTCCTTATAGGTCACCAGCACCACGATCACCATCAGCAGAGCAAACCCCACCAGATGGACCATGCTTTCCTTATGAGGATCGAGGGGCCGGCCCCGTACCGCCTCGACCAAAAGGAACATCAATCGGCTGCCGTCGAGGGCGGGAATCGGCAGCAGGTTGATGATGGCCAGGTTGATGCTCAACAGGGCGGTCAAAGTCACCAAGTTCGCCAGACCCTGCTTCGCCTGTTCGCCAATCATCGCGACAATGCCCACCGGGCCCGCCACCTCCGGAGCCAAAGCGCCGGTCAACATGCGCCCGAATGCGGTTACGATCTGGACCGATATATCCCAAGTTTGGCGGATCCCCATCCAGACGGCCAACAGCGGGTTATGCACCAACCGGGGACTGACGCCGATCACGCCGACGCCGCTGCGCACCTCTGGCGTCACGGCGATCTCGAGTCGGGAGTCACCGCGCCGGACGTCGAACATCATGGGTTGTTCCGGCCGGCTCTGAACCGTCTTTACTAATTGGCTCCAGGAACGAATGGGGTTGCCGTCCACCGCCGCAATGTGATCGCCGGGCCGCAATCCCGCCCGAGCGGCCGGAGTACCGGGCAACACCTCGCCGACGTCCGGGCCGGCGGGCACGCCGGTGTAGAGGAAGTAAACCGCAAAAATCAGGGCGGCCAGCACAAAATTCATCAACGGGCCGGCGGCGATGGTCGCAGCCCGGGCCCAAACGGGTTTGCCCATAAACTGTCGTTCGAAGGGGGCCAGCGTCGTCGTCGAGCGCCCGGTGTACAAGACGGCAGACGGACTTAATTCCAATCGCCGGACGCCCTCTTCTGTTTCCAGTTCCACCGCAAACGACTCCCGGGACGGACCTGCCGCCAGGCGACCGATCAGGTCCGGATCCTTCAACACGTCGGGATCGCCCAAGGCCTCCGCTCGGCCCTCCGCGTCGAGTCTCACTGCAAGGGTCTCTCCCCGAACCAATCCGTGGTCTTCCGGACTTTCCCCTGCCATGTGGACATACCCTCCGAGGGGAAGGACCCGGAAAGAATACACCGTTTCCCCCCGTTTGCGGCTGAACAATTTTGGACCGAAACCGACGGCAAATTCCCGAACCAGAATGCCGACCCGCTTGGCCACCCAAAAGTGACCGAATTCGTGGAACACCACCAGCAAAAGAAATATGACGATCGCCGCCACCGCCGTTTGAACGCCGCCCGAAAAAAACGGAACCATCAGCGCGCCACCCTTCCTTTTGCCGCCAGTTCAGCGGCGGTTTCCCGGGCCCAAGCATCCGCCCACAGGATGGTCTCCAAGTCGGGGTGATGCCGTACCTCGTGCAGATCCATGATCCGCACCAAGATGTCCTCAATTGCGAGAAAAGGAATCCTCCCCCGTAAAAACAAGTCGACCGCCACCTCGTTCGCCGCGTTCAAGGCGGCGGGCATCGTTCCCCCTGCCCGTCCGGCCTCGTAGGCGTATCCTAGACATGGAAATCGTTCGGGATCGGGCGCCCGGAATTGAAGACTTCCCAGCCGGTCCATCGACAGGCGGGGCCACTTCCCTTCCCAGCGCTCCGGGTAACTCAAAGCGTATTGAATCGGAAGCCGCATGTCCGGCACGCCCAGTTGCGCCAGCACGGAACCGTCTACAAACTCCACCGCTGAGTGGACAATGCTTTCGGGGTGGATCACCACGGAAATGCGATCGAAGGGAATGCCGAACAACCAGTGGGCTTCGATCACTTCGAAGCCCTTGTTCATCAACGTCGCCGAATCCACGGTAATTTTATTCCCCATTGTCCAATTTGGATGCCGGAGGACGTCCTGCACCCCGGCTCTCATCATCTGCTCTCGGCTCCAATCCCGCAAGGCCCCTCCCGATGCCGTCAACCACAGCCGGTCGACCTCCGTCCTCCGTTCACCCCGCAGGCATTGAAAAATCGCCGAATGTTCGCTGTCCACGGGCACCAGTTCCGCCCCGGACCGCTTGGCCGCCTCCGTCATGATCTCCCCGGCGGCCACCAGGGTCTCCTTGTTCGCAAGAGCCACCCGCTTGCCCTGTTGGATCGCCCGCAAGGTGGGAATCAATCCCACCGCTCCGACGAAGGCGGATATCACCACATCTGCCTCGGGATGGGTAGCTGCGGCCACCATGCCCGCTTCGCCCCACATCACTTCTACGCGGCGGCCGGTCCGGCTCCGCACTTCCTTTGCCGTTTCTTCGTCCGACACGGCCACCAATTCGGGACGTACCCGGTCGATCTGGTCCAGCAAACGTTCCACGTTGCGCCCGGCTGCCAGGGCCTTGACGACAAACCGATCCGGGTGAGCCAGGATCACCTCTATGGCGTTGCACCCGATTGATCCGGTGGATCCGAGAATCGCCACCCCTTTGCTCATCCGCTCACCTCGACCGTGGCCCCGTCGTGCGGCCACCCTTGTTCTCTCGTTGTTTATCATACAGTGTAACACAGGGAATCCGCCGGACTCCACCGAAGGAGGCACCCGTCCGCGGAAAGAGAAAAAACCCGCAGTCTGCTCGCGCTGCGGGATCGGGCGGCCGCCGGCGGCTCACAACCAGAGGACGAGGAGATGATAGGCGACGGAACCCGCCAGCAACAGGCTGTCGAACCGATCCAAAACTCCCCCGTGACCGGGCAACAGATGTCCGGCGTCCTTGACGCCGAAGGCCCTCTTCAGAGCCGATTCCGCCAAATCTCCCAACTGGCCGGCCACCGAGGCCACGATTCCCAGCAGGATCATTCGGGATGTGGGCAGCGGCGCCGCTCCCATCGCGGCCATGAGCAACCCCGGCACCATGGACGCCGCGACGCCGGCCACACTGCCGCTGACCGTTTTGTTCGGGCTGAGTACGGGAGCCAGTTTGGGGCCTTTCAGCCAACTGCCCACAAAATAAGCCGCTATGTCGGTAGCCCAAACGGAAAGCAGCACGAGAAGGCACAGGCTCCACCCGTTCGCAAACGCCACCCGCAACAGGACAAAATCCCGGAACAAAAGTCCGAGATACAGCGCTCCGAAAAACAAATACGCCGTGTCCGGCACCGTAAACTCGTTTCGAAGGAACACGGGGAAAAGAAAAAAAAGAAGCACTCCCGCCCAGACCCACGCCTCCAAGCTGACCGGCGGGATCCCGGGCCAAACGGTCGGCAACAATCCCCCGCCGTCGCCGGACCACAGGAAAATCCCCTCCATCGCCGCCCATCCCGCCCACGCGGGGGGCGAGGAGAAGGAAACTCCTTTCATCCGCACCCATTCTCCGAAAGCCACCGCTGCGAGGATTCCCACCATGACGACAGTCCAAACCCCGCCTGCATAAAGCACGCCTAAAAATGCGCCTCCACCCACCAATGCCGTGATTACCCGCTGTCGCAGCACCCTACGCACTCCTTACTGGCCGCTCCGAGCATCGGTGGATGGGCGTTCCTCTACTGCGCCTAAACGCCGGGACCTCGATTGGTAGGCCCGCACCGCTTCATACAGGTGTTCCTTCGTAAAATCCGGCCAGAGAACGTCTGTGAACCACAGCTCGGCATACGCAATTTGCCATAACAAAAAATTGCTGATCCGCAATTCACCGCTGGTTCGGATCAACAGATCCGGATCGGGCAGCGCACCCGTCTGAAGGCGGGAGGCAAATAGCGATTCGTCGATCTCTTCCGGGGACAACGTCCCCTCCCGGACTTCCCGGGCGATGTCCTTGACGGCACGGACGATTTCGGCTCTCCCTCCGTAGTTCAGGGCGAAATTGAGAATCAGGCCTTTGTTGGCCTCTGTCCGCTTCACCGCAATCTCCACCGCCCGCCGGGTGTGAGGCGGAAGAGCCGAAGGATCCCCCAACAGGCGAACTTGCACGCCGTTGTCTTGAAGTTCCTGGAGTTCTCGATCGAGGAATTCCTCGGGCAGTCGCATGAGATAATCCACTTCATCCCGCGGTCTTTTCCAGTTTTCAGTCGAGAAGGCATACAGAGTGAGAATCTGGATGCCCATCTCATCGGCGGCCCGGGTCACCTCTTTGACAGCCTTCATACCGGCCCGGTGACCGGCCACCCTCGGCAGGCCCCTCCGGCGAGCCCACCGTCCGTTTCCGTCCATGATGATCGCCACGTGACGAGGGAGATCGCCCCGAACGGGCTGTGTCGCCGAAACGGGCGGACCCCCTCGTTGTCCCCACCTTGGATTCATCCTCCACACGCCTTTCCTCGGGCGACTCCCTGTTAAACTTCCATGATTTCTTTTTCCTTGGCAGCCAACAGGCGGTCGATCTCGTCAATAAACCGGTCGGTGAGCTGCTGAACCTTTTCCTGAAGACGGCGTCCGTCGTCCTCCGAAAGATCCCCTTGCTTTTCCCACTTCTTGATGTCGTCGTTCGCCTCCCGGCGGATGTTCCTCACCGCCACCCGGGCCTCTTCCGCCAGCTTGCGGACCATTTTGGCCAATTCTTGGCGGCGTTCCTGTGTCAACTGGGGAAGGACCACCCGGATGACCTGGCCGTCGTTGGAGGGCGTCAAACCGAGGTCCGACTTCAGGATGGCCTTCTCGATTTCGGGCAACGCCGACTTATCCCAAGGTTGGATGACCAGGAGTCGAGGTTCGGGAGCCGTGATGGAGGCCAATTGGTGGACGGGCACCGAAGTCCCGTAATACTCGACGGTCACCTTTTCCAAAAGGGACGGGCTCGCCCGGCCGGCCCGCACGCCGGCAAACTCCTTTTTGAGGGTTTGCAGCGATTTATTCATCCGTTCTTCCGTGTCTTTCAATAAATTTTCACTCACCGTTACTCCCTCCAAACCGTAGTCCCGATCGGCTCGCCGAGGACAGCCCGGCGGATGTTTCCATCTTCCGTGATGGCAAAGACGATGATCGGAATGTTGTTGTCCATGCACAACGAGGTGGCTGTGGAATCCATGACCCCCAATCCCCGGTTCAACACGTCGAGGAAGCTCAAGAAAGCGAACTTCTTCGCCTTCGGATCCTTCATCGGATCGGCGTCGTATACGCCGTCCACCCGATTTTTCGCCATCAAAATGACATCGGCTTCAATCTCCGCGGCTCGCAGGGCTGCCGTCGTATCCGTGGAAAAATACGGATTCCCCGTTCCTCCCGCGAAGATGACCACCCGCCCTTTTTCCAAATGCCGGATCGCCCGCCTGCGAATATACGGTTCGGCGACCTGGCGCATCTCGATCGAAGTCTGGACACGAGTGTCGACGCCGATCTTTTCAAAGGCGTCTTGGAGGGCGAGGGCGTTTAAAACCGTCGCCAGCATGCCCATGTAATCGGCGGTCGCCCGGTCCATCCCCTGGGCGCTGCCGGAGACGCCTCGCCAAATGTTCCCCCCTCCCACCACCACCGCCATTTGGACGCCGAGGGCGACGACCTCCTGAACCTGGCGCGCCACGGACGCAAGGACCGACGCGTCGATTCCGAATCCGGAGGCCCCGGCGAGGGCTTCCCCGCTCAATTTGAGGACGACCCGCCTGTATTTCGGTTGCACCATCCGCCATCCTCCCCGACTGCCAACGTTCTGCACAACGGGCTGATGCGTTTGCCTGTGGGCGGAAAAGGGAACACCTCCGTGTTCCCCCTGATCTTTATCGTTTCACCTGGGCCATCACTTCTTCGGCGAAGTTTTCCTGTTTTTTCTCCATTCCCTCGCCGAGTTCAAACCGGACGAAACGCCGGACCGAAATGTTTTCTCCGATCTTCGCAATCTTTTCCTTCACCAATTGTTCTACGGTGACATCGGGATTTTTGATAAAAGGCTGCTCCAAGAGGCATACCTCTTTGAAAAATTTCTCGACGCGACCTTCGACCATTTTCTCGACGATATGGGCCGGTTTTCCTTCATTCAACGCTTGGGCCCGAAGGATCTCCTTTTCCTTTTCCACGACCTCCGCCGGCACATCTTCCCGCCGCACGTACTCCGGACGGGACGCGGCGATCTGCATGGCGATGTCCCGAACCAGTTCCCGGAACTCGTCGGTCTTTGCCACAAAATCCGTTTCACAATTGACTTCCACCAGCACGCCGATCCGTCCGCCGCCGTGAATGTAGGCCTCCACCAGCCCTTCGGTGGCGATCCGCCCGGCTTTTTTCGCCGCCGCCGCCAGGCCGCGCTCCCGCAAGAGCTGGATCGCTTTTTCCATGTCGCCGCCCGCGTCCGTCAGAGCCTTTTTGCAGTCCATCATGCCGGCGCCGGTTCGTTCGCGCAGTTCCTTGACCTGTGCAGCAGAAATTGCCATTGCATCCGCCTCCCTGCTTGATCTCTGGTTGTAATCATAAAAAAAGGGTGGGCGGGGGTCAACAATCCCACGCCGGCCACCCTCTACCGGTGATTCAGGCCGTTTGTTCTCCCTGGGTCCCTTCGAGAACGGCGTCGGCCATTTTGGATGTCAACAGTTTCACGGCGCGGATGGCATCATCGTTGCCCGGGATGACGTAGTCGATTTCGTCCGGATCGCAGTTGGTGTCGACGATGGCGACGATGGGAATGCCCAGTTTTCTCGCCTCGGACACGGCGATGCGCTCCTTGCGGGGATCGATGACGAACAACGCCCCCGGCAACTCTTTCATGCCCTTGATCCCGCCTAGGAACTTTTCGAGCCGTTCCTTTTCCTTCCGCAACAAAATGACTTCTTTCTTCGGAAGAACTTCGAAAGTTCCGTCTTCCTCCATCCGCTCCAACTCGTGCAGGCGTTCGATCCGCTTGCGAATCGTCTGGAAATTGGTCAACGTTCCGCCCAGCCACCGCTGGTTCACATAAAACATGCCGCACCGCTCGGCCTCTTCCCGCACCGAATCCTGGGCCTGTTTTTTGGTCCCGACAAACAGCAGAGTCTTCCCCTGCTCCGCCAGAGAACGAACAAATTGGTAGGCTTCCTCGACCTTCTTCACCGTCTTTTGCAGGTCGATGATGTAGATGCCGTTCCGTTCGGTAAAGATGTACTTTTGCATCTTCGGGTTCCAACGACGCGTTTGGTGACCGAAGTGCACACCGGCCTCCAATAATTGCTTCATCGAAATAATCGCCATAACGGTCCTCCTTCGAAGGTTTGATCCTCCGCGCGCTTCATCTCCCGCCAGAACCCCCTCGGGCACCCCTGGAGGAATCGGCGCACGTGCGGAATGGCACCGCCGATAAATATAACACACCGCTTGGGGGAAGCGCAATCATTCCCCGGTGCTTCTCCTTTTCTTCCGGCGTTCGGCCAAAGCCATCATCAGCTGTACTTCTCCGACCCCTCTTCCCGTCCGCCTCGCGAACTCCTCAAGGGATGCCCCGGATACCGGCTCCTCTTCTCTCCCTTCCGCAGCGGATCCGTCCAACTGCGGCACCGCGCCGCTCCCGGATTCGATCCGGGCCAGCCGGGCCTCCAGATCCTCCACTCTCCGGCGCAACTCCTCGATCTCCCGATCGCGGGCCCGCAACAGATCTTCGACTTCTTCCAAAAAAAGATCGTTTTCCTCCTGCAATTTCTGAAGAATCCGATCCCACTCGCCGCTCACCCGCCTCCCCCCCTTTGGCCTCCGCGAGCTTCACGGAATCGGCGCCGTCCGAATTTCGCCGCCGTCCACGAAAAATTTGATCCGTTTCATTTCGTCGTGGACGACGTAGGTCAAATTTCCGATCGTGATCTTTACACCTGGATACACTTGGCCGACCACCCATACCGCAGCTTCGCGAAAATTCTCCACGTCCTGGGACAGCGCGTCCATTTCCCGGCGGACCAGGTCCAACTCTTCATCCACCGCCGTCAATTGCGCCTGCACCTGATCTTTGACCCTCCCATTGACCGCCGGCATCCCGAGCGGACCGGCATCCTGCCGGATTCTCCTCTCGGCGATCTGAAGGGCCAGTGCCAATTTGGACTTTCGGATTTCCAGTTCCCGCAACCGTTCCTGAAGGTGACGCCACCTGTCCCGGGTGCTTTGGGGCAGACCGACCTGCACGGTCGTCGGAGTGGCCATGGCCGATCCGAGGACGGCGGTTTTGACCCAGCGGGTGGCTGTACAGGTGCTCCCGGCGATCACTCCGCTCGGAGACTGCACGATGATGTCGCGGCCGGCGACGACCCGGCTTTGGAGAATGCTCCGCGACACGACCAAATCCAAACCGGCGGAGACCCGTCCCTGCTGAATAAACTTTGCCGAGACGGATCCGGCGGCCTTGACTTCGCCCTGGGTCCCCCCGTAAATGCCGGCTCCGACCTTGACGTCCGCCCCTCCGTCGACAAGGCCGCCGTCGACGGCTCCTTCCACCACTACGTCCCCCGTCGCCGACACCCGAAACCCCGCCTTGACGGTTCCTCCGATGTGAATGCTTCCTTCGAAACGCACGTGCCCGACGGCGTAATCCACATCCCCTTTGATCCGGTACACCGGGGACACGTCCAACCGTTTCCGGCGGGCATCGTATACCGGATGTCCGGCCGTTCGGGCGACAACCGTCGAACCGTCCTCGCTCCACACCGCGTTCCGGCCCAAATGCAACTTCGCCGGAGGAGGAAGTGGTGCCGGAACTCGCTCGCCGGTGACGGCTATCCCGTCTTCGCCCGGAACGGGCGGAATCAAGCGGACGATGGGCGTGCCGGCGCTCACCGATTCGATTCCGCCCCGTTCGCGCAAGTCGATCCGGATCGCGTCGGATTGATCCGCTCCGGTCCCGCCGTCCCCGGCCTGTTCTTTCCGGGAAATCAGCCATTCCAATCTCCCCGGTTCCCCTTTTCCCGGAGGAGTTCCCTTGGCGACCACCACCCATTCGTCGCCCGCGTGCAGCAGTTCGGCGACTCCTTCCTTCCGAATGCCGTAAACCACGCCTTTGACCGACAGGAATTGCTCCATTAACTCAACCGCATTGGGAGGCAGCGGGTCCGGCCGGGTCATCCCCGGTTTCCACCTCGCCCTCGCCGTCATCCGGTCGGCCGCGATCTCGACGTCGAGATGATGCCAAGGCCAGTCCGCCCGATTTTCCATATGCCTCACCTCAAAACATGCCGCTCAATCGATCAACTCCTGTTTGAACCGCCCAAGTCTCCCCCGGAGGCGCAAAATCGCCTTGCTGTGCAACTGGCTGACCCTCGCCGGCGTCACCCCCAGGATCGACGCCACCTCCCTGAACGAAAGACCTTCATCGTAGTGCAGAGCGAGGACCAACTGTTCCTTTTCCGGAAGGCGGCCGATGGCCTCCGCCAGGATTCGCCTCAGTTCTTGCCGGGCCACCCGGCGCTCCGGCCCCTCGGTTCGGAGATCTTCCAGGAGATCGGCCACCGCATATTCGTCCCCGTCGCCGTTTCGCACCACTTGATCGAGGGAAATCCACTGCAAGTGCTCGGCTTCCTCCAGCCATGCCGCCAAGGCGTCTTTCCCGATGCCCAGATAGGCGCAAACCTCTTCGTCGGATGCCTTTTTCCCTTCCGCCATCAACGCGTCGCAAGCCTGTTGCAACTTCTTGACGCGCTCCCACTGTCGCCGGCTTCCCCGGCGCTCCAATCGAAGACCGTCTATGATCGCTCCGCGGATGCGGGGGCGTGCAAAGGCTTCAAACGGGGTCTCCCACTTTGGATCGTACCGCCTCGCCGCTTCGAGCAAACCCAGAGTTCCGAAGGACACCAGGTCCTCAAGAGGAGCCGGTCCGACGCGTCCCTTGAGCCGCCGGGCGATGCGCTCGACAAGCGGGAGATACGCTGTGACGTCCACCTGAAAGGGCCTGTCCCCGGCCTTCCCCTTCACCCGAGCTCCCCCCGTTTACCTCCGTCTTTGCGTCCAAGCCGCGAGATCGATCCATTCGGAATCGGCCGCCGGCTGGGACGGCGGATGATCGCCGCGGAGAGGCCCGGACTCTTCCTCCGAACCCTTCTGTCCGCGGGATTCCTCTCCGCGGGATTTCTCCGAGATGACGGCCCCTTCACCGTCCGCCGGAGGAACCTGAAAAGCGATCCAGCGCACATCCTCCTCACCGGGAGCGGACCGCAGGTCGATGGTCGAAGGCCGCCCTTCGGCCATCCACCTCCAACCCCACGCTCCAGCCAGTGCCGCTACGGCGAGCACCGCCGCACAGACTACGGTTCGCAATAGGGCCGTCGTCCACAAATGGCCGGCCAAAAGCGACAACACAAAAAACACCGCAGCTCCCCAGACCGGAAGCTTCCACCAGTGCGTCATATAACGATCGATCCTCCCCGGACAGTCCGGACCCACAGGCTCCCATCTTCGCTCGACAATTCGATCGTCCGTCCCGTGGTCCCCCCGACATCCTCGGCGACGATCGGGATGGACCATTTCGCCAAAGCCCGCCTCGATGCTTCCACATTGCGCGGACCGATTTTGAGCAGGTCGTTTTTACCGGCAAATGTGAACATTTGGGCTCCTCCGGCCAATTTCGCCTGCAGGCGCTCCTTGCGCGCCCGGTGCTCCAACATCATCTCCACGAGCCAATCCACGGCGGTGTCGGCGAACTTGGCGCGTTGCTCCCGGGGGAAACCCTCCGACGAAGGCAGCATCACGTGGGCCAGCCCCGCCACCTTCGTCACCGGGTCCCACAGGGCGATCCCCACGCAGGAACCCAGGCCGACGGAGCGAAGACGGTCGGGACAGTGCACCACTTTCAAATCCGCCATCCCGACATGCACGACATTTCCCGTAATCATGAACCGTTCACCCCTAGGGCGCCCAACAGCGGGGCTACCGACTCGGGGTCGGGTACGAGCAGAAAGTGACACCAAATGTCCAGCTCCTCAATATGCGCTCCGGTATGGATAATGAGGCAACTGTCGGCCTCCGCGGTGAACATCCCCACTTGTAAAATGGCCTGGGCCATGTCGACCGCCACCGCAGGAACCGAGGTCTCGACCCGGCCCCCGGTAAACTCGGACAGAGAAACCAAATAGGAAGACGTGAGGATGTTGCCCATTTCCCCCAGGGCGGACAGCGCCAGGTCGCTCTGGAGATCCGCTCCTTCTACGAAGGGGCCGTCGCCCCACATGGCGTGCAACACCGTTCTCGCCGATTCGGCCGGGAGAATAAAGAAAAGGTTTCCTGGGAAATCCCCTCCGATGCGAAAATAAGTTCCCACCACCACATCTTCGGCTCCGCCGACTGCATCGGCCACGTGATCGAAGGATAGGAGCTGGACCGTGGGAACGGTGATGCGAACTTGCCGTTGCAATAAAGCCGCCAGGCTGGTGGCGGCGTGGGCGGCGCCGATATTCCCCACTTCTCGGAGGGCGTCGAGATGCCGGTCGTCCAATCTCACCATTCAACCGTTCACCACGACATCGCGCTCAACTGGGCGACCTCTTGGGCGTTTAACACTCGATCGAGATTCAACAAGACCAGCAACCGATCGTCCAATTTGGCCACTCCGCGCAGATAATCGGCCTTTACCCCTCCGACCACCGCCGGCGGGGGGTCGATCCGGTTCACCGGAACGTCGATGACGTCGTTGGCGGCATCCACGATCAACCCCACTTCCATGTCGTTGACGGAGACTACCACAATTCGCGTGTCTTCCGTGTACTCCACCTCCGGCAGGCCGAACCGGGCGCGCAAGTCGATCACCGGGGTCACCACGCCCCGAAGGTTGATCACACCTTTCACAAAGGCTGGGGTTCGCGGCACCCTCGTGATTTTCTGCATGCGCTCGATGGAGAGCACTTGATGCACTTCGACCCCGTACTCTTCACTGCCGAGTTGGAAAACGATCACTTTGATTTCCTGCGCCAATTCGCGTCCCTGTTGTTCCACCTGTGGTTCCCCTCCCGGTCACGCTGCCAAAAACGCGTTACAATCGATGATCAGGGCCACCTGGCCGTCTCCCAGCACGGTGGCTCCGGCGATGGAAAACACCTGTTGGAGATAGCGCCCCAACGACTTCAACACGATCTCCTGTTGGCCGAGAAACTCGTCGACGATAAAGGCTCCGTACCGTTCGCCCCGCCGGACGATGAGCACGTTCTCCTCGTCCCGAACCTCCGGCCGCCGCAAGTCGTAGAGTTGTTCCAGATCGATCAGCGGAATGACCCGTCCGCGGAACGGAATCACTTGCTGACCGTGCAGATCGCGGATGTCCTTCCGGGCGATGACCGCCGTCTCCACGATGGAATGAAGGGGAACCGCGTACTTCTCTCCCGCGATGCTGACCAACATGGCCTGAATAATCGACAGGGTCAGCGGCAGCTGAATGATCCACTTCGTTCCCTGCCCCGGTTTGGACTGGACCTGCACCTTTCCACCGACCTGTTCCAATTTGCTCTTGACTACGTCGAGGCCCACACCGCGTCCGGATACGTCGCTGACGACTTCTTTGGTGCTAAATCCCGGCTGGAAAAGCAGATCGTAAACCTGCCCATCGGTCAGGGAATTCGCCTGCCCCGGATCGATCAGGCCGCGTTCGATCGCCTTCCGGATCACCTTCTCCCGGTCCACGCCCCGCCCGTCATCCGACACTTCAATAAACACCTGGTTGCCGGAATGATACGCAACCAGCTGCACGAGGCCGGTTTCCGGTTTACCCGCGGCCCGGCGCTCCTCCGGGGTCTCCAGGCCATGGTCCACCGCATTGCGCAACAGATGGACCAGCGGATCGCCGATTTCGTCGATCACGGTCCGATCGAGCCCCGTGTCGCCTCCGCGGACCACGAATTCCACCTGTTTTCCCATTTCTCGGGCCAAATCCCGGACCATACGCGGAAAACGGTTGAACACCGTCTCCACCGGAACCATGCGAATGGTCATGACGAGATTTTGCAAGTCCGAGCTGATGCGCGCCATGTGTTCGACTGTCGCCAGCAATTCCTGGTGTCCCGAGGTCTTGGCCAACTCCTCGATGCGGGTTCGGTCGATCACCAACTCGCTGAATAGGTTCATCAGCGCATCCAACCGCTCAATGTCCACCCGCACCGATTTCAATCCCCGGGTGGACGCCTTCGCCTTGAGATCCTCCTTCTGCGCCGCCGCCTTCGCCGCCGGTCCGGCCTTCGGAGTCGCCGCAGGCGGGGGAGAAACGGATTCGGCAACCGCCGTCCACGGTTCCACCGAAACGTGGCGTACTTCCGAAATGCCCATCAGGGCGTCCCGCACGGCCTCCGGTGTTCCCCGTTTCAAAATCAGGAGAAGGCGAATTTCCTGGTCCATTTTGCCCTGTTCCAGTTCCTCCACCGAAGGCTCCACCTTGACCAGTTCTCCGTACTCCTCACACGTATCGACCACCATATAAGCCCGGGCCGCTTTGAGGACACATCCCTCGTCGATGCGGACCAAAATTTGCAACACCCCGAGCCCTTCCCGTTTCGCCTCTTTCGCAACGGATTCTTGAAAGGCATCCAGTTGCCACGCCTGCACCGCGCCTTCCGCCGAAGGTCCCGAGCCCCCTTCCGGCGGAGCCTCCGCGCCGGCCGGCCCCGGTGCCGCCGCCGAAGCGGGGGACGGGCCCACCGGTTCCCCGCCTCCGGATTCCCCGAGAAGCCGCTGCAGCTCTTCGACGACTTCGGAGGTGTCGATGCCGTTCAGATCTTCGCCGTTTTCCACGGCGGCCAGCTGGGTCTCCAAGAGATCGACCGCTTTGAACAACACATCCATGTGATCCGGAGTGATGGACGCCCGTCCATTGCGGATGGCGTCCAACACGTTCTCCATGTCGTGGGTCACCCATACCATCGGCTCAAAACCCATGGTAGCCGCCATGCCCTTAATGGTATGGGCGGACCGGAACACCGCATGGATCGCTTCCTGGTCGGAATGGTCCTTCTCCAGGATGAGAAGTTGTTCGTTCAACTGTTGGAGGTGTTCTTTCGTCTCCTCGATAAACATATGGAGGTATGAACTATTTTCCATCCCACCACCCCCTATCGGTTCATTGACAATTTCATCAGCCATGAAGGAATCTCCTCTATATCGAGCACGTAATCGACACAACCGCGCTCGACGGCCGCTTTCGGCATGCCGTAGACGACACAGCTGTCCTTGGACTGGGCGATGGTAATTCCGCCCCTTTTGTGAATTTCCTCCATTCCCTCGGCGCCGTCCTTCCCCATGCCCGTCAAGAGTACCGCGATCACCGGCGAGCAGGTGTGCCGAGCCACGGAAAAGAACAACACATCGACCGAGGGAACGTGGTTCCGCCACGGTGTCTCTTCCCCGAGGCTGACCACCCACTGGCGGCCGTTCCGCTGCAACCGCATTTGTCGACCGCCCGGTGCGATCACCACCCGGCCGGGACGCAACACCTGCCCGTCTTGGGCTTCTTCCACCTTCAAAGCCGACTCCTGGTCCAACCGTTTCGCAAAGGGCCCCGTGAAGGTCTTGGGCATGTGTTGCACGACTGCGATAGGCAAAGGGAAGTCGCCGGGCAATTTCGAGAGGATTGTCGACAGCGCCGTCGGCCCGCCCGTGGACGCCCCCATCACCACCAGGTCCGGGGCCTTGCCGCGCTTAACCCCGCCCGAAGACATAGTGCTGCAACTTCCAAACGAAGTCCCGCCAGCCGCCGCGGGCCGGGGGCGTTTCGACGGAACCGTCCGACTCCGACAAAACCCGATGCGCCACCCGGCGGATACATTCACTTGCACGGCTTTTGGGGGCGCCCAACAAGACGGGAATTTGGCGAATCACCGCCTTGCCAAGAGCCGGATCTTCCAGCACATATCCGGCCACAGACGGGATGTAATTCAGAAACTGTCGCGAAGCGGCGACAAGCCGGTTGGAAATCTCTAATCCTTCGGTAAAGGACCGGCAACGGTTGACCACCACTTGGATATGGAGGGACCGCGAGCGGCCGACCAGGACCTTCATCAGGGCGTAGGCGTCCGCCAGCGCCGTCGGCTCCGGAGTCGTCACGAGGAGAATTTCTGCAGCCGCCTCCAGCATCTGGAGCTTGTAGTCGCTGAGCCCCGCCCCGGTGTCGATGATCACCCAATCGATTTCTTCCTCGAGATCTTGAAGTTTTTCCAGGCACATCAACGCCTGCTCCTTGGACATTTGAAACCACTCGGCGAGGGCGGTACCGCCGGAAATCCACCTGAGTCCCCCGGGGCCGGACTGGATCACGTCCCGCGCCGAAACCCCCGCCCGGGTGAGGTCGACGATGGTCCGCCGGGAGCGCTCGCCCAATAACACGTCGATATTGGCGAATCCGACATCCGCGTCGAGGATGAGAGTCCGGAATCCGGCTTCCTGGGCTGCAATGGCCACGTTAACCGCAAGATTCGATTTGCCTACTCCGCCCTTCCCGCTGGTAACCGCGAGGGTCCGCATCTTCGACACCCCGTCGGCCGGCCGGTGTTTCCGGGCGACCCGCTGCCGGAGAAATGCCGCCTGGTCCATGATGTCCCCCCACCTTACAGTCGGTCGATAAAGTGGTGCACATTCGCCTCCGCGATATCGTCGGGAACACTCTGCCCCGTCGTGACGTACGACACGGGTTTCGGGGCCCGGAGGATCAGGTCCACAGCCGAAGCGGCGCTTTCCGTTTCGTCCACCTTTGTAAACACATATTTGTCGATGGGCACCTCCCGAAGGGCCTCTACGGTGCGGCGCATGTCGCTTCCCTTTCCGGCGAGACTCAACACCAGGTAGGTCTCGTCCGGGGACGCCGCTTTCAGCATCGACATCAAGTGTTGCACATGATCGACCTGCGAAAAATTCCGGCCCGCCGTGTCGATCAGGATCCGGTCATAATCCTGGAGACCTTCGATCACCCTCCGCATCTCGTCCGGCGTATAAGCCACCATGCAGGGAATGCCGATGATGTTGGCATAGGTCCTCAGCTGTTCTACGGCGGCGATGCGGTAGGTGTCCGCCGTCACCAGAGCGACCTTCCGCTCCTCGTCGAGGCTCTGAATGGCCGCCAATTTTGCGATGGTCGTGGTTTTCCCCACCCCTGTCGGCCCGATGAACGCCAACACCCGCGCATCCGGAGCGATGGGAGCGCCGATCCGGTCGGCGAGAAGCCGGCCCGTCACTTCCCGCAGCCGCGCCAGGGCCTCCTCCATGTCCCACGGACCTTCGTCGGGAATCTGCAACACCGCGTTTTCGGCCAGGCGCTGGGCCCACTTCTCCTCCATCCCGCCGGCCATCAGGCGGGCGGTCAACCGCGTCATGAGCGAAGCCGCCGGCGATGCCCCTTCCGCCGCGAGCTTGCGGATCAGCACCCGCCAATCCGGTTCCCACTCCTCGAAGCCGGCCCTCTCCATAGGCTGCTCCCTGCGATCGGGGTAATGGGGGCCGACCGAGGCTGCCCGCGGTGCGGCGGGGCGTTCCAAGACTGCGGCAAGACGCTCCCGGCCGGCCCCCGCGACCGACCGGTCCGGAGCAGCCGGAGGAGTCGGCGGGGAATCATCGACAGCCGCCACCACCTCCACGCGTTTGCGGCTCTTCCACGGAAACCAGCGGCGAACCGGAAACTCCCGGGTGGTCAGAATGACCGCATCCTCTCCTAGCTCCTGCCTGACCAGGGACAGCGCCTCCGCCATGCCGTCGGCCGTAAACCGTTTAATCCTCACGATACATTCACCACCCCTGCCGTCTCGACATCCACGGCCGGATCAATTTCCTGATAGGACAGAACCGGCACATCGGGAAGTGAGCGTTCCAGCAACCGCCGAACGTGGGCCCGAATATGGGGCGAGGTCACGATCACCGGCGTTTGTCCCGCCGCAGCCAACCGCCTGGCCTGTTCTGCCAACTCCGCGATCATCTGCTGATGCACCTTCGGATCCAGAACGACATAGGTGCCGAACTCGCCCCGGTGAACCGCTTCGGCAATTTGCCGCTCCAGGGCCGGATGGAGGGTGATGACGGTGAGGGGCTTGCCCGGTGTTCTCCAGCGCTGGGTGATGGTCCGGCGCAGGGCCTGACGCGCATACTCCGTCAGCATATCCGGGTCGCGGGTGGTTTTCACCGCTTCCGCCAAGGTTTCCAAAATGGTGGCCAGATCCCGGATCGGCACCCCTTCCCGGAGCAGATTGGCCAGGACCCGCTGGATTTCCCCGTATCCCACCACGTTCGGGACCACTTCGTCCACCAAGGCCGCGTGGTGTTGGCGCAGGGCATCCAGCAGTTGGCGGGTCTCCTGCCGGCCGAGCAATTCGTGGGCGTGCCGCTTCAGGACCTCGGTCAGGTGGGTCGCCACCACCGACGGAGGGTCGACCACCGTGTAGCCGGACAGCTCCGCCCGTTCTTTCATTTCGGGCCGGATCCACAGGGCGGGAAGTCCGAAAGCCGGCTCCCGAGTTTCGATCCCCTTCACTTGGGGATCGTCCACCCCCGGGCTCATGGCGAGATAATGGTCGAGCATCAAACGGCCGCGGGCCACCTCGCTCCCGCGGATCTTGATGACATACTCGTCCGGGGCGAGTTGAATGTTATCCCGGATTCGGACCACGGGTAGAACGACCCCGAGCTCCAGGGCCAACTGCCTCCGAATCATCACCACCCGGTCCAGCAAATCGCCCCCCTGGGCGGCATCCGCCAAGGGAATCAAACCGTATCCGAACTCAAATTCCACCGGATCCACCGGCACCATGGACACAATGCTCTCCGGCGTCCGCACCTCCGCCGTTTCCCGCTTGGCCTGCTCCCGTCGCTCCTGTTCCGAGTGAAGTTGGAGTTGTCGCTGCATGCGCCATCCCCCGAACGCCACCGCCGCCGCCACCGACCAGGTCTTGACCACTCCGATGGGGGTCATGACCCCGAGCATCGCCAACGCCCCCGCTACCACGTACAGCATTCTCGGATAGGCCAGCAATTGGGAGAGGACATCCCGGCCCATGTTGCTGTCGGAAGCCGCCCGGGTCACCACGAGGCCCGTGGCCGTCGAAATCAGCAGGGCGGGAATCTGGCTGACGAGGCCGTCGCCGACGGACAAGAGGGTGTAACGCCGGATCGCGGTGGCCAAATCTTCGTGACGGATCGCCATCCCGATCAGAAGGCCGCCCAAAATGTTAATGATGACGATGATGATGGACGCGATGGCATCCCCTTTGACGAATTTGCTCGCACCGTCCATCGCCCCGTAAAAATCGGCTTCCTGCTCAATGGCGCGGCGCCGCGCCTTGGCCTCCTGTTCGGTGATCAGCCCGGCGCTGAGGTCGGCGTCAATGCTGATCTGTTTACCCGGCATGGCGTCGAGGGTGAATCTCGCCGCCACCTCGGCAACCCGCTCGGCGCCCCGGGTGATGACGATGAACTGAATGACCGCCAAAATGGCGAAAACGATCAACCCGACCACCACATTGCCCCGGACCACAAAATCTCCAAAGGTTTGAATGACCTCCCCCGCATAACCGCTGGACAAAATGGCCCGGGTGGATGAAACGTTCAGCGCCAGGCGGAACAGTGTCGTCAACAGCAACAGGGCTGGAAACACCGAGAACTGCAAAGGCTCCCGGATGTTCATGGCGATGAGGAGAATGACCAGAGACACACTCAAATTGATGATCAACAAGAAATCCAGTAGCACGGGCGGAAGGGGAATCACCATCATCACCACGATGCCGATGACGCCGACCAGCACCATGAGCTCCGCCCGTTTCATCCGCTTCTTCCCCCTTCCAACCGCCAACCTTTCAATTGATAGACGTACGCCAGAACCTCGGCCACCGCTTGAAACAAAGCTTCGGGAATCGCTCCTCCCAACTCCACCGACTGGTGCAATTGGCGGGCGAGAGGCGGGTTTTCGACGATCGTCACCCCGTGCCGGCGAGCCACCTCGCGTATGCGCAACGCCCATTCGTCCGTTCCCTTGGCCACCACATGGGGCCTGTCCATGGAAGCGGGGTCGTACCGGAGGGCCACCGCGTAGTGGGTCGGGTTGGTGATGACGACGTGGGCCTTGGGGACTTCCTGCATCATGCGACGTTGGGCAAGCGCCCTCTGCCGTTCCCGCAGTTTGCGCTTGACCGTCGGGTTCCCCTCGGTCCGCTTGAATTCTTCTTTCAGCTCTTGCTTGGTCATGCGCAATTGCCTTTGGAAACTGATCCGCTGGTATACGGCGTCGAGCACGGCCAATCCCAAAAGCCCGAGACTGGCTTCGAGACCGACGGTCCACATCGTTTCTCCCGTCCAGGATACCAAGCCCGGCACATCCATCCCGATCAACCGGCCGGCATCGGAGAGAATTCCGGCGGCCAATCCATATCCAATAATCCCCAACACACCGATTTTTAGGATAAATTTGAACGCTTCTACCGCGGACCGGAACGAAAACAGCCGGCGAAAACCTTCGACGGGGGAAATCCGCTTCCACTGAGGAGCCATGGCCCGAAAGCTCACCAATCCCCCGACCTGGATAAATCCGGTTGCAGCCCCCACCAGGGCGAGCACGCCGATAAAAGGCAGAATCGCCAAAAACGCCCCCACCGCCGTGTCGAAGAACCAGTTCGCAAACCCGTCGGGTGTACGGAATGCCGCCGGTCCGGTGCCCATCACCTTCTCGAACAACGTCCGCCAAGCGTTCACCCAAGAAGGCAGCCAAAGCCGCAAGGCCAGCACCGCCGCCACGAGGACCACCGCCGCCGTCAGGTCGGGACTTCTGGCCACCTGGCCTTCCCGGCGGGCCTCCTGGCGGCGGCGCGGCGTGGGTTCTTCCGTCTTTTCTTCGGCGAACCACTGGAGATCCCATGACAGAGGGAGTTCAGCCGGAACCGGTTTTTCGGCCACCTGCGCCGTACCTCCTCGTCAGGCCGTTCCCATGGCGCGCAACAGGCCGTCGACGGCCTGATTCATCAACCGGGTCACCCGGGAAAGGCCCGCGATCAAAACGGGCAGCGTCACCAAGGCCACGCCCCATCCGGCCAAAATCTTGCCGGACAAAGCCACAAACAGCACATTGACCTGAGGGGCCGCCCGTGAGACAAAAGCGAGAATCAAGTCGAACAGCAACAGGGACAGCAAAATCGGCGCCGCCAGCTGAACGGCCACAATCAACATCACCGCCGCGGCGCGAACCATTGTCTCGACCGGAAGCCCCAGCGGTACCGGCGCACCGAGGCGCACCCAATCAAAACTGTGCAACAGTCCGGCCAACATAGCGTGATGTCCGTCAACGGAAAGGAAAATCATGGTGGCGAGCCACATCTGCCAGTTGGCCATCAGCGCCCCCGCAGTGCCGGATTGGGGATTCAACAAATTCACCATGGAAAATCCCATTTGAATGTCCAACAGTTGGCCGGCCATTTCCGCGCCCAAAAACAGGAGGGAAGCGATAAAGCCGAGGGCGGCGCCGATGAGCCACTGTTTTACAATTTCTAACATAAACGAAAACAGGGGCAGGTGCGCCACCGCCGCCCCCTGAGCCGGCACAATCGCCTCGGCCGCCAACAGGGACAACACGCCGGCCAGTCCCATTTGAGCCGACAAGGGGATCCCCCGGCTGGAGAAAACCGGAACCGTCACAACCCAACCGGCAACCCGAGCGAAAATCAACAACCAGACCTGCACCTGTCCGACCGCCCAATCCAGCGCACTCATCGCACATACGCCGCCAGTTGCCCGAAAATCCCTTGCGCGTAATCGAGCATCATATGAAGCATCCACGGCCCCAGGAGGAGCATGACCGCGAACACCGCAAGGAGTTTCGGGAGAAAAGTGAGAGTGGGTTCTTGAATTTGGGTCACCGCTTGAAAGATGCTGATGAGCAATCCGACCGCCAACGTGAATCCCAAAAACGGCAGAGACAGCAGAAACGCCACTTTCAGCGCCTGCTGACCGATCTGCAGGATGTTGTCCGGAGTCATCCCATGTCCACCTCACACATATCCCGCCAAGAGCGATCTGACCACCAGGTACCACCCGTCCGCCAGAACAAACAGCAAAATCTTAAAGGGCAACGAAACGATCACCGGCGGCAGCATCATCATCCCCATCGCCATCAGGACACTGGACACGACCATGTCGATAATCAGAAAGGGAATGAAAATCATAAAACCGATCTCAAAGGCGGTTTTCAACTCGCTGATGGTATACGCCGGAACGAGGAGAGACAGCGGAATGTCCTCCACCCGCTGCGGCAGGGGGACATTTCGGTAGTCTAGAAACAGTTTCAGGTCCTTTTCCCTCGTTTGCTTGGCCATAAAATGCTTAAACGGGATCTCGGCCCTTCCGATCGCCTCGCTTTGGGTGAGTTCCCCGCGGAGATACGGTTGAACCGCCGTCTGGTTCACCTGCTGGAGCGTCGGCGCCATCACAAAAAAGGTCAACGCGAGCGCCAACCCGATCAACACCTGGTTGGGAGGCGTCTGCTGAACCCCTAAAGCGCTCCGGAGGAACGACAGCACCACGATCATCCGGGTAAAACTGGTCAACATCACCAGGATGCCCGGAGCCAGGGAAAGGACGGTAATCAGGAGGAGAATTTGCAACGTCCCGAAAACGCTTTGAGGAGTGGTGCCCGGTTGCAGCGCCGGGGGCAACCCGGGCAACGCCGGCGCCCCTCCCGCCGGGGCCGCCGACACCCGATCCGCACCGGCCAGCAGCACGCTCCCCGCCGCTATCAGGACCAGGATGCCCGCCGCTCCGATCTTGCTCCCCTTTCCCCTCATCCGTCACGACCCCTTTGCCGGCGCAACCATTCCCGCCGACGGCCGGCCATTTCCCGAATGGCCTCGCCGAGCCGCTGCTCGAATTTCGACGGAGCGGGTGCGGCGTCGCGGCGGAACCGGGAGAGGCGCTCCTCGTCGTCGATCACCTCGATGACCCGAACATCCTGCCCGACTCCCAAGACCCAGACGCGCCCGGCCACCTCCACGACGTGAACGAATTTTCCCGGCGCCAAAGGCACCGCTCCGAGGACCCGCACCTCTGCATTTCCGGCGGCACCCTGCCATCTTTTCCGGACCCACTTCGACCCGATCCAGATGAGCAGCAAAACGATCGCCAGTCCGACGACCAAGTTGACCAAGGTCCAGCCGAGGGAAGGCTGCGGAGAAGCCGGAACCGGCGCGGGATTCGACGGCCCACGGCGCACGGCGTTTTCCACGGAATCCTCCAGGGCCGAGACCTTCCCCTGCACACCGACGAGGGCCGCAAATAAGACGGCCCACACCGCAATCAACCGCCGCCCTTTCATCCCAGCGTCTTGCGCACCGCCTCGATGACGCGATCGGCCTGGAAGGGCTTGACGATAAAATCCTTGGCTCCCGCCTGAATGGCATCGATCACCATCGCCTGTTGCCCCATCGCCGAACACATGATGACCTTCGCCTGGGGATCCAGTTGCCGAATCCGCTTTAGGGCTTCGATCCCGTCCATCTCCGGCATCGTAATGTCCAAAGTGACCAGATCCGGTTTCAATTCCTGATATTTTTCCACCGCTTGGACGCCGTTGACCGCTTCCCCGACGACCTCGTACCCGTGTTTGGTCAGGATCTCTTTGATCATCATTCTCATGAACGCTGCGTCGTCCACGATAAGAATTCGATGACTCACCTTCTCACCCTCCTCATGGCATACCGCGCAACCGGTCGCGCGGGTTGACGATATCCGTGACGCGGACCCCGAAATTTTCGTCGATGACGACGACCTCTCCTTTGGCGATCAACTTGTTATTTACATAAATGTCTACGGGTTCACCGGCGAGACGGTCGAGCTCCACAACCGATCCCTGGGTCCAACCCAGCACCTCTTTCACCGACTGCTTCGTCCTTCCCAGTTCCACGCTGACCGTCAGCGGGACGTCCAGCAGCAAATCCAAATTGTCGCGCTTGGGCGCCTCCGCCGACTCACCGGGCAGAGGAGCGAATTGCACCGGTTGAACCACCACGTGGGAAGCCGCCGCTTGCTCCGCTCCCGACGGCGCGGACGGGGCAGAGGGAGCGGACGGAGTGGATTCGCGAACCGCCGGTTCCTCGGCAGGTGGGGAACCGGGTGGAGGTCCGGACGACGCGGAAGGAGATGTCCCCGACTCTTCCGGAACCTTTTCTCCCATGAGGACTTTTACCATCTTCTTGGCGAACGACATCGGGATCAACTGCATGATGTGAGAATCGATCAAGTTGTCCACAATCAGGCGAAAGGAAACCTTTACAATTTTCTCCTCGCCCGCGAACAGCGTCTCCGGATCGGTCGTCCGGAAATCCACCATGGCGACCTCCGGAGGCGATATGTTGATGACCATGTTGAACATTTGAGACATGGAGGTGGCGGCCGATCCCATCATCTGGTTCATGGCCTCTCCCACGGCGCTCAATTGCAACTCGTTCAGCTCCTCCTCCGGAGGAGTCCCTTGTCCGCCCATCATCAGGTCGGCGATGATCTGAGCGTCGCGAATCCGGATAAACAGGACGTTGATTCCCTCAAACCCGGCCGTATAGTACACCCGGACCACCACATGGGGCAGGGGGAATTCCGCACTCAGGTCTCCCACCCGGGCCACGCTCACGGACGGGGTGGTGATTTCCACCCGTTTGTTCAGGAGAGTCGAAAGAGCCGTCGCGGCGGTTCCGAATGCGATGTTGCCGATCTCGCCGACGGCATCCACCTCCATGTCGCTCAGAGACTCTCCGGAAGCCGGCGAAGGAGAGGCGTGCCGATTGAAAAGAGCATCAATTTCGTCTTGGGACAGGATGTCGTCTTCCACTGGTCACTCCCCTCCTTCCTCACTCAACACCTCGACGATCTGCACCGCCAGCCGCCCGTGCCGGACCCCCGGGCGCCCCCGGAATTTCAATCGATCGCCGACCTTGACGTCGATGGGCCGATTGACCGGCTGATGCAGAGGGATGACGTCGCCGGGCGCCAAATGCATCAGCTCCTGAAAATCGACGACCGTCTCTCCCAAAATGGCGCGGACATCCAGGGGCGCCTGCCGCAACTGGCGTTCCAGGGTTTCTCTTTTGCGATCGTCCAGGGTGCGGCTGTGCTGCGCCCCGCCCAACATATGCTGGGAACTCAACCGGGGCAACACCTCTTCCAACGACAGGTGGGGCATGCACACGTGAATCAAACCCGACGTCTCCATGATGCGAACCCCGATCGATACCACTGCCACCGTGTCGTTCGGCGCCGCAATTTGGAGGAACTGGGGGTTGAATTCGATAAATTCCAGTTTCGGGCTGATGCCCTCCACGACCCCTTTCCACGCCTCCGCAAGCACACCCAGCGACCGTCCCCAGGAGCGCTCGAACACAATGGACTCGATCTCGGTAAAAGCCCGCGCATGGGGCCATTCGATCCCCGGACCGCCCAGGAGCCGGTCGAGCATCACAAAGGCCACGTCCGGTCCGACGCCGATCACCCAACGCCCGTCCAACGGCGCCACTTCGAGAACCAGGAGAATCGACAGCTGCGGGACCGACCGGATAAATTCGTCATAGGGCAGTTGTTCGACGGATATGACGTCCAGATGCATCCACGTGCGCAACTGCGCGGAAAAAAAGGTGCTCAGCAACCGCACATAGTTTTCATAAATCCGGGTCAGACTGCGCAATTGATCCTTAGAAAACCGCATGGCCCGTTTAAAGTCATAGGGCCTGACCCGTTTGGCGTCCTGTCCTTGACGGACTTGTTCCGCCGACATTTCCCCCGAAGTCAGGGCCTGTAAGAGGGCGTCGATTTCCTGTTGCGAAAGGACTTCCGCCACCCGGACACCCCCTTACTGGACGATGATCGACGCGAGATATACCTGCTGGACCCGGCCGTCCCGCAACAGTTCGTTAACTTTTTTCATGATTTCGCCTTTCAACTTCTCCAGACCTTGGGGCTTGTCGAGATCCTCCCGCTTCCAGTTGTGCAGGATGCCGATGACGGCGTCTTGAACCTGGACTTTTCTCAGATCCAGTTCTTCTTTTGTCTTCGGAGAATCGGCCTGCAGGGCCACTTGCAGTTGAACGACGCTTCCCCCCGCCAGGTTGGTCGTCATCTGCGGTAGATCGTAACGCGACTTGGCCAGGTCGCCCGCCGACGGAGGGCCGGTGTTGGAGGCGCGCACGCCCATCACGTACCACGCCCCCGCTCCGATGACGACCAGCAGCACGACGACCAAAATCCAAATCACCTGCTTACCCGTCGCGACTCCCTCCCTCTTGAAATCTCGCCGCCGGACTTCCTACCAGTCCAATGCTGCGGTAATAGGCCGTCGCTTTGGCCACCACATCCTCGACCGTCTCCCGGACCACGATTTTTCTTCCGGTGGAGAGGGTCACCACGGTATCGGGGGTCACTTCAATACACTCGATCAGAATCGCATTCACGACGACGGTCGACCCGTTCAAACGCGTCAAGCGGATCACGACGATCTCCTCAACGTCCGGTCGCCGGCCGCGTTTAACGCTTCAGGTTCACCACTTCTTGCAACATCGCGTCGTCGGTGGTGATGACACGGGAGTTGGCCTGGAAAGCCCGCTGGGCGATGATCATCTCGGTAAATTCCGCCGTCAAATCGACGTTCGACATCTCCAGGGCTCCCGCCGTGATGGATCCGAAAATCCCTTGGTTGGGGGCCTGGAGATCCTCCGCCCCGGAGTTCACCGTCGCCGTATACAGGTTGTTGCCGATTTTCTGCAGGCCTTCCGGGTTGGCGAACATCGCCAGGCCGATCTGCCCGGCGGTCTGGATCGTGCCGTCGTCCAGTACGCAGTTGACGTTTCCGCTCTTGTCAATGGTGAAGGACTTCGTGTTGTCGGGGAGCTGGATCGGCGCGCCCCCGGTGTCCAGCACATACAATCCTTCCCGCGTCACCAGGTAGCGGTTTTGATCGATGGTGAAATTGCCGGCCCGAGTATAGGCGTGGGTGCCGTCCGGCAGCTGGATTACAAAGAAACCGTTTCCGTTGATCGCCAAATCGGTCTGCAGACCCGTGATCATCGGCGCCCCTTCCGTCATCGGGGTGTCGATGCTCGCCACGCCGACGCCCAAGCCGATCTGCTGCGGATTGGTCCCTCCGGTGGTGTCCGTCGGAGCCGACGCGCCGGCGAGGGTCTGGCTGATCAAATCGTGAAACATGACCCGGCTTCCTTTAAACCCGATGGTATTCACGTTGGCGATGTTATTGCCGATCACGTCCATTTTCACTTGAAACCCGCGCATTCCCGCGACAGCGGAATACAGAGAACGCATCATCGCGATCGCAACCTCCTTCGCGCATCCAAACCCGAGTTGAAAAATCCCCTACGCACCCGGAGTCGAACGAGGGCCGATCTGGACGATGGAAGACCAATCGACCTCCGCGCCGTCAACTTTCACCTTTACCACACCGTCCTTCACCTGGACCGATTGCACCACTCCGGTCGCCGTGTGGCCCTCCCCGTCTATGTACGAAACCTCCGACCCGATCCACTGGGAGGCCGCCTGCAGTTGTGCCGCCAACAACATTTGGGATTGGGTTTGGGCGACGTTGGTCATTTGTTCCAAAGCCGAAAACTGCGCCAACTGCGTCACGAATTCGGTGTCCTCCATGGGTTTGAGCGGGTCTTGGTTTTGCAGTTGCGCCACCAAGAGGCGCAAAAATGCATCTTTTCCCAACTGGCTTTTAGGATTGATATAGGCTCCGCTCGATCCTTGAGCGGAAAAGACCGTCGACGATGCCGCCACGCTCCCTTCCGGCATCCGCCACACCTCCTGTGTATCTCATACGGTGGCGTCGAAACGCCTATCCTCCAAAGCCGCACCGGCCCTCCGGTCTGCGCCGGCCGTTCCTCCGGGACCTTCCACAGCGTCCGCCGTCCGCTGCGCCACCGGCGAGATCCTTCCCGGTCCGCGCTCCTGGAAGGCACCCCGCCCGCCTCCCGCCTCTCCACCCGCGTAAAAGGACGAAGACTGGCCCCACAGGTTCGCGGATGCCGGAGTGTGACTGACGTCCAACCGCTGAAGGGGAATCTGGTTTTGCTGCAACTGGTTCCACAATTGCCCCACCTGCTGCTGGATCAAGGCTTGGGCCTCGGGTGTTGCCGTGTGGATCTGCACCGTCACGTGACCTTGTCCGTCCATCCGCGCCACCACCTGAACGGGGCCGAGTTCTTGCGGGACGACGGTCACGCGCAAGATCGCCGTCTCCCCAGGCCGCCACGGGCGCCGGCCCAGTTGCGCGGAAATCGCTTCGCCGAACCGATCACTTGGGACATTCGTCAACACCGCCTCCGGTTCCTCCGTCAAGGAGGCGAATCCGTCCGGTGGCAGCGGCAGAACCGCCCCTGATGCCGGAACGATCCTCACCCGGTCGGATCGTTCCGGAGACCGTTCCGGACCCGGAGGATCCGTGCGGGGATTCGATTCCCCAAGGACTCCGGCATTCGCCGCATCACCCGGACGGGCCCGCGCCGCAAGGGCCGCCAGGGTCGAAGGTTCCGACCGGCCCCCCCGAACTTCCACACCGGCCGCAAAAGCGAAGCGGGGTTTTGCCGGCCCCTCTCCGGCGCCCTCTCTGTTCGAATCCGCGCCGGACGGTTCAATGTTCTGCGCCGGACCCGCCCCGACAGGGCGAACCGCCTGACCGGAAACGGGAGCTTCCCCCTCCGTTTTTCCCGTCATGGAAGCGGCGTCGAGACTCCTCCGGACCTCCTCGAAAACCGCCCGATCCCGCGCCGCGTGGACCGCTTCCGCTCCGGTGCCGCGCGGTCCGGACGCCCCGCGCACGCCGGCTTCCGAACCCTTGTGGTCAACCGGCGCTTCCTTCGGGGCCCACACGCGGACACCGCGCCCCCGCCCCGCCGCACCGGCCGGCTCAACGGCCGCGGCGGGCGAAGCCGCCGGGGCATTCGAATCCTTCTCGGCGTGCGGTACGGGGAGCCCGGGACCGGCCGCCGCGGCCGTCCCCCCCGCCGGATTCGTTTCGCCATGACCTCCGTCTTTCTCCGGAACGTCCCCCCGCGCGGTTTTCCCGCGGTGATTCGGTGCTTTGGGCCGGGTTTGCAACAGATACAGATGGAACGCCGGCCCGCTCTTCAAGGGGACCGGTTCGCCTTTCGCGCGCGCAGTGCCCGAAACGCCTGAACTTCCCGTCGCCGCTCCCGCGGCACCGGCCGGCTGCGCCGGGATGGCGCCGCCCCGCCCTGCCGGAGTCGTCCCTCCCGCCATCACGGGTCCGTTCACCGCGATCACCCCCCGTTGGGTTGAATCAGATCCAGCTGTTGACTCACTTGAGCCGCCAATCCGGGGTCGAGCTTCTGAAGAACGGCGGACTGATCGTCTTTGGGCAGCCGGGCGAGATCCGCCACCGCCTTGGGGGAAGGGAGCCCCTGGACGATCGACGCAATCCGCTCCATCGTGCGGATGAGATTCGCCGCCGTCTGGGCGTCCATTTTCTCCAAGATGGCGCCCCGGTCTTCGTTAGACAGCCCGTTCAAAATCAGAGCCGCCTCCACCGGACGCATTTGTTGGAGAATCGCCGCCGCCCGGGCCGGAGCCATGGAAGCGTACATTTGACTGAAATCCGGCGGCGGGGACCCGCTATTCGCGGCCACCGGCGCCCGGCTCGCCTGCCTCCCCGCTGGTGTCGCCCCTGCCGCTTGTGTCGCCCCTGGGGCGGCCGAACCGGGGACGGAGTTCGAACTCCTCGCCTGCTCCAATTGACGCTTCGCCTGGTCCAATTGGGCCTGAAGCTCGTCCACCTTCGCCTGCAATTCGCGCACCTTTGCCGCGTCTGCGTCGGCCGGCGCGGCGGGACGGGGCCCCACCCGCTGCCAAACGCCCTGGAAGGTGTCTTTGACTTTCGATATCACCGGGTATCCCAAAATCGCCAGCAGCGTTCCGGAAATGACCGCGGTCAACACCAGTGCCAGGATTCCGACGCCGACTACCCAGCGCACTGAAAGTTTGGCGGTCATAGGCGGTCCCAATCCCTCTCTGCTCTGAAACGGGCCGTGAAGAGGTCTTCATGAACCTTCTCTTCCCGTCGCCCGTTTTCTCGCTTGCAATTCTGCACAACCCGCTGTTCCAAGTTCGCCCAGACCTTCGTGGACCGCCACTGTTCCACCATCAACGCCCGGCGGCGGGCGGATTCCTCCTCCGCCTCTTTCCACGCCTGTTCCGATTCCCGGGCTTTGCCGTCGGCGTAAGCCGCCCACATCCGCCAAACCGTCCATTCCGGAGAAGGGCCTGCGCGCGGTTCTACCGCCCGGGAAACCGCGGCGGTCCACCGTTCCCAGGCATGCCGTCGAACGTCCTTCAGCCGTTCACTCTCTTCCCATTCCGCTTTCCGGAGTTTCAGCATGTCCGCCTGCACCCCCCGGATGCGGGCGACCCTTTTCGGATCCATCATCGGTCGGACACCCCTTGGAACAATTCCATCAACGTTTCGGCGGCTTCCGTCCACGAACTGCGAGACAGCCGGTCCTGCTTCAAATAGGCCAGAAACTTCGGTCTTAAGCGCAGAGCCGCATCGACCTCCGGCCGGCTTCCCTCCCGGTATGCGCCGATCTGAATCAGGTCTTCGGCTTCGTAATAGGCTGCCGTCAGCGCCTTAAACCATTCCGCGGCCCGCAGGTGCCCCGGTTCGACCACGTAAGGCATGAGCCGGCTATTGCTCGCCGTCACATCGATGGCGGGATACAACCCTTGTTGGGCGAGCCTGCGCGATAGGACGATGTGTCCGTCGAGAATCCCCCGCACCGCGTCCGCAATCGGCTCGGTGAGATCATCCCCTTCGACCAGTACGGTGTAAAAGGCGGTGATGGACCCGCACTCGGCCGTTCCGGTTCTTTCCAAAAGTTTCGGCAATGCCGCAAACACCGAGGGGGTATACCCCCGGGCCGTCGGCGGTTCCCCGGCGGCCAGCCCGACCTCTCGCTGGGCCATGGCAAATCGCGTGACGGAATCCATCAACAGGAGAACCCGCAGGCCCTCTCGCCGAAACCGCTCAGCGATCGCCGTCGCCGTCAGCGCTCCTTTAATTCGCATCAAGGGAGGCTGATCGGACGTGGCGACCACGACCACCGATCTGGACAATCCCTCGTCTCCCAATTCATGGGCAATGAAATCCCGCACTTCCCGCCCGCGTTCCCCGATCAGGGCGATCACCGCGACATCGGCTTCCGTAAAGCGGGCGATCATCCCGAGCAGGGTACTTTTGCCCACCCCGCTTCCGGCAAAGATCCCGACCCTCTGTCCTTGTCCGACCGACAGCAGTCCGTCGATGGCCCTCACCCCCACGGAAAGAGGGCTTGACACCGAAGACCGGGACAAGGGATCGGGAGGGGGTTGATCCACCGGATCCCAGTGCTCCGGATGGAGGGGCCCCTTGCCGTCGATGGGTCGCCCCAATCCGTCGAGAATCCGGCCCAACAATTTTCTGCCCGTGGGAACCCGGAGCCCCTCCGACTCCACCCGGACCGCAGCGCCGTTGTGAATCCGGTCGAGATCGGAGAAGGGCATCAGAATCAAGCGGTGGTTGCGAAACCCTACCACCTCCGCCCAGCGGGGCCCTTCGTCGGTCTCGATCGAACACAGATCCCCGACGCGGGCGACGGGACCGTTCGATTCCACCGTCAAACCTACCGCCTGGACGACGCGCCCGGACACGCGCCAGAGGGTCGACCGGGACAGAACCTCCTTGTACCGTTCGGTCCTCCAAGACGGCAGTTCTTCCACGGTCTCACCCCGCCTCCTTCGCCGTCGCCCGGATTAGCTTGGCCGCTTCTTCCAGCGCCACTTCCACCCGGGCGTCCACCTCTCCTTTGGCCGACCTCACCCGGGCGTCTCCGGGAGCCAAATCGGGATCGGGAATCACCTTCACTTCCGCGGAGATCGCACCACGGATCTCCTCCACATCCGAGGGGTGGACGTGAACCGCCACGTCTTCCGCGGGAAGAAGGGACCGCACCGCCTCGGACACCACTCCCGCCAGCCAGTCGCGGTCCGTCTCCACGGTGCGCCGGACCACTTTCTCCGCCACGGCGATCGCCACCTCCGCCACGTGCTCCTCGGTGATCGCCGCAAAACGGGCGCGCCATTCCTCCAGTTCCCGGCGCCGCTCTTCCAGCTCCCGAAACCGCTGGGCAAATGCGGATTCCGCCGCCCGGCGCCCCTCTTCCCAGCCGGCCCGCTTCCCCTCCGCCTTGGCCCGCTCCAGTTCGGCTTCCCGCTCTCGGCGGATCTGTTCCCTCGCCTCCTCCATCCACGCCGCAATCTCGGCTCTCGCTTCCGCCCGGAGCCGATCCGCTTCCGCCCGAGCCTCCTCCAGAACGCTACCGGCCAACCGCCGGACGTCTTCGGCAGCCTCGGCGGCGTCGATCGGTTTCTCCTGATCTTTCTCTTCCTCGGACCGGGAAGCCGGCACCTCCAGGAGGTGGGGGTGAACGGCCCAGACAATGGGCCCTGTGGATTTGAGCACCCTAGACGACAATGTCGTCCCCTCCCCGACCGATGATGATCTCTCCGCTTTCCTCCAAGCGCCGGACCACCGCCACGATCCGCTGCTGCGCCTCTTCGACATCCCGCAACCGCACGGGGCCCATGTACTCCATGTCCTCTTTGAAGGTCTCCGCCATGCGCTTGGACATGTTCCGGAAAATGGCCTCCTTGACCGTATCGCTGGCCGCTTTCAGGGCGAGGGCGAGGTCGTTGGTGTCCACATCCCGTATGATGCGCTGGATGGAACGATTGTCCAGATAGGCGATATCCTCGAAGACAAACATGCGTTTCTTGATTTCCTCCGCCAAATCCGGGGCCCGCATCTCCAGGGCCTCCAGGATCGTCTTCTCCGTCGAGCGGTCCACCCCGTTGAGAATCTTGACCAACGAATCAATGCCGCTGCCGGGGGTGAAATCCCGCACGGACAGGGCGGAAAGTTTGCTTTCGAGGGCCTGTTCCACCTGATCCAACACCTCCGGCGAGGTGCTTTGCAAGACCGCCAGCCGCTGGGCTACTTCCACCTGGTACTCCGGAGGCAGGGCGGAAAGGATGAGCGAGCCTTGCTGCGGTTCTAAATACGACAGCACCAACGCGATCGTCTGGGGGTGTTCGTTTTGGATAAAATTGAGAATTTGGATCGGATCCGCCCGCCTGGCAAAGTCGAAGGGCCGGACTTGTAAGGAGGCGGTCAAACGGTTCAAAATCTCCATCGCCCTCTGTTGCCCCAAGGCTTTTTCCAACACTTGCCGGGCGTATTCGATCCCTCCCTTGGCGATATATTCCTTTGCCCGGTAAACTTGGTGGAACTCTTCCAACACGATGTCTTTGTACTTCCAGTCCACTTTGTGGACGTTGGCCATTTCAAGAGTCAGTTGTTCGATTTCGTCGTCATGTAAATGTTTCATCACTTCGGCCGCCGTTTCGGGGCCGAGGGTAATCAGCAACACAGCCGCCTTTTGTTTTCCAGTCAACTGTGTCGGTCTTTGCATTTATCTACTCCTCCGCCAGCCACGTCCGCAACAATTCTGCGAATTCCTTCGGCCGGGTTTTGGCCAGTTGCTCCACTTCGCGCCGGCGTTGCTCCGCCTCGGGCACCTTCGTCTCTTCGAGAAGGCTCGGCACCGCGGGAGCCTCGGGCACCGGCTGCACCTCTTCTTTCCGGCGGCGACGGCGGAACCATGCGTACACTCCCGCCGCTGCGGCGACGGCTCCCAGTGCCAACAACCAGGCGTACTGCCTCCACCAGGGCTCCGCCTCTGCGGGAGCTCCTCGAAATGCCCACGCCGTGACGTTGACTTTGTTGTTCATGGACCCGTCGGTCGGATAGCCGACCGCAGCGAGCACGTAGTTCCGGATGGCTTCAATCTGGTTTCGGTCGTTGGCGTTCCCGTTGACCAGTACGGAAACCGTCAGATCCTGTACCACAAAGGGCTGCCCCACCCGCTCGGTGACGATCCGGGTGACCTCGTAATTGATGGTCTGTTGGTTCTCTTCGTAATTGCTGGTGCCTCCCCCGACGGCTTGGTACGTTTGCGGAGCTCCCGGCCCCGCGCCGCCGGCGGTCGTCGTGCCCGGCACACCGCCGGGTGTGGTGCCTGTACCCGTCTTATTCGATTTTTGGACACTGATCGGTAACCCGCTTTGCCCCACAACCGGCCGGACCTCATTCTCGGTCGATTTGACCTGGTCGAAATTGAGCACGGCATTGACGGTCACCACCGCATTGCCCGGACCGACCATCCGCTGAAGGGCCGCCTGAAGCCGGTCGGCGATCATTTGTTCATATTGCTTTTTGATTTGGATCTGCTTGTCGGCCGTTCCGACCGCCGCCCGCCCTTCGTCGGCGTTGTCGAGGCGGACTCCGTTTTGATCCACGACGGCCACGTCGGTGGGCTTTAACCCCTTGACGGAGTGAGAGACCAGTTGTTGAATCCCGGCCACCTGTTCGCCGCTCAGCCGGGCCCCCGGAGCCATTTTGACGAACACCGAGGCCTTCGCTTCGCCCGTGGGTTGCTCGACAAACAGGTGCTGTTCGGGCATCACCAAATGCACCTTGACGTCCTCCACCCCGTCGATCTGACGGATGGTACCGGCCAGGCTTCCCTCCAGTGCCATGAGAGTCTTGATGTTGAATTCGTTGTCGCTCATTCCGCCGATGCTCGTGTTGCCGAACAAGTCCTGATAACCGATATATCCCGATTTGGGAAGCCCCGCGATGGCCAATTGCATGCGCGCACGGTCGGCATCCTGTTCGGGCACGAGGACCTGACCGCCCGAGGTCCGGTAAGGAATCTTCAATTCCTCCAGCTTATTCGTCACTTCCCCGGCGGCCTTAGCGTCCAAGTTCTCGAAGACCACCACGTAGCGGGGCGTAAGAGCGTACCATGTGAGCGCGACGAGGAGAACGACCGCGAGACCCGCTCCAACGACGACCCAGCGTCGACGCTTCGCGTCGAGCTGTTGCCATTGCCGGACCCACTTTTCCGCATACTCGCGCAATCGTTGATTCACACCCTCACCCCGCCCGCAGCACCATCAAATTTGCATGCGCATCATTTCTTGATACGCTTCTACCGCTTTGTCGCGAATCTGCACGACCAACTGCAACGCCAGGAACGCCTCCTGGGCCGCGATCATGACGTCGTGGACGTCGACGCCTTGGCCGGCCACAAACTGAGCCACCGCTTCATCCGCCCGCTGCTGCAATTCACCCACCCGGTCCAATGCGCGACCGAACAGCTGGGCAAAACTCGGGGCCGGCTCCGGAGTCCCGGAGGGCCGGGACATTCCGCGGGTTTCACCCGGACCGGCGGACAAGACGGACTCCACCGGTTGAATCACCGTCTATCCCTCCTAACCTCTTCCGAGTTCCAGCGCTTTGACCGCCATCATCTTCGTCGCCTCCAACGCCGTCACGTTGGCTTCATAGGCCCTGGAAGCCGAAATCAAATCCACCATCTCCGTGACGATATCGACGTTGGGCAATTGCACATACCCGTATAGGGGGCTCGCCGGATCTTTGATCGCGTCCGGGTGGTCTGGATCGTATTTCAATTGCAAAGGCCCGGGATCTTCTACAATGCCGGCCACTCGAACGCCCTGCGCCCCGTTTCCGCCGAGCATAGACCGAAAGAGGGAACCGAATCCCGCCTCCCCCGAGTCCGGTTCAAACACCACCATCCGGCGGCGGTACGGACCGGGAAGGCCGTCGGAACGCCGGGTCGTGTCGGCGTTTGCGATGTTGTTGGCGATGACGTCCATGCGCAGCCGCTGGGCACTCAAACCGGAACCGCTAATGGAAAAACCGTCCAGCCACCCCATCTCCTTTTACCTCCCGTTAATGGCATACCGCAACATCGCCAAGTGCAGGTTGGTATCTTCCAAAACCGTCAAATATTCGGTTTGGTTGGCCGCAAGCAGCGTCATTTCCCGGTCCATGTCCACGTTGTTGCCGTTTGCGCTGTACACCGTCCCCTCATCCACCACCACCTGGGGCGCCACCTCGGACAAGGGAGTCGCCCCGATTGCGAAATGCCGGGGATCGGTCCGGAGGCCGGCCAAAGGCGCCGGCCGGCTCAGAGCCTCCCGGAACATTTCTTCAAAACGCACATCCCGGCGACGATACCCGGGGGTGTCGACGTTGGCCACGTTTCCAGCGATCATCTTCTGCCGGAGGGCGGCGGCGTCGAGGGCGCGCGGCAACCACTGGAGGGCGCCCGTCGCGAACAGATTCACGATCCTCCCCCTCTCTGGAATAATTCAAAATAAGTTTCGTCAGATCCGGCCATTCTCCTGCTCGCCGCCCATTGCAAAGCCAAAAAATGAAAAGCACCCTAAATCAGGGTGCCGTTTCAAAATCGGTTCCGTCGTCAGCGATTCTTCACGCGCTCCAGTTCCGGCAACAGTTTATCGTTCAAAATTTTGATGTAAGTGCCCTTCATTCCCAGAGAACGGGACTCGATGACTCCGGCGCTCTCCAGTTTGCGCAGGGCATTGACGATCACCGATCGGGTGATGCCGACCCGGTCGGCGATTTTACTGGCCACCAGAAGTCCTTCTTTGCCGTTGAGCTCTTCAAAAATGTGTTCCACAGCTTCCAGCTCGCTATAGGACAGCGAGTCGATGGCCATCTGCACGATGGCTTTGTTCCGCATTTCTTCCTCCATCTCTTCGGAGTGGGCCCGAAGGATTTCCATCCCCACGACGGTCGCTCCGTACTCCCCGAGCAGCAGGTCGTCTTCTTCAAAGGCTTTGTTGAAACGGGCGAGAATCAGGGTCCCCAACCGGTCGCCCCCGCCCACAATCGGAACCAGGGTGGTAAACTTGTTCGGGAAAAGGGCGTTCATCTCCGGGGTGAAAACCGCAAAGGGCTGGGGATCGTCGATGTTGGCAGCGGTCCTCTCGTGACGCAGCAGGTCGTAATTGTATTCCGGAGGGAATTTCCGCTGCTGCAACAGTTCGCTGTCGGCGACGTTCCCTTCAAACTCCGTCATGATGGCGTATCCGAGAATCTTCCCGGACCGGCTCACGACAAACACGTTGCTCTCGATGACATCCCGCAACACCTGGGCCATTTCCATAAATTCCACGTGCTGACCCGCCGAGCGCTGCAACAGGCGATTGATGCGCCGGGTCTTGCTCAATAAATCCATGGGACATCCTCCTTATCCGGAATCAGAGAATATATTGACTCAAATCTCGGTCTCCCGCTATGCTCGCCAACTTTTCGTCCACATATTCGGGAGTGATTTCAATTTTGTCCAAAAATATATCCGGGGCTTCAAAAAAAAGGTCCTCCATCAACTTCTCCATCAGGGTGTTCAACCGCCGCGCCCCGATGTTTTCCGTCCGCCGGTTGACCTCTGCCGCCAATTCCGCAATTCGCTCAACGGCTTCTTCGGTGAATTCCACCCGGACCCCTTCGGTGGCCAACAGGGCCGTATATTGCTTGATCAGCGCGTGGCGGGGTTCCGTGAGGATCCGTTTGAAATCCTCCGCCGTCAGGCTGTGCAGTTCAATCCGGATCGGAAACCGCCCCTGCAGTTCCGGGATGAGGTCGGACGGTTTGGACATGTGAAAGGCTCCGGCTGCGATAAACAAAATGTGATCCGTGCGAACCGGACCATATTTGGTCATCACGGTGGATCCTTCCACGATCGGCAGGATATCGCGTTGAACTCCCTCCCGCGAGACGTCGGGCCCATTCCGGTCTTTCCCGGCAATCTTGTCGATCTCGTCGATGAAGATGATGCCCGACTGCTCCGCCCGCCGCACGGCCTCCGCCTGCACCTCGTCCATATCGATCAATTTCTGGGCCTCCTGCTGGGTGAGAATGTTTCGAGCCTCCCGTACCGTCACCTTTCGCCTCCGGCGCCGGCGGGGAAGAAACTGCCCCAGTAGGTCTTGGAGTTGGACCCCCATCTCCTCCAATTGGCCCGACGCGGCCATGTCGAAGAAGGGCACGGTTCCCTCCTCCACCTCGATTTCCACCATCTGGTCGTCCAGCGCACCGGAGGCCAGTTGTCGCTCCACCTCCTCCCGACGGACCCGGCCCGCCGGTCCTTCCCCGGCATCCTCGGCCGGTTGCTGCACTTGCCCGCCGAACAACACCTCCAGGGGATTGCGAAACCCTTTGGGGCGCTCGCCGCCGTGAACCAGGATGTCGATCAGGCGCTCCTCCGCCAATTTCCGGGCTTTCGATTCCACTTCAGCCATGCGCTCCAGCCGGACCATGCGAATGGCCGTTTCAACCAGATCCCGGACCATCGAATCCACGTCCCGGCCGACATAGCCCACCTCGGTGAATTTGGTCGCCTCGACCTTTACAAAGGGGGCCTTGACCAATTTCGCCAATCGCCGGGCCAATTCCGTTTTCCCCACCCCCGTCGGCCCGATCATCAAAATGTTTTTCGGCAGCACTTCATCTCGCATGTCTTCGGGCAGCCGGCTGCGCCGGTACCGGTTGCGCAAGGCCACGGCCACTGCGCGTTTGGCTTCCTTTTGGCCGACGATATATTTGTCGAGCTCTTCGACGATCTGTTTGGGAGTCCAACGGGCTTCCTCCACCGCCTTCACCCCCTAGCTCAATTCTTCCACCACAAACCGGTCGTTTGTGTAGACGCAAATCTCCGCGGCAATGCGCATGGCCGCCAAAGCGATCTCCCGCGGAGACAGGTCGGGAGCGTGGCGTTTGAGCGCCCGGCCCGCCGCCAACGCGTATGGGCCCCCGGAACCGACGGCCAAGAGGCCATCGTCCGGCTCGATGACTTCTCCGCTGCCGGACACCAGGAGAAGGTGCTCCCGGTCGCAGACCACCAGCATGGCCTCTAGACGCTGCAACAGACGGTCCGTGCGCCAGGCTTTGGCCACTTCCACCGCTGCTCGGGGGAGGTTGCCGCCGTGGCTCTCCAAGCTTCCCTCAAACCGTTCAAACAAGGTGAGGGCATCGGCCACCGCTCCGGCAAATCCGGCCAAGACCCGGCCGTGGTAGAGCCGCCTCACCTTTTTGGCTCCGTGTTTCAGAACCGTCGAGTCGCCCATGGTCACCTGACCGTCCCCGGCCATCACCGCGCGTCCGCGATCCAGTATGGCAAACACCGTCGTCCCGTGCAACGGTTGCACCCGGATCATCCCCCCTATGCCCTCGGATGGGCTTGCAAATAAATTTGGAGAAGGCGTTCCTGGGTGGTATGCGTATAGATCTGGGTCGAACGGAGACTCGCGTGTCCCAGCAATTCTTGCACGACCCGCAGATCGGCCCCGGCGTCCAGCAGGTGGGTGGCAAAGGTGTGCCGGAGCACGTGGGGACTGATTTTGCGTTGTGCCGCCGCACGAGCCATGCACCGGTCGACGATCCGCCTCACGCTCCGATCGCTGAGAGACTCGCCTCGATAATTCAAAAACAGCGGCGCCCGGGGTTCGGGAGGCGACCCTCTCAATCGCGGCCACCCCTCCGAGAGGTACCGCTCCAGTGCTCCCCGGGCGGCCCGGCCGAACACCACATACCGCTCCTTTCCCCCTTTTCCCCGGATCAACGCCGCTCCTCCGGCCAGATCCACGTCGCCGACGGTCAGACCGACCGTCTCCCCGACCCGCACACCGGTTGCATACAGCCATTCTAACAAGGCGCGGTCCCGCAAGCCAAGAGGCGTCCCGTCGTCGGGCGCCGCCATCAACCGGAACACCTCTTCAACATCCAAAAAATTTGGAATTCTTTTCTCCTGCTTCAAGGACGAGATCTTTTCCAGGGGATTCCTGGTCGCCCAACCCTCCCTGTTCAAGAACCGGTAAAATGTCCGCAGGGCGGACAGCAGGCGGTTGACCGACCGCCGGGACAGACCCCGTGCCCACAGATCGCCGAGAAAATCCCGGAGTCCGGCCGGAGTGACGCCGTCCCAGTGCCGGATTCCGCGAGATTCCATCCAGACCTGCAGTTGAACCACGTCGTGAGCGTAAGCGCGGACCGTCTGAGGCGACAATCGCCGTTCCGTTTCCAGATACCGGATAAAAAATTCGAGAACCGCGTCCGTGCCCACTTGTTCCGTTGCGCTCATTCCCCTCATCCCACCTTCTGGGCCAGGTGTTTCTCGGCAAACCGCCCCAAGGAAGCCAGCGCCCGCTCGCTGATCGCCTCATAACGCCGCGCTTTGTCCCGAATGCGGTGCTCCAGCGGCGGCAATAGGCCGAATGCGGCATTCATGGGTTGAAAGTGGTTGGGATCGGCTTCCGTGATATATCGGGCCAAGCTCCCCATGGCCGTATCCGCCGGCCACACCAAGGGCTCTTCGCCCCGAAACAACCGCCCGGCGTTGATGCCGGCGATCAACCCCGAAGCCGCCGATTCCACATACCCTTCCACGCCGGTGATCTGACCCGCAAAAAACAGAGTGGACCGGCGCCGGGTCTGATAGGTCGGCAGCAGCAGTTTCGGAGAGTTGATGTACGTGTTGCGGTGCATGACGCCGTAGCGGACGAACTCGGCGTTTTCCAAACCCGGGATCATGCGGAATACGCGGGCTTGTTCACCCCATTTCAAATGGGTCTGAAAACCGACCATATTATACAACGTTGCAGCCGCGTTGTCCTGGCGCAATTGAACTACGGCAAAGGGCAACCGGCCGGTGCGCGGATCGGGAAGCCCAACCGGTTTCAACGGTCCGAAGAGCAAAGTCTGCCGGCCCCGGCGGGCCATGACCTCCACGGGCATGCAACCTTCGAAATAAATTTCCTTTTCAAATGGGCGCAGAGGAACGGTCTCGGCGGAAACCAGTGCTTCATAAAACCGGTCAAATTCTTCTTCGGTCATGGGACAGTTGACGTAAGCGGCATCCCCTTTCCCGTAGCGGGACGCCACGTAGACCTTATCCCAGTCGATGGAATCCCGGGTCACAATCGGCGCGGCGGCATCGTAGAAGTAGAGGTATTCCTCTCCCGTCCACTCGGCGATGGAGCGGTGCAGCCTCTCCGACGTCAAGGGCCCGGTGGCGATGACGACGATCCCCTCTTCCGGGATCTCCGGAACCTCTTCCCGCACCGTTTCCACCAACGGATGCGATTCCAGCGCTTCGGTGACAGCAGAGGCAAACGCCTCGCGGTCAACCGCCAGAGCCCCTCCGGCGGGAACCGAGTGCCGGTCGGCCGTCCGGATGATAAGGGACCCGAGGCGGCGCATTTCTTCCTTTAATAAGCCCACGGCATTGGTCAGGGCGGCCCCCCGCAGAGAATTGCTGCACACCAACTCGGCAAAGCGATCCGTCCGGTGGGCGGGAGTGTGAACCACCGGCCTCATTTCGTACAACCGCACCGGCACCCCTTGGCGGGCAATCTGCCATGCGGCCTCCGATCCCGCCAATCCGGCCCCGACGACTACGACTTTTTCCATCGGTCCACCCCCTCACGTCATGGTCTTGACGATCTCGGAAACCCCTCCTTCGCCGGCCGGTCGGTCCCCCTCCGCTCTATACCCGCAGCGGGGATCGCTGCACTGGACGATTTCCCGGTCCTTTTGGCGCTTCGCCACCAGCAGAGCGCCGCAGGCGGGGCACCGTCCGCCCGTCGGCCTGTCCCAAACGACGAAATCGCACTCGGGATAGTTTTTACACCCGTAAAAGACCCGTCCTCGCTTGCCTCTCCGCTCGACGACGGCCCCTCCGCATTTCGGACAAGCTACATCGATCTCCTTGAGGATCGGTTTGGTGTTCCGGCACTCCGGAAATCCGGGACAGGCGAGAAACTTTCCGAACCGCCCGTGCTTGTACACCATCTTGCGCCCGCATTTCTCGCACACCTCATCCGACTCCTCGTCTTGCAGCTGCACCTGCTGCATCAACCGCTCCGCTGCGTCCAACTGGGTCTGGAAATCTTGATAGAAATCCTCCAGCATCTCCACCCAGTTGACCCGCCCTTCCTCGATACCGTCCAGTTTCTCCTCCATCTGGGCCGTGAATTCCACATCGATGATCTGCGGGAAAAACTCTTTGAGGAGATCGATCACCAACTCCCCCAACTCCGTAGGGACGAACCGCTTGTCTTCGAGCACCACGTATCCCCGCTTTTGAATGGTCTCCAGGGTCGGAGCGTAGGTGCTCGGACGGCCGATCCCCAGCTCCTCCATGGTCTTGACCAGTCGCGCTTCCGAATAGCGGGGCGGCGGTTGCGTAAAATGTTGCTTCGGATCCAGTTCGGGCTGGGGCAGGACCATTCCCTCTTCCAAATCGGGAAGATCGGAGTTTTCCTCTTCCTTTGCGTCGTCCTCCCCTTCGATGTACAGGGTCATGAACCCCGGAAACTTGATCTTCGAGCCATTGGCTCGAAAAACGGCTTCGCCCGCCCGGAGATCCACCGAAACGGTATCGAGAACCGCCGGGGCCATCTGGCTGGCCACAAATCGCTCCCAGATCAACTTGTAGAGGCGGTACTGGTCCCGGTTCAGAAATTCCTTGACCGCCTCGGGATGTCGGGCCACCTCCGTGGGGCGGATCGCTTCATGGGCGTCTTGGGCCCCGGCCCGGCTCTGGTATTGTTTGGCGGACGCCGGAACGTATTCCTGACCGAAATGATCCTCGATATACCGCCGGGCCTCCGCCTGGGCCACCGGAGACACGCGGGTCGAGTCGGTCCGCATATAAGTGATGAGCCCGACGCTTCCTTCCGGTCCCAACTCCAGGCCCTCGTACAGCTGCTGTGCCACCGACATGGTCTTTTGCGCCCGGAAGTTCAATTTCCTGGCGGCCTCTTGCTGCAGGCTGCTCGTGGTAAACGGAGCGGCCGGATTGCGCCGCCGTTCGCTGCGCTTGACCTTAGCCACCACAAAAGGATGCCCTTCGATGCGCCGAAGAACGGCACGGACTTCCTCTTCGTTGCGCAGCTCCGCCTTTTCCTCGCCGAATCCTGTAAATTTTGCCTGAAAGGTCTTTCCGCCGACGGCAAACCGGGCGGTGATGGTCCAATATTCTTCCGGCCGGAACTCCCGGATTTCCCGTTCCCGATCGCAGACGAGACGCAGAGCGACCGACTGGACCCGGCCGGCGCTGAGGCCCTTCCGGACCTTCCGCCACAAAAGGGGACTGATCTTATACCCCACGAGCCGGTCCAAGATCCGCCTGGCCTGTTGGGCGTGCACCAAATCGAAATTGATCGGCCGCGGATGGGCAAAGGCGTCTTGCACCGCCTGTTTGGTGATTTCGTGAAACACCACCCGGCACGGATCCTGCGGGTTCAGGTCCAGATACGAAGCGAGGTGCCAAGCAATGGCCTCTCCTTCCCGATCGGGGTCGGCGGCCAAGTAGATGCGCTTCACCTTGCGGCCGGCCTCCCGCAGGGACTTCAAAATCTCGCCCTTTCCCCGGATGGTGATGTAACGGGGGGCAAAATCGCGGTCGATATCGACCCCCAGCTGGCTTTTCGGCAAATCGCGGACATGTCCCATAGACGCCTTGACCATATATTTTTTCCCGAGGTATTTTCCAATCGTCTTTGCCTTAGCGGGAGATTCCACGATGACGAGGTAATCTACCACCGCATTCTCCCCCTTTTCCGCTACGAGTTCAGACAGTGGGGTCGAGGGTCTGCCCGCGGATGCCACAATATTACCACTATCCACCGGTTCTGTGCAACGAAACCGATCCCGGAACGGCAGCGCCCCGCCCGGGCTCTCAACGCAAACGCTCGTACAGCCCCCCTGGGCCGCGCCTTATTTTTCCTTCTAATTCTAAAAAAGTTATAATCTCCAAAACCGCCGTTCCGCTGAGACCGGTCCGCCGGACGATCCGCTCCACTGTCCCGCACCCTTCTTCGACGGCCTGGAGCACTTTGTTCCTTCCGGGATCGGCCGCTTGTCCCTCCCCCTGGTCCTCCCCCGCGTCCCGGAGTCGCCAATGGGGGAATTCCTCCAGGAGATCCTCCGCATCGAGCACCAGTTTCGCCCCGTCCTGGATCAGGCGGTTCGTTCCGCGGCTCGACAGAGCGTTGGCGGGCCCCGGTACCGCGAAGACTTCTTTTCCCTGGTCGAGGGCATGGGATGCCGTGCCGAGGGCACCGCTTTTTTCACCTGCTTCGACGACGAGAACCCCGTCGGCCAGCCCGCTGATCAAGCGGTTTCGGACGGGAAACAAGCCCGGAAGCGGTCGGACGTCGGGAGGATATTCGCTCAGGACCGCCCCAGCACTCCGGGCGATCTCGGCGGCGAGCCCCCGGTGTTCGGGCGGATACAGATGGCCGAGGCCGCCTCCGAGAATCGCCACCGTTCGCCCCCCGGCCTCAAGGGCACCGCGGTGAGCGATCCCGTCTATCCCCCGCGCCAGGCCGGATACGATCACCACGCCGCGCGCCGCCAACAAACGGCTCCAGCGGAGGGCCATCTGCCTGCCGTACGGGGTCGGCGTTCGGGTCCCCACCACCGCCAAAGCGGGACCGTCTCGGAGAACTCCAGGATCTCCGACCCCGTACAGCACCCACGGCGGATCAGAAAGATCGGCAAGACGCCGGGGATATTCGGGATCCAGACGGGTAATCGTCCAGATCTCTCCCTCTCCGTCCGGTTCGGGCCCCCCCTGTTGCAGGCGCAAAATCCGTTCCTCCACCCGGGAGTCGAGCCGGCCGATTCCCTCCCGGATCTCCGCCCGCGAGGCCGTCCAGACATTGGCAAAAGTACCGAACCGCGCGTACCATCGACTCAACGTAGTCGTCCCGATCCCCGCAATACGGGAGAGGGCGATCAAGGATTTCCTCTCTCCCCGGCGGTCCAGGTCTGCTGGCCGCATCCCGCTTTGACTCACAGCGCCCACCCTCCTCTGGGTGTCGTACAATCCGGAGGATCGTCACCACAAAGGTTCGGGGGCGGCGAGGGGCGGTCCTCTTGTGAAATGTATTCATTGAAATTCAAAAGGTTCACTCTGCTGTTGATAAAAAGACGGGGCCCTCCCCCAAGTAGCCAAGCTACTGAAGGGATAGCCCCTTTTTTCAAACATGTTTCAGCTCAGCTTTGCCCGCTCCGGCGCCGTGATGCACTTCTCCAACAGGCCCCGCTCCTTCAGGACCTCGACTAAAGTCTCTCCCATCTGGGCCGGGGTCGGAGCCACGCGAATGCCGCACTCTTGCATCTTGGCAATCTTTTCTGCGGCCGTCCCCTTGCCTCCGGAAATGATGGCACCGGCGTGCCCCATTCGTTTCCCCTTGGGGGCGGTGGCGCCGGCGACAAAGCCGACTACCGGCTTTGACATGTTCCGACGGATCCATTCCGCCGCCTCTTCTTCAGCGGTACCGCCGATTTCGCCGATCATGATCACCGCGTAAGTATCGGGATCTTCATTGAACATTTTCAGGACATCGATGAAATTGGTCCCGTTCACCGGGTCCCCGCCGATGCCCACCGCCGTCGATTGGCCGATGCCCCGGGTGGACAATTGGTGAACCGCCTCATAGGTCAGAGTCCCGCTCCGGGACACGACTCCCACGTGGCCGGGCAAATGAATGTATCCCGGCATGATACCGATCTTGCACTCTCCAGGGGTGATGACGCCGGGGCAGTTGGGGCCGATCAGGCGCGTCTTTTTCCCTTCCATATACCGCTTGACCCGGACCATGTCCAGTACGGGAATGCCCTCGGTGATGCAGATGACCAATTCGACGGCCGCGTCCACCGCCTCCATGATGGCGTCCGCGGCAAAGGCCGGCGGGACGTAAATCACCGAGGCATTCGCACCGGTTTCCTTCACCGCCTCCGCCACCGTGTCGAACACCGGGATCCCTTCGACGGTCGTGCCTCCCTTGCCGGGGGTCACGCCGGCTACTACCTTCGTCCCGTACTCCAACGCCTGTTTCGTGTGGAACAACCCCGTCGCGCCGGTAATCCCCTGCGTGACCACCTTCGTATCTCGGTTGACCAGAATACTCATACCTTTACCTCCCCGACGTCATTTCACCAAAGAAACGATCTTCTGCGCCGCATCGGCCATCGAATCCGCCGGCACGATCCGGAGACCGGATTCCTCTAAAATTTTCTTCCCGAGTTCCACATTGGTCCCCTCCAAACGGACCACCAAGGGCCGATCGAGCCCGATCTGCTTTGCCGCTTCCACCACTCCGGTGGCAATGACGTCGCACTTCATGATCCCGCCGAAAATGTTGACGAGAATCCCTTTCACCTTTGAATCCTGGAGGATGATTTTGAACGCTTCGGTCACCTTTTCGGCGCTGGCGCCGCCGCCGACGTCGAGGAAATTGGCCGGCTCACCGCCGTAGTATTTGATGATGTCCATCGTCGCCATCGCGAGGCCGGCTCCGTTGACCATGCACCCGATGTTGCCGTCCAGCGCGATGTAGCTCAAACCAAATTGGGCGGCCTGCTGTTCCCGGGGATCTTCTTCGTCGGGATCGCGAAGTTCCAACAATTCGGGGTGCCGGAATAGGGCGTTGCTGTCAAAATTGAGTTTCGCATCGAGGGCCAGCACCTTGCCGTCTCCCGTCACGACAAGGGGATTGATTTCCGCCACCGAACAATCCTTGTCCACAAAAGCCTGATACAGGCCCATCATAAATTGAACCGCTTGGTTGACCAACGGCTTGGGGATGTGGATGGCAAAGGCCAGTTTTCGGGCTTGGAAGGGCTGCAGTCCCACCGCCGGGTCGATGGTCTCACGGACGATCTTTTCCGGAGTTTTGGCCGCCACCTCTTCGATTTCGGTGCCGCCTTCCTCGGAGGCCATCATCACCACCCGGCCCGATGCCCTGTCGACGACCAACCCTATGTAATATTCCTTTTGAATATCGGTCAATTCCTCAATTAAAAGCCGCTTGACCACTTTCCCCTCGGGGCCGGTTTGGTGGGTGACGAGGGTCATACCGAGCAACTCGCCGGCATATCTCCGGACTTCGTCAAGGGACTTGGCCACTTTGACCCCGCCGGCCTTGCCGCGGCCCCCGGCGTGAATTTGCGCCTTCACAACGGCCCGGCCGCCGAGTTCTTCGGCGATCTGCACGGCTTCCTCGACGCTGAACGCCACCCGTCCCCTCGGGACCGCCACCCCGTACTCTTTCAAGATGGCCTTGCCCTGATACTCGTGAATGTTCATTCGCGGTCCTCCCTTACGACAGTTTCCCGACCCCAAAGGCTGTCTCCGGACGCCACCCCGGTCAGCGCGCCACTCATCGCGGCCGCCGCCCGGGAGGTCACCGCCGCCGGCGTTCGCTTTCGTAACGGACCCGGTTCCGGCAAAGTTCGCAAATGTACGCGGCCCCCTCTTTGGCCGCGCGGAGCCTGTCCGCCTCACGCTCGGAGACAGCGGCGGTCTCCCCGCACAACATACACCGCAACACGTAATCTCCGTTCAATTTCCACGCCCCCCAGTATGCGAAACCCTCTTGGACCTAGTATGCTCCTTCACCGGCGTCCGTCCGCAGTGCCCCCGGGTGATCGGCGCTCCTCTCCAAACATAGACCATTTCGCGGCGAATTACAATTCCCCCGCCCCGCTCAGCACCGCATGCCCGCGGCGGCCTTCGGCGCGGATAACTCACCGGGATTCCCCGGAGAACACCGGGCTTTCCGACCGGTCCAGCGGGCGCAGGGAAGCCAGCTTGGCGATGTCGACATTTCCGCCGCTGACCACGAGCACCACTTTTTTTTGCCGTACGGGCAAAACCCCTTCGAGGAGCGCCGCCAGTCCCACTGCCCCGGCCCCCTCGACCAGCATTTTGGTCCGTTCCAGAAACGCATACATCGCCCGCAAAATCGCTTCATCGGACACGGCCACCAGATCGTCGACCCACCGGACGATGTGTTGCAGCGTCAATTCTCCGGGCGACTTGACCGCAATCCCGTCGGCTACCGTCGCCACATCCGGAAGAGTGACTCTCCGCCCCTCCCGGACCGACCGGACCGCCGCCGCGGCGCCGGCGGCCTGTACGCCGAACACTTTGATCCTGGGATTGATGGCCTTGACCGCCGTCGCGATTCCGGCGATCAGACCTCCTCCCCCCACCGGCACCACCACTGCGTCGACATCCGGCAACTCCGCCAGGATCTCCAAGGCAATGGTGCCCTGGCCGGCCATGACCATTAAATCGTCGAAAGCGTGGACAAATGTCCCGCCCTGTTCTTCACAGAGGCGCTGGGCGTACGCGTGCGCATCGTCGTAAGTGGCTCCCGCCAACTCCACCCTGGAACCGTACCCGCGGGTGGCCGTAATCTTCGCTTCGGGGGCCCCCTCGGGCATCACGATGGTACAGGGCGCCCCGAACCGGGAGGCTGCGAGCGCCACTCCCTGGGCGTGATTTCCCGCCGATGCGCTGAAGATTCCTTTCGAGCGCGCCTCCGGCGTCAGACTGGCGATTTTGTTGTAGGCGCCACGAATCTTAAATGCTCCTGTTTTTTGTAGATTTTCTAATTTAAGGTATACTTGATTGTTGCACAGGCGGCTGAAGGTCTGCGATCGCTGAAGCGGAAAATGGTGGATCACCGTCTCCAGTCGCCGAGCCGCCTCCTGCACATCTTCCAGAGTCAGCCAATCCCCAAGATAAACCCCTCCTGCCCTTCCGATCCTTCCGGAGCCGATCGGTCTTTTTTTGGCCAGAATAAAAAATCCCATCCCCTCAGGGACGGGTTTTTTCCCGCGGTACCACCCTGGTTGGCGGATGCCGGCATACGGCGGCCTCCGCCCTCCTCCATTCCGGCGCGCCTGCGGCGCGCGGCCCCTGTAACGCGAGGAACGCGGCAACGCTTACTCTTCCGCCCGCCTCTGCTGCGAACGGAATTTCGGGTTGCACCTCTCGGGGGATCTTCCCACAGCCTCCAGTGGATCTCCTTCTCAGCTACCGGAGACTCTCTGTCCACCTCGGAACTGGGTACTCGTCCCGGTCATCGGCGTTATCACATTCACTAATTTGTTCCATCTTACCACATCTTCGGATTTCCGTCAATGAAGAGGATTGGACCCATCGACGAGTGGTCCATTCCTTTTCTGCATTCTCTCTGCTATAATAAAAGTCAAACACGGACTTAACAATTCGGGCGCATGTCCGGCGCATGCGGGAGGGAAACCGGATGGATTTCTGCTGCGGAATGACCATGGTGGCGTCGTTGCAAAACGTCTACGCCGAAGGCCCGGTGTTCATTCATGATGTACCGGTCCTGGTGTGCCCCACCTGCAACCGGTGGCACGTCGCTCCCGCCGTCACGCTCGATTTTACCATGATCGCCCACAATTGTGCGGCCGACGGCGTCCGCGAGGCCAATTTCCGGGAATTCGTCGGCGAAGATCGCGTCCGGGAGATCCTCGAAGCGTACCCTCCCGACGAACGGGTCTTGCTGGAGAAGCGATACATTCCCGATCAAATCGACGCCCTGCTGGACCTGATCAATTTGGCTCGGGCCGTCGGAGACTCCGACTGGGAAGAAGAACTCAAAGTGCGCCTCAAGGCGATCACACAGCCGCCCGCCGTTCCCACAGCCGAATGATGCGCCGCCGACGGCGCATTTTTTTTGCTTCTACCTCCTTTGCTTCCCCGCTTCGTTGACACCTTAGTTTTACACTCCTATACTTAATGACGTCAAGAGGACCTTTCCATCGAGCTCCCTCGGCTGCAAGTTTCGAAAGATGGTGATACAAATGAGCGGCATTGCCGACATCGCCGAAAAGGTGGAGCGAGGCGAACGTCTGACCCTGGAAGACGGAATTCGTCTGTACCAGTGTGAAGATTTGCTGGCCGTCGGCCGCCTGGCCAACCTGGTCAACGAGCGAATCAATCAGCGAAAGGTTTATTTCATCCAAAACATGTACATCAATCCCACCAACGTCTGTGAAGCCCACTGCCGTTTTTGCCATTTTCGCCGGGATCCGGGGGCGGAAGGAGCTTACACCATGTCCCCGGAGGAAGTGCTCGCCTACGTGCGGGAGCGCTGGACCCCGGGGATTCGGGAATTTCACATCGTCGGCGGGCACAACCACACGGTTCCTTTTGAGTATTACGTGGACGTAGTCCGGGCTTTGAAAGAACACTATCCGGATGTCACCATCAAAGCGTATACGGCCGCCGAGGTCGATTTTTTTCACCGCCTTTCCGGGCTTTCCGTGGAGCAGGTCTTGAGGCGCCTGATGGACGCCGGAGTGGAGAGCTTACCCGGCGGCGGGGCGGAGATCCTCAGCGAGCGTTACCGCCAGAAGATGGCGGTGGAAAAAGCCTCAGTACAACAATGGCTCGAAGTACACCGCATTGCCCATCGCCTGGGAATGAAAACCCACGCCACCATGCTGTACGGATCGATCGAAACGGTGGAGGAACGGGTTCAACACATGATCTACATCCGGGAACTCCAAGACGAAACCCAAGGTTTTCTGGCCTTCATTCCCTTGGCGGTACAGCCGCGGTTCAAAACCTCCTCGATCAAGAAACGCACTTCGGCGGACGACGACCTGCGGACCATTGCCGTCAGCCGGCTGATCGTGGACAACGTCCCGCACATCAAGGCGTACTGGATCAACATCGGCACCAAATTGACCCAACTCGCCCTGTATTTCGGGTCTTCCGACGTTCACGGCACCCTGGTCGAAGAGCGAATCAGCCACGCGGGAGGCGCCCTCACCGAACAATCCCTGACCCGAGATGAACTGGTGTGGCTCATCAAAGGAGCGGGGCGCGTACCGGTGGAACGGGATACCTTTTACCAGCCGATTCGCATATACTGACCCAGACCTGAGAACCTCGGCTCCGACCGGGGTTCCTTTGTTTCGGTTTTCGAGCGCGCAGTCGGAACCCGGCCCGGCGCGACAGGACCCCAACAAGGAGGCCATGACGTTGAGAATCGGCATGTACGATTCGGGCGTCGGCGGTTTGACCGTCCTCGCCGCCTTTGTCCGGCAAATGCCCTATCACGATTACATCTATTTCGGCGATACCCGGAACGCCCCTTACGGCGACCGCTCTCCGGAGGAAATCCGGCAGTTGTCCGCCGCCGCAATCCGGCGACTGGAACCGCACAGGTTGGATGCGCTCGTCGTGGCCTGCAACACCAGTGCTTCGGTCGCTGTGGACACCATCGGACGCCTTTGCTCGAATCTCCCGTTTTTCACCCTCGTCTCCGCATCGGCCCGCGCCGTACGCGAGATCGGAGCGACCCGCATCGGCCTTCTAGCGACCCGCCGCACCGTGGAAGCCGGCGTTTTCGAAAGGGAAATCCGCTCCGCCTGCCCCCAAGCGGACGTGCTGGCGATCCCCGCTCCGGCGCTCGTTCCCCTCATCGAAAGAGGATACCGCGATCGCCGCATCTACGAACCGGCGTTGAATGAGTACCTGGTTCCCTTGAAAACCTGGGGCGCCGACGCGGTGATCCTCGGCTGCACCCACTACCCGCTGATACGCGACTACATCCAAGAATGGCTTCCGGAGTCTGTGCTGATCGATCCCGCCGACTGGCTGGCCCGGGATTTGCGGAAACGTTGGCCGGAACCGCCGCCGGGAAAGACCGGATCCATTTCCCTGTCGGCCAGCGGAGACCGGGAAGTGTTATGTAGTTTTTGGAAAATGGTTGAACCCAAAAGCATCGATCTGGTGTTTTAAACGTCTGTCCGTCAGGCACTCCGCAGGCGGACGTTCCATATGAATGAGATGATGAAAACGAACCCAATTTCCCAATGCTTCGGAGGTGAACCGGTTGGCTCGGACACGTTGGGAATACGCGACTCTCGTCAACCATGTAGACGCCATCCGGCAGGAGTTGAACAACATGGGAAAACAGGGCTGGGAATTGGTTTCGGTGGTACCGGGTCATTTCCATTGCACCGCCATTTTCAAGCGGGCGTCGGAAAGGCCGCCTGCGGCTCCCGTGAGAAAGAAACGCTGATGAAACCGCTTGTGGGGACGGACGCCCGATGAACGGAGCGCAAAAGGGCGCAGCCCCCGGGGAATGCCGGGGGCTGCGGACCATCCGGACCGGAACTCAGGCGTCGTACCGGCCTCGCCTCAAATCCCTCAAAACCTCATCCGCGTTGAGACAAGCCACTTGCAGGCGGAACTCGCGGCGGATTTCTTCGACGATGTACTCGGTTTCGTCGGTCACCAAATAGGGGACGTTTTCTTCCGCCGCCGCGATGAGACAGTCGAGGAGATAGTCTTCCTCAATCACCTCTGAAAGGGCTTCCGTGGGCAATAAATCCGTGAAATACGCCCATACCAATTGCAGTTTCACCTTGTCGTTCAACAACAGCGGCTTACCCCGATAATAATCCCCGCCCGCCTGTTCCACCACCGTAGCCTGCCGGCGGATCAGGTCCGTGGACAGCTGGGGCATGAGCTGGCACAACGCCGTGATGTCGTGCTGCTCGTACTCCCCCGGATCCGGATGGTTCAACAGAGAATCCCAGTATCGGAACGCTCCGTGATAGACGCTGATCGGCATGATCAGCGTGACCCCGTCCATAAAGAACAGCGGGGGGCAGTTGCACATCACATTAATATCGACGACGTACCGCTTCGCCGCGACCAGCTTTTTTTGCCGGTCCTCGCTGGATTCCGGTTGCATTTGTTTCTTCCAAAACGACGAAAACCACACGTCTGCAACACCGCACCTTTTTTCTTTTCCAGGACGCAAGGGTTTCCCAACCTCTTTTCACATTATAGCGCGGGAAACGTCCGGCAGCCAAGTGACGCACACGGGTTTTCGCGCCGTTTGAGGCAGGGATTTCTCGGCGAGACTGGTCCCTAGAATACCGAATTTGATTCCAGAGGGTGGGGGACCTCGACGTGCGCGACATCCGGCAACGGCGCCACTGGCGTCTCGTCATGACCGTCCTATCGGCACTGGCCCTTCTCGGAGCCTTGGAAATCTGGCTGCTTCACCGGACTTGGACCTGGCCGCCCATCGTCCTGGACGGGCAAATCTGGGACACGGGTTTGCTCCTTTCCGCCGCCCTGGCGGCCATCTCGGTGGCCGGCTTCGCCGGTCTCTTGATGACTCACCGCTCCAACACCCCGTCTTTGGGTAAAACGGCGACCCCGTCCGTCCGCGACGCCACGAGGCCGTCAAGGGAATTTTTCAGCGCCCAGCCCCGCGCCTCGTTCTCGGATGCGGCGGGGGTGGACGAAACCGTGGAGGAGCTGCGCGACATCGTCGATTATCTCCGGGACCCGGCCAAATACCGCCGAATGGGAGCAGAAATGCCCAAAGGAGTGATTCTGTACGGCCCTCCTGGAACGGGCAAAACGCTGTTGGCCCGAGCGGTAGCCGGGGAGGCGGGAGTCGAGTTCATCGCGTGCAGCGGCTCTCAATTCGTCGAGCAATACGTCGGATTGGGCGCCAAAAAAATCCGGGACTTGTTCGACCAAGTTCGGCGGCTCAACCGGCCGGCCATCATTTTTTTCGACGAATTGGACGCCCTCGGACGGCGGCGGGGAGAGACGGGAAGCTCCCAGGAATGGGACCAAACGCTGAACGAATTGCTGGTTCAGTTGGATGGATTCCACGCCCGCCAGGACATCATCGTCATGGGGGCGACCAATCGGCTGGACATCCTCGATCCTGCGCTCCTCCGCCCCGGCCGGTTTGACCGCCATATTCGCGTCGATCTTCCGACCGTCGAAGGCCGGGAAAAGATCTTGCGGCTTCACACTCGCGACAAGCCCGTTCACCCCACCGTCGATTTTGCCTCCCTGGCGCGGCAGACCCCCGGTTTCTCCGGGGCCATGCTGAAACATCTGTGCAACGAGGCCGCCATCCTGGCCGTCAAGGAACGGGCCAGGCAAATTGAAATGCGCCATTTTACCCAATCCCTCGACCGGGTCGTGGCCGGCAATCCCCGGAAGTTTTCCGCCATGCGGGAACAGGACAGGCGCATCACCGCCTATCACGAGGCGGGCCACGCCCTCCTCGCCCATCTGGGGGGCGGCGGTCGGGTGCAGAGGATCAGCATTCTTCCCCGCGGCCAAGCTTTGGGGTACGTATTGCAGGAGTCCGCAGAGGACCGAGTATTGTATACTAGAAGCGAACTCTTGAACAAAATCCGGATGGCTTTGGGCGGGCGCGCCGCCGAAGAACTGGTGTTCGGGGAAACGAGCACCGGAGCGGAACAGGATCTCGAACAGGCGACGGAATGGGCTTGGGCCTTCGTGGTGCGTTTCGGGATGAGCCCCATGGGCCTGTTGACCCTTCGTCCCCACCACGCGGGCAGCCGCGACCTGGAGGTTGCCAACCGCTACGCCAGTCAGGTGCTCACCCAATGTTACGAGGAAGCGTTCGATCTGCTGGCCCGTCATCGCCAGGTTCTGGACCGGCTCGCCGACCGGCTGCTGGAAACCGAAGTCCTCGACGAAGAAGATTTTCTCCGGGTGGTGCAGGCGCGGTCCGTGGTTTCTTAAAGGCTGGTGCCAGAAGGGCGGGAATCCCGCCACCCGAAGACCGGCACCCGAAGATACCCGTTGCCCTAAGAGGAGGAGTATAGGCCGTGGACGTGTATGAAGCGATTCGGACCCGGCGCAATATTAAGCTGTTTCGGCCGGACCCGGTCGAGCGCGCAGTGATCGAACGGATCGTCGACGCCGGACGTTGGGCTCCCAACCACCGTCTGACCGAACCTTGGTTTTTCACCGTCCTCACCGGCCGTGCAAAAGCCGAATTGGCCGAATTGCGCCGCCGGATCGTCACCGAAAAAAATGCCCATTTGGGCGAAGAGGAGAGCCGCCGCCGGGGCGACAACGCCTATCGGGAGATGATCACTCCGCCGTGGATCGTCGTCGTCTCCCAGCGGCTGGCCGAAGATCCGGAAACGCGGAGGGAAGACTACGCCGCCGTGGCCTGCGCGGTGCAAAACATCTTGCTGGCGGCCACGGCGGAAGGACTGGGCTCCTACTGGGGCACCGGTCCCCTGACGCGCTCCCCGGAGGCCAAGGCCTACCTGGGTCTGCCAGAAAATCACGACATCGTGGGCATCGTGTTTTTGGGTTATCCCGAACGGATTCCTCGACCGTCGCGCAAACCCCTATCGGCCGTCTCCCGGTGGATGGACTAGCGAACGGCGTATTGATCCCGTTTTTGTCGCAGAGCCTCCACCCCCACCCGGGTGCAGTAGGCGCCGAATGTCTCCCCGGGCCGCCTTTCCGCTCGAAAGGCGGCCAAAAGGGGACGGAGGCGGTCCGCCAATTCCTCCAAGGGAACCAATTCCTCAAACAACCGGGACAACCGCGTCCCGTCGTAGTCTCCCCCCAACCAAATGTCGTATTTTCCGAGACTCCGGCCCACAAACCCGATGTCTCCGACGTAGGGTCTCGAGCATCCATTTGGACACCCGCTCATCCGAACGCTGATCGGCTCGCCGGCCAAACCCAGTTCCTGCAATTCCTTTTGCAAGGCGGCGAGCACGCCGGGAATCGCCCGTTCCGATTCCGCCACCGCCAGGCCGCAGGTCGGAAGAGCCACGCACGCCATGGAGTACCGGACCACTGGGGGGATCTCCCCGGGCAGAGGAACGCCGTGGCTTTTCAGAATTTCCTCCACCTCATCCCGAACGGACGGATCGAGATCCGACAGCAACAGGTTCTGTTGCGTCGTCAACCGGATCGTGGGACGGAAGCGGGCCACAATCTCCCGCAGGGCCGTTTTGAGCCGCATCGATTCGGAGTCGCGAATGCGGCCGTTTGCGATGAACAATCCCAACCAGTACCGTCCGTCGCCCTGGGCGTTCCAGCCCAAGTGATCGTCCGTCCCTCCCCACTGCAGCGGGCGCGGGGGGCTGAGTTTCCGGCCGAGGCGACTTTCCAGCTCTCCCTTGAACCAGTCGAGTCCCCGCTTGTCGATGAGGTATTTCATCCGGGCCTGTTTCCGGTCCGAACGATCGCCGTAATCCCGCTGAATGGCCACAATGGCCTCGGCCACTTCCACCACCCGGTCCGGTTCGACAAAGGCGATGGGATCCGCCAATCGGGGATAGGTGTCGGGGCGCGGCGCGGAACGCCCCATGCCTCCGCCGACCAAAACCGTAAAGCCCGCCAACCGGTCGCCTTCCCGGTGGGCGACCCAACCGAGGTCGTTGGTGTAGACGTCCACACAATTGTCGCCCTCAATGGCAATGGCTGTTTTAAATTTGCGCGGCAAATACGTTTTGCCGTAAAGGGGCTCGACGGTGTCCCCGGTTTCCGGAGGTTCGCCGCCGGCCACCTTCTCCCCGTCCAGCCAAATTTCGTGATACGCCGGGGTCTTGGCCGACAGGGCGTCCACTAGCCTTCTCAGAACCTCCTCTAATTCCGCACGGAACGCATCTTTCACAGGAGCCGGGCACAACAGGATGTTCCGGACCTGGTCGCCGCATCCGCCGAGGGTCGTAATCAGCTGTTCGTTGATTCGCCGAATCGTAGCTTTTAAATTGCCCTTGAGAACACCGTGAAGTTGGAAGGTCTGCCGGGTGGTCACCCGCAGGGACCCATTGGCGTACTGATCCGCCAGCCCGTCAAACACCAGATACGCCTCGGGCGTCACCACCCCTCCGGGGATGCGGGCGCGGATCATCATCTGATAAAGGGGCTCTAGCCCTTCTTTCTTTCTCGCCTGGCGAACATCCCGGTCGTCCTGCTGGTAGATCCCGTGGAACTTCAGGATTTGTTGGTTTTCTTCCGAAAAATGAGTTTTGTCCTCCTTCAACTCTTCGGCGATCGTCCCTCGAAGATATTGGCTGTTGAGCTTGATTTCTTCAATTTTGGAGGGGCCTTTTTCCGCCACCGTCTCCAACTCCTTTCCGAGGCCGTCAAGGGATTTATTAAACCAATTTGTTATACTAAACATATATATTTAATTTGAATTTATGGTCGTTATTCTACACGAAATCATCCGGACTGACAAGAGCCAATCAAAAAAGGGCGCCTAAGCGCCCTTGGAAAGCGTGGGATGTTGTTCAGCCGTCCAGCCCCTTCCACCGAACGGCCTCGTGTTCCAATCGGGAAATCAAACTGTAGACGCGCTCGGCTTCCCCCGCCACTTCCGAAGCCGTCGCCGTTTGTTGCTGGACGGCGGCGTACACTTCGTGCACCGCGTCCGATAGGCGAGTCGCGTTTTGCGTCACATTCTCCACCGCCCGGAGCACCGTGTCGTTTCCTCCGATCAAGCCTTCGTGCACCTGGATCACCGCCTCCAGCTGTCCGCGGACGCGGTCGAAGACCTCCGCAATTTCCTGGAGGACCCGCGACACTTCACCGGACATGGATTGTTGTTCGTCCACCAGAGCCTGAGCTTGCTTCGATTGCCGCACGCTCTGGTTGACCTGGCTCCGAACCTGTTCGATCAACCGGCCGATCTGCCCCACCGCCTGTTCCGTGTGGGCGGCCAGCTTCCGCACCTCTTGCGCCACGACGGCAAATCCGCGCCCCTCTTCTCCAGCCCGGGCCGCCTCGATGGCGGCGTTGAGTGCCAGCATGTTCGTTTGAGCCGCAATGTCGCCGATCCAAAGGGTGATTTCGTTGATTTGCGAAGACAGTTTCCCCAGTTGTTCCACCGATTCCGCCATTTCGTGAGCAGCCGAAACGGTATCCGCCATCTGACCGTTGATCCGCCGCACCGTCTCCAGACCCACCGCCAATTCGTCCCGAGCCCTCTCCACTTCCGATGCGACGAGTTGCGCTTTTTCCCCGGCGAGGCGCACGGACTGCACCATGTCTTTGACCGTTTGGCCGGAAAGCTCCGCCAAACGGGACTGTTCGGCCATGCCGGCGACAAACTCGTCCATGGTCCGGCTGATTCGCTTCCCCCACTCCGCCGATTGAGCGGTCATGGCCACCATCCGCTTGACCCCCGACAAAATCTGATTCGAAAGGTCGCGGATATGCAGGAGAATTTGCCGGAACCCTTTGATCACCCGGTTGATTCCGTGGGAGAGCCGGCCGAGTTCGTGACGGGACCGGTACTGCACCCGCCGCGACACGTCCACCTCATCGGTGACGATCGCGAGCACCTGGATCATATCGACAATCCCGGGAAGAAGCAGTTTCCGCAGCAGGAGCGTCGCCGCAACCGCGGCGACGAGCACCACGGCCACCATCCACGCATCGGCCCCGGCTCTTACGCCGTTTCCGTACAGGAAGCGGGCGGCCGCCGCGACGACAAATCCGTAAACGAAACAAAGCGCGAAGAATCGGGCCACCAGACTTTGCACGACGGGCAATTGGAAACGTCGATCTGCCACGGTTACGGATCCCTCTTTTCATTCCATAGAATCATCTAAACATTATACTACCATACACAAATTTCCCAATGCCAAGTCGTCGCACCACCCCGTTGCCGGAACCGTCTTCTTATTAATCCACCGGCAAGGCCGAAGAGTCCTTCCACCGGCGAGCCGCCTGAGCCACTGCGTCGGCCAGCGCATCCACCGCCGCCTCGCCGGTGGTCCATCCCAGGCTGATGCGCAAACTCTCCAACGCCTCTTCCCTCGACTGTCCCATGGCCAACAAAACGTACGAGGGCTCGTGATCCGTTGAACTGCAGGCCGATCCGCTGGATACGGCAAAGCCGAGCCGGTCCAACTCCAGCATCAAGGCCTGACCTTCAATCCGCGGCACGCCGATGTTGAGGACGGTGGGCAGGACAAAGTCCGGATGTCCGTTGATCCGCAACTCCGGCACCAGATGCCGCAGGCGGTTCTCCAGGCGACGGCGAAGGGCCGTCAACCGCCGGGTTTCTGCCGGGCGAGCCGCTCCGGACAACTCGACGGCCTTGGCGAATCCGACAATGCCTGCGACGTTTTGCGTCCCCGGGCGCATCCCCCTTTCCTGTCCCCCGCCGTACACGAGGGGATCCAGGCGCACCCCTTTGCGGATGTACAGCGCGGCAATTCCTTTCGGACCGCCGATTTTGTGGGCGTTGATCGTCAACAGATCCGCGCGAAAACGCTCGACGTCCACCGGTATCTTGCCGAAGCTCTGGACGGCATCGACGTGGAACCAGATCCCCCGCTCCCGGGTGAGTACACCGATCTCTTCCACCGGTTGCACCGTTCCGACGACGTTGTTGGCGTGCATGATGCTGACCAGCACGGTGTCCGGTTCCATCGCCCGCCGCACGTCTTCCGGATCCACGCGGCCGAACCGGTCGACGGGGACTTGTGTCACGCGAAATCCCTCCTTTTCCAAGGACTGCATCGCCGCGCGGACGGAGGGGTGCTCCACGGCACTGGTAATCAAGTGGCTCCCGCGACCGAGGCGGCGCAGCCGGCGGGCAGCCCCGATCACGGCCAAGTTGTTGGCTTCCGTTCCCGTGCCGGTAAAGAACACTTCTTTGTCCCGGGCGCCTATGAACGCGGCAACGACGGAGCGGGCCCGCTCCAAAGCCTCTTTGGCTTCCAGTCCGAATTGATGAAGACTGTTGGGATTGCCAAAACGCTCCACGGCGTACTCCCCCATCGCCTCCCATACTTCCGGACGGACGGGGGTCGTCGCGGCATGGTCGAAATACCTCGATACATCCGGCATACGCCGTGCCCGGTTCCGCCCCTTTGCTCGACGGAGCAGAAGGTCGGGACCGGGCTTCCCCTCCTTTCGAATTTGGATTGGACCTGATCCGGTTCGCTATGGATACACCAATTTTACATCTGTCTTGACAGTTGACAAGTCCGGAGCCATAATGAGGGCATCAACAGCAGGAGGTTGTGCGTCATGTCTCTGATGGAATGCTCGACCGTTTCCTCCCTCTTCGGGAAGGGGCATGCCTCCGCGGACTCCGAGGAATTGGACCGGAGAATCGAAAAACTCAAGAAGGACTTGAACGGTCAGGTCGTGATCCTGGGACACCACTATCAACGGGACGATGTCATCCGGTTCGCCGATTACCGCGGAGATTCCCTGCAGTTGTCGCGAATTGCCGCAAGTCTGAAAGACATCCGGTATATCGTCTTTTGCGGGGTCCACTTTATGGCTGAGACCGCCGACATCTTGACGGGAGAAGACCAGATGGTCATTTTGCCGGATCTGAACGCCGGTTGCTCCATGGCCGATATGGCGGACATCCAGGACCTCGAGGAATGTTGGGACCTGCTCACGGAAGAATACGGAGATTCCATCTTTCCCGTGACCTACGTCAATTCGTCGGCCGAGGTTAAAGCCTTTGTGGGGCGTCGCGGCGGAATGACCTGTACCTCTTCCAATGCGGAGCGGGTATTATCCGAGGCCTTTCGAGTCAAAAAACGGGTTCTCTTCCTCCCGGATCAGCACTTGGGCCGCAATACCGGCGTAAAATTGGGCGTTCCCTTGGAAGAGATGTGCGTATACGACCCGGCGGACATGCGGTTGGAATTTCCCCACGGACGGGGAGAGCCCCGGATGTTCCTGTGGAAAGGACACTGTTCCGTGCACCAACGTTTTGAACCCCGGCACGTGGAAGAAGTCCGGAAGAAATATCCCGGCATTCGCGTCATCGTTCATCCGGAGTGTATGTACGAGACCGTGCAATTGGCGGACGACAGCGGATCGACCGATTACATCATCCGGGCGGTTCGGAACGCGCCCCCTGGGACCAAGTGGGCCATTGGAACGGAACACAATCTGGTTCACCGCCTGGCGCGGGAACACCCGGAACAGTGGATCATTTCGTTGAACGAAATGATCTGTCCCTGTTTGACCATGAACCGCATCGACCGGCCGCATCTCTTGCAGGCCCTTGAAAACCTGGCGGCGGGAACACCTTCCGGCGTCATTCGGGTACCGGAAGAAACCGCCTACTGGGCCCGCACGGCCATCGAACGCATGTTGCAACTCTCGTAGGAGGCGGGGGCGGCACCGGCCGCCCCCCCTCCTATGTCATGGAGGTTCTCCTGAATATGGAACGCCGAGAACGGTTGTTGGAAGTCCTACGCACCTCGGACCAGCCCGTCCCCGGCTCAAAACTTGCCCGGCGCCTCGGGGTGAGCCGGCAAACTGTCGTCCAAGACATCGCCCTGTTGCGCCGGGAAGGCCACCCCATTCTCAGCACCACTCAGGGTTATCTGCTTCCCCGGGAAGGTCCGCCCCGCCACCGGGAAGTGCTCGGCATCATTCACACCCCGGAGCAATTGCCGAGAGAGCTGGAAATCCTGGTCGGCCACGGCATAACCGTCGAAGACGTTTTCATCGACCACCCGGTTTATGGGCGCATCCACGGCCGGCTGGATATCGCCACGCCGGAAGACCTGGCCGCTTTTCTGGAAAAGCGGGCCCGCTCGCCCCTGCCTTTATTCTCCGAAGTGACCGGCGGCCTCCACTACCACACCCTTTCGGCTCCGGATCCGCAGTGCATCGTTCGGGCGAAAGAAGCACTCGTCCGCGAGGGATTCCAATTATTAGAATTCACGCCACAAAATTCCCCTCGCTGAAGTTCGCCAGGAAAAACAACTGCCCGACGGCACTCGCCGCTGCGACCGCCAAGTAGATCACCCGGTTTTCCAGTATGCGCGCCGCAATCAGAAATAAGGGGAATAGCACCAATACAAACCGGGAAATGCTGAGAAAATACCAGTCCGTGCTCGGGGACAGCAGGGGCACGAGGACCGAAACGAGAGCATACAGATAATAACTGCCCCGGATGCGCAACCTTTGCCAGAACGCAGGAAGCGCCAACAGAATTCCTTCCAGATACACGACGGCCGCCGTAAAGGAGTGGATGAACAGCGTCCATCCCCGCTTAGGAACGGCCCACAAATCCGCCGTCCCCCGCCAAACCGTAATCCACGGCCAGTGAAAAGACCGTTTCCAGACCTGTTGGGCGTGGACAAACCCCAAAGGGTCTCCGATCTTTTGTTGCAATAATGCCATAAAAGCGGCCAATCCGGCCGGAATCAACGCCGCAGCCGCAAGATCCGGCCCAGCGCGGCGGCGCCGGCGCCCGCCGCCTGAGAAATACTCGTACAAAAACGGCAGCAGGAGTACCACTCCGGTATTGCGGGTCAAAGCGGCGAGACCGCCGAACAGTCCCGCCGGCCAAAAACGCCCGATCCGGGCGAAATAAAGACTTGCGGCCGTCCACAGGAGAAACGGCGCTTCGGTGTACGGAGCCGCGAAAAAAAAGGACGTCGGAAACAGCACCATCAAACCGAGAGTTCGGCGAACGGTGCCGGGCGATTCGTCCAACAGAAGCAAGCGGGCCATCACATAGAGAGCCAGGAGGAACGACGCGTTGGCAATCAAAAAACCGGCCGCCGGGTACGAAAGCCCCGTCCATTCGTGGATCCAGCGCATCCCGTACGGAAGAAACGGGAAAAAAGCGGCCGATCTCGGATCGTACCCGCGGTCGGCAATACCGATGTACCACCCGGCATCCCATCGGGACAAGTGATCGACCAGCGCGTATTTCACCACGCGCCACAGCGACCCCTGCGGCGCCTGGAACCGAGAGAACCAGAGGCTTCCCCCCCAGACTACGGCTTTGTGAAGGGCAAAAAAACAAACGGCGTATTTCCACGCTTCTCGAGAAGCCACGCGGCCACCACCAGCCCTCTGACTCGCTTTTCACGAAGTCCGCATCCTGGCACGTTTCTGCCCGATCCGCCGCCACGTCCAGCGATCGTTGAGGCGGTAATTGACGGCCGCGCCGCAGAAGATGCCCACGAGATTTGCCGCTTCCTCCGGGACTTCCAGCCAGCGGTACAACGCGCTCAGTACGGCCAAATTGACGGCAATGCCGACCAACGCGACGATGACGTATTTGGCGAAGATCACCGGAAGGGGATCGCCCTGTCCGACGTCCCGCCACGTCCACCAACTGTTCCAGGCGAAATTCCAAATCATCGCCAAGGAGGCCGACACGAAACCGGCCGTTTCGGGAGGCACGTTTAATCCGGCGATCAACGAGAATAAAAAGGCATTCACTCCCACACCGCTGGCTCCCACCAGGGCAAAAAGCCAGAACCGGCGATCGTCGGGAGATTGAAGCACCAGTCGCCCCACATGCCGTAAATAGTTTAACATTTCCCGGCCGCTCATTTTCGAGCGGTTCGCAACCCGCGGTTGAAAAGCGTACGGCACTTCCGCAAGCCGGACGTATCGCCCTTTGACGAGAATTTCCATTAGAATCTTCCAACCGACGGGATTCCAATTCACACCTTCCACGACCCGGCGATGCACCATAAAAAATCCGCTCATCGGGTCGCTGACCGCCCTCACGCGCTGCAGCGCCGCCCTGCCGATCCACCGTGCCGTCCTCGAGACAAATTTGCGAATCCCTTTGAGACCGCCGTCGTCCCCCTGTGGGAGGAAACGGCTGGCCACAACGACCTCCGCCCCTCCTAAAATTTTCTTGTACATCTCGGGAATGACTTCGGGCGGATGCTGTAAGTCGGCATCCATCACCGCCAAAACCGATCCCTTCGCCAGTTGAAACCCCTGAAGAACCGCCGTCGCCAAACCCCTTTTTCCTTCCCGGTGGACATAGCGAATCCGCTGGCGCGTGCGAGCCAGCTCCTCCAGCACCTTCGGCGTATCGTCCGTGCTGTCGTCGACAAAAATCAATTCATAAGGCAGGTCTTTCAACGCCGCCTCGATTCGATCGACGAGAAGCCGCACCGCCTGATCCTCATTGAACGTCGGTACAATAATGGAAATCACCCACGACGCCTCCTTACCCTGTGGCAGCCCCAACGTACACCGAGGCTGCCGGGCCGGCTCCCGGCCAGCTGGCCCACTGCCAGCCTTTGATCACGTACCCTTGTCCATCTTAGCGACATTGCCGGATTTGTGCAACGAGGGCCGGGGCGACGCCCTGGACCTATCCTCTTCTCCCGAAGAAGCCTCCATTCGTCCGGTCGGGAGGCCGCGGCTCGGGTGGAGATGCGGAGAGGCTTGCGACCTACGCCAGCCGGTAGACGGCAAAGGGCGGTCCGTATCGAAAGGGTTCGCTGATGCGGTCCAATTCGCGCCGCATCTCCGCATCCAAGGAAACCGAAAGGCTCTGCAAATTTTCCTCCAATTGCTCGACCCGAGTCGCCCCGGCAATCACGGTGGAAACCGCAGGCCGTTCCAAAAGCCAAGCCAGGGAAAGAGCGCTCGCGGAACATCCCGCCTCCTGCGCCAGGCGGGCGACCTTCTCCCCGAGGGCGATCCGTTCTCCGTCCAATCTCCGGGCGAAGTTCGGATCTTTGTCGGCGCGCGAACCCGGAGGAACGGAGGAAGCGGAATATTTGCCGGTGAGGATGCCACCGGCCAGCGGAAAATAAGGAATGATCCCCACTCCTTGATCGAGGCACAGGGGAACCAGTTCCAACTCGGGCGTTCGGTCTGCCAAGGAATAACAAGGCTGGACGGAAATAAACCGCACGAGGCCCAACCGATCGCTGATGCCGAGGGCCTTCATCAACTCCCAGGCCGCGTAGTTGGACGCGCCGATGTAACGGACTTTTCCCGACCGAACCATGTCGTCCAATGTCCGAAGGGTTTCTTCCAGCGGAGTGTACGGATCAAACGTGTGAATCTGATACAGATCGATGTAATCGGTCCGAAGCCGCCTCAAGCTCTCTTCCAACTCCCGTTGGAGATGAAAGCGGGACGAACCGCGGTCGTTCGGCCCCTCTCCCCGGACCAATCCGGCTTTTGTCGCCAAAACCACCTCATGGCGCCGGCCCGCCAACGCTTCACCGATGATGCGCTCGGATTCCGATCCGCTGTAGATATTGGCGGTATCGATAAAATTGATTCCCCGGTCCAAAGCCCGGTGGATGATCCGGATCGAGGTCTCCCGATCGGCCCTCGACCCGAAGGCATTGGTTCCTAGACCCAGAACGGATACGGACAATCCGCTGTTGCCAAGCCGTCGGTACTGCACGCCTACCCCTCCTCCTGCCGCGGCGCGAGCCGGTTCCCGGTGCCGCAGCATCCTCATTTCCATCCTCAGGGATTCACCGTCCGCATCACGTCCAGAATAGTCGGAAACGCCCCATCCGTCAACTTCTATTCCTGCGCTCTTCGGCGAACATAACCGGATCCGTCCCATCGCCTTCCGATTCGATCCCGTCGCCGCCGCGAATGAACTTAGGGGGAGATTCCGGTGGGGAAAACCGCCGGCGAAACTGCAGGGCCTCGGCCACGTCCATCCGTTCGACCACTTCGCGGCCCGCCAAATCGGCGATCGTCCTCGCCACCCTCCATACTCCATAATAGGATCGCGTCGAGAGGCCAAACACCCGGTAGGCCCGATCCAACAGGGCTTCGGCCTCAGCCGACAAAGGGGCCAAATGGCGAAGATCCCAGGGGCCGTAACCGGCGTTGTAGGGAAAAGAAGATCCGGGTTTTCGCCTGCGCTGCACCGCCCAAGCCCGTTCGACCCGGCTCTGGATCGACGCCGAAGACTCCGCCCGGCCCGCCCGTTCTCCCGGAGGGCCGGGCAACCGGGCGATTTCGACGTACAAATCGACCCGGTCGAGAATGGGGGCAGAAATCCGGCCGTAATAGCGCCTCAAAAGAGCGGGAGAACACCGACACGGCTCCTCGGTACCCATGCGCCCGCAGGGACAAAGGTTAAACGCCCCGACCAGTAGAAAACGGGCCGGAAAGACCAGCGCCGTCTGATTTCGGACCACCACGACCCGGCCCGATTCCAGCGGCTGGCGCAAACCTTCCGCCGCAGCCCGGGAGAATTCCCCGAATTCGTCGAGAAACAACACCCCCCGGTGGGCCAAGCTCACTTCCCCGGGCCGGGGTTGGCGCCCTCCTCCTAAGAGCCCCTGAGGGCTGATGGTGTGATGGGGTTGGCGAAAGGGGCGCCGTTTCATCAGGGTCAGGGAATCGGACGCTTGGACGGTCGAATAAATGTGGGTCACTTCGATCGCTTCCTCCGGTGACAGGGGAGGCAAAACGGTGGCCAAACGTTTGGCCAAAGCCGTTTTTCCGGAACCGGGCGGGCCGGACAACAAAAGGTGATGCCAGCCCGCCGCCGCGATCTCGCACGCCCGCTTTCCCTGTTCCAAACCGTAAAGATCGGCGAAATCCAGTCCCTCCTCCGCCTCTACCGGAACGGGGCCTTCCGGTGGCGTACGCCCTCGGAAGCGGCCGGCGACCACCTCCGCCGCTTCCCGCAAGGTCGCCACCGGAAATACCGCCAATCCTTCCACCGTCCTCGCCAGCCGCCCCGACGCCTCCGGACAAATCAACGCGAGTCCCGCTCTCCGGGCCGTGTGGGCCGCAGGCAACACGCCCCGAACGTCCTTCACCGAACCGTCCAGCGTCAATTCGCCCATCATGACGAACGAGGACGCCCGCTCGGCGGAGACGATCCCGGCGGCTGCCAGGATGGACAATGCCAGGGGCAAGTCCCAACCGGATCCTTCTTTGCGCCAATCGGCCGGAGTGAGGTTGGCGGTGATTCTCCGGAGGGGAAATGGATAGCCGCTGTTTTCAACGGCAGCCCGGACTCTCTCTTTGGCCTCCCGAACCTCCGACCCCGGAAGCCCTACGATCTCAAACCGGGGCAATCCGTTCGCCAGACTGACTTCCACGTGGACAAGCCGCGCTTCAAGGCCCACTAGACCTACACCGGGAACCCGAGCGTACACGGCGGTTCCTCCTTTTCGAAACTAATTTCCAGATCGAATCCTTCGCCGCCCGCTCGGGTCCTCCTGGTTTTGAAGCCGCAAAGCGCCGTTTCATACTCGAGCTTGGAGGATTAAGATGATCTTTTCGGTGGCCATTCTGTACAACGTGGACCGCGACAGGACGGCCGCGATCCGGCCGGCCCAATATCTTGAACGGTTGGGGGAGGACGCGATCGATGAACCCTCAAATCTCCCGCTCGCAGTACATCTTTCTGATCACTTGGCTGATTCTCGGGACGGGGATCCTGGTGATGCCCTTCACCGTGGGGCAATTTGTGACGCGCGACGGCTGGATCACCGCGCTGTTGTTCCTCGTGGGCGGGATCGTCATGGCCGGCGTGGTCGCCGCCTTTGTCCGGATCTTCCCGGAGCAATCCCTAATCGAAGGATTGCACACCGCTTTCGGACCGCGCCTGGGCCGGCTCGTTTCCCTGTCGATGCTGATTTGGATTTTCGTAACGGAATGTATCGTCCTTCGGGAAATCGGCCTGTTCATCGGCACCACCGTGTTATGGAATACGCCGGAATTCATCATCACCGGCCTGTTTATGGTTCCCGTCTGTTTCGCGGTTTACATGGGTCTAGAAGTCATGGGGCGAATGGCGGAAATCATCACGCCCCTGGGATTCGGGATCTCCTTCGCTCTTTACCTCCTGGCCATGCAACACGCCGATTTCTCCCGCCTTCAACCGGTTCTGGCCGACGGGTGGAGTCCCATCTTGCGCAGCGGAATCGTCCCGTGGGCCTATTCCGCCGAATTCCTCCTGGTCTTGCAAGTGAGACGGGCCGTTCCGCGCCGGTTTATCGTCCGCGATCTGTTCATCGCCGCGGCTTCCATCGCCGGTACCGGGGTGATCGTCGAGTTGACGATTTCGATGGTCCTCGGGCCCACCGTCACCTATACCGCCTACCCGGTGCTGGAAGTCGTTCGGTCCATCCGGTTGGGGGAGTTCCTGGAACGGCTCGACCCCCTTTACGTCATGGGGGTCGTCAGCACGACGTTTTTAAAAATCGCATTCTTCCACTATACCTTTTCCGACAGCATCCGGGAGTGGTGCAACTTGCGCCACCAAAGAGCCGCCGTCTGGAGTGCCGCTACCCTCGTTTGGACGGGCAGCATGTTTCTCGTCCGAAACATCGCCGAGTTGCAACATTTCATTCTGCACGTCGCCTTCGGTTATTTTGCTTTCACCGCCGTCTTTGTGCCCCTTCTCGCCGTTTTTGTCCAGTGGATCCGCACACGCGCAGGCCGGTCCTCCGCACCCTAGAACGGAACGGCGGGGCGACCGATTGTTCCTCTGTGCGGCGTCACTTGGCCCGGCGATTCCGGTCTTTGTCTTTCGGTTTCGTTTTTCCGCCCGACTTTGCCGAGGCCTGCTTCATATGGCGCATCACCGTCTGGAGCTGCTTGGCATTGAGGTTGAGCCCCATGCTGCGGGCCACCGCCAACACTTGTTTTTCGTCCATTTGCATCTTCTGCAACTGTTTCTTCAAATACCACACTCCGACGGCAAAGCCCGCCGCTCCGCCGAGTAGAAAACACAGCACAAAACCGGCGTAAATCACGTGACACCCTCCGTTTTCCGCACCCTATTCCAGGGCGTTTTGAATATGGGAAATGCGCCTGACGGTCTTTTTGTCGGCCTCCAGTTCGACGGCGACGACATCGACCCGGTAGTCATGGGTCCACAACTTGCGCCGCACCGGAGACAACAAAAACGCCTGAACCAAATGATGGAGCTTCCGTTTTTTTCTCCCGTCGATAGACTCCTCGGGCGTTCCCATCCGGGTCGAGGCCCGGGTGCGCACTTCGACGAAGACCAGCGTCGTTCCGTCGCAACACACCAGGTCGATCTCTCCGAGAGAACAGCGCCAGTTGCGGACAATGATTTCATAGCCGAGGCTCATGAGGTAGCCCGCCGCCAGTTCTTCTCCGTACTGTCCGAGAGCCCAGCGTCCCACTCCCCGTCTCCCCTTTCCCCCGCCGTCTTCGCGCCGGCGGCGCCCCGGACCTGTGCCTCAGCCTGAAGAAGAAAAGCAAACACTCGAGCGACCGCCTCGTACAACATGGGAGGGACCTCAGTTCCGGCGGGGACGCGGATCAGCCAGCGCACCAAATCCGGATCTTCCACCAGCGGGACTCCCGCCTCTCTGGCCAACTGAATCATTCGCTCCGCCAGGGCCCCCGTTCCACCGGCCACCACGATGGGAGCGGTGTCTTTGCCTTGATCATACCGCAAGGCCACCGCTTGAACGGGGGGGCGCAGGGAGCGCTGCGGCTCTTGTTCTCCGGCGCCGTGCGGAGTGCTTTGGACATCCATCCGGATTTCCTCCCCTCGCTGAAGCCTAAACCCGCTGATCCCACGGCCCCCACCCCAAGTCCTCCGGAGACAGGGGAGGAACGCCCTCCTCCCGGACCAACGGTTTGACGGTTACCGACGCCAAATGCAATCCCATGGCCCCAAAGGCCTCCCGCAGTTCCGCCCAAGCCGCGGATTCGAGCAGGGGTCTTCTCCCTTCCTCGCCAAATACGTACAACCGGGCTCGTTTTCCCGTGACTCCGAGGGCCACCTCGACCAGTCCCAAGTGCGGAAACCGCCAGCGGCAAGTCAGAAAATACGGGGTGACTCCGCCTTCCTCCGGCTGCGGAGGGCGACCCGCCCATCTCCACACGTGGAGTGCAGACGAACGGACATCCGGGCGATCGAGAAGTGGCCAAAAGAGGCACTGGTACACCCACGGCTGCCCCCCTCCCTGGACCTTCAGTCCCGCTTCCACCGCAAAGGCGGTGAGGATTCGATCTGCGGCCCGAGCCACATCCTCCGGAAGGTCGGAGGACGCCGACCGCCACCGCTGAAGGAGGTGGGCGACCGTCTCCCCGGATGCAGGATCCTCCGGCGTTAGGCCGGGCGGTGCCGGCGGGCCGTCCGCTTCCCACCAGCGGGGTGTCGAAACACACCGCTGCAGCCATTCCCGGAGCACGGCCACTCCCGAATCCCTCTCCGCCTCCCGAACGATCCGGGCGACGGCTTCCACCGGCGACTCCCCCGCCAACCAGGACGAAGCGCGCCGGATCCATCCTTCCAGACGGGTCAAGAGCCTGGCCGACAACTCCTTTTTTTCGTTCCGAAAGCCGGAACGGTCCCATGATCCCCCGGCGAGATATCCGGTCATCACCCGGACGGAATCATGGAGGGGCGGGCCCGCCCACAAATCGTGCAGGCGCCGGACGAACACCGCGTCGAGAGGCCACCCCCATCGAGCGAAAGCGGCGGCGACCGGGGCCGTCGCCGGACCGGGCGAATGGGAGGCCCACCATCTGAGAAACGAGGGACGGACATCCGGGGGAACGGTCTCCAGCAGGTCCGGAGGGAAAGACACCGCTCCCGCGGGTGGACTTCCAACTCCGGACGGCCCGGTCAAGGCTCCGGACGGCCGGGTTGGTTCCCCTCCGGCAGCGCCGAAAGCGCCGGACCCCGCATCGCGGAGGTGAACGAGCCCATCGGGGGCTGCGCGAAGCCGTCCCGCCCCGGCTTCCGCCGGGTGCTCTCCCTCTGCCCGGCCCCCTTCCGCCGGCGGGGGAGGAATCCACACGGGGCGCCCGGCCGCAGGGACGCGTCCTCCCCCCGGACGAACCCGTCCTTGCTCAGCCGGATGTCCGTCCCCTGCCTCCTCCGCCTCCCTTTTGGACGGGCGAAGAGGTTCCGGGGCCTGTACCGGACGGACGGGAGGCACCGGGCCTGTCGTATCCATGAGGATCCTCCTCCTTTTCGTCTTCCTCCGCCGCCGTGATCTCCGGGAAGCCCCGTCACGGCCGGGCAAAATACGCATCCAGCATTTTGCGGACGATCACGGCAGAATCCGCCCCGTGACCGCCTCCCGGCACGATCACCGCAACCGCCACCTCCGGCCGTTCGTAAGGAGCGTATCCCACGAAGACGGAGTTGTCGAATCCCTGGATTCCGGTCTCCGCCGTCCCCGTCTTTCCCGCCACCTTATAGGGTGCGCCGGCAAACGCCCCGTACGCCGTGCCCCGAGGGTGGTTCGCGACTTGGTACATCCCCTCCCGCACAATCTGAAGCACATCCGGAGAAACTTGGACGGTGTTGAGAACTTTGGGCTCAATCCGGCGAACAACCGTCCGGCCGTCGGGAGCCAGAACGCGATCTACGACATGGGGTTCCATCCGTTTGCCGCCGTTGGCGATCGCCGCCGTGTACTGCACCAACTCAATGGGCGTGAATCGCTCCATCTGCCCGATGGCGGAATAGTAGACCACCGGCAACCGCCCGTCGTCTTCCAAAAACCCGGGCACTTCGTTGGGCAGGTCGATGCCGGTCAGTTCCCCGAGGCCGAACTGCTTCTGGTACTGCTCAAACCGTTTCATCCACTCGGTGCGGGCGCCGTTCTCCCACTGCTGCAATTCCGCGTAGGACATCCCCGGCTTCCACTTGCTGGCCCAAAGACCCACCCGGTAAAAGAACGTGTCGCAAGACTCCCGAATGGCGTCGACCACGTTCACCCACCCGTGAACTTGCCAGTCCCGAATGATATCGTTGGAAATTTGAATGTATCCCGGGTCGTAAATCTTCAAGGCCGGGGTGATGATCCCTTCCTGAAGGGCCGCGATGGCGGTAATCAGTTTGGCCGTTGAACCGGGCACCTCCGGATCCTGGATCACCCGGTTTTTTTCAGCCTGAATGAATTGTTCCAATTCCGCCCCTGAAATGCCGCGGACAAACCATCCCGGATCATATTCGGGATAACTGGCGAGGGCCAAAATCTTCCCCGTCTCGACCTCCATCATCACCGCCGCGGCCGTCCGGACCCCTTGGGAACGGAGCCGCTGAACCTGATCCGCCAAGGCTTGCTGGGTCACCTGTTGGATCCGGGCGTCGATGGTCAACACGAGGTCGTTTCCCGGCACCGGGGGAATCGCCTGGATGTTGGCCGTCGGCTTGTTGGCGGCGTTGACCATAAACCGGAAGGCCCCGTCCCGGCCGCGCAAATCTTGTTCGTAGGATTTTTCGACGCCCTGCTGTCCGACCTTCTCGTCCCGCCGATACCCCCGCTTCAGATAATCCTCCAAATGTTTTTCGTCGATCGAGTTCAAATAACCGATGACGTGGGCGGCCAGGGTCCCGGCCTTATACTCCCGCTCGGGGGTGGAGACGATCTGGACGTCGGGCAGTTCCGCGGCGTGTTCGTAGACATAGGCCACCTGCTGCTCCGTCAGACCGTTCTTAATCGGCCGCCAGATGGCCCCGAGATTGGCATCGTTCATCTTCTTTAAAATCTCGTCGGCGGACATCTGAAGAACGGGAGCCAACTGCTCGGCAATCCGCCGCTTCCGCTCTTCGTCGCTGCTCAAGTTCGCCCAATACAGCCCAAAGGAAGCCCGGTTGCTGACCAAAAGCTGCATATTCCGGTCGTAAATCCTTCCCCGGGGAGCGGGGCGAGTGAGCACTTCAAACCGGTTCCGGTCGGCCAGCTCTTTATAGGAAGCGCCTTCCACCAGCTGCAATTGGACGAGGCGGTAGACGAGGACGCCGATCAACAAGACAACGCAAGTCATCAACAGCATCAACCGGCGCCGGCGTACGGCCATTCTTTCCGGGTTCGCCACGGCTTTTCCCTCCCGGCCGAGCCGCTTCTCGAATTTCATTTTACTGCTTCCCGGGCGGCCTGCCCACCGGGACCTCCGGCCAAGTCCGGCCGGCTCCGCTACCGAGCCACTCCGCCACCGGACGGAAGCTCCGGCGGTGGATCGGACAAGGGCCATACGTCCGGAGGGCTTCCAGATGCGCTGCCGTCGGGTACCCTTTGTGCCGATCGAATCCGTATTGCGGATATTTTTCTGCGTATTCCATCATCAAGCGGTCCCGCGTGACTTTCGCTAAAATCGAAGCCGCCGCAATGCTCGGCGATTGCGCGTCTCCGCCGACGATCGCCCGGGCCGGAACGGGGAGATCCGGCACCGGCAGACCGTCCACCAGCGCAGCGTCGCACCGGCCGGCCAATCCCGCCAAGGCTTCCCGCATGGCCAGGCGGGTGGCTTCTAATATGTTGAGGCGATCGATCGTCCCGGCGTCCACCACCGCGACGTGCCACGCCGTCGCCGCTTCGCACAGGCGGGCGAACTGTTCCTCCCGCTGTTTGGCCGTCATCCGCTTCGAATCGCCGAGACCCGCCACATCGAAATCAGGCGGCAGGACCACCGCAGCGGCCACCACGGGACCCGCCAGCGGCCCCCGTCCGGCTTCGTCGACGCCGGCAACCCGCAGCCGGCCCCGGCTCCACCATTCCCGCTCCCATTCCCAGCCGGCCGGAAATCCCGGTGTCCGCCCCTTTCGCCCGATCATGCTCCTCCCCCCGGATCGAAATTCGGCGGACGGTTCTTCTCTCCTCCATTTGAAGCGGGAGGGCGCTCCAACGTCACCCTTCCCAGGCGGCCTGAGCGAAATTCGCGGCAGATCAACTCCGCCGCTCCCCGAATATGGACCTCGCCCCCGGGCAACAACAGCCCCCGCCTGCGCCCGACGGCCGCAAGCCACTCCTCGCGGGCCCCGGGCAAAGGACCGTACCGCTCCTCCAGCGGAAGCGGGTAGTCCGCCCGCAACCGCTCCAAAATGAACAAGGCGACTTCTTCCACCGGCAGAATCTCCTCTTTGATCGCCCCGGTGGCCGCCAACAACAATCCCGTTTCGGGGTCTTCGAACTTCGGCCACAAAATGCCCGGGGTATCCAACAATTCGAAATCGCCGCCCACCCGGATCCACTGCTGGCTTCTCGTGACGCCGGGAAGGTCCCCGGTTTTGGCCGCCGTGCGCCCCGCCAGGCGATTGATCAACGACGACTTTCCGACGTTGGGAATCCCCAGGATCATGGCCCGGACCGGCCGGTTCCGCACTCCCCGGCGCCGCCACCGCTCCACCGCGGGAGCCGCCAATTTCCGCACCGCGGGGGCGATCCGGCCCAGGCCCCTCCCCCTTTGGGCGTCCACGGCGACCGCCTGCCATCCCCGGTCTTCAAAGAAGCGGATCCACAGGTTTGTCATCTGCGGATCCGCCATGTCTTCCCGGGTCAACACCACCAATCGCGGGCGATCGCCGATCAATTCGTGAAGGACCGGGTTGCGGCTCGCCGACGGGATGCGGGCGTCCACCAATTCCATGACCACATCCACCTGGCGGATTCTCTCCCCGACCTCCCGCCGAGCCTTCGCCATGTGTCCCGGATACCATTGAATTGTCGCCATGGGAATCCCTCCCGTCCCCGGACCGATCCGTTCGCATCATGGAAACGGCTGAATTTGAAATCGCGAAAAGGGCCAAAAGATCACATCGGCCCGGCCGATGAGGTTGGCGAAGGGGACCATCCCCACCGACGGATCCCGGCTGTCCTTGCTGTGATTCCGGTTGTCCCCCATGACAAAGACGTGGTCGGGAGGTACCACGGCAGGACCGAAGGACGCCTTGGGCGCCTCCGCGATATACGGTTCTTGAAGGACCTGACCGTTCCGGTACACGACCCCATTGCGAATTTCAATCCGGTCGCCCGGCAGACCGATCACCCGCTTAACAAAATCTTGCCTGGGATCGGAGGGGTACCGGAAGATCACCACATCCCCGTAGTTCGGCTTTTTGAAATGATAGATGATTTTGTCGACCACAAGCCGCTCTCCGTTATGTAATGTCGGCTCCATCGATTCCCCGTCGACGACGAAAATCTCAAACACAAACAGCCGAATCAGATACGCCAAAACAAGAGCGATCGCGATCGCCGCCGCCCACTCCCACCATTCCCGCCAGGACGACCCCGCAGGGGAGCGGGGGTGTTCCGGCGCGTCGACGGGCTGCTGACCCTGCTCCGACATGGACTCCCTCCTTCAATGGTCTCCCACCGCCGTCCTCCGCATGCTTTCGTATGCGAAGAGGGACTTGTCTGCGAAACAAGTCCCTCTTCGGCTCAGCGAATTTCTTTGATCCGGGCCGCTTTCCCCGTGAGGTTGCGCAGATAGTACAGTTTAGCGCGGCGCACGCGTCCGCGGCGGACCACTTCCAGTTTGTCGATCTGCGGAGAATGGAGGGGAAACGTTCTCTCCACCCCGACGCCGTAAGAGATTTTCCGGACCGTGAACGTCTCGCTGATTCCGGAACCCCGGCGTTTAATCACAACTCCTTCGAACACTTGAATGCGCTCCCGGTTTCCCTCCCGAACCTTCACATGGACGCGAAGGGTATCGCCGGGCCGGAATTCCGGCAGATCTTTCCGCATCGATTCTTCTGCCAACTGGCGAATGACGGGATGCATCGACCAACCTCCTTCCCACCAGGCGTTCATTCCGATTGAAATCGCAGAGGACCGCCTTGATCGCCACCGCTCATTATATAATATAACACAGCCGCCGCGCCGTCCAATTCAATTTCCCGCTTTCGGGGTGTCAAACGCCTCCGGCGGGATTTGGGGCAAACGCACCCCTTCTTCCCGGCAGATTTCCACCAATTGCCGGCGCTCTTCTTCGGACAATGCGTCCCACCGGATCAGATCGGGCCGCCTCAACACGGTGCGCCGCATCGCTTCCCGGCGCCTCCACCGGGCGATCTCGCCGTGATGGCCGGACAGCAACACCTCCGGCACTTCCCACCCCCGAAAGACCGCCGGCCGGGTGTATTGGGGATATTCCAGCCATCCCTCCGCAAAGCTCTCCGAACGGGCGGATTCCTCGTTGCCCAGAACCCCCGGCAGAAGGCGGGCCACCGCATCGATCACCGCCATGGCGGGAATCTCGCCCCCGGTGAGGATAAAATCTCCCAGCGAGATCTCGTCGTCGGCGAGGTGCTCCCGGATCCTTTCGTCGTATCCCTCGTAGTGTCCGCATATCAACACCAGGTGGTCGAGCGCCGCCAACTCTTCGACGATCGATTGGTTCAGCCGCCGGCCCTGGGGACACAGCAACACCACCCGCCGCCGGCCCTCCGGCCCGTCCCGGAGGCAGTCCTCCACCGCCCGGAAAATCGGCTCGGGGGACAGCACCATCCCCGTCCCGCCTCCATAGGGATAGTCGTCCACCGTCTTGTGTTTATTGAGGGCCCAGTCGCGAAAGTTGACCAGCCGAACCTCCAGCTTTCCGCTTCTGCGAGCCCTTCCAAGGATGCTCGACTCCAGCACGCCGGTGAACATGTCCGGAAAGAGGGTCAGCACGTCGATTCTCACAAATCCTCCAGCCCCTCCAACAGGGAAACGACCATCCGCTTTTCCTCGATGATCACTTGCTTGATCACCGACGGAATCGCCGGGAGCAACAAATCTCGGGCACCGGGACGGCGGACGACGTATACGTCATTGGCGCCGGGCTGCAGGACCTCCACCAATTCGCCCAAGCGGTTCCCAGCCTCGTCGAACACGTCGCAACCCACCAATTGATGAATGTAGTAGGTCCCTTCCGGCAGGGGCATCAATTCGGACTCGGGCACCCGCAGCCCCCGCCCCCTCCAGGATTCGACCTGAGAGATGGAATCCGCCCCCGCGAATTTCACGATGTAGACGTTTTTGTGTTTCCGCGCCCGTTCCACGCGAACCGGTTCGTCGGGCCCCTGGCGCCCTTCCAGCCACAGGACCGACCCTTCCCGGAACCGAACCTCCGGAAAATCCGTCCGGGGAAACACCCGTACTTCCCCCCGAAGGCCATGGGTGCCCACCACCACTCCGACGGTGAACATCGCTTCCCCTTGCGCCATGCCGTTCCCACCTCTAACGGAAAAGCCGGGGGACGCCCCGGCCCGCGCGCCGCTTCCCCCGCTCCGGCCGCCCCGGCCTCACCGCTTGCTCCGGGCCGCCCGGAGTTCGTGGAACTGCCGCAGGACCCCCGCTTTGCGCAGAAGGCTCCGCGCCGTATCCGAAGGCTGGGCGCCGTTTTGGAGCCACTTCAGCGCCTTTTCGGTGTCGATGTGAATTTTCGCCGGATCGGATAAAGGATCGTAGGTCCCGATCTCCTCGATGAACCGGCCGTCCCGCGGCGACCGGGAATCCGCCACGACCACCCGGTAAAAAGGACGCTTTTTCGCTCCCATTCTCTTCAAGCGAATTTTGACCATGCCCCTCTCGTACCTCCCGTTTGGTTTCGGCAGATTCAGAAGGGCCTGAAGCCCTTTCGCCTGCCGAATTTCTTGGCCATTCCCGAAAATTGCTTGACCATCTTCTTCATTTCCCGAAACTGTTTGAGCAACCGCCCGACCTCTTCGACCCGGGTGCCGCTGCCGGCGGCGATTCGGCGCCTCCGACTCCCGTCGATGATGTCCGGGTTCCTCCGCTCCTCGGGGGTCATCGACAGGATGATCGCTTCCACGCGGCTCAATTGCCGTTCGTCCACCTGAAGATTTTGTACGCCCTTCCACCGACCCATTCCGGGGATCATCCCCAGCAATTGGTCGAGGGGGCCCAGTTTGCGGACCTGCCGCAACTGTTCGAGAAAATCTTCGAGGGTAAACTCCCCTTCCCGCAAATGGCGCTCCAGCTGTTTGGCCTTTTCGGCGTCCACGGCTTCCTGAGCCTTTTCGATGAGGGTCAGCACATCCCCCATTCCGAGGATGCGGGAAGCCATCCGGTCCGGGTGGAACGGTTCCAAGGCGTCCGTTTTTTCGCCCACGCCGGCGAACTTCACCGGACAGCCGGTGACGGCCCGAATCGACAGGGCCGCCCCGCCTTTCGTATCTCCGTCGAGTTTCGTGAAAATCGCCCCGGTCAAATGGAGCCGGCGATGAAACGCCTCGGCGACTTCCACCGCCACCTGGCCGGTCATCGCATCGACCACCAGAAGGATCTCGGAAGGCTGCACCGCTTCTTTGATCCGCTCCAACTCCGCCATCAGCTCTTCGTCGACGTGCAGCCGGCCGGCGGTGTCCACCAGCACGACATCGCAACCGGCTCCCGCCGCGTGTTCGACGGCGGCTTTGGCGATGTCCACCGGATCGGAACGATCTCCCATCGAGAACACGGGCACCCCGAGTTGTTCACCCAGGACCTGGAGTTGGCGGACCGCTGCCGGCCGGTACACGTCCGCCGCCGCCAACAGAGGACGCCGCCCCTGTTTTCGCAACCAGTTTGCCAATTTAGCCGCCGTCGTCGTCTTTCCGGCGCCTTGGAGGCCGACCAGCAGAAGGACGGCGGGCTTGCGGCCCGACAAGTTCAAACCCGCCTGTTGTCCCCCCATGAGCGCCGTCAGTTCGTCGTGGACGATCTTCACCACCTGCTGGGCGGGCGTGAGACTTTTCATGACCTCCTGGCCGACGGCCCGTTCCCTCACCCTTTGCACAAAATCCCGCACCACAGTGAAATGGACGTCCGCCGCCAAAAGAGCCCGCCGGACTTCCCGCAGCGCGTCGTCCACATCGGCTTCGCTCAACTTTCCCTTTTGCCGCAACCGCGCAAAGGCTTCCTGCAACCGGCCCGCCAGTCCCTCAAACATGACGGCGATCCCCCTCTCGCCATTCCGGATGAGCCCGGGCCCCGGATTCGGCCTCCTCGCCGTCCTCCGCCAGCTGGTCGATCAGCCGGCGCAGGCAAGCCTTCCGGGCCTCCTCCAGGGGCAGGGATTCCACTTCTTCGGAAATCCGGCGAACGAGCCGGCGCCTCCGGTCTTCCTTGGCCACCAGCCCCAGCACCGACTCGTATTCTTCGAGTTGCTCGATCGCCCTCTTGAGGTGGTCGTGCACCGCCTGCCGGCTGATCGAAAAGTGTTCCGCAATTTCACCGAGGGACAGATCTTCCACATAATGCAACTCGACGAAACGCCTCTGCCGCTCGGTCAACAAGCCCCCGTAGTGATCGTACAACAGGTTTATCCGCGTGGTTTTGTCGAGCAAGGAGGCCACCGCCTTGTCAAGCCCTTCGGCTTTACACCAGAATCCTACCCCACGTCCGATTCCCTGTCAAGAGGCGGTTATGAGGAACCGCCCTCGGAGGGTGCGCCGAGCAGCGCGTCCACAAAGGCTTCCGAATCAAAGGGGTGAAGGTCGTCGAGCCCTTCGCCCAACCCCGCAAACTTGACGGGGATGCCGAGTTCTTTGCGGATGGCGAGCGCCATCCCTCCCTTGGCCGTCCCGTCGAGTTTGGTGAGCACCACTCCGGTGACGCCCGCCGATTCGGTGAACACCTTCGCCTGGTTCAGGGCATTCTGCCCGGTAGAAGCGTCGATCACCAAAAGAACTTCCTGGGGGGCCCCCTCCACTTCGCGGGCGGCAATCCGCCGGATTTTCTCGAGTTCCGCCATGAGATTGGCCTTGTTGTGCAACCGGCCGGCCGTGTCGCAAAGAACTACGTCCGCTCCCCGGGATTTCCCCGCCCGGATCGCGTCGAACACCACGGCGGCCGGATCGCTGCCTTCCTGCTGGCGTACGAGGTCCACCCCGGCCCGGCGGGCCCAGACCTCGAGCTGATCGGCCGCCGCCGCCCGGAACGTGTCTCCCGCCGCCAACAAGACCGCCCTCCCCTCCCGTTTCAACCGGTAAGCCAGCCGGCCGATCGTGGTGGTCTTCCCGGAGCCGTTGACGCCAACGACGAGGACGACCGACAGTCCCCGGGGCGCCAGGTTCAAGGGAACCGGCTCCCTTCCCAGGGCGTCCAGCAGCATCTCCCTCAGCAGAGGGCGAAGGGCGGAAGCTTCCTGAATTTTTCGCGCTCTGGCTTCCCGGCGCAGGGCGTCTACCCAGGCCGTCGCGGCGTCTACGCCGACATCGGCCATGATCAACAATTCTTCCAGTTCGTCGAACAGGGCGTCATCCAACTTTCCCCGCCCCGTCACGAGAGACGCCATTTTGCCGAAAAACGCTTCCCGGGTCCGGGCCAGACCACTGCGAAATTGTTCAAACAATCCCAACGAAACATCCCCCCTATTCGGCGCAGCCCGATCACGAAGCCGTTTGCTTTTCCGGCTCCGGGTCCACCAACCGGACCGCGACCATTTTCGATACGCCCGCCTCTTCCATCGCCACCCCGTATAGGGCATCCGCCTGTTCCATGGTGCCCTTTCGGTGGGTGATCACCACGAACTGGGTTTCATTGGAAAATTCCCTCAGATACCGGGCGAACCGCTGGACGTTGGCCTCGTCGAGGGCGGCATCCACCTCGTCGAGAACGCAAACGGGCACCGGATTCACTTTCAAGATGGCGAACAACAGCGCAATGGCCGTGAGGGCCCGTTCTCCGCCGCTCAACAGCGAAAGGGTTTGCAGTTTTTTCCCCGGGGGCTGGGCGGCAATTTCCACCCCCGTGCCCAGTGGATCCTGTGGGTCGGTCAATTGCAGATAGGCCCGCCCCCCGCCGAACAGCTTAGAAAACACGTCCTGAAATTGACGGTTGACCGCCTCCACGGTTTGGAGAAAGCGCTGGGACATTTCGGCGTCGATATCCCGCACGACCTCGTCCAGCCGGTCGGCGGCCGTCAGTAGGTCGGCCCGCTGACGTTCCAAGAAATTCAACCGATCGCGCAGCCGCTCATATTCTTCAATCGCTCCGGTCCGCACCGGGCCCAAGGCGTCCATCTCCGCCCGGAGAACCCGGAGCCGCTCTTGGAGGGGGCCGGGGTCCTCCACCGGAGCAAACCGCTCCCTGGCTCTTTCATAACCCATGCGGAAGTTTTCCGCCAGGGCGTCCAACGCGTGACGCAATTCGACTTGGAGACGCTCCCGGCGAACGGCGAGGCCGTGCGAGTGCTCTTCCCGCCGGCGCAAACGCTCCCGGGCTTCGCCGAGCCGGGCCTCGGCCTCCTGGACCTCCTCCGCCGCCCGCCGGCGCCGGTTTCTCGCCTCTTCCACCCGGAGGGCCCAAGCGGCGTTTTCTCCCCGGCTCTGGGCCAAACGAACGGACACCGCTTCCCGTTCCTCCCGGGCTTTTCGCGCGTCTTCCTCCAATCGCGCCAAGGTCCGCCGAAGATCGGCCAGTTCCGCCTCGAGGGCGGCGAGCCGGCGGCGCCGTTCCGCCTCCTGTTCCCGGAGATACAAGTGCCGCTCCCGAAGGGAGGCCAATCTCACCCGCAATTCCGTCCGAGCGGCCCTGAGGCTCTCGGCCTCCGCCTGCAGCCGTTCCACCCGGAGACGGCGGCGTTCGATGTCCTCTTGCGCCTCCGCCACCGCTCGCTCCGCCGCCTCGATCGCCGCTTCCGTTTTCCGGAGGCTGCTCTCCCGGTCCCGGATTTCCGCCTCGCTTTGCTCCAACTCCAGACGGTTCCACTCCAACCGTTCCCGCAGGGACCGGGCGGCGGAGGTCAGATCCGCCCGCTCCCGTTCCTTCCGCCGGATTTCCTCCGCGAGTTCCCCCATCTGCCGCTCGATTTCCTCCCGGAGGAGCGCCAGGCGTCTTTGCTCCTCTTCCAGATCGCCGACTCGTTTCCCGCCTTCTTCGACGGTCCTTCGCAACCCGTCGACCTTCCGGCGGACCTCTTCCAACTGCCTCCTTCTGGACAAGAGGTTGGACCCGGACCGGGCCGGCGCCCCCCCACTCATGGCGCCGCCGGGATGGACCACGTCGCCGTCCAGGGTGACAACGCGAAAGCGATAGCGGGTCCGCCTGGCCATTTCGGAGGCGGACCGCAAGTCCCGGGCCACGACGACCTGTCCGAGCAGGTTGCCGACGGCCGGCCGGTAGAGCGGATCGCAGCGGATCAGATCCGCCGCGACCCCAATCCAACCGGCGGACGTTTCCAATACCCGGCGGTCCTCCGGCGCCAGCCGCCGTTCCCGGACCACGCTCAAGGGAATACACGTGATCCGGCCTTCCCCGGATGACTTCAGATATTCAATTGCACGCCTCCCGTCCTCCTCGTGTTCCACCACCACATACTGAAGCGCCGGCCCCAGTGCCGTCTCCACCGCCGCCTCAAGGCCGGCGGGCACTTCGATCAGTTCGGCCACCGCTCCGCAAATGCCCGACAATCCTCCCGAGCGGCCGGCTTGAAGAACCGCCTTGACCCCTCTCCCGTACCCGCCATAGGAGTCCTCCAGCTCTTTCATGACTTCCAGTTTGGACGACAAGCCGGCTAATTGTTCACGGTCCCGGCGCCACCGGGCTTCCAGGTCCCGCAATTCCCTCTCCAGGGCCTCTCCGCGCCGGGCCAATTCCCGATGTTCTTCCTGCAACCGGGCCATTTGACTCTGCAGGCTTTCGCGGACCGCATCCATGTCCCGGATTCGAGAGTCCGTTTCCTCCAATTCCGCACTCAGGCGCCGAACCTCTTGTTCGGCCCGTGCCTTCCGCGCCGCCGCCGCCTCCCTCGTTTCGAGCAAGTGGCGGTATTCGTTCCGGGCCGATGCCGCCCGGTTCAACAGATCGATGAGATCCGACTTCCGGCTCTCCAAAAGCTCCCGTTCGCGTTCTTCCTCTGTCCCGCCGTCCGGGCCCTCGCCCAAACGCCGCTCATGTTCCTCCACCAACCGCTCCGCCTCTTCGACCTCCCGCCGCAACCGGTCGGCTTCTTCCAACCACTCCGCGCGGCCGGCCAAAAGGCTTCGCTCCCGCTCCCGCATCTCCCCTGCCGATTTTTCGAAATGGGTCAACCGCTCTTCGAGGACGCGGAGCCGGCCTTCATCCCGCTCATGCTGCGCCCGGCGCTCGGCCCATTGTTCCTGATATTCTTCCAGTTCCCTTTCCGCGCGGGCCAAGATCAGGCGCTTTTCCTGCAGGACGGCGTCCCAACGGTCCACCTCCGCCCGGGCCGCGGCGGCCTCCCGTTCCGCGTCGGCCCGGCTCTGTTCGACCTCTTGAAAATCGCGGTACACATTCTCGATGTGCAGGACCGCCAAACGGCCTTCCAGTTCGTAGGCCTGATCCCGCAATGCCCGGTAGGCCCGTTCCCGGTCCGCATCCTCCGCCAGGGGAGCGATCTGTTCGCGAAGCTCGTGGATGATATCGTCCACCCGCACGAGATTGGCCCGGGTATCTTCCAATTTCTTGAGGGCTTCGCGCTTTCGGGTTTTGTATTTTACAATTCCGGCCGCTTCTTCAAAAATTCCCCTTCGATCCTCCGGCCGGTTGGACAATACTTCGTCGATGCGGCCCTGTCCGATCATGGAATACGCCTCTTTGCCGAGGCCGGTATCCATGAAGAGGTCCACCACGTCCTTCAGCCGGCAGGACTGCCGGTTGATGCTGTACTCGCTCTCTCCGGAGCGGTAGAGGCGCCGGGTGACCGTGATCTCCTGATAGTCGAGAGGGAGCTTCCCGTCCCGGTTGTCCAGCGTCAAAGAGACCTCGCAAAAGTTGATCGGTTTGCGGGAGTCGCTGCCGGCAAAAATCACGTCTTCCATGCGGCTGCCGCGCAGGCTCTTGGCCGACTGTTCTCCGAGAACCCAGCGCAGACATTCGGCGATGTTGCTTTTCCCGCTCCCGTTGGGCCCCACTACGGCGGTGATGCCGGGGGCCAGTTCGATCTCCGTGCGATCGGCAAAGGATTTAAACCCGATGAGTTCGAGCCGCTTAATGTACATTTCGCTCCGATCCCGCCCCGTCGTACCATTCTTCACCGGCAATGCCATTGTAACATACATGGAAGGCCCGTCGGGGCCGGATACTGATGGATGGGAATTTGCGTACGGTCTTCCTCCCGGGAGACCGGACGCCGGCCAGGAGGTGGAGCAAAACGCAACTTCAACGGCTTGCCGTACTGTGGATGCTGGCCATGGCGTTGCGAAACGGTTCCTGGACGGAACCGCATGCCGCGCGGTTTGAAGAGCCGGCAAAGGCACGGGTGGACATCTGCGACGCACAAACGGGAGACATTCTGCGTTCGGCGGACTGGACGCCGGAGTTGGCCGCTCTGGTGCGGGATGTGGCCCGGTCTTGCCGGGAGGTGGATCCCGCCGTCCAGATCCGGTTTCCGCCCGGAAAAATCCTCCGCGTCGCGTTTCCGGAACCGAGCGACGCGGGGATGCCCGACCCCGTCCGCGAAATTTGGATCGTCTTGCCGCACCGGTCCGGGGGCGGTTACCGGGTCATCTGCTTTGACCGGGACCACCGCATGACCGTATACCGGCCCTCCGCCTCCCCGGAGCCTCTGCGGCGGTGGGTCGAGCGGCATCCCGGGGAGGGAAGGCCCTCCCACCGCCCGGCTCCGTAACCGCGCCGCAGAGGCTTCGCCGGTCCGTCCTCCAACGCAAACGCCCGGGCCTGCCGCATTTGCCCGGGCGCGCGTCAAGATTTTGGCGCGGTCAACTTCAGCAGCGCTTCCCGCGCCGCATGTTGTTCCGCTTCTTTTTTGGAACGGCCGGAACCCTCTCCGTAGGGTTGCCCCCCCACCCACACTTGAGCGACAAACTCTTTGTGGTGAGCGGGGCCGCGTTCGTCGATGATCCGGTAGGTCAGGGGCCCCAAACCGACTTTCTGCACGTGCTCTTGCAACATCGTCTTGTAATCGTCGAGAATCGGCGCCTGTTCCTTTTGCAAAGCGGGAAACATAAACCGCTCGAGAAACGCCCGAGCGGCGTCGAGCCCCTGATCCAAGTAAATGGCGCCGATCAAAGCCTCGTAAACATCCGCCAGGAGGGAGGGACGCCGCCTGCCCCCGGACATTTCTTCTCCGCGTCCCAACCGAATGTACTGTTCCAGGCCGAGGGCGGAAGCAAAGCGCACCAGAGACGGCTCGCACACGATCGCCGCCCGCATCCGCGTCAGTTCGCCCTCGGGCATGTGCGGATACGACCGGAACAGGAATTCGCTCACCAACAACTCCAACACGGCGTCCCCCAAAAATTCCAGACGTTCGTTGTCCTGGGTGTCGCCGCGGTGTTCATTGCGATAGCTGGAATGGGTGAAGGCTTGCTTCAGCAGGTTCCGGTCCCGAAAGGCCACACCCAGACGGTCCGCCAATTCGTCCCATTTGGTTGCCACAGATTTCCACCCGTTTCTTCGCGATCCTACTCCTCCGCGTAACGCCGCACCACGACACAGGCATTGTGCCCGCCAAAACCGAAGGAGTTGGACAGAGCCACCCGAACCTGCATCTCCCGCGCCCTGTTTGGAACGTAGTCGAGATCGCATTCCGGATCGGGCGTTTCATAATTGATCGTCGGCGGCACCCGGCCGTCCCGGAGGGTCAGGAGAGTGGCGACCGCTTCCACGGCCCCCGCCGCTCCCAGCATGTGGCCGGTCATCGATTTAATGGAACTCACCGCCAAGCGATACGCGTGCTCTCCAAAAACCCGTTTGATCGCCAGGGTTTCAAATTTGTCGTTTAATTCCGTTCCGGTTCCGTGAGCGTTGATGTAATCCACATCCTCGGGTCGAATGCCCGCATCCTGAATCGCGGCCCGCATCGCCCGAGCCGCACCGTCTCCTTCCGGCGCTGGCTGGGTGACGTGGTATGCGTCTCCGCTCATCCCATACCCGATGATCTCCCCGTAAATTTTAGCTCCCCGGCGCTTGGCGTGTTCCAACTCTTCCAGAATCAGAATGCCCGCTCCCTCGCTCATGACGAAGCCGTCCCGGTGTCGATCAAAGGGACGGACCGCCTTTTCCGGTTCGTCGTTACGGGTGGACATCGCCTTGGCCGCACAGAATCCGGCCAAAGCCAGCGGATGAATGGTCGCCTCCGTACCTCCTGCGATCATCACGTCCGCCGCCCCGTACTGGATGAGACGCACCGCATCCCCGACGGCGTGGGTTCCGGTTGCGCAGGCCGAAATCGGGGCACTGTTGGGCCCCTTTGCGCCGAATTGAATCGAGACCTGCCCGGACGCCATATCGGCGATCATCATCGGGATCAGAAAGGGACTGACCCGGCGCGGCCCCTTCTCCAAAAGGACCTGGTGCTGTTCGGCGAGGGTTTCCAGCCCTCCGATTCCCGATCCTATGTAAACGCCGACCCGTTCGGCATTTTCTTCGGTAATCGCGAATTTCGCATCTTCCAACGCCATTTTCGCCGCCGCGACGGCAAATTGACAAAACCGGTCCATCCGCCGGGCCTCTTTTTTATCAATATATTGTTCAGGGTCGAAATTCTCAACCATTCCGGCGATTTGAGTCGGAAATTCCGACACGTCGAACCGGTCGATGCGCCGGATTCCCGAGCGACCCGCCAGCAGATTGGCCCAAAAGGTCGGAATATCATTTCCGATCGGCGTTATCACGCCCAAGCCGGTCACGACCACCCGACGTTTCACAGCCTGCCCCCCCACGACGTAACATAAAAGTCCCGCAACGAGGTACGGGACTTACTATTGTTTTACCCCTGGTGCGACTCGATATACTGGACAACCTCGGCCACAGTCGAGATCTTTTCCGCGTCTTCGTCGGAAATCTCCATCCCGAACTCGTCCTCCAGTTCCATCACCAATTCCACAATATCGAGGGAGTCGGCGCCGAGATCGTCCTTAAAGGACGCCTCCATCGTGACCTTGTCTTCGTCCACGCCGAGACGGTCCACGATGATCCGTTTCACGCGCTCAAAGGTGTCGGACATGTCGTCACCTCCTTTCAAAAGTATACTACATGGCCATACCGCCGTCGACATGAAGGACGTGACCGGTGATATACCCCGCCGCATCGGAAACGAGGAAACACACCGCTTCCGCCACCTCTTCGGGGCGGCCCGGCCGGCCCAAGGGAATGCGCTCGCGGAGACTCCGGATCGCATCTTCTCCCATCGACGCCGTCATATCGGTCTCGATCAGTCCGGGGGCGACGGCGTTGACAGTAATCTGCCGGGAAGCGAATTCCCGGGCGGCCGTCTTGGTCAGACCGATCAGCCCCGCCTTGGCGGCCGCATAATTCGCTTGCCCGGGATTCCCCATCAACGCGACCACCGAAGTGATGTTGACAATCCGGCCGAATCGCTGTTTCATCATCGGGCGCACCGCCGCCTTGATGCAATGGAACGCCCCTTTTAAATTCGTATTCAACACCGCATCCCAGTCGTCCTCTTTCATTCTCAACAACAGCGTATCCCGGGTAATTCCGGCGTTGTTGACCAGAATGTCCAGGCGGCCGAACCGTTCCACCACCCGCTCCACCAAGGCCTCCGCCTGAACGGGATCCGAGACGTCTCCGGAAAAAGCCTCGGCCTTCCCTCCCTTTGCCTCGATCTCCCGTACCACTTCCCGGGCCGCATCCTCGCGATGGACATAGTTCACCGCCACGGCGACGCCCCGCTCGGCCAGGGCCAAACAAACGGCCCTTCCGATCCCCCGGGAGCCCCCCGTCACCAGCGCCACCCGTTGCCGCTCAGCCGTTGCGTCCATTTCCAAACACCGCCTTCCACTGATCCCAGATCGCCTCCACTTCGGCCGGCTGCTCCACCGAAACCGTCTCCGCCGCACGGTCCACCTTCCGGACCAGGCCGGAGAGCACCTTGCCGGGCCCGACCTCCACAAACCGGGTGATTCCGGCAGCCCTCATGTTGCGCACGCTGTCTTCCCACAAAACCGGGGCGCTCACCTGGCGGATGAGGGCTTCGCGAATCTCCTCCGCCCGGACCTTCGGCCGGGCGTCCACGTTGGCGTAGACCGGACACCGGGCGTCCCGGATCCTCACTTGCTCGAGATCGGCCGCCAAACGGAGGGCCGCCGGCTCCATCAGAGCGCTGTGAAAAGGTCCGCTGACCTCAAGGGGCACCACCCGCTTAGCCCCCCGTTCCAGTACCCGCTTTCCCGCTTCCCGGACCGCATCCGCTCGGCCGGAGATCACCACCTGTCCTGGACAATTGACATTGGCCAATTGGACCGTTCCGACTTCCCGCGTTACTTCGTCGCAAACGGAAGCGATCACTTCCCTTTCCCCCTGAAGGACTGCCGCCATGGCTCCTTCGCCGGCCGGCACCGCCTCGTCCATATACCGGCCTCTCCGGTGCACCAGCCGCACCGCGTCGGCGAACTCCAGTGCCCCTGCCGCCACCAAAGCGCTGTACTCGCCCAGACTATGTCCCGCCACCACATCGGCGGTCACCCCGCGCGCGGCCAACACCCTCCAAAGGGCCACGCTCACCGTCAAGATGGCCGGCTGTGTGTAATAGGTCAACCGCAACGTTTCCTCCGGCCCTGCAAAACACAGTTCCGTAAGGGAAAAACCTAAAGCCTCGTCCGCCTCCCGAAAGGTCTGGCGGACCTCTTCGTATGTATCATAGGCCGCCCGCCCCATTCCGACGGCCTGCGATCCCTGTCCCGGAAACACCCATGCCCACACGACACTCACCTGCCCTTATCCAGCGATTCCCGCACCCGGGACTCCGGACCGGCCGCAAAATCGAACTCCTGCAACCGTTTCCGGATCAGGGCCGTAACCCCTTCCGCGATAAACCGCCGCGTTTGCCCGACGGCCACTTCGAAGGCCCGTTCGTTGGACGAACCGTGAACCTTGACCAACAATCCTTGCAATCCCAACAGCGGAGCCCCGCCGTATTCCCGGTAGTCCATCCTCCGGCGAAACTCCGACAGACCCCGGCGCATCAGCCATGCGCTTAATTTTGCCGCCGGAGAAGAGGAGAATAGGTCCTTCAGTTGATTGAAAAATCCCATTCCCATACCTTCCAGCATCTTCAACAAGACATTGCCGACAAACCCGTCGCACACCACCACATCGCAGCACTCGCTGAACACATCCCGGGCCTCGACGTTGCCCACAAAATGAAGGGGAGAGGAGGCCAGCAGCGGATAGGTTTCCTTCGTCAGTCGGTTCCCCTTCCCCTCTTCCGTTCCCACGTTCAACAATCCCACTTTCGGTGCCGGAATGTCCAGCACCTTCTCCGCATACAAGCTCCCCATGACCGCATACTGCAACAGGTGGACGGGCTCGGGATCCATGTTCGCCCCGACGTCCAGAACGAGCACTCCCCTCCCGCGGAGGGTCGGCAGCACCGGCGCCAGGGCCGGCCGAAGCACGCCGGGCAAACGGCCGACCACCAACAGTCCCGCCGTCATCAGAGCCCCCGTATTCCCCGCGGACAACATGGCGTCGCACTCGCCGTCGCGGACCAGTTGGGCCGCAGCCACAATTGAAGACTGCGGCTTCCGGCGCACGGCTCGGACAGGTTCCTCTTCGGGCCCGATGGTCTCTTCGGCGTGCACCACCGTCACGTTTTCCGGGACATCCGCCAGGTAGGGCACCAGTCGATCCCGGTGCCCCACCAGCACCAACGTCACATCGGGAAACCGCCGCGCGGCCGCGACCGCTCCGGCCACCGCTGCGGACGGAGCGCGATCTCCGCCCATGGCGTCAATGGCTATCTTCACCGCTTACCGCCACCCCTTCCCGCTCGCCGCGCGGTTGCACAATGAGAAATTTCCCCTCAAATACCCGTTCCTCCCCAACCCGCGTCAGCACGTCCACTTGCGCGTGATCCCTCCGCTTTTGGCGAACGATCGCCTTGGCCACCAGGCGTTCCCCCAGATAGGCCGGGCGCACGAATCGAATTTCCGCCGAAGCCGTCAAAGCCACCGGTGCGTCGATCACCGCCACCGCCAGAGAATTGGCCTGGGCGAATACGTGGTGGCCCCGCGCGATGCGCGTTCGGGAAAAAACGTGTTCCTCTTGAATTTCAAAGATCGAAATGGCCATCCGGTTCAATTGCAGTTCGATCAAATCTCCGATCAGTTCGCCGGTATCCAGCGAACGCGGACCGACCAGCCGCCTCTCCGCCACCGCTCGGATCCGTTCCCGCAACTCCGGAATACCCAAGGTCATCCGGTCCAGGCGGATTGTCTGCACGCTCACGCCGAACCGTTCGGCCAGCTCCTCGTCGGTCAGAAAAGGGTTGGCCTCCAACAACGCCTGCAAAGCGGTCTGTCGTTCCCTCCGATTGCGGGCCGCCACGCCCTTTCCCTCCCCCGCCGGCCTTTTCCACATTCCGAGCGCTTTACCCTCGCAGTTAGCACCAGATGCTAAAACAGAGTATACAAAATCTCCTGTGCCGGCGCAACGGAGGCGGTTCGGAGCCCGGCGCGTCCGCGCAAAACGGAAAAAGGCTGTTGACCGCCCTCCGTCAACAGCCCCCTGATCCGACGCATTTATTCTCCCTGAACCACTTGCCGGCCCCGGTAATGTCCGCAGTTCGGACAGATCCGATGGGACAATTTCATTTCCCCGCAATGCGGACACGCGATCAACCCCGGAACTTGCAGCTTGTAGTGAGTGCGGCGCAGACGTTTCCGGCGCTTCGACGTTTTTCGAAAAGGTACTGCCATGCTTCCACCTCCTCAACCGTTGCCGCCCGGTGAACCCGACATCCGGTTCCACAGCTCGCCCAACTTCTCCCATCGCGGATCGAGCGCTCCATCGCGGCATCCACACGAATCCTCATTCAAGTTTGTCCCGCAATCCGGACACAGTCCCGCACATTCTGGGTCGCATAACGGACGCCACGGAAGGGCCAACACGACGGTTTGCTCGATGTAAGGAGCCAGATCGATTTCGTCCCCGGAGACGGGAATCGGCCCCTCTTCGTCGTCCCGCTCTCCTTTTGCCCCGGCGGATTCCCGCACAAACGCCTCCGCAAAAGAGGCCACCAACGGCTCCCGGAACTCCCGGAGACAGCGCGAACACCGGTACGTCGCGCGGGTCGTCAGAGTGCCTTCGACGCGGTAGACCCCGGAAGATTCGCAAGCCGTCAACTCGGCGTCCACGGCCTCGAGCGCCACCAAGGAACGATCCCGACTCCCCAAATCGCCGAGAGCCACTTGCTCGTGCACCTGAACCCCTTCGCTCCGTCCCCGAAGATCGTGCAAGCGAAGTTTCATCGGGATCACCTCGTGTGTAGCCGTGATGATTATAACGGTGGGATCCAAAAATGTCAATTACGCGGCCTTGACGCCTATGCGTCAGGCATCGACTGCAGAAAATGCACCGCCTCTTCCAAGGTTCGGACGGGTACGATGCGCATCGAAGTCCCCAAACTCCGCGCCGCATCCGCAGCGTCCGGTTCGTTGTCCACGGGAACGAAAAACACCTCCGCCCCCGCCCGGTGGGCCGCCACGACCTTGTGCCGCACTCCCCCGATCCGCCCTACCCGCCCCCACACGTCGATGGTTCCCGTACCCGCTATGAGATGTCCTTTCGTCAAATCGCCGGGCGTCAACTGATTGACGATTTCCAGGGCAAACATGAGACCCGCCGACGGCCCTCCGATGTTTCCCGTATGAAAGGAGACGCGGACGGGGGACTCCACCCGTTGCACCGTCACCGCCTGAATCCCGAGCCCCGTTTGGGGGGCTTCCCGGGAGGAATCCGAAGACAGGGCCACCAGCGGCACTTCAATGGAAACGGACCGCCCTTCCCTCTGGACCTCCAGCCGGACCGATTGTCCGGGAGCGCGCCCCCGCAGTTCGCGGACCAATTCTTCCTGATTGAAAACCGGCCGTCCGTCGACGCCGGTGATGACGTCGCCGACCCGCAAAAGACCTTGCACCCGGGAGTTCGGCAGAATTCCTTTGACTTCCACGCCCTTTTGCACCACTTGCACCGGTTTGCCGACAAACCGCAAGGCGGCCACGACGGCGCTGTTTTGAGATCCTTCCATCATTTCCTTCATCAGAGCTTCATAAGCGGCGTCGTCCAGACCGTACGTCGCCCGTTCTTTCGGTTCGATTTCGCTGCCCCTCAGCAAACCGTAGGCCAACACATAGATGTTGCTGGCCGGAAACGAATACACGGTCGTCAACAAGAATTTGCCCCGTTCGTCCTTGTGACCTCCCTCCACCGATACCGTCGGTTCCACCGGTTCGGCCGAACCGGGTAGAAACAAATAAAACGGCAGAGGTACGAGCGCCAGAAGTGCCAAGGCGGCCACGGCCACCCACCAGCCCCGGTAGCGCCTCCACAAGCGCCTCCACACCGCCCTCGCAAACCGCAACCGCATCAATCCTCACGCCTTTCCTCCGGCGATCCCTCCGGGAGCCCCAACCGGCGGAGAATCTCCCCGACGACTTCCCGCGCCGCCGCTCGCCCCCGCTCGATCATTTCCCCCGCCTGTCCGAAGGCCGTCGAACCCATGTCGCCCATATCCGGTTGGATCACGAAGTCCGCCTCGGGGAGGCGAGCGTTTACCATTTCCCGTTCCATGATGTCGATGCTCTGAAGAATGACGTCGAAGATATGGCGCACAGGTCCCGCCTGCCCTTTCCCCACGTCCACGGCGACGACGATGTCCGCCCCCATCTCCCGGACCGTCCGGATCGGAACCCGCTCCACGACCCCGCCGTCCACCAGCAGCCGCCCCTCGGACATGAACGGAACAAAAATTCCGGGAATCGAAATACTGGCCCGGACAGCCCGGTACGCGGGGCCTTCCCGGAACACCACCCGCTCTCCCCGCTCCAAATCGGTGGCCACCACCCAAAGGGGAGGAGTGAGGTGTTCCAGGGCCAGGCCCTTGGTGAGAAACCGCACCACCTCCATGATCCGATCTCCCAGCACGAGTCCCATTCGCGGGACGGTGGGATCCACCCACGATTTGCGCGGCAAAGATACCGCCAGCTTCGCCAAATCGCCCGGGGTGATGCCCGAGGCATACAGCGCGGCGATCAACGCCCCCATGCTCGTCCCAGCCATGCAGTCGATGGGAATGCCGTGTTCTTCGAGTACCTGCAATACGCCGATGTGGGCGAACCCCCTGGCGCTGCCGGCGCCTAAGGCCAACCCGATTTTCGGTCTAGACACTCCACGGTCCCCTTTCCGCGCGTCATGGTGCCCGGAGGCGTCCCATGCCTCACTATATGACCGCCCTGTGTCCTTCCATTCCGGAGCCCTCGGCCGTTCAGCCCCGGTTAAATTTTTTCCGAAGGGCCTCTTCGACCGGGGGAGGCACAAGCCCCGAAACGTCCCCGCCGTACTTGGCGATCTCCTTGACGATACTGGAACTTAGATAGGAATAATTTGTACTGGTAGGCATAAAAAAGGTTTCGGTCGGAGGCCACAGCTTCCGGTTCATCGTGGCATTTTGCAGCTCGAATTCAAAATCGGAAACCGCCCGCAGACCGCGAATCACCACCCGGGCTCCCTTCACCCGAAGGTAGTCCACCAGCAGCCCCATAAACGTCTCCACCTTGACGTTGGAAAGCGAAGCGACAGACTGCTCAATCAACAACTTTCGCTCTTCCACGGAAAACAAAGGATTCTTATGAGGATTTTCTAAAACGGCCACCACCACTTCGTCGAAGATGTGGGCTCCCCGCTCAATGATGTCGAGGTGGCCCATGGTGATCGGATCAAAACTGCCGGGATAAATGGCGATGATCATTGAAACGACTCCTTCCGATAGAATGTCAGGGCAGTATCTCCGTACCGGGCCCGTTTCCACCGCAACCATCCCCCGATCCGCTCGGGCAACTCGGTGTCCGCGGCGGTTTCCGCCACCGCGACGGCGTCGGGGGCGATCAATTGGTAACACTCTAACATTTCAAGATAGGTGGGAATCCCTCCGAGGCGGTACGGCGGGTCGAGAAAGACCCAGCGAAACAAGTCGGCGTCGCGGCGAGGGAGAGACGACGCCAGCCGGCTCAAGGCCCGGCTCCAATCCATCGGCATCACCACCGACCGTTCCTCGAGCCGGCACGCGGCGAGATTTTTCCTCAACACCCGGAGGGCGGCCGGCGCCTTCTCCACGAACACCGCTCGATCCGCACCGCGGCTGAGGGCCTCGATGCCCAGCGCGCCGGTTCCCGCAAAGCCGTCGAGGACCGTGCCGCCCGCCAAATACCCGCCCAGAATGCTAAACATCGCTTCTTTCACCCGGTCGGAAGTGGGCCGGGTCTCCCGGCCGGGCACCGAGTCCAAGATTCGCCCGCGAAGGGTTCCCGCGATGACGCGCACGCCTGCCCCACCTCCGGAAGGATCCGTTTGAACAGTATATTTCACCCATAAATGGATTATGATGATGAATGCGGCGCTTCGCGTCGCAACCGCGGAGATGTGGGGGAACCCCCATGTGATCTCCTCCGGTTTCTCCTCTCCCGTGTCGTCTGGCACACGCCATACGACACCCCCCTCGTTGACCCGGACGAGGGGGGATTTTTCTTCTTTACTCCATCATCATAATAACGCCGCCGACAACCGGGAAAGGTAACATCGGGGTGATGGTCGTGCCCTTGTCCTTGATCGAATCCATCATCATCGCGTCGCTGATCTTGATCGCGTTTCTGGCGTTTCTCGCCATCCTGGCGGTCCGCCTGCCCTCCGGCGGCCCTCGCCGCAGACGGGAGTCCGGTTTTTCCGCAGAGCCGCCCGATCCACCCGATCAATCGGATGCCGGAGGCTGATCCATCTCCAAAAGAGGAGCCCGCAGTCGAGTGTAGGCCGGCAACAGCCAAAAGTCCTCCCGGCGAACCAAGTGATAAGCGTGAAGCTTCGCCCGGCGCATCCAGCGCGCGTCCCGGGAAAGATCCACCAAGGCGAATTTGGGCCACCCGCTTTGCACCAAGCCCGCCCATTCCCCCGGTCCGCGCAACTCCAGGTCCTTCTGGGCCAACACAAAGCCGTCGTCGGTGGAACAAAAGGCCTCGATGCGCCGTTTGGCCGCTTCCGTCAAGGCGCCGGTCAAGACGTAGCACACGGCGTCGTCCCCGCGCCGGCCGACCCGCCCGCGCAGCTGGTGCAGCTGGCTCAATCCGAACCGCTCGGCGTGGTAGATCGCCATCACCGTCGCCTCCGGCACGTCGACCCCGACCTCGACGACGGTGGTCGCCACCAGCGCTTGAAGGCGTCCCTCGGCAAACGCCCGCATTGTCTCTTCCTTTTCTTCGGAGGACATTCGCCCGTGGAGAAGGCCGACGGCGAAGCCCGCCAGCTTTTCCTTCATCTCTTCGTATAAAGTCAGCACGTCCGTCAGGGGTTCCGATCCCTCGGAGGCTCCCCCGTCGATCACCGGAGCCACCAAGTAACCCCGCTCTCCCCGGGCCAAGCGACGCCGGAGCTCGAGCACCACCTCCTCCCTTCGTTCAAGAGGAAGCCAACGGGTGACCCTCCGCCGATGACGAGCCGGTTCACCGGTCAAAAAGGACACATCGAGATCGCCGTAAAGGGCCATCGCCAAAGTGCGGGGGATCGGCGTCGCAGACAGGCTGAGGAGATGAGGGGTTTGATGCCCTTTTTCCGCCAAAGCCATCCGCTGCAAAACCCCGAACCGGTGCTGTTCGTCGCATACGGCCACCGCCAGTTTTTGAAAAGGCACGTCCCCGAGCAAGGCGTGAGTGCCCACCGCGATGCCGGGCCGTCCCTCGGCCATGTCGCGGAGGCATTCTTCCCGCTCCCGTCCCCGGACGCTACCCGTCAACAGCCACACCGCGAAGCCCAAACCGGCAAACCACCGGGAGAGCACGCGGTAATGCTGCTCGGCGAGGATTTCCGTCGGAGCCAGCATCGCCCCCTGCGCTCCCGCCGCAGCGGCTGCGAACAGCGCCGCAGCGGCGATGACCGTCTTCCCCGAACCCACATCTCCCAGGATCAACCGGCGCATCGGCTCCTCCCGGGCCAGGTCCCCCGCCACCTCCCGCAAGGCGCGGCGCTGGTCCGGAGTCGGCGAAAAGGGGAGGGCGGCCAGAAACCGCTCCCACGTTTCGCGGTGGAGCCGGATCGGAAGGGCTTGGCCGCGGTTGCGCCGGCACCGCATCCACTGAAGGGGCAGTTGGAATCGAAGGCACTCCTCGTACACCAGCCGATCTCGGGCCCGCTTGAGCCGGTCCCAGCCGGTCGGAAAATGGATCTCCCGCATCGCCTCCCGCTTGTCCATCAAGCCCATCCGCTGCCGCCACCGCCACGGCAAGGGGTCGGTCAAATGATCGCCGTATTTTCGCAAGGCCAGGGCAATCCATTCCCGCAGCCACTTAGGCCGCAGCTCCCCCGCCACCCGGTAGACCGGGATGATGCGCCCGGCGTGGTGCGATGCCTCCGACCCCGGCTCGGCCGGTTCCATGTGGTCCACCACCAAACTGCCCCGGGAGGCCTGCCACCGGCCGACCAACCGCCAAAACCGGTGTTGTTTCAACCGCTCGCCGACGTAGGGTTGGTGAAACCAAACGGCATACAGGCGAGATCCTTGCACATCCAAGGGAACGCTCGTGATGACCCGCTTTCCCGCCCGGCGGGTCGCCGCGGGACCAAGCGGGGTTCCCACCACGGCCACCCGCTGGCCGTCCGCCCACTGGTCGGGGCGGCGAAGGCGCAGGTCTTCATAACGAAATGGAAAATAATATAAAATATCCCGGATGGTGTGAATGTTCAAGGCGGCCAAGAGAGCCGCCCGCCGCGGCCCGATGCCCGGCAAATGGGTCACCGGCTCTCCGAGAGGGCCTTTGTCCTCGTCAAACATCCCGCCTCACTCCACGCTCACCACCGCGTCATACCCGGCCGCCGGCCGCAAGGAAAAACCCTTCCTACCCTTCCTGGACCCGAACCCCCTGAACGAACACATTCACCCAGTCCGGAGTGACGCCCAAGACGTTCTCCAACGCATACCGCACCCTCTGCATGACGTTTTGAGCAACTTCGGAAATCCTCGTGCCGTAACTGACGATGATGTACAGATCGATGACGGTCTGGTCCTCGCGGATATGGACCTCGACGCCCCGACCGGGGTTGTCCCGCCCGAACAGTTCCGTTAAACTGTCCTTGACCTGTCTCCGGGAAGCCATTCCCACTACACCGTAACATTCCATCGCCGCCGTACCCGCCACCGTTGCAATGACGTCCTCTGCAATGACAATTTTTCCGATCGGCGTTTTCAATTCCTTCGGCATGTCGGTACCCCCTTCAGGAAACCGCCGGCCGTGCGCTCCGGCCCGTCCCATTTCCCCTGAATTGTACTACACACTCCCGCCGGTGGAAAAGGGAAAGGGCCTCCTTGCGCCGGGCTTTTCCCTGTGATAACATGGTGAAGTCCGCGGGTTCACAGAAAACCGAGAAATTCAAGGGAGCGAATCCGAACCCGAAGGAGGGGAATCAAGATGGCGAAACGCTGCGAAATCTGCGGACGTCAGCCGGGCACCGGACATCGGGTCAGCCATTCTCATATTCTCACCAAACGCCGCTGGCTCCCAAACATCCACAAGATCCGCGCCGAGATCAACGGCACCATGCGCCGGATCCGCGTCTGCACCCGCTGCTTGAAAGCCGGAAAGGTAAAGCGGGCCATCTGAAGCAAAAAAGCACCTTTTGGAGGTGCTTTTTTGCTGGTCATTCTTTGTGAAAGGCATTTAAAAGCGCTTTGACGATCTCCCCGAGAAAGCGCGGCAATTTGATCGTGTAAAACCGCAAGGATACCCCTCCTCCGCCTCCGCAGTCCTCCGCCGGTTCTCCCCTAGGCCCAGGCCGGTGCCGCGGTTCCATCGCTTTTATGTATATTCCTAGACAGAGGAAATGTGTGCAGCCGCCTTCCGAATGTCGGAGAGCGCCTGTCTCCGGTCGGGCCTCCCGAACACCGCCGATCCCGCAACCAAGACGTCCGCCCCCGCCGCCGTCGCCACGGCCGCCGTTTCCGGGCCGATCCCCCCGTCCACCTCGACCAACACCCCGGGATTGGACTGCGCCCACTTGCGAATCAACGGGATTTTGCCGACCGCCTCCGGAATGAAGCGCTGGGCGGCAAATCCGGGATTCACCGTCATCACCAAGACCAAATCCACCTCCCCGATCACCCATTTCACGGCCTCGGGCGGCGTCGCCGGGTTGACGGCCACCCCGACTTTAATCCCCCGTCCTTTGATTCGCTGGACGGTGCGGTGCAAATGCGGACAGGTCTCGGCGTGAACCGTCAAAATGTCCGCCCCCGCCTCCACGAAGTCGTCAATATAGCGGTCCGGTTCCGCGATCATCAAATGCACATCGAAGGGAAGCCGGGTCAACGGCCTCAGCCGCGCGATGACCGGAGGGCCAAAGGTCAGGTTCGGAACAAAGTGTCCGTCCATGACATCCAGATGGATCCAATCGGCACCGGCCTCCTCGACGTCGCGGATCTCCGCAGCCAAATTCGCGAAATCCGCAGACAACAGCGAGGGCGCGATGATCGTCGATCTTTTCACTCCCGAGACTCCTTTCCCGTCACCGATATCGTTCTTCTTTGGCCCGGCGCAATTCCTCTAACCACTCCAAATAATGGGCATAACGAAGCCGATCGATATCGCCTTCCGCCACGGCGAGGCGTACGGCGCACCCATCCTCTTCGGCGTGCAGGCAACCGCGATACAGACACTCCTTTTGGCGGGCCCGCAATTCCGGAAACCCCTTTTGCAGATCTTCCGGTTCCAAATTTCCCAGATCCACCACTCCGAACCCGGGGGTGTCGACGACGAAAGTTCCTTCTCCGATCGGCAACAATTCCACCAGCCGGGTGGTATGCCTTCCCCTCCCCAGTTTCGGACTTACCGCACCTACCGCCAACTGCAAGGACGGTTGGAGCGCATTGAGCAGACTGGATTTGCCGACTCCCGATTGCCCCACGAGGACGCTCACCCGTCCCCGCAAGTGTTCGCGCAGATCCGCCAGTCCCTCCCCGGTCACCGAGGAGACGAAAACCATCGGATAACCCAGATCCCGGTACGGCCGTACCTCTTCCTCGAACGCCGGCCGGTCGAATAACAGGTCGACCTTGGTCCAACAAAGAAGGGGAGGGATCCGGCCGATCTCCGTCTGAACCAGCAACCGGTCCAGAAGGTGGCGATTGAGGGACGGTTCGCGCGCCGAAAAGACCAATACGGCCAAATCCACATTGGCGACCGGAGGCCTCAGCAGTTCGTTAAAACGGGGCAGCACTTCCTCGATGACCCCTTCCGCCGGACCGACCGGAGAGATGTACACGTGGTCCCCGACGATCGGATGAACGCCCTTCTTCTTAAATACCCCTCGCGCCCGGCACCGGACGGTCCGGTCCCCCGTGTCCACATCGTAGAAACCGGCCACCAAGCGGACAATCCGACCGCGCGTGCGATCTCCCACCGAACCTCCCCCCTTTCCTCGTCCCTCCGGCCCTCCGGCCGGATCCCCGTCAGTCGCCCTCTCCGTTGTACGGGATCACCTTCTCTCCTCTCAACTGACCGTCCACATACCACTTGATGTCGCCCAGGGTGCCCGGCTGGAGAACCACTTGAACGGGATACGTTTTGCTGCCCGATACGGTCTCAGAAACCGCGGTCTGATCCGTCCCTCTCGCATCCGTCACCGTAATCCGCACTTGGGCCGGCGGACGGCCGGGATCCAGTTGAACCCGCACGTTATACACGAGAATCCGGGCGTCTTTCGGATACCCGCTGGACACCCAGAGGTCCACGGCCCGACCTTTCGGTGCCTGATCCCCCGGTTTGTAAGGCGCCTGTTGCACCACGACCCCCGCCGGGGTTTTATAGTCCGGCTTGTTCTGAACCTTGCCGACGGCTAATTGCGCTTCGGCGAGTTTTTGGCGGGCCTGTTCCTCCGTCAAGCCCACCACGTCGGGTACGCTCACCATTTCCGGACCGCGGCTGACCACCAACTGAACCTTGTCCTTGCCGGGGACGAGGGGAACTTCCTCTTTGGGATACTGGCGGATCACCGTATCCTTGGGCTGGTCGCTGTATTCGTAGCTGATCGTCAACGCCGACTCCGGAATCCCGTTTTGCGCCAACAACCGCTTCGCCCGGTCGAGGGGCATGTTCTCCACGGCGGGCATCGACACCGTCTCCTTCCCGACACTCACCCACAGGGTCACGGGCCGATTGGCTTTCACCGTCGTGCCCGCTTCGGGGTCCTGCCGGAAAACGGCCCCGGGGGGAACGTCGTTGTTCGGCATGTCCACCCGCTGGATGTTTTCCCTCCGGAAACCGCTTTGCACCAGAACCTGCACCGCCTGATCGTAAGGTTGCCGCGTGACGTCCGGCATGCGGACATCGGGCACGCGGAACACACTGGTGAACAGGAAATAGGCGGTCGCCGAGGCGAGGACCAACACCAGCAGAGCTGCGGCCCCCCACAGAGACAACCGCTTGAGCAGGATCCAACCTTTTCTCCGGCCGCCGTCCGGCTCCCCTCCCCCCCGCGGAGTGTCGGACGAAGAAGGCAGGCCCCCCTTCGGCGTCAAAATCGCCGTATCCTCGCCCACCGGGGATTCGACGAACCGCGGGACGAATTTCGGCACGTTGGGAAAGAGAAGGGCTCGATCCAAATCGGCGGCCATCTCCTGAACCGTGTGGTACCGATCCAGGGGATTTTTCGCCATCGCCCGCAAAATCACGTTCTCCACGCTTTGCGGAATCGCCGGATTGAGTTGGCGGGGCTCGACCAGAGGTTCCCGGACGTGTTTGAGGGCCACGCTGATGGGAGAATCTCCCGAGAAAGGAAGGTGTCCCGTCACCATTTCGTACAACACCACGCCCAGGGAGTAAATGTCCGACTTGATGTCCGTCATTTCCCCCCGGGCTTGCTCCGGAGAGAAATAGTGAACCGAACCGATCACCGAACCCGCGTAGGTGATGGTGTTGGCCGTCACAGCCCGCGCGATGCCGAAATCGGTGACTTTGACCGCACCGGAGGCGGAAATCAAGATGTTGTGCGGCTTGACGTCCCGGTGCACAATGCCCCGTTCGTGGGCGTGAGCCAGGGCCGCGCACACCTGTTTGGCGATTTCTACGGCTCTCTCCACCGGAAGCGGCCCTTCCCGTTGAATCCATTCCTTGAGGGTCCGGCCCTCGATGTATTCCATGACGATAAAGTGATCGTCTCCGTCGGTCCCGACATCGTATATGTTGACAATATTCGGATGAGACAGGGATGCGGCAGCCTGGGCTTCCCGCCGGAACCGCCGGATGAAATCGGCATCGCCCCCGAATTGACTCCTCAACACCTTGACGGCAACATGACGGCCCAATACCTGATCCAACGCCCGGTAGACAACCGACATGCCTCCGCCGCCGATCACTTGTTCGATTTCATATCGTCCGGCCAGCCGGCGTCCGATCAATTCTCATCCCCCCGCTCTCCGGGCGAAAGGTATTCAACCGCCACCACCGTGATATTGTCGGGCCCTCCCCGGGCCAGAGCAGCCTCGATCAACGACTCCAGTCGCCCTTGAAGGGGGGTATCTCCGCTCTGCATGGTCTGTAAGATTTCCTGTTCGCTCACCATATTGGACAACCCGTCGGAACACAGCAACAGAATCGCTCCCGCCGACCACGGGAAACGGGCGATGTCCACTTCCACCTGGGGTTCCATCCCCAACGCCCGGGTGAGGACATTGCGCCCGGGGTGCAGCCGGGTCTCCTCTTCGGTCAATTGCCCGCTCTTGCGCAATTCGTTGACCAGGGAGTGATCGTCCGTGAGCTGGCGGATCACCGTCCGGTCGATCAGATACGCGCGGCTGTCCCCGATGTGGCCCACCCAGACCTCCCGATCGTCAAACAGCGTCAACACCACCGTCGTCCCCATGCCCGCCAGCCCTTCGGCATCGGGGTCGTGGGCCCGTTCGTACACCACCCGGTTGGCCTCCCGAATGGCGCGGAGGACGATATCCTCCGGCGATTCGCCCGCCATGGCGTGGAGTTCCCCGCCTATGACGTCGATGGCCAGCTGGCTGGCCACCTCTCCCGCCCGGTGGCCGCCCATGCCGTCCGCCAACACCACCGCCTTATGGGGCGACAGATCCATGTGAACGGCATACCCGTCCTGATTGACCGACCGCACCAGGCCGACGTGGGATTTGGCCGCGTATTCGATCTGCATCTCCCATCTCTCCCCACTCCGTTCCCTCACACTTCGATCGCCGCGTGTCCGGCCCGCAGCTGACCGCAAGCCGCCGCAATGTCCGACCCCATCTCCCGGCGGACCGTGCAGGGAATACCTTGTTTCTCGAGCTCTTCCCGGAAGGCGCGGACGAGGTGCTTCGGCGTGCGCGCAAACCGTCGCTCCGGCACTTCGTTGACCGGAATCAAATTCACGTGACACGGCAACCCCCGCAACAGCTCCGCCAATTCCCGGGCGTGGACCAACTGGTCGTTGATCCCCCCGAGCAACGCGTATTCAAACGTCAGCCTCCTGCCCGTCTCCTGCCAGTATTCCCGGCAGGCCTCCATCAGCCGCGCAAGGGGATAGGCCCGGTTGATCGGCATGAGGGAGGTGCGGAGCTCGTCGTTTGGGGCATGCAAAGACACGGCCAGAGTGAGAGGCCGGCGCTCCTTGGCCAATTTCCGGATCGCCGGAACCAGCCCGCTGGTCGACAAAGTGATGTGCCGTCCGCCGATCCGCAGTCCCTCTGGGGAGGTGATGATATCGACGAACCGGAGCGATGCGTCGTAGTTCTCCAGAGGCTCCCCCGAACCCATGAGGACCACCGACGACACCCGGCCCCCCTCCCCGTCGAGGAGACGCTGGCAGGCCAACAGTTGTTCAACCATTTCTCCGGCGGTCACGTTGCGCACCAGTCCGCCGATCGTCGACGCGCAGAAGGCACAGCCCATGCGGCACCCCACTTGGGTGGAGACGCACACGCTGTTGCCGTAATCGTGCCGCATCAGCACCGCTTCCACCGTGCTCCCGTCCCGGAGGCGAAACAAAAATTTGGTCGTTCCATCTTTCTTCGACACCTGGCGCGTCACTTCCTCCAGGGTCTGCAACTCCGCCCTTTCCCGCAACACCGCCCGAAACGCTTTCGGAAGATTGGTCATCTCCTCGAAATCCGACACGCGTTTCTTGTACATCCAATCAAACAACTGAACCGCGCGGTAAGCCGGTTCGCCGAGGCCGGTCACCCACCGGCGCAGGTCCTCCAGGCGCATATCGTACAAGTGACTTTTCTCCTCCGTCTGCCTTTCCTGCACCGCCATTCCCCCCTTTCGTCCCGGGACCGTCATCCGGAGATTCTGCGAAGCCGGGCGAAATAAAATCCGTCGCCCCCGAACTGAAACGGAAACACCTGCACGCCGAAAGTCGTCCGGTGCACGCCTGCCAGAGCGCCTTCCGGCCACTGCCGCGTCGGATCCTCGGGCTGAAATGTTCTTCCTCCCGGCCCCTGCAAAAACGCGGACACGACATCGTCGTTTTCCGCTTTCATCACCGTGCACGTCGCATACACCAGTACTCCGCCCGGGCCCACCGCCCGGGCGCCCGCCGAGAGCAGTTCCCTTTGCAGCGCAGCCAATTGCGCGACATCCCGAGGCGTCCTTCTCCACTTGAGTTCCGGACGGCGGCGCAGTACGCCGAGACCGCTGCAGGGCGCGTCGACCAATACCCCGTCGAAGCCTTCCTCCCATTCACCGCCCCGACCGTCGGCGCACACCGGGCGAATGCAATTCAGTCCGAGGCGTTTGGCCGCTCCCCGAATCAATTCCACGCGATGGGGGTGGATGTCCACGGCCACCACTTCGCCGCGGTCTTCCATCCATTCCGCCAAATGAGTGGTCTTTCCTCCCGGTCCGGCACACAGGTCGAGGACCCGCCAACCGGGAGAGGGATTCAGGCAGGCGACCGCCAACATGGCGCTTTCGTCCTGCACCGTAAAATACCCGGCTTGAAAAAGGTCCAAACGGGACACGTCCGCCCCGTCCGCCATGCGGACGGCATCCGGAAAGACGGGGGAAGGATCCGCCGCGATTCCGCGCCGTCCTAAAGCGGCGGCCAGCTCCCGAGCGGAAGTTCGCAACCGATTGGCGCGCAGGGCGAAAGGCGGGCGCTCATTGTTGCTCCGGCACAATCGCGCAGTGGTCTCCAGTCCGAACTCCTCGCACCACCGCCGCACCATCCAGAGGGGATGGGAGGTGACCTCCGCCAGCCGTTCCGGCGTCATCTCGCCGCAACCCCCGGATTCCCCGACACCGGATTCCGATCCGCCGGGATCCCGCAGGAGGGACCGGAGGACGCCGTTGACAAAAGCCGCGGCCCGCGGCCGCCGGCGCTTGACCAGCTCCACCGCTTCGTCCACCGCGGCGTACGGAGCCACGCGCGTCAGTTTTAACAATTGATAAGCCGCCATCCTCAAGGCGACCCGGGCGGGGAGATCTAACCGGTCGGGACTCCGCCGGCTGTACCGGGCGATCCGGGCGTCCAGCCACTGTTGCCATTGCAGCGTCCCGTATACCAACTCCGTAGCCAAAGCGGCATCCAGCCGACCGACCGCCTTCCGGGCCAGAGCCTGTTGAAGGGCGATGTGGCTGTACGCATGATGTTCTTCCACCTGGAGGAGGACCTGAAAGGCAATTTCCCTCGCCGGGGAAACCCGTCCCTCCTCCTTTACTCCCCCAAGGTTTCCCCCGGTTTGATGTGTTGACCGCGGGCCCACTCCACCGCCTCCAATCGCGTCTTGCCCTCCGTTTGAACCGCCAGCAGCCGCAAAGTGCCGTCCTTCGCGGCCACCGTCACTCCCCGGTGGTCGACGCCGAGGATTTCGCCCGGAAGGGCCCCTTCCGGTGCGGGACCGGCGATTTCCGCTTTCCACACCTTAAGAATTTTTCCCCTAAAGGTGGTGAACGCTCCGGGCCACGGGTGCAGCGCTCGAATATGATTATAGAGCGACCGGGCGGAGCGCTGCCAGTCGAGTCGCTCGTCTTCCCTCTTCAGGGAAGGAGCGTAGGTGGCCAAGCTCTCGTCCTGTTCCCGGGGAACCACCTCTCCCCGGAGCCACCGGGGCAGGACGTCCACCAACAGCCGGGCCCCCAGCTCCGCCAGCCGGTCGTGCAACCGCCCCCCATCGTCATCCTCCTCCACCGGCACCGACTCCTGGGCTAAAACCGGGCCCGCGTCGAGGTCGAGCACCATTTTCATGATGGTCACCCCCGTGCGGGAATCCCCGTTCATCAGACACCGCTGGATCGGCGCCGCCCCCCGGTATTTCGGCAGGAGCGAAGCGTGCACGTTCAGACACCCGTGGGGAGGGAGATCCAGGAGTGCCTGGGGCAAAATTTGGCCGTAGGCAGCCGTGACGGCGACGTCGGGTTTCAGGAGGCCCACCCGTTCCAACACCCCCGGATCCCGAATCCGCTCCGGTTGCCAGACGGGCAATCCCAGTTCCTCGGCCGCCCGTTTCACCGCCGGAGGGGTCGGCACCCGCCGGCGCCCGGCGGGGCGGTCCGGCTGGGTGACGACCGCAACCACGTCGTACCCGGCCGTCACCAAGGCCCGCAAACTCGGAACGGCAAAATCCGGGGTACCCATGAACAACACCCGCACCACCGTCACACCCTCCGGATCGTGTCCGGTTCTTTGACCCGATCCAAAAACAAAATGCCGTCCAAATGGTCGATTTCATGAAGCAAACAGCGCGCCAACAACCCTTCGGCGTCGACTGCGATCTCTTCTCCGTCGCGATTCCATCCTTTGACGATCACGTGACTCGGCCGGGTGACGTCCGCCTGGATGCCCGGTATGCTGAGACACCCTTCCGGACCGGTCTGTTCTCCTTCGGCGAGTACCACTTCGGGGTTGACCATCCCCAACAATCCCTCTCCGATGTCGACGACGATCACCCGCTTTAAGATCCCGACTTGGGGAGCGGCCAGGCCGATCCCCTCGGCATGGTACATCGTGTCGGCCATATCGTCCATCAATTTTTGAATCTGGGGGGTTATTTTGGAAACCGGTTTGGCCACCTGCCGCAATACCGGATCCCCCTCCAAGCGAATCATCCGGATGGCCATGTGTCCACTCCTCCCTTGCTTCCCGGCCTGACTGCCCTTCTCGCCTACATCAACGTCTGGGCGGCGACGTCCACTTGCACCGATCCCTCCGGACCCGCTCCGGCGGCCGCTTCCTGCCACACCGTACGAAATCCTTCGCAAACCCTTTCCCAGTCCGCGTACTTCACCACCACCTGATACCGGTACAACCCCTGCAGCCGGGCCAAGGGCGAGGGAGCGGCCGGCAATACCGTCACCCCTTCCGGCGGGAGCACCTCCCGAAGGCGGGCCTCCACCCGCGCAGCGACGGCGGCCGCCCCTTCCGGTTCAGGGTGCTGGACCCGCCACACCGCCAATTCCGAAAAAGGCGGATACCCCCCCGCCTCTCTCGCGGCCAGCTCCCGGCGATAAAAGGGCCCCGGCCGGTATTCCGCCGCCGCCCGAACGGCGTAATGTTCCGGATTGTACGTCTGGATGACGATCGTGCCCGGCACTTCGCCCCGCCCGGCCCGGCCGGCTACTTGAACCAACAATTGATACGTGCGTTCCGCAGCCCGAAAATCCGGCAAATACAAGGACGTGTCGGCCGAAATCACGCCGACCAGGCCAACGCGCGGAAAATCGAGCCCCTTGGCGATCATCTGCGTACCCAACAGCACGTTGCCGGCGCCTTGCGCGAACCGGTCCAATAGTTCCTCATGAGCCCCTTTGCGCCGGGTGGTATCGACATCCACGCGAATGACCCGGGCCTCCGGAAAAAGCCGGTTCAATTCTTCCTCCACCCGCTGGGTGCCCGTGCCGAAATGCCGGATGTACGGAGACCGGCACGCCGGACACTCCTCGACGGCGCGGGTCGCGTACCCGCAGTAATGGCACCGAAGAACGTGGCCGATCCGGTGATAGGTGAGGGACAGGTCGCAATGGGGGCACTGCATGACGTGGCCGCAGGCCCGGCAGAGGACAAAAGTCGAGTAGCCCCGGCGGTTCATCAGGATGACCGCCTGTTCGCCCCGGGCGAGGCGAGTCCTCAACTCCCGCTGCAGGAGGCGGCTGAACATCGACCGGTTGCCTTCCGCCAATTCCCGCCGCATATCCACCACTTGGGCTCGGGGCAAGGGCCGTCCCCCCACCCGCTGCCGCAAAGGGACCAAATGCGCCCGCCCCTGCCGAACCAAGTGGATCACCTCGAGGGACGGCGTGGCGCTGCCGAAAACGACGGCGGCTCCGTGGCGGCGGGCCCGTTCCTGCGCCACCTCCCGGGCGGCGTATTTCGGAGCCTCTTCCTGCTTGTAGGATCCTTCGTGCTCCTCATCGACCACGATCAATCCCAGACGCTCCACCGGCGCGAACACGGCGGACCGGGCACCGACGGCGATCCAGGCTTCCCCGCGCCTCAACCGCATCCATTCGTCGTGCCGTTCCCCCAGGGACAGACGGCTGTGCAAGACCGCTACCCGGTCGCCGAACCGTCCCTTGAAACGGGCCACCATTTGCGGAGTCAAGGAAATCTCCGGCACCAGGACGATCGCCTGGCGGCCCCGGTTCACCGCGGACTCGATGGCCCGCATATACACCTCCGTCTTTCCGCTCCCGGTCACTCCGTACAACAACACCGGCCGGTCTCCGCCCGCGTCCATCCGCTCTTCGATCATCTCCAGCGCCCGCCTCTGCTCCTCGGTCAACTCGGGAGCCGGGGCGGCGTCCCACTTCCGCCCCCCGAACGGGTCCCGCCGGACCCCCCGTTCCTCGATCCGGAGCAGTCCTTTTTGAACTAAAGCGTGAAGAGCTCCGGCCGACGCGCCCGTCTCCCGGAGAAGGTCGGACACCGGAGCGGGCCCCGGGCCGGCCCGGAGAAACCATTCCAGCAGGGCCGACTGTTTGGGCGCTCTCTTCCACAACGCTTCGATCGCGCGCTTGAGGCCTTCGCGGTCCGCGAGGGGGATCGCCGTCCGGATTTTTTTCTCTCCCCCCGCACGGGCCTCGACCCGTTCCCGCCACCATCCCTTCCGGAGACCCGTCCGCAACAGTCGGACGTCCCCACCCAGGACGTCGAGCGCGCGGTCCCGGGAAAGAGGCCCCTGCAACAGGAGGCGAACCAGCTTTCCGGCCGGTCCGGAAATCGAGGGATCCTCTTCCCGCACCGCGGAGCCGATTTCGATATACCGGCCCATCCGTCCAAAGGCTCCGGGAGGGAGCACCGCCCTGACCGCTTCGGACCGCGTGCAAACATACCGCCGGGACAGCCAATCGGCAAGGGACAGCAGGTCTTCGGGCACCGCGGGAATCTCGTCGATCACGTCGAGAATCTCCCTCAGCTCGGGGACGCCGGGATCTCCCGGTCCGACGATCAATCCCATGGCGTACCTCCGGCCGAAAGGCACCAGCACCCGCGCCCCGGGACGGGCCCGATCCACCAAGTCCGACGGAACCGCGTACGTAAACGTCCGGTCCGCCGACCGGACCCGCAGTTCGGTGATCACTTCCACCGCCATCACGGCCCGCCGACCGCCCCGACCCGGCCGGCGCCGGCCACCAAATCCAACAGACGTTCGGCTACTTGGCGCTTTGCCATGGGCGGCAGGGACAGTACGGTGCCGTCCCGTCCGAAAATGGTCACCACATTTGTATCGGAACCGAACCCCGCCCCCGGTTTGGACACGTCGTTGGCGACGATGTAGTCGAGGGATTTTTTCTCGAGTTTTTCTCTGGCATGTCGCTCCACATCGTCGGTTTCGGCCGCAAACCCCACGATGACCTGATCATGCCTCCGGCGCTTGGCCACCTCGAGGAGGATATCCGGATTGCGCACCAATTCCACCACAAGGGGACCGTCCGACTTTTTTACCTTGGACGGGGAGACGGAGGCAGGCCGGTAATCGGAAACCGCCGCCGCTTTTATGAGAATGTCGGCGGACGGGAGACAGTCGAGAACTGCGTTCAACATCTCCAGGGCCGTTTCCACCCGGACAAGCTGCACACCCGGCGGAACGGGCAATTCCCCGGGACCGGCGATCAGGGTCACCTCCGCGCCGCGATCCCGGGCGGCTTCCGCAACGGCGTACCCCATTTTGCCGGTGGACCGGTTCGACAGAACCCGTACCGGGTCGAAGGGTTCCCGCGTCGCCCCCGCCGTGACCAGCACCCGTTTCCCTTCCAAATCCTTTTTCCGTTGTAGGACCGCAGCGACCACTTCGACGATTTCATCCGGCTCCGCCAATCGCCCTTTTCCGGTGTACCCGCACGCCAGCGGTCCCTCCCCGGGGTCGACAAACACAAAACCCCGTTCCCGCAAACGGCGGATGTTTTCTTGGACGATCGGATTGGCCAGCATATGGACGTTCATGGCGGGGGCCACAATCACGGGCGCCCGGGTGGCCAGAAGGGTGGTCGTCAGCATGTCGTCCGCCAGTCCGCAGGCTGCCTTCGCAATCACGTCGGCCGTCGCAGGAGCGACGACGAAGACGTCGGCCCAATCGGCTAAATGGATGTGTTGAATGACGGAGGGATCGTGCTCGTCAAAGGTGTCCACCGCCACCGGATGCTTCGTGATGCTCTGGAAGGTCAGGGGAGTAATAAAACGGGTCGCGGCCTCCGTCATGACGACGCGAACTTCCGCCCCCCTCTTGACCAGTTGACTGCACAGTGCGGCCGCCTTGTAGGCGGCGATCCCTCCCGTCACGCCGACGATGATGCGACTTCCCAGCAAGACGATCCCCTCCTGAGAAAAAAGAACAACCGTTCCGGTTGTTCCCTTGCCTGTCCCGAATGGCTGACCCCCGCCTTCATTTCGTCCGGGAGAACTTGACTTTGTCCTCGGCAATTTCATACAAAGCGATGGATACCGCCTTTCCCGATCCGGCCGACACCAAGGGACGGCTGCCCTCCTGCAGGCGGCGCGCCCGTTTGGCGGCCGCCGTCACCAGGGCGTATTTACTGTCCGCTTTGGTCATCAGTTGATCGATGGATGGATACAGCATCGGCGACACTCCTTTCGATCCAGGACTGATAAAATTCGCGGTTCCGTCGGACGCTCAGGTGTTCGGCGATGACAATCGCCTGGATGCGCCGGCACGCGGCCTCCACCTCGTCGTTGATCACGACGTAATCGTATTCCCAAAGTTGCTGCAGTTCTTCCGAAACCGCTCCGAACCGTACCCGGAAGCTCTCCTCCGTCTCCGAGCCCCGCCCGAGAATGCGATTCTTCAATTCCAGCACCGAAGGGGGGGCGAGAAAGACGAAGACGCCGCGGGGGAACTTTTCTCTCACCTGCCGGGCCCCCTGGATGTCGATTTCCAGCAACACATCCCGGCCGGCGCGCAATTGCCGTTCGACGTACGCGCGCGGCGTACCGTAATAATTCCCGTATACCTCCGCCCATTCCAGCAGTTCGCCGGCCCGGACCATCGACTCAAAGTCCTCTTTGGAGCGAAAAAAATAGTTCACCCCTTCGATTTCCCCTTCTCTGGGCGGCCGGGTGGTCACCGAAACCGAATACTGCATATCGGGTAGGTACTTCCGGAGGGCCGCACAAACAGTGCCCTTTCCCGCCCCCGAAGGTCCCGACAGGACGATCAGCAGACCCTCGGGCCGTTCCTGTCCGACTCCCGCGGAATTCATAGTTTCCTCCTTCATTCCTCCTCTTCCGCCGGCGCGTCTTTGTTGGCCACCAGCCGGTGCGCTACGGTCTCCGGTTGGACAGCGGACAAAATGATGTGATCGCTGTCGGTGATGATGACCGCCCGGGTCCGGCGTCCGTACGTGGCGTCGATCAACATGCCCCGGTCGCGGGCCTCCTGGATAATCCGTTTGATCGGCGCCGATTCCGGGCTGACGATCGACACGATGCGGTTGGCCGACACGATATTTCCGAAACCGATGTTGATCAGTTTAATGCTCACCCAGCATTCCTCCCAGCCACTGCGTGTAGGGGGTTCCCTCACTCAATATTTTGGACCTGCTCGCGCATTTGCTCGAGAAGGGTTTTGGCGTCGACCACCCGCCTGGAAATCTCCACGTCTCCGGACTTGGCTCCGATCGTGTTGAGTTCCCGGTGCATTTCCTGCAACAGAAAATCCAGCCGGCGTCCGACCGCCTCCTCTGCCCCGAGGGCCGCCCGGAACTGGCCGATGTGACTCGACAGCCGGACCAGCTCCTCTTCAATTCCGGCCCTTTCGGCCATCAGGGCCACCTCCTGAATCAGGCGAAGTTCGTCGACGGCGGCCTCCGGAACCGCCTCGCGGAGCCGCTCGCCCAGTCTCCGGCGATACTCCTCCCGTACCACCGGAGCCCACTGCCGGATCTCCTCGACGAGCCGGGACAGTTCGCCGAGCCGCCGAACCAGATCCGTCTCGAGGCGCCCGCCCTCCTCCGAGCGAACAGCCAGGAGCATGTCCAAGGCTTCTTCCAGAGCCCCCTTCACGACCTCCCAACCTTCCTCGGGGTCGACTGGAATTTCCTCCACGGCGACCACGCCGGGCAAAGACAAGATCTGTCCGACACCGACGCTCTCGGGCAGACCCAAATCCGCCGCCAGGGAGTCCACCGCTTCTTTCATCTGCCTTGCGAGGGCGACGTCCAGCACCGCCCGGCGTCCACCCCCGTCAGGACGGATGACGCCGACGTACACGTCCACCCGTCCACGGGCGACCCGTCCGGCCACGATCCGCCGGAGTTCGTCTTCGAGGGCCATCCATTCCCGAGGACCCCGGACGACGATCTCCCGGAATCGGTGGTTCAGGGCGCGGACCTCCACCGTTACGCTAAATCCTCTGCCGTCCCGCGCGCCCCGCCCGTAGCCCGTCATGCTCCTCAGCACGCCGACACCCCTTCTTTCCACCCTTCATTCTACTTCATCATGGGAACCGCAGACAACATTTCACGACAACGCCGTCCTCGCAATTCCAAGCAGACATACGGCCCTTGACAACGGCGAATCTTTTTGCTCTACCCGTACCGCACAAGAAAACCCGCGCCGTTCGTTTCGCGGGCCAGAGATCGGAACCGGGGCGGCGTCCTCCGTCACGGAATTTCCCCGCGGAACACCTCCACCGCCGGCCCCGTCATATAAACCGGTCCTTCCGGTCGCCACTCGATCTCCAAATCTCCCCCCCGCAGATGGACCACCGCTTTGCGGCGCATACGCCCTTCCAGAACCCCGGCGACCACCGTCGCACACGCCCCCGTTCCGCACGCCAGCGTCTCTCCGCAGCCGCGCTCCCACACCCGCATCTCCACTTCGCCGGGCCCCAACACCCGGGCAAACTCCACGTTTACCCGCCGCGGAAAGAGGGGATGCCCTTCGATCAAAGGGCCCGTTTCTCCCACATTCACGCCATCCCATTCATCCAAAAAAATGACCGCGTGGGGATTGCCCATCGACACCGCGGTGAAATGAAACGTTCTCCCTCCGGCCTCCACCGGTTCCCGGACCACCGGTTCCCGATCCAGAGCGACGGGAATGTCCGGGCCCCGGAGTACCGGGGCCCCCATGTCCACAGACACCCGTTCGACGGTTTCACCGGAGCCCTCCAGCCAAATTCGCTGCAACCCCGCCCCGGTTTCCACCGTCAATTCGCGGGACCGGACCAACCCCCGCTCAAAGGCGTATTTGCCCACGCACCGCACCGCGTTACCGCACTGTTCCGCTTCCGAACCGTCCGCGTTGTAAATGCGCATGCCGATGTCCGCTGCGGAAGACGGCAGCACGAACACCAATCCGTCGGCTCCGATGCCAAAATGCCGGTCGCACAGCCGCCTCGCCATTTCGGCCGCCCCTCGCGGCACCTCCCCGGCGGCCACGACGATAAAATCGTTGCCCAAACCGTGCATCTTCGTAAAATTCACCAAAACGCCTCCTAACTCCGCGAAGGGCTCAATCTCGGCCGGGACGGCCGGGACGCCCGCCGCACGCTCAGCGCGAACGTCGGGACGGCCGCCGCCGCCAGGACGGTCAACCAATCCGCCCACCCCAGCGGCACCGTGCGGAACACCGGCTGTAGGGCGGGAGCGTACAGAACGAGCGCCATCAGGCCGATCGACGACAGCACCGCCGCGATCAACCAAGGATTCCCAAACACGTTGCGGGAGAAAATTCCTTTTTCCACACTCCGACAATCGAACACGTGAATCAACTGGGACATGACCAGCGTGCAGAAGGCCATCGTCTGAGCTTTGGCCAGCTGGTCCGCGGCGGACTTCCATTCCAGCCAGAAGACCGCCAGCGTAACCAGACCGATGAGCACGCCCCGGGTGACGATTTTCGTTCCAAGCCCCCGGGCAAAAAGGCTTTCCCGTACGTCCCGCGGCGGCCGCTGCATGAGGTCCTCTTCCGGCGGATCGACGCCGAGGGCGATCGCGGGCAGCCCGTCCGTCACCAAATTCACCCAGAGAATCTGAATCGGGACCAACGGCAACGGCAGCCCCAAGAGCATCGCGGTGAACAGGGTGACAATCTCGCCGACGTTACAGGCGAGGAGGTACCGGACAAACTTTCGAATGTTTTCGTAAATGCCCCGCCCCTCTTCCACCGCCGCCACGATGGTCGCGAAGTTGTCGTCCGCCAGGACGAGGGACGACGCCTCTTTGGCGACGTCCGTCCCGGTTTGCCCCATCGCGATCCCGATGTTCGCCGCCTTAATGGCCGGCGCATCGTTTACCCCGTCGCCGGTCATCGCCACCACGTGGCCTCGGGCCTGCAGCGCCCGGACGATGCGCAACTTGTGTTCCGGCGAAACACGGGCGTATACGTAAATCTGTTCAGCCCGCTCTTCCAATTGTTTGTCAGACATATTGTAAAGATCCGCTCCGCTCACCGTCAACCCGTTCTTGGGCAAAATACCCAATTGGCGGGCGATGGCCTCGGCGGTCGCCTGGTGGTCCCCGGTGATCATCACCGTGCGGACGCCGGCCCTCCGGCAGGTTTGAATCGCTTCGAACACCTCTTCCCGGGGCGGATCGATCATACCCGCCAATCCCACAAAGATCAAGTCGGTCTCCTGCTGATTTTCTTCCCGCCGCACCAGCGACCGGTGAAGCGGGCGATAGGCGAAGGCGAGGTTGCGCATCGCTCCCCCGGCCATTTCCGCGTTTGCTGCTAGAATTTGCTTTCGATGGAACGGCGTGAGAGGCGTCACCTGTCCTTTCCACCATATCGACCGGCAGCGTTCGAGAAGGACATCCGGCGCTCCTTTGGCCATGAGGAGATGGGAGCCGTCGTGGAGGGATTTCACCACCACCGACATCATCTTCCGGTCGGAGTCAAAGGGATTTTCCAGAACTTTTTCATAGTGAGAGCCGAGGACATCGGCCCACAGGTCGGCCTTGGCCGCCGCGACGAGCAGGGCCCCTTCGGTGGGATCCCCGTGGATCACCCAGCCCTCCGCCGCCCGCTCGTCCTCGACCAGTTCCGAGTTGTTGCACAGCACGGCGATTTCGAAAAGCCTCCGCAATCCGGGGTCCCGTTTGGGATCGACGGCCTGCTGTCCCCGGAGAAACTCCCCCCGCGGCGCGTATCCGATCCCCGTGACCTCGATGCGGTCGCCGGACGCCCACAATTGCCGGACCGTCATTTTGTTTTGGGTCAGAGTTCCGGTTTTGTCCGAGCAAATCACCGTGGCACAGCCGAGGGTTTCCACCGCCGGCAGCCGGCGGACGATCGCCCGGCGGCGGATCATCCGCTGCACTCCCAAAGCCAAGGCAATGGTCACGATGGCCGGAAGTCCTTCGGGAATCACCGCCACCGCCAGGCTCACCCCGGCGAGAAACATCTCGTACACGCCCTGTCCGTGCAAAATGCCGACGATCACCACGAGGGCCGTGACGCCCAAAGCCACCCACACGAGGATTTTTCCCATCTGGTCCAGCCGGCTCTGGAGAGGCGTTTGAACCTCCTCCGACTGTTGAATCAGATCGGCGATCCATCCCATCTCCGTCTGCATGCCGGTGGCCACCACGACCGCCATCGCCTTGCCCCGGGTCACCAGCGTCCCCATGTAGGCCATGTTCCGGCGGTCGCCCAGCCCCAGGTGCTCCTCCGGCAGCGCCTCGAACTGCTTGGCAACGGGTACCGATTCGCCGGTCAGCGACGATTCCTCGATTTCGAGACCCTGTCCCTGGAGAAGGCGCAGATCCGCCGGTACCCGGTCTCCGGCCTCCAAAAACACGATATCCCCCGGCACCAGGTCCGCCGCGGGGATCACCCATTTTCTTCCTTCCCTCAAGACGCGGGCCGTGGGCGCCGTCAGTTCCCGAAGGGACGCGAGGGATTTTTCGGCCCGGTACTCTTGCAGGAAACCGAGGATCCCGTTGAGCACGATGATGGCGATGATCGCCACCGCATCGGTGTATTCCCCGAGCAACCCGGAAATCAAGGTGGCCGCCAACAGCACCAAGACCATGAAATCCCGGAACTGATGGAGAAAAATTCCGAGAGGGGAGATTTTCTTCCCTTCCTCGATCCGGTTCGGGCCGAACTCCCTCAATCGGCGTTCTGCTTCCTCCTCGCTCAGTCCGTCCGGCGAGGATCCGAGAAGAGACAGAGCGGTCGCCGCGTCGACGGTGTGCCAGACGATCTTTTCCACGTCGCCACCCCTTCCGTCCATGTCTTCGTCACGAGACCATGTCTATGCCTTGTCAGGGCCGTCCATGCCGGCGGGTTTGACGATGCCGCCGGTCCCTTCTTATACTGAGACTGTTCGAGATGGGAGGAGATCGGGGTGGCTTTGGATGGATTCACACTCGCCGCTGTCGCGGCGGAATTGCGGGACCGGCTGGTGGGCGGACGCGTGGAGCGAATTTACCAGCCGGGGCCGCGCGACCTCGAGATCCGCGTGCGAGCGGGCGGGCAATCCCGGCGCCTGTGGATCAGCGCCGATCCGGAAGCTGCCCGGATCCATACGGTGGAAGGCCTCCGCGTCCCCGGATCCGGCGACCCGCCCCCCTTTTGCGCTTTGATTCGCCGGCACCTCGAAGGTGGGCGCATCCGGTACATCCGCCAAGTCGGCCTGGAGCGGGTGTTGCGAATCGGGGTGGAAAGCCGGAACGATCTGGGGGATCCGGTCTGGTACGATCTCGTGGTGGAGATCATGGGTCGCCACAGCAACGCCGTGGTGGTCCGGCACGAAGACGATTCCGTACGGGAACGGGAAGGACCTCCAGCCGGGCGCATTCTCGACGCCCTCGTCCGGGTCGTACCGGGCATGAGCCGCCACCGGGTGGTGCTGCCCGGGCAGGCCTACGTCCCGCCCCCGGAACAACACAAAATCGATCCGCGAGCGGAAAGCGAAGAGCAGTTCCGCCGCTGGCAAGCCTCCCTGGGCAGGCGGCCGGAGCCCGCCGATCTGATCCGGCGATACCAAGGAATCGGACCGGTACTGGCCGAGGAAATCGCATGGCGGGCAAACCGGGACGCCCCACCCGGAGGCGGGGACTTCTGGACGGTGTTCCGGGAGATGGTGGAAGACCTCTCCGCCGGGCGGTTTCGCCCGTGCGTGGCCCTTTCTCCCGAAGGCGGTCCTCCCAAGGCGGTGTCGGCCGTGTATTTGTCTCACCTCTCCTCCCGGGGACCGGTGGAAGTCTTCGATTCGGCCAATGAAGCGGTGGAACGGTTTTACGCATCCCGCCTTGAAGAAGAAGGCCCGAGGCGGGCCGCCCGGAACCTCGCCGCAGTGGTGCGGGAGGCGCTAAAAAACTTGGAAGCCCGGATCCGCCAATGGGAAGAACAGCTCCGGGAAGCGGAGGATGCGGAACGGTACCGCCGGATGGGCGAGTTGTTGACGGCGTATCTCCACACCGTGCCCCGGGGAGCGAGCGAAGTCACCGTCCCGGACCCCTACAGCGAGGAAGGCCGGCCAACCGTTATCCCTCTGAATCCGGAATGGTCTCCGGCGGAAAACGCTCAGGCCCTGTTCCGCCAATACCAAAAACGCAAGCGCACCCGGGAAGTGGTCGGCGGTTATCTGGAACAAGCCCGCCGCGACGCCGAATATCTCGAATCGGTGCTGGTCTCTCTGGAAAACGCCGAAGGGGAAGAACTGGAGGAAATCCGCGAAGAACTCCAACAACAGGGGTTTTTGAAAAGCCGGAAGCCCGCGGGCCGAAAACGGGAAGCCGCCGCAGACCCGTTGCACTTCGTCTCCAGCGAAGGCATCGACATTTACGTCGGCCGCAACAACCGCCAGAACGACTGGTTGACGTTGAAAATGGCCCACAAGAACGACACGTGGCTGCACGCCCAGCAGATCCCGGGCTCCCACGTCGTCGTCCGCAGCCGCAACGTGCCGCCGAAAACGCTGGAAGAAGCGGCCTGCCTGGCGGCCTATTACAGCAAGGCCCGGCACTCCGCCAACGTCCCGGTCGATTATACCCTGGTCAAGCACGTGTGGAAACCAAACGGTGCCCGTCCGGGATTTGTGCTGTACGACCACCAGCGCACCGTATTTGTGACGCCCGACCCGGCTCTGCCGGAACGCCTGCGGGCCCGGCCGGTCGCCCGGAGGTGACGGCGTTTATCAGGAAGCGCCGGTCTCGCGGCCTCCGGGGCCGGGTTGGGGAGACGGCGTTCGGAAAGGAGGGGGCGGGGAGAGATGGCTTTGATTGAAGTGCGCGATTTGGTCAAGGAGTTCCGGCGGCCGGCGGCCCGCCGCGGGGGATGGCGGGATATCGCCCGCCTTTTTCGACCCGAGTACACCATTCACCGCGCCGTAAACCACCTGACCTTTTCCATCGAAGAAGGGGAACTGGTGGGCTTCCTCGGGCCCAACGGCGCGGGGAAGTCCACCACCATCAAAATGCTCACCGGAATCCTGATGCCCACCTCGGGACACCTGTCGGTGGCAGGACTGCACCCGGCGCGCCAACGGCGGCTGCACGCCCGGCAAATCGGCGTCTTGTTCGGGCAGAAAACCCAGCTGTGGTGGGACATCCCCACCATCGAAAGCCTCCGCGCGCTCAAAGCCATCTACGGAGTGCCCGACGAAATCTGGCGCCGCAACCTCGATCTCTTCCGGGAACTGTTGGCTTTACACGAGTTTGAGCACGTTCCGGTGCGCCAACTCAGTCTCGGCCAGCGCATGCGCGCAGATCTGGCCGCCGCTTTGCTGCACGACCCGAAAATCCTGTTTCTGGACGAGCCGACCATCGGCGTGGACGTCCTCGCCAAGGAGCGCCTGAGGACGTTCATCCGGGAGATCAACCGGGACCGCAAAGTCACGGTGCTTCTCACCACCCACGACATGGGAGACATCGAGAAATTGTGCTCCCGGGTGATGATCATCGACCGCGGGACCCTGTTGTACGACGGGCCCACGGAGGCGCTGAAACAAACCTTTGGGGGACTGCGGACCCTGGTCATCGACGTGGAAGGAGAAGGACTTCAGCCCCCTCGCGAAATTTTCAGTCCCGAAGTGCGGGAAACCTTCGGCATCGCATCGGTCGAATGGAACGGCAGCCGGGTGACCTTGTCCTTCGACCCCCGAAAGACGGCGGTGAGCGATTTGATCGCGGCGGCCGCCGAACGGCTGCCGGTGCGGGATTTGCTGGTGGAAGACGTAGCCATCGAAGAAGTGGTCCGCTCGATCTATCTTCACAGCGAGCAAATCCGCGCGACAGATTCGGGCGGCGCGGCGGCCCGGCAGGGCGCGGGCCGGGAAACGGGGTGACGGGATGCTGGCGTGGACTTTTATCCGTCAATCCTTTTACAAATGGACCGCCTACCGGACGGCCTTTTGGGTCGACGTGTTCAGCCGGATTCTCCAGATGTACGTCCTGTACGCCGTCTGGAGCCTCCTATACCGCCAAAACCCGTCGGCATTCGGCGATCTGTCTTTTTCCGGGCTGTTCGGATATGTGGTGTTGGGGGTGATTCTGGGAGCGGTATTGACTCTGGACGAAGGACCTCACGTCCGGATCGCCGAACGGGTGCGCACCGGAATGATCGCCGTGGAACTGATCAAACCCATTTCGTTCATTCGCCTGTGCGGGCTCGAATTTCTCGGCGACGCCCTGATCCGCGCCTCTCTGTACGCAGGCGTGCCGTATCTGTTCGCCGTCGGTGTCTTCGGCATTCCCGGTCCCCCGGGGCCGGGCGGGACGGCGGCCTTTTTATTCAGCTTGGGGATGAGTGTCGTCATTCAGTTTTACCTCCACGTCTTGTTCGGCCTGATCTCGTTCGTCACCCTCGACTTGGTCGGATTTCAATTTGCATATTGGGCGCTGGTCCGCTTTTTTTCCGGTCAGTGGATCCCCCTCTACCTGTATCCGGACAGCCTCCGGTCCCTGCTTTACGGCCTGCCCTTTCAGGCGATGTTCGCCACGCCGCAGTCGATTTACGTCGGCCGCCTTCACGGGCCGGAGTTGGTGTCGGCATTAGCGGTTCAGGCGATGTGGGCGGTTTTGCTGGGCCTGGCGGCTCACGCGGCCTGGCGAACCGTGCAGCGCAGAATCGTCATCCAGGGGGGTTGAACGTTGAGTCGGTGGAGACAGGTGTGGACGGCTTGGAAAGCCATGCTGCGGGCGGCCGTACTCTCCCGAATGGCTTACCGGGCCGATTTGGCGGCGGGCATCGTGGGGGTATTCGTCCTCAACGGGGCCACCCTCGGCACGACCTGGGTGCTGTTGGGACGGTTCGACCACCTCGGCGGGTGGGGGTTTTACGACATTCTGTTCCTCTATAACCTGTGGCTCGCCGGTCATGGCCTGAGGGTCATCCTCTTCCGGCACGTGGGGCAACTGGAAGTTTATATTCTCGAGGGCACTTTCGACCAGTTTTTGATCCGGCCGGTTTCTCCGCTGTTGCAGTTTCTCAGCCGCGAGGTTCATTATCTCGGTATCGGGGACGTGTTGGTGTCGTGTACCGGAATCGCTTTAGCCTATCACCACCTGGGCCTTCACTGGACGCCGGGCCAATGGTTGTGGTTCGCCGCCGTGGTGGTGAGTTCCGCCGCCGTGGAACTCAGTTTGACTTTGCTCTTGGCCTCGGCCGCTTTCTGGACCGGGCGCTCTTCGCCGTTGGTGGCGACGGCCTCCCAGTTCAGCTTCGGTGTCGTGCAACAGTACCCGATTCACATTTTCGGACGCCCGTTGCGCTTGATTGTGACGGTGCTGTTGCCCTTTGCGTTTATGAACTATTACCCTTCCCTCTATTTTCTCGGGAAGGCGGGCGGATACGGGGTCCTGCCGTTTCTCTCGCCCGCCGTGGCGGTCGCACTGCTCCTCCTCGCCGGCTGGGTCTGGCGCAAAGGCTTGGAACAATACCAGAGCACGGGCTCTTGACGCGCATTCAATCCGGGCCGTTCCCGCCCCCGGGATCATACGGATCGTCACAGCCGCCTCCGGCCGGCACCCGCGGGCGAGCCGGACGGTCCGTTTCCCCGGCCAGTCGGCCAGGGCGGCGACGCCGGGGGCGGCGCTCCCGCCTCACCCCGCCGGCGCGGCGGCCCGTTCCTCCCGCCGGTTGACCCGCACAGCCGCCCTACGCGAAAGCGCGCCGCATCTCCGCCGCCGTCTCTTCCGGCCGCATCATCGTCAGGCACTCCTCGTGCAACATCTTGAAATAGTTCACCTCGTTCGTCCCGATCGCCGACAGGATCACCCGCGGTACCACCCGGACCTGAAGCCGGTAGTGTTCCCGGTCGCTCTCCAATCCCGAAAACAGCGCCAGGTTAAATCCGTGGAATCGCTTTTCCGCAAAGTACCGGAACAAGCGCTCCAACCCTGCCGCCAAGTCGGACCACCGCTCTTCCGTCATGTCTTCGACCCGGGCGCAATCTTCCACCACTCCGATCACCTCGATGAGCCCCCGCGGTGCGTACGCGACCGCCCAATCGACCGTCCCCGTCCTGCCGAGGTAACGGTCGCCCTTTTCCTTTTCCACCGCTATCCAGTTCGGCCAGTAAGGGACCCGGTGGGCTTCGTAAAAACGCGCGCTGGACCGCAGCAGAATCTCGTGAAAATTTGTCGGCTCGTGCCCGGCGACGATCTGGTAATGCGGGTGAATGATGCTGGCTCCGGCGACGGGGAGATAGTTCCAATTGAGAGAAAAATACCGGGTTCCCTCCGGATTCGCCCGTTCGAGGGCCCGGGCATAGTCCTGGGCCGTCAGGAAACCGTCCATCAGATATCCGGCCGTCAATCGAGACAGGGGGACGTAATGTTCGGGGGAAAAAATCGCGACCGCGCTGTTTTCGTCATAGGGGAACATGTTCGGAAACAAAACGGCGCCGCCTCGCCGAAACCTCCCCTCCGGACACACCTCCGGCAGGTATTTCGGCGTGACCTCCGTCACCCGCGGAGGGCAAAAGGGGCAGGTCCCCGCCGTTTGATTCGCCAAATCGGTCAGATCGGGAGGATCCGGGAGTCGCACCGGATAGTCCAGGATGCGGGTGCGAATGCCGGTCAGGGGATCCTTCCGGATCTGAGTGGTCCTCCGGGTGATCTCCCAGTTTTTTGTCGGATCTTGAAAAACCGTTACACTCTCTTCCGCAACGAACTCGATCATCGCCGTCGACCCTCCGTTTGAAATTGTTTCGCCGTCCGAAAATAGTATACAAAATGTTCGGGACGGGGACTAGCGTCCAAAGGTATCCACGCCGGCAATCCGTGCGATCACGGCGGGACGTCCCGGTACTTTCTCGCGGGACAGAGACACGGCCTGCCGCACTTCCTCAACGGCCGCGCTCAAATCTTCCCGAGAAGCCGCATGCACCACGGCCACGGGTCTTCCTCGCTCGATCCGGTCGCCCACCCGCCCCCCCATCACGATCCCCACCGACGGGTCGACCGCGTCCCCTTTCCGTTGCCGCCCGGCTCCCAGTTTGGCGGCACAACGCCCCAGCCGCAGGGCGTCCACGTCTCGAATGTACACGTCCACATCCGACTGGATCGCCTGAACAAAGGGAGCGGCCGGCAGCCGGGAGGGATCGTCGACGATTCGTTCGTCTCCTCCCTGAGCCCGCACCCATTCCCGGAATTTTTCCAGGGCTTCTCCGCTTTCTAATTTTTTCAACAAGATCTCTTTGGCCCGGTCGGGATCTGCCTCGACTCCGGCCAAGCGCATCATCTCGGCTCCCAGTTCAAGGCACAGTTCGACGAGGGCCGGATGCCCGCGGCCCTGCAGGGTCCTGATCGCCTCCGCAACCTCCAGGGCGTTGCCCACGGCCAGTCCCAACGGCTGGTCCATGTCGGTCAGGAACACCGTCGCCTCCCGGCCGGCCCGCCGCGCGATCTGCACCATCAGGCGGCCCAGTTCCTCCGCCCGGTCTCGATCCCGGATCAGCGCTCCACGGCCCACCTTCACGTCGAGGACGATTTTATCCGCCCCCGCGGCGATCTTTTTGCTCATCACCGAACTGGCGATCAGGGGAATGGATTCCACGGTGGCGGTCACATCCCGCAGAGCGTACAGACGCCCGTCTGCGGGAACAAGCGCCGGGGACTGCCCCGTGACCGCCAGACCGATCCGGCGGATCTGGGCGGTAAACTCCGCCACGGACAGTTCCGTCCGGAACCCCGGAATGGCGGCGAGTTTGTCAAGGGTGCCGCCGGTAAATCCCAAACCCCGACCGGACATTTTGGCCACCCGCACTCCCGCCGAAGCCGCTAGAGGCAGAAGCACCAGCGTGGTCGTATCGCCGACGCCTCCCGTGCTGTGTTTGTCGACGGTCACGCCGCCGACCGTCCTCAAGTCCGCTTGCTCTCCGCTGCGCACCATGGCCCGTGTGAGCGCCGCCGTCTCCTCCTCGGTCATGCCCCGAAAATAGACGGCCATCAAGAAAGCGGCCATCTGGTAATCCGGCACCTCGCCCCGGACGTAGGCGGTGATCAACTCTTCGATTTCCCGTTCCCCGAGGGATTCCCCGTCCCGCTTCCGGCGGATCAATTCCGGTATCCGCATCCGCTTCACTCCCTTTCCCGGATTCCCGGGGGTCTCCTGTTCAAGGAAAAACCGTCGGGCAACAGGTCGCGGGGCGCAAATTCGGCCGTTTTCGACGCATCCCGGTTGACCAGAAGAATGCGGGCACTTGGCGCCAATTCCCAAATGACCTGCCGGCACGCCCCGCACGGGGAAATCGGCTCATCGGTCAAACCGGCCACCGCCAACGCTTCAATATCCCGCTCTCCCTCCGAATAGGCTTTAAAAAGAGCCACCCGCTCGGCACACAGGGAAAGTCCGAACGACGAAATTTCGACATTCGCGCCGGTGTACACCTTCCCCCGGGCGGTCCGCACCGCGGCGCCGACAGGAAATCCGGAATATTCCGCAAACGCATGCCGCATCGCCCTCCTGGCCCAATCGATCAATTCGACATCCTCTTCGCGCATCCCATCACGGCTCCCATCCCGAAATCCGACACGGCCCACCCCGGAAAGGTCCCGCCGGCGCCAGACCCCCGTCTCCCGCCCGGTTTCGCTTCCCCGGGAAGGCGGTCTGCATTCATTCTACCTCAATTGCCCCCCGACCATCACCGGTCCTCATGCCGGAAAAGGAACGGCGGTGAAAGGCAGCCCCCGACCCGAGCGCTGCCTTTTGCTTCACCGCCTCAGGATCATCCCATTCGCGCCGTCCTTCATGAACCCTTTGGGACGGGCGGGACCGGCATCACCTTTGTGGAAGGCCGCACCAGGCGGCCCACCGGCTTTCCGAGGGGCTTACCGTTTTCCATGATGAGCCGGCCGCGGAGAAAGGCGGCCACCGGGGCTCCCCGGCCGCTCCAGCCCTCATAGGGCTGAACCCGGCTCTTGGAATAGAGGGCTTCGCCGCGTACCGTCCAGGTTTTCTCCATGTCCACAATCGTAAAGTCGGCGTCGGCGCCCGGTCGCACCACGCCCTTCACCCCGTACAGCCCCCAAATCCGGGCCGGGTTTTCGGCCATGAGGGCCACCAGGCGGTTCAGGGTGAGGAGACCGCGGGACACCGCATCGAGCATCAGCGGCACGGCGGTCTGAACGCCGCAAAACCCCGCCGGAGCGGTCCACACGTCGCCCCGTTTCTCTTCTTCCGTATGGGGAGAGTGGTCGGAGCCGACGGCCTGCAAGTCGCCGCTGCGGAGGGCCTCCCACAGTCGATCTTGATGTCGCTTTTCCCGAACCGGCGGGAGGATCTTCATCCGCACCCCCACCCGCGCATAGTCCTCGTCCGTCAGGAACAAGTAGTGGGGACACGTTTCCCCGGTGACGGCCCAACCCCGGCGCCGTGCCTCCGACACCGCTTCAACCCCGTCGGCGGTGGGAATGTGCAGAACGTGAAGGTGAACGCCCGCCGCCCGGGCGAGGGCGATTCCCGCTTGAATGGTGAGCACCTCGTTGACCGGGGGACGAGAACGCAAAAAGGCGGCATAATCGTGCCCGCCGGCCGCCCGCTCCCGTTCCGTCAGATGAAGGATCAACTCCCGGTTTTCCGCATGCACCGCCACCGCCCTGCCCAGCCGCCCGGCGATGCGAAAGGCCTCAAAAATCTGTCCCTCATCGGGAGGAGGTACGGTCCCCTCCCGGGCCGAAGCGTCGTACACCAACGTCTTGGTCCGCCGGTCGAGGGCGTAGCCCCAGAACAATTTGAACCCGACTGCACCGGCCTCGGCCATTGGAGCGAGGTCGTCGGCGTTCTCGTCGCCGAGCACCATGCCGAACAGGCCGAAATCGACAAAGGCCTTGGATTCCAACTCCGCGACCCGGCCGCGGAACGATGCGGCATCGACCACCGGGGGGATACAGTTGGGCATCTCGAGGATCGTGGTGATTCCCCCGGCCGCGGCGGCGCGAGTGGCGTGATAAAAATCCTCTTTATGCGTCAGCCCCGGATCGCGGCTGTGCACGTGTTCGTCGATCAGACCCGGCAAGACGTACTTGCCCCGGGCGTCGTACACCCGCTCCGCCGAAGCCCCGCGAAGGTCTCCCACCGCCGCGATTTTCCCGTCGCGAATGCCGATGTCCGCCGTATAGGTTTCCGACGGCGTCACCACGGCGCCGCCTCGGAGGATCCACTCATAGACCATGTCGCCTTTCTCTCCTTTCCGCACCGTGCCCGGTCCATCCGGAACGGCATCGCCGGTCGCGCACCGCGCCGGCCCTGCCCTCATGGGCTCCCTTCGGAGGGGGAAACCGGCAGGTCACCCCCCTCGCATTCGGCCGCCAGGGCCTCTGCCGCCGCCCTCAGATCCGGACTGCGTAGAATCGGACGGCCGACGACCAAATAATCGGCCCCCTGTTTGAGCGCCTCTGCCGGGGTGGCCGTCCGCCGTTGATCGTCCCCCTCCGCCCGGTAAAAGGCCGGTCGAATGCCCGGCACCACGATCACTCCGTCCGGACCCCAAACCCTGCGAACGGCAGAGACTTCCTGAGCCGAAACCACCACGCCGTCCATGCCCGAATCCCTCGCCAAAACGGCCAGCCGGATCACCGCCCGGTCCAGGGGTTCCGCCGATCCCAGTTCGTCCACCAACATCTTGGAATCGGTGCTCGTCAAGTGGGTGACCGCCAACAATTTGGGCCTCGGCCTCCCGAGGGCGGCCGCCCGCTTTTCGGCCTGTTCCCGCGCCGCTTCCATCATGCGGCGCCCTCCGGAGGCGTGCAGGGTCATCCAGTCGACCCCGATCTCGGCCAGGACGGCGGTCGCCCGGGCCACCGTGTTCGGGATGTCGTGGAGTTTCAGATCGAGAAAAATCCCTTTCGCTCCGGCTGCCTTGAGAATCCCGACTATGTCCGGTCCGCAGCGGTAGAACAGTTCCATTCCCACTTTAAAGTGGGGGAGAACCGGGGCGATGGCCCTGACCACCTCCACCGCCCGTTCGCGGCCGTCCACATCGAGGGCGACAAAGATCCGTTCCGTCACGGTCCCATCCTCCCGGCCGCTCCCACCAGCTCGCGCACCGCCCTCACGCCGCGGTCCCGGCACCACGCCGCCAATTCTTCCAATACGTCCACACAGGCGGTGGGTTTGACAAAGTTGGCGGTTCCCACGGCAACCGCTGAAGCCCCGGCCATGAGAAACTCCACGGCGTCTTCCCCGGACACGATACCCCCCATGCCGATGATGGGCAGGGAAACGGCCCGGCTGACCTCGTAAATCATCCGCACGGCGATCGGCTTGATCGCCGGACCGGACAGTCCCCCGGCCTCCGTCGCCAACACCGGTCTGCGCCGTTCCACATCGATGCGCATTCCGAGCAGGGTGTTGATCATCGACAGGCCGTCCGCCCCGGCGTCCGCCACCGCCCGCGCCAATGCCACGATGTCCGTCACGTTCGGGGATAATTTGACGAAGACCGGATACCGGCTGACTCGCTTGACCGCACCCACGACCTCCGCCGCCGTGCGGGGATCGGTGCCAAAGTGCATGCCTCCGCACTTGACGTTCGGGCACGAAATGTTCAATTCTAATGCTTCGAGATCCGGGGAGTCCGACAGCCGGCGGGCCACCTCCACGTATTCCTCCACTGTGGAACCGGCCACATTGACGATGACCGGCACGCCGTATTGGCGCAGGTGCGGCAACTCTTCGGCGATCACCCGGTCCACTCCCGGATTCTGAAGCCCGATGGCGTTGAGCATCCCGGCCGGCGTCTCGGCCACCCTGGGCACGGGATTGCCGGAGCGGGGCTCCAGCGTGGTCGCCTTGACGACAATGGCGCCCAAGCGCGACAGATCGTACCATCGGGACATTTCCCGGCCGAAAGCAAAACAGCCGGAAGCGGGCATCACGGGATTTTTGAGCCGCAGGCCGGCCAACTCCACGGACAGATCCACCCCGCTCACGAAAACACCACCTCCTCCGCCGGAAACACGGGCCCTTCCGTGCACACCCGCCGGTAACGGGTTCGCCCCTCGGGGTCCCGGCACAGGTGCACACACCCCATGCACACTCCGATGCCGCATCCCATGCGCTCCTCCAACGAAAGATACCCCGGCAGCCGGCCGGCCAGGGCGGACTGCACCGCCCGAAGCATCGGGGCGGGACCGCAGGCGTAAAACCGGTCCGGCGGTTCTTCGAGGGCTTCCTCCAACGCCGCCGTGACCCGCCCCCGGCGCCCCGCCGTGCCGTCTTCCGTCAGAATCCACACGGATCCGCACTCGGCCAACTCCTCCGCCAGCATCACGTCCTCCGCCGTGCGAAATCCGATCAGGCTGAGAACCGAGACGCCCCGCTTCCGCAATTCCCGGGCCAACTGCACCAAGGGCGGCACCCCGACGCCCCCGCCGATGAGCAGCGCTCTGTGATCGCCTTCGTGTAGGGGGAATCCCCGTCCCAGAGGCCCCAGCACGTCCAGCTCATCGCCCGGCCCTTTCCGGGCCAGGCGACGGGTGCCCGGGCCGACCAGGCGGTACACCACGCTGAACCGCCGATCATCCTCCGCTTCGCACAAACTCAAGGGCCGCCTCAGCAAGTGCTCCAACCCGTCGTCGACCCGAATGTGAAAAAACTGCCCCGGCGACCACCCCACCGGCCGGTCCGCCTCCATCCGGAGCCGGAAGACGTTCCGGGCGATTTCCCGCTGGTCCACGATCCGGAATCTCACCGTTCCACCCCCCGGACCTTCCGGACGGCTCCGGCGGGATGGATCGGCTCGACGCCGAATCGCAGGGACTGGAGCACGTCCACCACCGCCCGGGCCGTGTCCAGGGAAGTCAGGCAGGGGATCCCGCGCTCCACCGCCTCCCGGCGGATCCGGAATCCGTCCCGCCGCGGCTCCCGACCTCGAGTCATGGTGTTGATGACCAGATCGGCCCCTCCTTCGCGAATGACGTCCAAAAGGTTCGGCGAACCTTCCTCCACCTTTCTCACCGGGATCGCCGGCACCCCCCGTTCGCGCAAAAAGGCCGCCGTACCCGAGGTGGCGATGAGGGTGAACCCCATCTCGGCCAAGCTCCGCATGACCGGCCAGGCCTCTTCCTTGTCCTTGTCGGCGATGGTGACGATCACCCGGCCGCCGGCCGGAACCCGAATCCCCGCCGCCAACAGCCCCTTGTACAGGGCCCTCGCGAAACTGGAATCCCGGCCCATCACCTCGCCCGTCGATTTCATCTCCGGTCCCAGGGTCACGTCCACCCTCCGCAGTTTGGCGAAGGAAAACACGGGCACTTTCACCGCCACCGCCGCCTTCTCCGGCCACAACCCGGGTTCATACCCTTGGGCCCGGAGCGATTCTCCCAAAATCGCGCGCACCGCGGCGTCGACCATCGGCACGCCCGTCACCTTGCTCAGGAAGGGCACCGTCCGGGAAGACCGCGGATTGACCTCGAGGACGTATAATTCATTCCCCCGAACGACGAACTGGATGTTGATCAGCCCCTTGACCCCGAGGGCGCGGCCGATCCGCTCGACCGCATCGCACACCCGCGCTTTCATCTCCGGGGTCAAAGATTGCGCCGGGTAGACGGCGATGGAGTCTCCGGAGTGGACGCCCGCCCGTTCGATGTGTTCCATGATCCCCGGAATGAGCACTTCTTCTCCGTCACAGACCGCGTCGACCTCCACTTCCGTGCCCTGGATGTAACGATCGATCCAGATCGGCCGGTCCGGCGCAGCCTGAATGGCTTCATCGAGGTAAGCTTCCAACTCCTCCATATTGTCGACGATCTGCATCCCCCGTCCTCCCAGGACGTAGGAAGGGCGCACCAACAGGGGAAATCCCAGTTCCTCCGCCACTTTCCGCGCCGCTGGAAGGGATCCGGCCGTCCGCCCCTCCGGTCGGGCCAATCCGAGACCGGCCGCCAGGGCATCAAATTTCTCCCGGTCCTCCGCCCGATCGATTTGGGATAAATCGGTTCCGAGGATCCGCACGCCCCGTTCCGCCAGGGCGGAGGCCAGGTTGATCGCCGTCTGGCCGCCGAACTGGACCAGCGCCCCCACCGGCCGTTCCCGGCGTATCACGTGCATGACGTCTTCGATATGCAGGGGCTCAAAATACAGCCGGTCGGCGGTATTGAAATCCGTGGAGACCGTCTCCGGGTTGTTGTTGATGATGACCGCCTCGTAGCCGGCCCGTTGGAGTGCCCACACCGCATGGACCGAACAGTAGTCGAACTCGATCCCCTGACCGATCCGGATCGGTCCGGAGCCGATCACCACCACCGTCTTCCCCGCTGGTCCGGGCGCCTCGTCTTCTTCCTCCCAGGTGGAATAATAGTACGGCGTACTCGCCTCGAATTCCGCCGCACAAGTGTCCACCAGCTTATAAGTGGGGTACAAGCCCAACTCCCGCCTCCAGGCTTCGACCTCGGCCACCGGGCGTCCGCTGTAGCGGGCGACGGCGCTGTCCGGAAGCCCGAGCGCCTTCGCTCGGCGCAGCCGGTCCTCGGTGAGCCCTTCCGCCAACTCCGCCTCCATGGCGACGATGTTCCGGATGGACCGCAGGAAAAATGGGTCGATCCCGGTCTCCCTCCGCACCTCTTCTTCCGGCCAACCCCGCCGGAAGGCCTCGGCCGTCACGAACAATCGCTCGTCGTCCGCCTCCCGCATGCGCCGGCGCAATTCCTCCTCCGGGATCTCCCCCATCCCCGGCATATCCAGGGCATCGACCCCGATCTCCAGCGAACGGACCGCCTTCAGGAGCGATTCCTCTAAGGTCCGCCCGATCGCCATCACCTCGCCCGTGGACTTCATCTGCGTCCCCAAACGGCGGTTGGCCGTGCCGAACTTGTCAAAGGGCCACCGCGGAATTTTCGTCACGACGTAATCGAGGGCCGGTTCGAAGCAGGCGAAAGTCTTTCCGGTGACGGGATTGACGATTTCATCGAGCCGGTAGCCCGCGGCGATGCGCGCCGCCACCCGGGCGATCGGATACCCCGTCGCCTTGGAAGCCAGCGCACTGGACCGGCTGACCCGGGGATTGACCTCGATGACGTAGTAGCGGTCGCTCTCGGGATCCACAGCAAATTGAACGTTGCACCCCCCTTCAATGCGAAGGGCCCGGATGATGCGCAGGGAAGCGCTGCGCAACCGTTGGTAATCCCGGTCCGAGAGGGTCTGGCTGGGAGCGACGACGATGCTGTCCCCTGTGTGAATTCCCACCGGGTCGATGTTTTCCATGTTGCACACCACGATGCAGGTGTCCTGGCCGTCCCGCATCACTTCGTACTCGATTTCCTTAAACCCCGCCACGCTCCGCTCCACCAAGACCTGGCGGATGGGGCTTGCCTCCAGCCCGAGGGCCGCGATCTCTTCCAATTCTTCTCGGTTGTAGGCGAGACCTCCTCCCGTGCCGCCCAAGGTATAAGCCGGGCGGACGATGACCGGATAGCCGATCCGCCCGGCGAATTCCAGGGCTTCATCCACGCGGGCGACGATGGCGCTCTCCGGCACCGGCTCGCCGATGCGGGCCATCAGTTCCCGGAACTTTTCCCGGTCCTCCGCCTGTTCAATGGATTCCAACGGAGTGCCCAACAGCTCGATTCCCAACTCGTCGAGAACCCCTTCCCGGGAAAGAGCCACGGCTAAGTTCAACCCCGTCTGACCGCCGAGGGTCGCCAGAAGCCCGTCCGGGCGCTCGCGCCGGGCCACCGCCGCCACCGCCTCGGGAGTCAGCGGTTCAATGTACACCCGATCGGCCATATGGGGGTCGGTCATGATCGTCGCCGGGTTGCTGTTCACCAGGACGACCTCGAACCCCTCTTCCTTCAGTGCCTGACACGCTTGGGTTCCCGCGTAATCGAACTCCGCCGCCTGCCCGATGACAATGGGACCCGAACCGATGACGAGAATTTTCCGGATGTCGGTCCGTTTAGGCATGACGCAACCCCCTTCCGGACTTCCACGCATCCACCGTCTTGAAGAAATGATCGAACAACTCCGCCGCGTCGTCCGGTCCGGGACGGGCCTCCGGGTGGAACTGGACGGAAAAGGCCGGCCATCGCCGGTGGCGCAACCCTTCCACCGTTCCGTCATTTTGGTTCACGTGGGTCAACTCGAGGTCTTCCGGAAGCGAATCCCGAGCCACGACATACCCGTGATTTTGGGAAGTGATCATCACGCGCCCGGTGAGAAGGTCTTTGACCGGATGATTAGAACCCCGGTGACCGAAGAGCATTTTTTCCGTCCGAGCTCCGCACGCCAAGGCCAACACCTGGTGGCCCATACAGATGCCGAAGATGGGCACCCGCCCGAGCAACTCCCGCACGGCAAAAACCGCGTCGGGAATGTCCAGGGGATCGCCTGGACCGTTGGACAACACCACCCCCTCCGGGTCGAGGGACAGAATCTCCTCGGCCGGAGTGAAGGCCGGGACGACGTACACGTCGCAGTCGCGGCGGATGAGGGATTCGAGAATGCCGTGTTTCACTCCGTAATCGACGAGTACCACTCGCCGCCCCGGCCCGGGACAGCGGTACGGAACCGGCGTGGTCACCCTCCGAACGTGGTCCCGGGGAAGGGGCTCCCGCAGCCGCTCGCGCAACCGGTCGAGATCCGCCGGTCCTGCGGCCAACACGCCCTTCAGCGTCCCTTCCCGCCGGATGCGCCGGACCAGGAGCCGGGTGTCGATCCCTTCTATGCCGGGGATCCCGTGCCTCCGCAAGAAGTGATCCAAGCTTTCCCGAGCGCGCCAATGACTCGGCTGCGGAGCCGCTTCCCGGACGACGACCGCCGACGCTTGGGGGCGTAACGATTGACGGTCGGCGGGCGTGACGCCGTAGTTCCCGATAAGCGGGTAGGTAAAGATTACAATTTGTCCAAAATAGGAAGGATCCGTCAATGTTTCCTGGTAGCCCGTCATGCCCGTGGTGAAGACCACTTCTCCCGCGACCGCCCCCTCCGCCCCGATCGCCCGACCGGTGAAGTGGGTTCCGTCCTCCAGCAAGAGGTGGGCTTCCCCGCGGGCGCCTCTCCATTCCATCAGGTGTTCCTCCTTTGTTCCAACTCCGCTTCGAGACACCGGCACAAAAGGGCCATGCGGACGTACAGACCTCCCGCCGCCTGCCGGAAATACGCGGCCCTCGGGTCCGAGTCCACCTCGGGATCGATTTCCCCGGCCCGGGGCAGCGGGTGCATGACGACGGCATCCGGTTTCATTTTTCGCATGAGCGACCGGTCGACGACGTACCGGCCGTACACCCGCTCATACAACTCGGGAGACGGAAAGCGTTCTTTCTGAATCCTCGTCTGGTACACGACGTCCGCCCGAGCCGCAACGGCTTCCAAGTCCTCTTCTTCCGCGTACGACACCCCGTGCCGGCGCAGGTAGTCCTTGACTTCTTCGGGAATCGGCGTCTCCGGCGGGGCGACGAAGTCGATGTGAACGCCGTCGAATCGCGCAATCAAGTAGGCGAGAGAGTGGACCGTCCGGCCGTAGGCGAGGTCGCCGACCATGGCCACCCGCGTCCCGTCGATGCGCCCCCGTTCCCGATGAATGGCGTACAAGTCCAACAAAGCCTGGGTGGGATGTTCCCCCGGGCCGTCCCCGGCGTTGATGACCGGCACTTCGGACACCGCCGCCGCCCGCGCGGCCGCCCCCCGTTCATAGTGGCGCAACACGATCACATCGGCGTACGCCCCGATGACCCGGACGGTGTCCTCCAGGGTCTCGCCTTTGATGGCCGAGGAAAATTGTGCGGCGTTTTCGGTACTGATCACCTGGCCGCCCAGGCGCAGCATGGCCGCCTCAAAGGACATCCGCGTCCGGGTGCTCGGCTCGAAAAACAGGGAGGCCAAAATCTTCCCCCGGAGCGGTTCGCACCGGCCTTCCCGGGTCTTGGTTTCCAGCATCCGGGCCAACGCAAACAATTGTTCCAACTCCGTTCGATCAAACTGCCGCGCCCCCAACACGTGGTACACAGGTGCTCGCCTCCCCTCTCCGTCTTGGTGTTCTGCGGGAGCCGAATGGGTCCCCGGCGTCGCTTTGGCTCACCCGCCCGAGACCGGCCTCCCTCCGGCCGGTCCGTCCGGTCCCGCCCCCACGGCCGCGTTGCCCCGGTCCGGAAGCACGGCGTTCAACAGCATGCCTCCAAAGGTGGCGAGGGCGAGGCCGCCGATTTCCAGACTCCCCAGGCGGATCACCGCGTCGCCCACTACCCCTACGCCCAACACCATGATCACGCTGGCGATGGCCAAATTGCGGGGACGTCCGAAATCCACCCTGTGTTCGACGAGCATCCGCACCCCCGCCGCCGCGATCGTCCCGAACAGCAAAATGCTGATTCCGCCCATGACCGGCTCCGGTATGGTACGGACGAGGGCCCCCAGTTTTCCGATGAAGGCGAACGCCATCGCGAGCCCGGCGGCCCCGGCGATGACCCACACGCTGTACACCCGGGTAATGGCCATCACCCCGATGTTTTCCCCGTAAGTCGTGGTAGGCGGACCGCCGACCATACCCGCCGCCACGGTGGCCACTCCGTCGCCCAAGAGGGACCGGTGCAACCCGGGATCCCGCATCAGTGGACGGCCGACAATGTTTTCCGTGACCAAGAGATGACCGATGTGTTCGGCGATGGTCACCAGCGCCACCGGCGCGACCGTCCAAAAGGCGAGGGACGACGGCTTCGGGGTCGCAAAATGCGGCATGGCCAGCCAGGGAGCCTGGACCACCGCCTGCCAGTCCACCAGCCCCGCCGCCGCACTGTAGGCGTATCCCACCGCAATGCCAAACAGCACGGGAATGACGTTCAAAAATCCGCGGAAGAACACCATGGCGGCCAGGGCGGCGGACAGCGACACCAAAGCCGCACCGTAATGTTTGGAGGCCATCGACACGGCGGTACCCGCCAGGCTGAGACCGATGACCACCACCACCGGACCGACCACGATCGGCGGCAACAACCGCTCCAGCCAGCGGGTCCCGAACCGCCCGATCAGCAGGGCGACGGCGATGTACACCACCCCGGACATCGCCGCGCCGAACAGGGCCTCCCCCTGACCCTGGCTTTTGGAAACGGCCAAAATCGGGGCAATAAAAGCGAAGGACGAACCGAGGTACGCCGGGATCATGCCTTTTGTCAACAAAATGTACAGCAACGTCCCCAGCCCGCCGGTGAACAGCGCCACCGAAGGATCTAAACCCGTCAAGAAGGGAACCAGCACCGTGGCGCCAAACATGGCGAACATGTGTTGCAGACTCAGAGGCAACGCCTGTCCCAAGGGCAGGCGTTCGTGCACATCGACTACCCGCTGCATTCCAACACCCCCGTCTTTCCGCGGCGGATTTGGCGTACGCCGCACACCGTACCAACTTCACATAAAAAGGACCTCTGCGTACCGGTGCAGAGGTCCTTTTCGCCGCGGGTTCCGGACGCCGCAGCCCGGGGGCGCCCGATTTTTCCCCGCCTCGGAAGAAACCCCCTTACCGGCCTCGCTGGACCGATTTAAAGGGAGTGTTTCACTTTTCCGATTCCCTTAGCCCGCCGTCCGACCGCTCGCGGATGACCACCCGGTCGACGCCGTCGACTTCCTCCAGCAAGACCGCCACGAGCTCTGAACGCGCAGTCGGGACGTTTTTGCCGACATAGTCCGGACGAATCGGCAGTTCCCGGTGCCCGCGGTCCACCAGAACCGCCAGCTGGATGGATTGGGGTCTGCCGACGTCGATCAAAGCGTCCATCGCCGCCCGCACCGTGCGGCCCGTGTACAGGACGTCGTCCACCAGCACCACCCGCCGGTTGACGATGGACACCGGGATCCGGGCGCTTTCGATCCGGGGGTCCCCTTCTTCCTTCCGGTCGTCGCGGTAAAAGGTCACATCGAGTGTGCCGACCGGAACCCGAACCCCTTCGAAGGAAGCGATCAAACCTTGGAGCCGCTCCGCCAAATGGACGCCCCGCGTCCGGATTCCAACGAGTACGAGATCCTCGGTACCTTTGTTCCGTTCGACGATCTCGTGGGCGATCCGGGTCAGGGCCCGGCGCATCGACTGGGCATCCAAAATCACCGCCTTTTCCCGCATCGGCATGGCCCCCCTTCCTCCGCCGTGCGAATCCCACCGGCAGCCGCCCCTGCGCACAAAACACCCAAGACACAAAAAAACCTTTACCGGTACGCCGGTAAAGGAATGCGGACGCCTTCTTCCCTTCGCTTCCCTCCTTACCGGCCTCACGGGACCCGTTTCAAGGAAGGCATGTGCCGTTGTCCGCTCTATCATACCGCTGAAGGTCGGACGGCGTCAAGCCCGCAAGCGCTCAATCAACTGTCGCATATCCTCGGGCAAAGGAGCTGTAAACTCCAGCCATTCCCCCCGCACCGGATGTCGAAACCCCAGGGTGGCCGCATGGAGGGCCTGCCCCTTCATGCCCAACGCCCGCCTCGGCCCGTACTTCGGATCACCGACCACGGGAAATCCGATAAACTCCATGTGAACCCGGATCTGATGGGTGCGACCCGTCTCCAGACGCAACCGCACCAGCGTCGCCCGGTTCAACCGCTCGACGACCGCAAAATGGGTCACCGCGGGACGCCCACCCCGCACCACCGCCATTTGTTGCCGCAGGCGGGGGTGGCGTCCGACGGGAGCGTCGATGGTGCCGCTGTCGTGGGACAACACCCCGTGCACAACAGCCAGGTATTCCCGGGTCACTGTATGATCGTGAAATTGCTCGGCCAATCCGAGATAGGCGGCATCGGTCTTCGCCGCCACCAACAGACCGGAAGTGTCCTTATCGATCCGGTGCACCACGCCGGGCCGCCGGTCACCTCCCGCTTCGGCCAAGCGCCCGCAATGGGCGAGAAGGCCGTTGACCAACGTGCCCGAATCATGGCCCGGAGCCGGATGAACCACCAGTCCCCGGGGCTTGTTCACCACGATCACGTCGTCGTCTTCGTAATAGATATCCAGGTCCATCGGTTCGGGGACGAGATTCGCCGGTTCCGGTTCGGGCAGATCCACGGTCACGTCCTCCCCGGCCTTCAGCCGGTGATTCGCTTTGACGGCCCGGTCTCCGACCCGAACACGCCCCTCGCCGATCCATTCCTGGATGCGGGACCGCGAGACGTCTTCCATGCGGGCGGCCAAAAAACGGTCCACCCGTTCCCCGGCCTCCTCCTCGTCCACCACAAACCACAGAGATTCCCGCTCCGATCCGTTCACGTCTTCCTCTCCCCGCGCCCCCGGTCCTCGCGCCCCCGACTCGTCCACAGGGCGTCGGCCGCCATCCACACCACCGCGACGGTGATGAAACTGTCGGCCAAATTGAAAATAGGATAATGAATCGCCCGCACGTCGATGAAATCCACCACCTTGCCGATGGCCAGCCGATCCCAGAGATTTCCCAGCGCGCCCCCCATCAACAGGGCGAGGGCGATTTTCGAACCGGGCCTTTCAACCCGATCCTTGGCGTACCAAATGCCCGCCACCACCGCCAACGTCACGGCGACGAACAACCATCGCTGGTTCTGGAGGATACTGAAGGCCGCGCCCGCATTCAAATGATAGGTGATGTGAAAAATCCCGGGCCATAGTGGGATCGTTTCACCGGGCTCCATCGAGCGGCTCACCCAATACTTGGTCAGGCGATCGACCAGAAACGCCAACAAGCTCCAGACATAGAACATCCCTTCACCCCGTCCCCTAGCCCCGCGGCGCACCCAGTGTAACACACGCGGGGGCGGACGCGCAACGCGGGACCGGAGCCGGGAGTGCGGGCCCCCGCTGCTCCGGCAAATTTTTCGTTTTCGCCGTCAGCCCTCGTCGTCATCATCATCGTACAGGGTGTTCATCGTGCGCACCACATCGCTGGAGGTTCCGTACAGGGCGACATCCTGCCAGGCATCTTCCCCGTCGTACCCGACCTGGTCCCGACCGTCGGTAAAGGTGCGGCCGAATCCCGGATCCAAAAAACGCTCTTCCGCCGGCCGCCCGTCTTTCCCCTCGGCACCGCCTTCCCGCCTCTGGCACGCCAAGCAAAGAGCGGCCGCCGGATCGGCCGCCAACCGGTTTTCATCCACCGCCCGACCGCAACGGACGCAGACCCCGTACGTGCCGGCGCGCAGACGGTCCAGGGCGGCTTCCACCCGATCCAGGCGGCGAAATTGCGCCTCCCGAATGGCGAGATCCTTGGCCCGCTCAAACATTTCGCTTCCCAAATCCGCCGGGTGATTGTCGTAACCGGACAGTTCTCCCACGGCGTCGTTCATCGGGCGGTTCAGCCCCAGTCCCCCGCTCGTTTCCAAGCGGATGCGCAAATCCCGCGCCTCCGACTCCAAACGCCGCCGCTGTTCCTCCCACACGACTACCGCTCCTTTCAGGGCCGCCTTTCAGGGCCGCGCTTCCCGCGACGGCCCGCCTGCCGTTTCTCGTAGCGTATGGAGGAGGCCGGTTTTCCATGCGGCCGAGAAATGGGGGCGGCTGTCCCACGGGTCACCCTCCGGGGGGACGGACAGACACTCCGGCCAACTCCAATTCCCGCCGTATTTCCCTGGCAAACTCCGCCGCCCGGGGACTGTCCCCGTGAAGGCACACCGTATCGGCGCGAATGGGCACCTCCGTTCCATCGACAGACCGCACCTTGCCTTCTCGTATCATGCGCAAGACTTGGCGGGAAGCGAGAACCGGGTCTTCTATCAGGGCGCCGGCCGACCGGCGCGGCGTCAGAGTTCCGTCGGATTGATACGTCCGGTCGGCAAAGACCTCGTGGGCCACACGGAGGCCCATCCGTTCGCCCGCCCGCGCCAATTCACTGCCCGACAGGGCGAACAGGATCAACCGCGGGTCGACATCGTACACCGCCCGGGCGATCGCTTCGGCCAGACGGAAATCGGTCGCCGCCATGTTGTAAAGGGCCCCGTGGGGCTTGACATGGCGCAAGTTCCCCCCTTCAGCCTTCACAAAGGCCCACAAGGCGCCGATTTGGTAAACGGTCAAATCATACGCCTCGCCCGGTGTCAGATCCATGGAACGGCGTCCAAATCCCACCAAATCGGGCAAACCCGGATGTGCTCCGACCGCCACGCCCCGCTCCAAGGCCGCCCGGACCGTCCGGCGCATCGTCGCCGGATCACCGGCGTGAAAACCGCAGGCGACGTTCGCCGAGGAGACATAGGCCAGCAGTTCCTCGTCTCGCCCCAGTGAATAAATTCCGAAGCTTTCCCCCACATCCGCATTGAAGTCCACGGATACCATCGGTCGTCCCCCTCATCCTTCCCAAAGGCACTGTCCCCAAACGGCCAAGATCCGGTTCAACCGTTTCAAACCGGCTTCCCGTTCCATCAAGAGCGCCTGGGCCTCATCGATTGCGACCTCCCGAAAACGGAGGCGTTCCCCCGGTTTCATTTGGGCGATCACCGGCAGATCCACCGCCGCCACTTGGGCAATCTCCGGATAGCCTCCCGTCGTTTGCCGGTCGGCGAGCAACACGATCGGTCTCCCTTCCGGAGGTACCTGAACCGTACCCGTGCACACCGCTTCGGACACCAATTCCACCCTCCGCCGGGTATGCAGCAACGGGCCGTCGAGGCGGTATCCCATGCGATTCGATTGCGGCGTGACGACGTAAGGACGGGAGAAAAAAGCCCGCCGGCTCTCTGCATCAAACTCTTCAAAATGGCGGCCCCGCATGGCCCGTACGACCCGCTCCGCTTCAGGGGCCCTCCGGCGGGAATCCGGAAGAAACCAGGGGGCGACTGTAAACGGACGTCCGGAATCGCGTTTTTCAAGGAAACGGAAGATCCTCGCCGCTTGAGGAGAAAGGCGGCCGCTGGACAGCTCATCCCCTTCTCGCAATGGCCGTCCTTCCAAACCGCCCACCGAAGCGCGAAGATCGGTGCTCCGGCTGCCCATGACCTTGGGAACGTCGATTCCCCCCGCCACGGCCAGGTAGGCCCTGCATCCCGAAACCGCGCGGCCGAACCGCAAAACGGCGCCGGACCGAACCAGCACGGCCCGTCGCAACGGCACCGGTTCTCCCCCGATCTCCGGCTGCAAATCGGCTCCTCCGATAGCGATCAAGCCGTCGCCGTCAAACCGGATCGCCGGCCCCACCAAGGTGATCTCCAGTCCCGCTTCCCCTCCCTCATTTCCGACCAGCCCGTTCACCGTGCGCAGTTCCGCCGGATCGAGGGCGCCGCCCGCAGTCACGCCGTATTGCTGCAATCCGGGGCGCCCCAGATCCTGAACCGTCGTGAGCAACCCCGGGCGCAGGATCCTCAGTTTCACGCCTCTCCCTCCGTCCACCGGTCGTACTGGCTCCGGGAAATCGGCACAAACCTCACCCGGTCGCCGGCCCGCAGGAGAGTTGGGGGATGCTCCGCCGGGCGAAACAACGCCACCGGCGTGCGGCCGATCAGTTGCCACCCTCCGGGGCCGGCAATCGGATAAATGCCCGTTTGAGCGCCCGCGATGCCTACGGAGCCGGCGGGCACGAGCAACCTGGGCGAAGCCTTCCTCGGGGCCGCGATCCGCTCGGACATTCCTCCGAGATACGGAAATCCAGGAGCAAAACCGATCATATACACCCGGTAATCCCTGCCGGAGTGGAGATCGATCACCTGCTCGGGAGTCAAACGGTTGTGGCGGGCGACGAATTCCAGGTCCGGGCCGAATTCCTCCCCGTAACACACCGGAATCTCCACCAAACGTCCGTCCGCGTCCTCGCCTTCCGGCCTTTCCATCGCACCCTCTGCCGACCGGATTGCTTCTTCCACCAGTTCTTCCACCAGCCGACACATATGGCGATAAGGCGGAACGCCGCGAGGCGGCCGAACCAGCAAAGGATCGTAAAATACGGTCACCGAAGCAAATGCGGGTACCCACTCCACGGCGCCCGGCGGCGGATTCTGCTCCAGGCGTCGGGTCAGCGCCCGCACTTTTTTGTGAACGTCCCGGTCGATCCGGTCCCCAAACCGGGCGATCACAGCCGAGTCTCCTAGAGGAAACACCCCGACCCGCGCCGACATTCCCCTGCCACCCTCTTTCGCGCACCGGTAACTTAACTTTAGCATACCGAATCTGGAGGATTCGGTGAACGAATCTAAAACAAAACCACCCCGCGGGGTTGATGTGCGGGGTGGTGTGGAACGCCGCCCGCGGGTTTGCCTGATTTGGTGGGATTTGGACGCCGTTCCATGGATCTGACACCGGGCGAGGCGTATGATTTGACCGTTTACCAAATCGGCGCCTCGTAGCCTTTGTGAAGGCTGAAGGGGGAACTTGCGCCATGTCAAGCCCCACGGGGGCCCTTTACAACATGGCGGCCTCCGCCTCCCACCTATCCTGTACAGGACCCGGTAACCGATCCACGATTGCCATCCAAGCCGATTGGCGATAAGCTTAGCCATAGGAGGTCACAAGCCTCCTTCAGGATGCGGGATCTCACTTGTGCTAGATGATTCGATCGGTGCATCATCATGACGAAAGGTGAGTCGATGGTCCACGAACATGGGCAGGACGGGGCACCGGCGGCCGACCTGGTGCTCCTCCATGGGTTGAGCAACGTGCACCGCTGGAGCCGCACCTTTCTCCAGACACTGGCCCACCTCTGGGGTTCGGGGAATGTGTACGTCCTCTACACTCACCCATCCAACCGGATCTGGACCCGTTCATACAATGGCAATCGGATTACATTCATCGGCAAGAACAGTTACAACGCCGGGACAGCGAGCGTCGACACGCAAGCACGTCGTATGGCGGAAAAAGTGCACATTTTGCAGGAAAGATGCGGCTTGAGAAAACATTTCCACGTCATTGCCCACAGCATGGGCGGCCTGGTCACGCGAAAATTCGTCTATGATCACCCCGGAACTGTCGTCAACGTGGTCACACTCGGCACTCCACACCACGGTTCCCCGCTGGCCCGCATCTTCCGGTGGATCGGGATCCTGGCCGGTTCCAGCCAGGCCTTCGCCAACCTGACTCCCGAATGGCTGGAAGAATTTAACCGACAGTACCCTGTCGCCGGGGCGCCGCTATTTCCGGGGGGTAAGTTTTACACAATACGCGGTTATACCACGGGAAGCCCGAAACACTGGGGCAAATTCGGGGAAGTTTTTTTCGGCTGGCACACGCTGCAAATCCTCTATTCCGTCGCCAGTGACGGCCTGGTCCCTGAAGATTCTGCACTCATCGAGGGCGCCATTCACGTGGGGGACTTCGAGGCATGCGATCACCTGGGCCTGGTTACCCGCGCCGATGTGGCAAAAGCATGCGCAACCTGTCTGCGCGGCGGCTGAGCATGCCTAAAATGGATTCTCACGGGATCCGCGGCGTATTCAATTGAGCCCGGACGATCCGAACGAGATCCGCGATGAATCCGCCGATCACAGGGAGATTATATACCGCCAACGCCTGCAATACATAAACGAGAAAGGCGCCGATGACGGTAAACCCCACTCCGATCCCCACCCCCCTGGAAAGTCCGCCGAGAAAATTGATCCACAAAAGCCGGGAGGGGCGGGTGATCAATGAAACATATTCCGCAAAATTCCCTCGCTCCAGATGAGCCGCCAGGATCCGGAGGGGCTCCTCGAGACGAGTCGCCACATCCGACAGATTTTTCTCTCCGCCGCTCGCCGAATCCGGCCGCGGCGATCCGTCTCGCCCGCCCGACGGGCGGCCGCCCCTCTCCCCGCGATCCGACCGGTCTCCGCGGCTTGCGACGTCGAGCCGAATCCGCATCTCGCTCCCCCCCACCAAACTTCTACGCGGCACAAGGCCGGTCGGGGTTGTGTCGCGCTCCGTCCTCCCCTCTGCTATGATGGGAAAGAAAGCAGAACGGGAGGCGAACCGGCCATGCTGAGAAAACTTTCGATCGCCCTGATTTGGATCGGAGGTCTCGCCACCGGGATCGGCTTTATCGCCCGGGTGGGGCTCCATCTGGACCCGCACTCCGCCTCGGTGCTGCCGTCCGCCGCCTTTGTCGTCTTCCTCGTCGGAATGGTGTTGTTTGTTCTCGACAATCTGTTCTTGAGGCGATAAGAGAGGGGCGGCGGACCGGCGGCCTCACGGGCGGCCTCCGATCCACCCTCGCCATGTCCGGGCCAGCATTTCCCACCAACCCGCCTTTCGCACGTCTTCCGCCAAGTACAGGGGAACCTCCGCAATCGTCCGCCCATCCCGCAGGACGGTGAGCCGCCCGGCTTCCTCTCCTTTGTGTTTCGGCGCGACTGCCGGCCGACCGCGCAGTTCGGCGCGGACATCCCCCGGCGTTTCCCCGCGGCGCAGGAGGATCCCAACCGTTTCCTTGACGACCACCGCCGCCCTTTCCGGAACCCCTTTTTCAATGCGTATGCGGCCGACCACGTCCCCGGCGCCGTAGAGTTTAACGAATTCAAACTGTTGAAAGGCCCAATCCAACATCCGCGCGACCTCCGCGTTGCGGACCGAAGACGTCGGCTCGCCCATCACCACCGCGATCACTCGAAAATCTCCTTTCTTCGCGGTGGCACTGAGGCAATACCGCGCCTCTTCGGTGTACCCCGTCTTAAGGCCGTCTACCCCCTGATAAAATCGCACCAATTTATTCGTATTCACCAGCCAAAAGGGCCGATCACTGTCTTTGCGCAGGTAATCTTCATAAATCGAGGTCCACCGCAACGCCTGGGAATGCTTCACCAATTCCCTGGACATCACCGCGATATCGTATGCGGATGTATAATGTCCCGGGGCCGGGAGTCCGTTGCAGTTGACGAAATGGGTGTCCCGCATCCCCAGTTCCCGCGCCTTCCGGTTCATTTGTTCCACAAAGGCCGCTTCCGTCCCCGCCAAAAACTCCGCCACCGCCACAGAAGCGTCGTTGGCGGAAGCGACGGCGATCCCCTTCATCATATCCTCAAAGGTCATTTCCTCCCCGGGCTCGAGGAAAATTTGAGAACCTCCCATACTCGCCGCCCGTTCGCTGGTCCGGATGCGGTCCTCCAGCCGGACGCGGCCCTGCTCCAGGGCTTCCACCGCCAACAACATCGTCATAATCTTTGTGATGCTGGCAGGAGCCAATTTTTGATGACTATTCTTCTCAAACAGCAACGCTCCCGTGGCCGCATCCATCATCACGGCGGAAACGGCGTGCTCCGCGAGGTCCGGCCCGGACTGTCCCCCGTCCTGTTTGGCCACTGCCGCCGCCGGGACCTGGAGGAACACCAAGGCGGCGCACACACCCGCGACCCACATCCGAAAATTCATTCCTTCGTCCCTCCTTCGCACCGTGCGACATGTAGTCTGTGCGAAGGAGGAGGCCCTTATCCCGTCTCCGGCCGGCGGAGGTCGCCGGACGCTACCGGTCCTTCAACCGGCGGAGGACGCCCCGCACCAGTTGCTCCAAAGTCCCCCGGATCCGCAACCCCGTCTCGATGACCTCTTCATGGGTCAGCGGCTGGTCCAAAATGCCGGCCGCCATGTTGCTGATGCAAGAGATTCCGAGAACCCGCATGCCGGCATGGCGGGCGGCAATCACCTCGGTCACCGTCGACATGCCGACGGCATCGGCTCCGAGTATCCTCAACATCCGGATCTCGGCCGGCGTTTCAAAGGTGGGCCCCAAAAGGCCGGCGTAAACTCCTTCCCGCAACGGGATGCCCAGTTCCGCCCCCGCCTGCCTGGCGAATTCGAGCAATTCGCGATCATACGCCCGGGACATGTCGGGAAACCGAGGACCCAGGCTGTCGTCGTTCGGACCGACGAGGGGGTTCCTTCCGGTCAAATTCAAATGGTCGCGGATCAACATGAGATCGCCCGGCCGCCAGTCGGGGTGCACCCCCCCGGCGGCATTGGTGACGATGAGGAATTCCGCCCCGAGAACCCGCATCACCCGAACGGGAAAGGCCACCTGTTCGGGGGTGTATCCTTCGTACAAATGGAAGCGTCCCTGCATGGCGACGACAGGGACGCCTTCCAACCGGCCGAAGACCAGCCGCCCGGCGTGACCGATCACGGTGGAAACGGGAAACTCGGGGATATCCCGGTACGGAATCGCGGTCGCCCCGGAAAAGGAATCCGCCAGGTCTCCCAATCCCGATCCCAGAATCAACGCCGCCCGCGGCGGCTCCGGTACGCGCTTCGCGATCGTTTCGGCCACTTGCCGCACCCATTCGGTCTTCATGTCTGCACCGCCTTCCAAAAACTTGTTCCCACCCGGGGAGCGGGCACGCCGAACATCTCGGCCACCGTGGCGCCCAGGTCGGCAAAGGTCTCGCGGACGCCCAAATCGACTCCGCGGCGGAGGGAAGGCCCCCATACCAACAGAGGCACGACCTCCCGCGTATGGTCCGTCCCAGGAGTGGTCGGATCACAACCGTGATCGGCGGTGACGACCAGCACGCCTTCGGGCCCGAGCGCGCCGACCAACTCCGGAACTCGGGCGTCGAACTCCTCCACCGCCCGGGCAAATCCGACGGGATCGTTGCGGTGGCCGTACAGGGAATCGAAATCCACCAAATTCGCGTAGATCACGCCCCGCTCCAACCGGTGAGCCCATTCCGCCGCGCGGTCTACCGCTTCCATATTGTTTCGGGCGTGAACCGCCTCGGTGATGCCCGCTCCTCCATAAATGTCCGCAATCTTGCCGACGGCGATCACCGGCCATCCGGCCTCCGTCAGTTCGTCGAGCACCGTCCGGCCGAAACGGAGGGAATAGTCCCGCCGGCGGCCGGTTCGCGTGAAGTTTCCCGGCCGGCCCACAAAGGGGCGCGCAATGACCCGGCCGACGGCGTGTTCCCCTTGAAGGAGGCCGCGGGCGATCTCGCACATCCGGTACAGCTCCTCGACGGGGACGACCTCTTCGTGAGCGGCGATCTGAAACACGCTGTCACCCGACGTGTAGACGATCGGCCGGCCCGTCCGCATATGTTCTTCTCCCAATTCCTCGATGATGGCCGTACCGGACGCCGGACGGTTTCCTAAGATCTTTTTCCCGATCGCCTCCTCGAAGGCGGCGATCAGATCGTCCGGAAAACCTCGGGGATAAACGGGCAGGGGCTTGTCGAGCACCACCCCGACAAACTCCCAATGGCCGTTCGTGGTGTCCTTCCCCGCCGATCGCTCCCGCATCACGCCGTAACAGCCGTCCACCGGATCCCGGGGAACCCCGGGAATGGCGGCCAGTCGCCCCAAGCCCAACCGGGCCAGATGGGGAACGCGCAAGCCGCCGACCGCCTCGGCGATGTGAACGAGGGTGTTGGCGTCCGCGTCGCCGTACAAGTCGGCGTCGGGGGCCGCTCCGATGCCGCAACTGTCCAAAACGATCCAGATCAGTTTCAACGAATTCGCCCTCCCCCGACCGGTCCCTCTTTCCAACCCGCCCGTCACGCCCTAGGATGAGTCCGGAGGTATACGTCCTTTAAGCGACTCTGGGTCACATGAGTGTAAATCTGCGTGGTGGAAATATCGGCGTGCCCGAGCATCTCCTGGACGGCTCGCAGATCTGCTCCGTTCTCCAGCAAATGCGTAGCAAAGGAATGCCGGAGGGTATGGGGCGTAATCGCCTTTTGGATCCCGGCCGCCCGGGCATATTTCTTGATGATTTTCCAAAATCCTTGCCGAGTGAGTCGCCGGCCTTGGTGATTCAGGAAAAGGGCTCCCTCGTCCGGTCCCTTCAACAGATGAGCCCGCCCCCGGGACAAATACTGTCCGGCGGCTTCCAAAGCAGCCGATCCGAGGGGGACAATCCGCTCCTTTGAACCTTTTCCGTAACATTTGAGATATCCCATATTGAGATTCAGGTCGGCGACGTTGAGGGCCACCAACTCCGATACCCGGATTCCCGTCGCATAGAGGACTTCGAGCATCGCCCTGTCCCGCAATCCCGACGGAGTCCGCCCCTCCGGCGCCGCCAACAGCCGTTCCACTTCCTCCACCGTCAAAACCCTCGGCAGGCGTTTATCCGTTTTGGGAGAATCCAAGTGCAGCGTGGGGTCCGCGTCCAGGAGTCCGTCGCGGAGGAGAAAATGATAAAAGGACCGGATGCTGGCCAGGTTGCGGGAGACGGTCGCCGGCGCCCTCCCCATTTTTTGAAGGTGCGAGAGGTACGAAACGATGTGGTGGCGATTCGATTCTTGCCATTCCCGGCAACCCGTCCGTTCGAGAAACGCCGCATAATTCAGGAGATCCTTCTGATACGACGCCAATGTGTTGGCCGCCAGCCCTTTCTCGATGGCCAAGTACCGAATAAACCGCTCGATCATCGTTTTCATCCGCCAAACCCCTTCGGCCTTTACGGCGCACAGGATGCGAAAAAATATTCTACAGCCGTGCTGAAAATCCTGCTCCCTATTCCCCCGTGATATAGAACTCCTGCATCCGGTGCCATACCTCGGCCCACGAAAACTCGCCCTCCCCGGGCGCATTCACTTTGACCGCCCGGCCCCGGGGTTCGCGGTACGGATCCCGGGATTGCCGGGCCTCCGTCCAGAGCAACCATCCCTGAAACAGCACAAACGCCAGCGCGACGGCCGCTCCGAGGCGCCCAAGGCGGTCGGCGAGATCGCGGCGACCGTTCCCATTCACTGTGACCCCTCCCACCGCACTCCTATGCGGGACAACCGCCCCCTAGAACCGGAACCGGCCGCCGGAGCGGCGGCCGGTCAACCCTCGAGCGCCTCGGCGAGGGGGGTGTACGGCAGGCCCAAGGAGGCGGCCACCGCTTCGTTGGTCACCCGCCCGTGTGCCACATTGACGCCCTTGGCCAAAGCGGAGTTTTGGGCCACCGCCCGGCGGTAGCCGGCGTCGGCGAGGGCCGACACATACGGCAGGGTGGCGTTGGTCAGCGCCAAGGTGGCCGTTCGCGGCACCGCTCCGGGAATATTGGCCACCGCGTAGTGCACCACACCGTGTTTGACGTAAACCGGATCGCTGTGAGTCGTCGCCCGGTCGACCGTTTCGATGGAGCCGCCCTGGTCCACGGCGACATCGACGATCACGGATCCGGGAGACATCCGGGCGACCATTTCCTCCGTCACCAATTTCGGAGCCCGGGCGCCGGGAACGAGCACGGCCCCGATGAGCAAATCGGCCCTCGGGACTTCTTGCCCCAAGGTGTAGGCGTTGGACATCACCGTCCGGACCCGTCCGGCGAACAGATCGTCCAGTTCCCGCAACCGGTCGGGATTCTTGTCCAAGACCGTCACATCGGCTCCCAAGCCCACGGCCATTTTGGCCGCGTTGGTGCCGACGGTACCGCCGCCGAGGATCACCACCCGGGCGGGGGGAACCCCGGGAACCCCTCCGAGGAGCACGCCCTTTCCCCCGTAAGGTTTCTCCAGAAACTGAGCGCCGATCTGGACCGACATCCTTCCGGCCACCTCGCTCATCGGCGTCAAAAGGGGCAAGGAGCCGTTTTCCAGTTGAATCGTCTCATAAGCGACGGCCACCACTTCCCGGTCCACCAACGCTTTCGTCAATTCGGGCGCCGCCGCCAGATGAAGAAAAGTGAACAGGATCAGCCCCGGCCGGAAGAAATTATATTCCTCGGGCTGCGGCTCCTTGACCTTCACCACGAGGTCGGCCGACTCCCACACCCGCTTGGCCTCCGCCACCAACTCCGCCCCCGCCTCCCGGTACTCCCGGTCGGAAAATCCGCTGCCCTCCCCCGCTCCCGCCTCAACGAGGACCCGGTGTCCGGCCGACACCAGAGCGTACACCCCTGCCGGGGTCGCGGCCACCCGGTTTTCATTGTTCTTGATTTCTCTCGGAACCCCGATCACCATGATCCATCCCTCGCTCTTGTGCGGCGTGTCCTTTCCGTTATCATACCCCTTGCGGCGGCAGCCCCCGCCGTCCCCAGAAGACAGAAAAAGCAGATAGAACTCTATCTGCTCTCCGGCGCGTGCTCCCTCTTTTTCAGATTTTCGCCCGATCCCGACACCCGGAACAATACCCCAGGAAACTCACCCGGTGATCGACAATCTGAAAATTGTGTTTATCCTCGACTTTTTTCTCCAAATCACCCAACAGATCCTCGATCTCCAGGACTACCCCGCAACTGAGGCAGATCAAGTGATGGTGGTGATGGGGGTGGTCGCGGGAGCGAAATTCGTACCGGGCCACGCCGTCACCGAAGTTCAGTTTCTCAATTACCCGCAGGTCGACCAACAACTCCAATGTCCGGTAAACCGTGGCCAGGCCGATCTCGGGCGCCTTTTGTTTTACCAGCATGAAAATTTCCTCGGCGCTCAGATGATCCTCCTGATTTTCCAACAAAACGCGAAGAGTCGCTTCCCGCTGGGGGGTCAACTTCAACTGTTGCGCGTGCAAGAGTTTCTTGATCTGCTGCAGCCTTTCCTCCAGCTTCTCTTCCACCCTTGCACTCCCCCTGTAAACACTCTGATCCTTCTCCATTATATGCCTCGCCGTTTTCCCTTGTCAAACTTTGCCCTGGAGGACGGCCATCGCCCTCTCCAGGGAATCCGGTTGGATTTTGGCGTCCAGGGCCAACCGGTTGCGAGATTGTTTGCCGCATCGCAGGCACCGGTGCACGACCCGATAACCCTTTTTCCCGTCGTATTCGACGGCCACCGGTTCCATCAGGCCGCCGCAGCCGGCCGCCCGGTCTCCCGGGTTCCGGTCCACGTGCCGGGACCACAGGCACGCCGGACAATGGTTCCGGCAGCCGCCGGGCAAGGGCTGCACCTCGAGACCGCAACGGGCGCAGGTGAATCCTTCATTGCGAACCGTAAAGCGCTTCGGCATCCTCTTTCTCCTCTCCCCCGGTCCTCCGGAGTCATTTCACCGCGTAGGCCACCGCCGCCCTCATCAGCCACGACGACACGTACCCCTCGATCCCCGCGGCCAACATGAGCAAAGCCGCCGCGGCGACCGTCGCCGACCCGTAAGCCAGCAATTCCCGCCGGAAATTTCCTCGAGAGGGCTTGGCCAGCCCCATGCGAACCAATTGGAGCGAAAACGCCATTCCCGCCGTCGCAGACAGCAACAACGCCGGGACGGCCACCAGATTCTGCGGCACAATCCCGGCCGCCGAAATCAGTAGCCCTTTCCAGGCGTATTTTTCCACTAAAAACCCCACCGAAAAACCGAGAATAAACCCCTTTAGAAACACCAACCCCACCAAGAACGGCAGTCCGACGACAGACATGCCGAACATTCCGATCAACCCGGCCCACTTCAGGTGTACCATCGCCGCATGGCTCAGAATTTCGCCGGGAGCCGCCCCTCCTCCGGCGGCCACCGCCTGGAAGAAGTGCGTCACTTCGTCGGCGAGGAGTTGCTTCGGCGCTCCTCCCAGGGAACCTTCGACGACCGCTCCGAAGAAGACGCCCACGAGAAACAGCACCGTCGCAAACCGGTAGAGCCGGCCGCGGCGGTGGAGATACCGGTCGGCCGCGTAACGCCACCCGGGATTCAAGTCGCCCGCCCCCCTTGTCCAAGATGTTCCATATATATGCCGGACAAGGGGGACCTATGATGAACGGCCTTCACAGAACCACGCGACCGTACCGCCCTCCGCCCCCGGTCCGGACGCGGAGGCGGCCCGCGCGGGCCTCTTGAAGAACACCCGCCAACCGCTCCCCCACCACCCGAACCAGCTCATCCGCCGGAACCCGGTGCAAAATGTTCATCTCCGTCCCAAAGGCGTTCAGCAGCGCCGCCCGCCTTTTCGGACCCAGCCCGGGAATGAACTCCAGAGGAATATGGTGGATATACGGCGGCCGAAAAGCCGGGTGGACCGGCTCCGGCAGGTCCGCCACCTGTTCCAGGCGATCGAGGACTCCAAACACGACGTCCCCGGCCCCGCACGCCGGGCACCGTTCCACCGGCGGAGGATCTCCGGCGACGGCGCCGCACTTCAGGCAGGCGGTGCGGTGATATTTGCCCAACAGGGGATCCAGCCCGTAGTTTCCCGTCACCGCCCGCCCCTCCCGCCTCCGCAAGGCCAGCGCCAACTCCCGGAAGCTCGCCTCCCGGCAGCGGAGGCGGTTGTACTCCCGGGCAATCCGGCCGGTGGAATGGGCGTCGGAGTTGCTCACAAAGGAAAAGGCCTGCAGCTCCGAAATCCGGTCCGCCATGTCGGTATCGGCGCTCAACCCCAATTCGACGGCATCGACCCCTTCCGGATCCACCATGTCCGCCATCCGCCCGACGCACGCCCCGTACAGGCCCCGGTGGGGGGTGAAGGCGTGGTGCACGATGAACAGCCCCCCGAGGCGCCGGCACACCTCCTGCAATTCTACGGCTTCTCCGCGCATGCGTTGGGAACTCAGCCCCGGATTGGTCACCCGACGGGCCAGCCATTCGGAAAACGCCCGCAAGGCGTCCAAATCGGGCATCCACACGCCGAAATGGGCCGCCCCGCCCCGCGGCCCTTCCACCTCCACTTCCGCGCCGAGGACCAGCAACGTGTTCCCGGCGTAAAGGAGCCCCCCGTCCGGATGGGGCCGGAGAAGCCCGGATGCGGCGTAGCCGGCAATCTCCTCCAAAACGTCCGGACAGGCGGCATCCACGATGCCGATCACATCGAGCCCCTTGCGCTGCGCGGCCTCTTCGAGAATCGCCCGCACCGTGAGTTTGGGAGAGGCGGCCATCTTGACGGGCCGCCCCGCGGCGCTGCGGCCGACATGGATGTGCAAATCGGCGAACAATTCCCGCATCGCCCTTCCCGCCCCTAGCGCCGGCCCGCCGGCCCCCGGAGCCACCATTCCATGGCCAACACCGTTTTGGCGTCGCAAAACCACCCCTCGGCGAGCCCCCGCTCGACTTCCTCCGGCGATAGGACCCCCACCTCGAGAAATTCGTCCGCATCCGGTCGGCTCGGGCCGGGAGTCAAATTGGTGGCATAGAACAAATACATCACTTCATCGGCGAAACCCGGAGACGTATAAAAGCGGTACACCGGTTCCCAGGTACTCGCTCGATAACCCGTTTCTTCCTCCAATTCGCGACGGGCGCAGGCGAGAGGATCCTCGCCGGGCTCGAGTTTTCCGGCGGGAATTTCTTTCGACATGCGGGCGATGGCATACCGGTACTGGTCCACGACCACCACGCACCCCTCGGGAGTTTCCGCCAAAATCGCCACGGCTCCCGGATGCCGGACCACCTCCCGTGTGGCCCGCCCCCCTCCGGGAAGCTCCACTTCGTGCACTTCCAAGGAGACCACCTTGCCGGCGAAAATTTGCCGGTACGCGATGGTCCGCTCGACGGAAGCCCTTCGCTCCACTGTGGGCCCTCCTTTCCGATCGCCCGCTCATCCCGCCTGTTCCAAACGGTCAAGGCCGTCCTCGCCAAACCTCGTCATAGCGGAATATTGCCGTGCTTTTTGAACGGCCGGCTCTCCCGTTTGTCCCTCAGGATCTCCAGGGCATCCTTCAACTTGCGCCGGGTCTCCCGGGGATCGATCACGTCGTCGACCATTCCGTAAGAAGCCGCGACGTAGGGATTGGAAAATCGCTCCCGGTACTCGGCGATTTTCTGCGCCCGGGTCGCTGCCGGATCGGGGCTCTCTTCGATTTCCTTGGCGAAAATAATATTCGCCGCCCCCTCCGGCCCCATGACCGCCACCTCGGCGATCGGCCACGCATAGACCAGATCGGCCCCGATGGCTTTGCTGTTCATCGCCACATAGGCTCCCCCGAAGGCCTTCCGGAGGATGACGGTGATCTTCGGGACCGTCGCCTCGGAATAGGCGTACAGAATTTTCGCCCCATGCCGGATGATGCCCCCGTGTTCCTGTTTCACGCCGGGAATAAACCCCGTGACGTCCTCGAACGTGATAATGGGCAAGTTAAAACAATCACAAAAACGAATAAACCGGGCGATTTTGTCCGAGGAGTCGATGTCGAGCCCTCCGGCCATGAACTTGGGGTTGTTCGCCACAATTCCCACCGGATGGCCGTCGATCCGGCCGAACCCCACCACGGCGTTGCGGGCGAACTGGGCGTGGACTTCCATGAAGTCGCCGTCGTCCACCACCCGCTCGATCACCCTTCGGACGTCGTATACTTTGGTCCCGTCCACGGGGACGATGTCCACCATTTCTTCATCCCAGCCGTCGTCCCCCTTGGGCTCCCGGGCCGGAGGGCGTTCCCGGCTGTTCTGGGGCAGGAAATCCAGAAGGCGGCGCACCTGCTGAAGCACCTCTTCCTCGGTCGGCGCCGTAAAATGAGCCACTCCGCTCACCGATCCGTGCACCCGGGCCCCGCCGAGGTTCTCGGTGCTGATCGATTCTCCCGTCACCGCCTCGATGACCTTGGGACCGGTGATGAACATCTGGCTGGTCCCTTCCACCATGAAAATAAAATCGGTAATGGCCGGGGAGTACACGGCGCCGCCCGCACAGGGACCCATGATCACGGAAATCTGCGGAACAACTCCGGAATAAATGGAATTGCGGTAAAAAATTTGCCCGTACCCGTCGAGGGAGACGACGCCTTCCTGGATCCGGGCACCCCCGGAGTCGTTCAATCCGATGATCGGGGCCCCGTTTTTCGCCGCCAAGTCCATGATCTTCACGATCTTCTGGGCGTGCATCTCCCCGAGCGCCCCGCCGAAAACCGTAAAATCCTGTGCAAAGACATAGACGATCCTGCCGTTGATTTTTCCGTAGCCGGTGACGACGCCTTCTCCCGGAGCCTCCATCCGGTCCATCCCGAAATGGGTGCTCCTGTGTTCGATAAAGGGATTCAGTTCGCGGAATGTCCCGGGATCGAGCAAAAGGTCGATGCGCTCCCTGGCCGTCAGTTTGCCCCGGTCGTGCTGCTGGGCGATCCGCCGGTCGCCGCCGCCCAGTTCGACTTTGCGCCGGCGCTCTTCCATTTCCATGATTTTTTCGATCAAATCCACTACCCCCCTTACTGCGCGTCCCCTATTCCGATATCCGCTGACAAAATTCCGTCAGAACGCCTCCGGTGCTCTTGGGATGGACAAAGGCGATCAGTTTCCCGTGACCCCCCGGCCGCGGCGCTTCATCAATGAGCGCGTACCCCGACTTCCGGGCCCTTTCGAGCCGGGCGGCGACATCGCGCACCCGGTAGGCGATGTGATGGATGCCAGGCCCCCGCTTGGCCAGAAACTTGGCAATGGGACTGTCGGAGGACGTGGGTTCCAGCAGTTCCACCGTACTTTCCCCCACCGCCAGGAATGCGGCCCGAACCTGTTGGTCGGCGATCTCCTCTTCGTGGATCAAGCGCATACCCAGTTGTTCGGTATAAAACGGCAGGGCTTCCCGGATCGAGGAAACGGCGATCCCGATGTGGTCGATTTGTTCCGGCGGCTCCACCGGCCCGGCCGGGGCCTGGGAATCGCTCTCGTGCCGCCGGACGTTTTTGCGGATAAATTCTACCGTTTCCTGAATCGACGTCCCCGGCGTAAACACGGCGGCAATCCCCGCTTCCTTCAGCACCGGAATGTCCTCCTGGGGAATGACCCCTCCGCCGATCACCAGAACATCGTCGGCCCCCTGTTCCCGCAACAGCCGGACCACTTCCGGAAACAACTCCAAGTGCGCCCCGGACAGGGACGACAGGCCGATGCAGTCGACATCCTCCTGGATCGCGGCGGCGACAATTTGTTCGGGGGTTTGTCTCAACCCGGTATAGATGACTTCCATCCCCGCGTCCTTCAGCCCTTGGGCGATGACCAGCGCCCCGCGATCGTGCCCGTCGAGGCCGGGTTTGGCCACCAAAACGCGAATTTTGCGCTCCTCCATGCCGTATTCCATCCTTTCCCGTTCCGTTTTCCGCTCACCAATGGGACGGCCTGTACTCCCCGAACACGCTGCGCAGTACGTCGCAGATTTCCCCGAGGGTCGCGTAAACCCGAACCGCATCCAGAATGTAGGGCATGAGGTTGTCCGTCCCCTCGGCCGCCCTTTTCAGGGCCGCCAGTTTTTCTTCGACATCGCGCTGGCTGCGGCCGGCCCGCAACTCCGCCAATTGCTCCGCCCGGATCTTCCCGAGGTTGGGATCGACGCGCAACAATTCGGGTTGGGGCTCGTCCTCGACCCGGAAGGCGTTCAGACCCACCACGACCTCTTCGCCGCTTTCCACCGCCATCTGGGTCCGATATGCGGCCTCCCGGATTTCCTGCTGCATGTACCCCAATTCGACTGCCTGGACGGCGCCGCCCATTTCGTCGATTTTCTCGATGTATTCCAAGGCCCGCCGCTCGATCTCGTCGGTCAAATACTCGACATAATAAGAACCCCCGAGGGGATCGACCGTGTCGGCCACGCCGCTTTCGTACGCAATGATCTGTTGAGTCCGCAAGGCGATCCGCGCCGACTCCTCCGTCGGAAGGGCCAGGGCTTCGTCCCGGCTGTTGGTGTGCAGACTCTGGGTGCCTCCCAAGACGGCCGCAAGAGCTTGAATCGTCACGCGGACGATGTTGTTGTCCGGTTGTTGAGCGGTGAGGGTGGACCCGCCCGTCTGGGTGTGAAAGCGCAGCTGCCAAGACTTGGGGTTCTTGGCACCGAACCGCTCCCGCATGATTTTGGCCCACAGGCGCCTGGCCGCCCGAAACTTCGCGATCTCCTCGAAGAAATTGTTGTGGGCATTGAAGAAAAAGGACAATCGCGGGGCGAAAGTGTCCACGTCCAAGCCCCGGTCTACCGCCGCCTGGACATAGGCGATGGCGTTCGACAGGGTAAAGGCCACCTCCTGAACGGCGGTGGAACCGGCTTCCCGGATGTGATAGCCGCTGATGCTGATGGTGTTCCAGTTCGGAACGTGCTCACTGCAATAGGCGAAGATGTCCGTAATCAGCCTCATAGACGGTTTCGGCGGGAAAATATACGTCCCCCTGGCGACATACTCCTTCAAAATATCGTTTTGGATGGTGCCGCCCAGTTTTTCTTTCGGGACGCCCTGTTTTTCCCCGACTGCGATGTACATCGCCAGAAGAACGGACGCCGGCGCGTTGATGGTCATGGAGGTGGTGACCCGGTCCAAAGGAATGCCCTCGAACAGTTGCTCCATGTCTTTCAAAGAAGAAATGGCGACACCGACCTTGCCCACTTCCCCCCGGGCCATGGGATGGTCCGAATCGTAACCGATCTGGGTGGGCAGATCAAAGGCGGTGGAAAGCCCCGTCTGCCCTTGTTCCAGCAGGAACCGGAAGCGCCGGTTGGTTTCCTCCGCCGAACCGTACCCCGCATACTGCCGCATCGTCCAAAAACGGCCCCGGTACATCGTCCGCTGGATGCCCCGGGTATACGGGTACTCCCCCGGAAACCCCAGCTTGTCCAAATACGCCCGCTGTTCTTCCTCGCCGGCCCCCCGGGGCACGTAAAGCCGGTCGACGGGGATACCGGACGAGGTGACGAAGGATTTCTTTCGTTCCGGAAATTTTTGGAGGGATTTCTCTGTATCCTCTTCCCATTTCCGGTAACGAACGTCAAAATCGGACACATCTCTCACTCCTTTTCCCCCGTAGCCATAGCGATTCCATTATAACACAGAGCGCACCCGCCGCCTCCCGCTCCATACCGAACCTCCCGGCGGCCCGCCCGAGCCTTCGCCGACGAGAGAAGCCCGCCTCCCGGCGGGCTTCTCGATATGTTGCCTCTCAAGTTATGGCCCCACTGACCGCGACCGGGCGCTCTCTACTTGGTCGCGGGCGTGATAGGAACTGCGGACCAGAGGTCCGGACTCCACATGGCGAAACCCCCGGCGCAACCCTTCTTCCTTGAGGCGATCAAATTCTTCGGGCGTGTAATATCGGGCCACCGGCATGTGTTTCCGCGTGGGCTGCAGATACTGCCCCACGGTCAGGATGTCGCAACCCGCGGCCCGGAGGTCGTCCATCGTCTCCAAAATTTCCTCCCACGTCTCGCCGACTCCCACCATCATCCCGGATTTGGTGGGAATGTCCGGGGCCAATTCCTTCGACCGGGCCAACAGCCAGAGGGACCGCCCGTACTTCGCTTTAGAACGAACCCGGTCCGATAAGCGGCGGACGGTCTCGATGTTGTGATTCAAAATATCGGGGCGCGCATCCAGCACCGTCCGCAATGAGGCCTCCCGGCCTTGAAAATCGGGAACGAGCACTTCCACCGAACAGCCGGGTACCCGTTCGCGAATGGCCCGAATCGTGGCCGCAAAAATCGACGCCCCTCCGTCTTCGAGATCATCCCGGGCCACAGAGGTCACCACCGCGTGGCGCAGCCCCATCTGTTCCACCGCTTCCGCCACCCGAGCGGGTTCTTCCAGGTCCAGCTCCGTCGGCCTCCCGCTGGCGACGGCACAAAAGCGGCACGCCCGCGTGCAAACCCGGCCCAAGATCATGAACGTGGCCGTCCGATTGGACCAACATTCGTAGAGGTTCGGGCATCGAGCCTCTTCGCAGACCGTGTGCAAGGTGCGGTTCCGCATGAGGCTTTTGAGTTCCCGAAAATTCTCATCGGTGTGCAACTGGATCTTCAACCACTCAGGGCGCCGGAGAGGCCGCCCGGTCGCGATTTCCTCCCCGGAAATCACCCGCAGTTCCTCCACGATAACCACCTCACCCCGCCGCCCCGATCCCGTCCTCCTCCCCGCAGGCCCTCCTAAACGCCGTTTGAGGGTCGGTCATCGCCCAGGCGCCGGTATTTGCTTTTATTATAATCCGACCGCCGGACCATGTGGAGCGGTGCGGCCCCGGCCTTCGGCGAGCCGTTCCTCCGCGATCCGATCGGCGGCCCGGTGGGTGGGAATGCCTGCGCTTTTCGCCAGGGCGAACACCCGCTCCACCGTCTCATAAATCCCTTCCACCCGGGCCCGAACCCTCTCGGGAGGCTCGCCTTTGTATTGGGCGGCGACGTGGATGAGCCCTCCGGCGTTGACGACGTAATCCGGAGCGTAGAGGATCCCCCGTTCCCGCAGGATGAAACCGTGACGGTCCTCCGCCAATTGGTTGTTGGCCGAGCCCGCCACCACCCGGCACTTGAGGCGCGGGATCGTCCGGTCGTCGAGCACGCCTCCCAGGGCGCAAGGGGCGAACACGTCGCAGGGGATGTCGAACACCGCCTCCGCCTCCACCCGTCGGGCCCGGAACCGCCGCACCGCTTCCTCCACCGCCTCTTCCCGAAGGTCGGTCACCACCAGGTGCGCCCCGGCCCCGTGCAACAACTCACACAAATGTCGCCCCACGCTCCCCAACCCCTGCACCGCCACGGTCATCCCGACCAAGGACTCTTCTCCAAAAGCTTCCCGAACCGCGGCCCGCATGCCCTGAAACACGCCGAGGGCGGTCATCGGCGACGGGTCGCCGGCACCTCCCCGGTCCGGGGAGGTGCCTGTCACAAAGGGCGTTTCGAGCCGGACCCAGTCCATTTCCCGGACCGTGGTCCCCACATCCTCTGCGGTGATGTAACGCCCGCCCAGCGCCTGGACAAACCGCCCGAATGCGCGAAAGCGTTCCTCGGTCCTGTCGGTGCGCGGATCTCCGAGTATGACCGCCTTGCCTCCCCCGAAGTTCAGACCGGCGACGGCCGCCTTATACGTCATGCCCCGGGCCAGACGCAGGGCGTCCCGCACCGCCGCTTCCTCCGAAGGGTACATCCACATCCGGCATCCCCCCAGGGCCGGCCCCAATGTGGTATCGTGAACCGCAATCACCGCCCTCAACCCGGTCGAGGCATCGTGACAAAACACCACCTGTTCAAAACCCCATCGAGTCATTTCGGTAAACAATTCCACAGGCCGCGCCTCCCGCCGTCGTTCTTTTCTACCCCCATGGCGGTTCACGGGGCTTATTAATATTTAATCCCGGAGCCCTGTCTACAAAACACGCCACCCGCCGACGACCGCGGCCCCTTGCCCTCGGAACGAGACTTTCGTATAGTGAGGACGACCCCAACATGAGGAGGACAGCGGTGGGGTCGGGAGGCATGGAACCATGGGAACTCTCGTCTCGTGGGCGATTGTCATCGCCTTCTTCCTGCTCGGCGGCTACGGCGTCACCCTCGTCCGGAACGCCGTCATGGGGCGGATCATCGACCCGTCGCAGCCCTTCGCCGGGCCCATGGCGGCCGGGCTGATCCTGATTGCCGTCAGCGTGGGATTCCTGGGAGGACTGATCTACCATCGGGAGAAAAAAAGAGGAAGGGCGAGGCTCCCGCGAAGGCGACGGGAAGGCGACGGGGCGCCTTGAAACCCGGGACCGCGCCCCGCGCCCGATCCCTTGCGGACACCGGAACGGGCCCGGCCGTCCTTACTCCGCGGAAGGATGGATCTCGCCGTGATCGCGGACCTCTCCCCTCAACACCTCGAGGGCGTGGGGCAATACCTCCTCGAGGACTTCCAGGCATTCTTGCACCCCCCGGGGACTGCCGGGCAAATTGACGATCAAGCTGAGTCCCCGGATCCCCGCAACGGCCCGGGACAGCACCGCCATCGGCGTCTGGCGCGCGGTCATCATGCGCATGTACTCGGGAAGACCGGGGACCGGCCGTTCTGTCACGGCCATGGTGGCCTCCGGCGTCACATCCCGCGGTCCCAAACCGGTCCCGCCAGTGGTCAACACGAGAGCCGCCCGCTCTTCATCGCAAAAACGGCGCAGCGCCTCTTCGATCATCCCCCGCTCGTCGGGCACCACTTCATGCCGGCAGACCTCCATGCCCCATTTCTGAACAAACTCCCGAATGACCCGGCCGCCGCGGTCTTCTCGGAGGCCCTGCGCCACCTTATCGCTGCACGTCAGAATCGCCACAGTTCCTTTCGATTTCACGGAGCATCTCCTTCCTCCGGCCAGCGGCGATAGTCTCCGCTCTTGCCCCCGGTTTTCCGGATCAAACCGACCGAGACCACTTCCATCCCGCGATCCGCCGCCTTGCACATGTCGTAAACGGTCAACGCCGCCACCGACGCGGCAGTGAGGGCCTCCATCTCCACCCCTGTGGAAGCGACCGTAGAAACTTCCGATTCGACTTCCAACTCACTCCATCCGTTGCCGGGGCGATCTTCCACCTCCCGGAAGCGCAAATCCACCTTCGCCAACGGTATGGGATGGCACATCGGAATCAGATCCGGCGTGCGTTTGGCGGCCATGACGCCGGCCACCTGGGCGACCGCGAGAACGTCCCCCTTCTCCACGCGGCCCTCGAGGATATTCCGGAGGGTTTCCCGCCGCATCCGCACCACCGCCCGGGCCACCGCCGTCCGCCGTGTCGGCTCTTTTTCAGAAATGTCTACCATCCGGGCCCGTCCCTGGGCGTTCAAATGCGTCCATTCCGCCATCCGTTTCACCCCCTGTCCGCTGTCTTGAACATTCCCGGCCGATGCGTTAGTGTTGGAGTAAAATCCGTCCGGAAAGGAAAGCGAAGGCGATGGACAGAACAACCCCGATCGGCCGGTATTCTCGACAAATTCTCTTTGCTCCGATCGGAGCAAGTGGTCAGAAACGGCTCTCCGCCTCGCGGGTGGCCGTCGTGGGATTGGGCGCTCTCGGTACCGTTTTGGCCAATCACATGGTGCGAGCGGGAGTGGGATTCGTCCGGCTCATCGACCGCGATTTTGTCGAGGAAAGCAATCTGCAGCGCCAAATGTTGTACGACGAACGGGACGCCGAAGAAGGACTTCCGAAAGCCGCGGCGGCGGCCCGCCATTTGGCGGACTTCAACCGCGACGTCCGGCTCGAGCCTGTGATCGCCGATTTGACGTGGCGGAACGCGGAATCCCTTCTAGGGGACGTGGACATCATCTTGGACGGCACCGACAACTTCGAAGTTCGCTACCTGGTGAACGATGTCGCCGTGAAGCGGGGAATACCCTGGATTTACGGAGGGGCCGTGGCTGCCCACGGGGTCGTCCTGCCCGTCCTCCCCGGGGACGGGCCCTGTCTACGCTGTCTGTTTCCCGAAGCCCCGGCTCCCGGGGAAGCCCCCACGTGCGACACGGCGGGCGTGATCGGCCCCGTCGTCCACGTGGTCGCCTCTCTCCAGGGAACCGAAGCGCTCAAGATGCTGGTGGGGGACCGGAAGGCGATCCGCCGCCGGTTGGTTTACTTGGACTTGTGGGAAAACCGGTGGTCCGAGACGGACGTCTCCCGCTCCCGGCGCCCCGATTGCCCGTGCTGCGGCGCCAGGCGGTTTGATTGGCTGAGCCCGCGGACCGACGACGCCGTCTCCCTCTGCGGCCGACAGGCGATCCAGGTGACCCTCGGCGCCCCCCTCGACTTGGAACGGCTGGAGCGGCGGCTGGCCCCTCTGGGACAAGTCCGGCGCAATCCGTTTCTCCTCCGGTTTCAGATCGAGGACAAGCGGCTGACGGTCTTCCCCGACGGCCGGGTCCTCGTACAAGGAACCGACGACCCCGCCGCGGCCCGTTCCCTCTGCGCCCGGTACATCGGCGGATAACCCCGCCAGGGGCCCTCCGGCCCGGACCTCAAGCGCTCGACGCCAGCTTCCGGATCTCCGCCATCACGAGCTGCGCGATGTCGCCGTAATCGTCCGTCGAAGGCCGGATCGGCCTTCCGATGCGGATGGTGATCGAAGCGAACACTCCCCGGTCGGAGCCCTGAATGGCCACGGGAACGATCGGGGCCCCGCTTTTCACCGCGAGCATCCCCACCCCGCGCTTGGGTTCCAGCCCTGCCTTGAACGTGCGGGACCCTTCGATGAAAATCGCCAAAACCTGCCCGTCTTCCAGCAGGCGCAGACTGTGCCGGACGGCGCGCACATCGGGCACTCCCCGCTGTACGGGAAATCCGCCCACATACCGGATCAGCGGATTGAAAATCCGGTAGCGAAAGACTTCGGCTTTGGTGATGAAATAGGGTTTTCTCGGCAAAAAAGCCCCGAGGAGAAACGGGTCCAACCAACTGGGATGATTGGCCGCTACGATCACCGGTCCACGCGGCGGAATCTGTTCGGCGCCGCTCACCGACACCCGGAACAGCATGGTCAACACCAACCGAACGAACCCTTTCAGCACCGCATACATGCCGGTTCACCCCTCCACCGCGCGAAACCGGGAACGATCCCCTGGGGCGCTCGTTGTTTGTTTTTTTTATTGTACTCGGTCAAACGACGCTTTACCAGCCGTATGCGCAGGACAATTGACGAAACCCGCGGAAAATGCGTAAAATAGCTTCTAAGATCGTGAATTTCGTGTTACGAAATACATGCTGCGGAATTGGCGATATCGAAAAGGGAGAGGTGTCGATCGGATGCGATCCATCGAGGAAGACAGAAGGGCGGACCGGGCGATCTACGCCACCTGCCTGGCCACGCTGTTTGGCATCATGGGCATTGGAGTAGTCGATCCCCTGCTCCCGGTCATCGCTGCGGAAATCGGCGCCCAGAAATGGCAGATCGAACTGTTGTTTACGACCTATATCTTTATGATGGCGATCGTCATGATCCCCACCGGGATCGCCGCCGCCGACTGGGGCAACAAACGGATAATGGTGATCGGGCTCGGCCTCGTCACCCTTTTCGCCCTGCTCTGCGGGTTTTCCAACGGAGTCTATTCTCTGGCGGGGCTGCGCGCGGGGTGGGGAATGGGCAATGCCATGTTTTTCGCCACCTCCATGTCGATCATCATCGGACTTTCTCGAAATCTGGAGCGCAGCATGGGGCTGTACGAGGCGGCCCTCGGCATGGGCATGTCCATCGGCCCCTTGCTAGGCGGCCTTCTCGGGACGGTGAGCTGGCGGTGGCCGTTTTTCGCCACCAGTCTGTTGATGGCCGTCGCCTTCTTCCTCACCCTGACGACGGTATACGAACCAGAGGGAGCCAAAACCCGGCGCGGATTGGGGGATTTTGCCCGGGCGATGGCCCACCCGCCCTTTCTCAAGATTTCGTTGGTGGCGATGTGTTACTACTTCTCTTTTTTTACCGTTCTGGCTTATTCTCCGATTTTCCTTCAGATTTCGGCACTAGAGCTGGGCTTGATCTTTTTCGCCTGGGGGCTGTGCTTGGCGTTCGGATCGGTCATTTTGTCCCACCGGTTGTTGGAGCGGCGGGGCGGGGCCTGGACGGTGAAATGCGGACTGCTGTCCATGGCCTGTATCCTCCTGCTGTTGATCGCGGTGCCTTCCTTCTGGGGGCGCGTGGCCCTCATCGTCGCGTCGGGCGCCGTATGCGGCCTGAACAACGCCACCTTTTCGACCTTGGCCATCGAGATGAGCAACGCTCCGCGGAGCATCGCCTCCGGTGCTTACAACTTCGTGCGGTGGCTGGGAGCGGCGATCGCCCCCGTGATCTCCGGCCTCGTCGCCGAACATTGGTTCGCCACCGCCCCGTATTTCATCTCCTTCCTCCTCGTCGCGGCCGGACTCCTGGGCGTCTGGTCGGCGTCCCGGAAAAACATGAAAACGGCCCATCTGTAACGAAAAAGAAAGCCGTCCGGTCGGCCGGACCGGACGGCTTTTTTCAAGCTTCTTGGAACAGCGGCGTGGACAAATACCGCTCTCCGGTATCGGGGAGGATCACCACGATCGTCTTGCCCTTGTTTTCGGGGCGTCGGGCGAGAATAGATGCCGCATGATAGGCAGCCCCGGAGGAAATTCCCACCAGCAGCCCTTCCTCCCGGCCCAAAAACCTTGAACCGGCAAAGGCTTCCTCGTTTTTGACCTGGATCACTTCATCGATAATGGAAGTGTTCAGCACCTCGGGTACAAATCCGGCGCCGATCCCCTGGATTTTATGGGGCCCCGGCTGGCCTCCGGACAAAACGGGGGAATCGGCGGGTTCAACCGCCACGGCCCGGAAAGACGGCTTCCGCGGTTTGATGACCTCGGCCACCCCCGTAATGGTCCCTCCGGTCCCCACTCCGCTGACGAGAATGTCCACCCGTCCGTCGGTATCCCGCCAGATCTCCTCCGCCGTCGTCCGCCGATGGATCTCGGGATTGGCGGGATTCTGAAATTGCTGGAGGATCAAAGACTTGGGATACTCCTTCGCCAGCTCCTCCGCCTTGCGAATGGCCCCTTTCATCCCTTCGGATCCCGGCGTCAGAACCAACTCCGCCCCGTAGGCCTTAAGAAGGCTGCGGCGCTCGACGCTCATCGTTTCGGGCATCACGAGAATCAACCGGTATTTTTTGGCCGCCGCCACCATCGCCAGGGCAATGCCCGTGTTTCCGCTGGTCGGTTCGATGATCACCGTATCTCGATCCAACTTTCCCGCCTTTTCCGCCGCTTCGATCATCGACAAGCCGATGCGGTCTTTTACGCTGCCGCCGGGATTGAAGTATTCGATCTTGCCGAGGACTTCAACGCCCGTCTCGTCGCTGATGCGGTTGAGGCGCAAGAGAGGAGTGCCCCCGATCAATTCCGAAATGTTCGCCGCCACTCTCACAATCCATCTCTCCCATGTTCAGTTTCAACTTCAGGATCTCCCCGGACCCCTCAAATATGACAATGGACGGTATCCCAGATTACATCCGAGAATACCGATAAAAAAACTGCGGTTAATTTTCACCATTAAACATACCACAATTCCGGTTCGGTGTAAATAAGCACCGGCTCGATAAAAAAGAAAACCGGGCCGGAGCCCGATTCATCGGGAGAAAAACAAACAGACCCGGGGACAATCCCGGGTCGGCGATCCCGCCTTTTTCCTTGACCGGACTCAGGTCTGGGCGCTGCCGGAGAACAGTTCCTCCAATTTCTTTTCCACGTTCTGCAATCCGCGATCCCCTGCGGCGCGGAACTTGAGCTTGCCCTCTCGGTCGAACAAGAAAAATGCAGGTACATACTGGTTTTCGTACGCATCGGCGATGCGGTGTTCGTTGTCCACGGCGACGGCATGGTGGATTCCGTACTCTTCCACGTCCTGGAGCACTTTCTGAACGTCCGTATCCGCCTCCTGCCGCGGCATGTGAACCGAGACGAGCTGCAGCCCCAAGGGCACGAACCGATCCCGGTACGCGAGCAGATCCGGAAGGGTCTCGTGACAGATGTGGCACGAAACCGCCCAGAAATGAACGAGAATCGGCTTGCCGGCTTCAAAAGCCGGCGGGCCGTCGGCGCCGATCCACTGGGTGGCGCCGTCCAGCCCCGGGAACGGGGTGCCCAAGCGCATCGGCATGGCGAGTCCCCCTTCGTCGCAAAAATGCCCTCACACGCTGAGGGTCTTCTGACCGGGTTTCCAGTCGGCCGGGCACAAACCGCCGGTCTGGAGAGCTTCGAGCACCCGAAGGGTTTCGTCCACACTGCGCCCGATGTTCATGTCGTGGACAACCTGATAGCGCAAAATCCCCTCGGGGTCGATGATGAACAGGCCGCGGAGAGCCACGCCTTCTTCTTCCACCAACACGTCGTACGCGCGGCTGACTTCCTTGGTGATGTCGCTGGCCAACGGGAAGCGAATCTCTCCGAGTCCGTTCTGATCGCGCGGCGTATTGATCCAAGCCCGGTGGCTGTATACCGAATCGGTGCTTACCCCCAAAATCTCGGCTCCCAAATCGAAGAACTCCTGCGCCCTGTCGCTCAACGCCGTGATTTCCGTCGGGCAGACAAACGTGAAGTCCAACGGATAGAAGAACAACACCAGCCATTTCCCCCGGTAATCGGACAACCGCACTTTTTCCTTCAGGGTTTTGAGGTCCTTCGTGCTCAACATTTCAAAATCGGGTGCAGGTCTTCCTACCATCGGCATGGCTTTTCTTCCTCCTTATGTAAATTTCCCGAAGGCGCAGGAACGGAGGCCGGCGAAGCACCGCCACCCCGCTCCCGTCCGTGGGTATCCAGCCCGTCACCGTCATTATACGGCAATAATGAGTATCAATCAATAATACAACAAAATTTCGCGGCCCCCGTCCGGATTTGTCCGCGGCCCCCCCTTTTGTTATCATGATGGCGAAGGAGATGATCGACATGAGCGAAGCGGTACAAACCCTTGAAGGATGGTTCGCCCTACACGACTTTCGCCGGGTAGACTGGAACTCCTTTAAGCGAATCTCCCAGGCCGACCGCCGCCGCGCCGTGGACAGTTTGCTCGGATTGGTCCGGGAATGGGAAGCGACGGAGTCGGAAAAACGGGGAAGCACGGCCCTTTACGCCGTCGTCGGCCACAAGGCGGACCTGCTGTTCATGCACCTGCGGCCCACTCTACAAGAACTCGAAGCGGTGGAACTACAGTTGAACAAATCCCCTTTTGCCGAAGTCGCATCCCCTATTTATTCGTACGTTTCGGTTGTGGAGCTCAGCAACTACACCGCCCAACCGGGGGTCGATCCATCCGAGGACCCGGCGATCCAAAGCCGCCTCAAACCCATTTTGCCCAAAACACAACACATTTGTTTCTATCCGATGAACAAAAAACGTCAGGGCGCAGACAACTGGTACATGTTGAGCATGGAAGACCGGCGGAGGATGATGCGCAGTCACGGCGAGATCGGCCGCCGGTACGCCGGCCGGGTGACCCAAATCATCACGGGCTCGGTGGGCCTGGACGATTGGGAATGGGGAGTCACCCTCTTCGCCGACGATCCCGTCGTATTTAAGAAACTGGTGTACGAAATGCGCTTTGACGAGGTCAGCGCCCGATTCGGCGAATTTGGCCGTTTCTTTGTCGGCAACCGGTTAACCCCGGATCGGCTGGTGGAATGGCTGGAAGTCTAGGCGGGATCCGAACCGGGCGCCCCCGGCGCTCACCCCTGCAAGCGCCGGGGATTTTTTTGCGATCCATCAAGGCCGCTCCACCCTCTCGATGCGAACCACCCGCCCCAACGGAACGGCCCTCTTCCCGCCGTCGGCAGTCTGAAGATACAACTTTCCGCTTCTGAAAACGGGAACGCCTTCCCACACTTCGTCCTCGTCCGGTCCGTACAGCGTGATCCGCACCTTGCTCCCGGCTTCCAACGCCTCGGAGAGGACATATTCCATCTCGGACAGTTCGTCCTCCGTCAACTCCGGCACCCGGCGCCGGCGCGATTCCCGCTCCATGCGTTCCGCCATGTCCCGGTGTTCGGGAAGCGTCAATCGCATCGCAGCAAAGAGATTTCCTTCGGTGATCCGCATCTGCCCGCCCCTCGCCCCCTTACATGAAGTGGCCGCCGATTTTCCGGCTGCGGTCGCGAAGCTGCCCGGCCGGCAGGAGACTGGCCGCCCGCATGAGGCTCGTCTCCCCGAACCGGGCCCGGACTTGGTCGTACACCTCGGACAACCGCCTCCTTTTCTCCCCGTCTTCAAAAAACGAGAGTTGAACGGTATCCGACTCGGCCTCCAGCAGGTCAACGGCCACGCTGACGGCGCGGACCCCGGAACCGTCCCACCACCGGTCCAACAGCCGAAGCACATGGGGATAGAAGTCCTCTGCCGCATTGAAGGAATGGGGCAAGGTCTTGGCCCGGCTGAATCCACCCCCGAATCCGGCATAGGTCAGGCTGAGCCCCACTCTTCGCCCCCTTTGCCCGGCTCGGCGCAACCGGGCGCAGACCTCGTCCAGCAGTTCCAACATGACGACGGCAATCTCCTCTCGGTTGAAAAAGTCCCTCGGCAGGGTGATCCGGTGGCTGAATCCCTTGTTCGGGGCGGCAAACGCATCCGGATCCATCGGGGAATCGTCCCGGCCGCGGCTCCACCGGTGGATGACCGTCCCCCACGCCCCGAATCGCTGCCGGAGCCGCCATTCCGGGATGGCCGCCACATCGCCGATGGTCTTCGCCCCGAATTCCCGGTCCAAGATTTCCGCCCGCCGCTTCAGCCCCCACATCTCGTACACCGGCAAAGGGTGCAATTGAGTCGGGATGTCTTCCTCGGTCCACCACACGATTCCGCGGGGTTCCTTCTTCGCCCTCCGATTCGCCATCTTCGCCAGCCATTTGTTCGGAGCAAGGCCGACGCGACACCGGATGCGAAACAAATCCCAGATTGTTTCCTTGAGTGTTTGTGCGGCGGCCACCGGGTCGGGGAACAAGACAGACGGGTACGGGAAGGCAAAGAACGCTTCATCGACGCTGAACGGCTCATGCAGGGGAAACATCCGCCGGACCGTATGGTGGATTCGGACGCTGGTCTCCAGATACAGTCCCATCCGGGGCCTGACGACGACGGCCTCCGGACATTTCCGCAGGGCCTCGCCGAGGTTCATCGCGGTCGAAACGCCGGCCGCCTTCGCCGGCGGTGTGGCGGCCAGTACAATTCCGGACCGGCGCTCGGGGTCGCCCGCCACGATGAGAGGCGGATCCGTGGAATCGTCGTCCGGCCGGCGGAGCGCGGCGAATTCCGGCCGGCTCGCCGCTTCGACCGAGGCATAAAAACTCTGCATATCCACCAGGCCGTACACCCACGCCGTCACAGCGGCCTCTCTCCCATCCACCGTCGAAACCACCCTTCCACTTCAGCGTGCAGCATGGGAATCATGAACAGGGCTTCGTAGTGTCGCCCGTCGACCCGGTACTGCACCCGGACATCCAGGGGCCGGCGTTCCGTCTGGACGACTGTGATGCCTTGCCGCTGCAGCTCCCGCCTCACCTCCCTCATTTGACGGGACAGCTCCGCCTGCAAATATTCGATTTGCAACATCCTGCGAATCAACACAGTCGGGCGCATCGGCGTCGCCTCCGCTGCGAACATATGTTCCACAGCGATATTTTATGCCCGAACGGCACCGGTATTCAACAGGATGTTTCGACCAAAAACATCTCGCGACCGGCTTTATCCCCGGTCCCGGACTTCCAAAATGGCAAACTTCAGGTAGTTGCTCTCCTCACTGCCGTGAATTACCGGGTGGTCCTTCGCCGCCCCCCGCAACTCGACGAGGCGCAAGATTTTTTTCGCATCCACGGCGGCGTCCGTCAGGGTGTCCAAAAACAGATCGCGGTGCATATGCCACGAACAGGACGCCGTCACGAGGAATCCGCCCTCCCGCACCAGTTTCATCCCGCGAAGATTGATTTCCTTATATCCGCGGATCGCCCCCGGCAAGGCCTGCCTGGATTTGGCGAAAGCCGGCGGATCGAGAATCACCACGTCGAACTTGCGGCCTTCCTCGACCAGCGCCCGCAATTGATCGAAGGCGTTGGCACAAAGAAACTGCGCGCGTCCGCCGAATCCGTTCCGGGCGACGTTCTCTTCCGCCAGTCGAAGAGCTTCTGCGGACTGATCGACGCACAGGACGGACCGCGCCCCGAAACGAAGGGCGTGCACGGCAAACGCCCCCGTGTGAGAAAAACAGTCCAGCACCTCCGCCCCTTCCACCAAAGGCGCAATGGCCAGCCGGTTCTCCCGCTGGTCGAAGAAATACCCGGTCTTTTGCCCTTTCCAGACGTCGACCAAAAAGGTCAATCCGTTTTCCTCCACCTCCACCAGGGGCGGTACTTCGCCGTAGGCCAACTGGACGCCGAGGGGCAGCCCCTCCTTTTCCCGCACGGGGACGTCGTTCCGGAGCAAAATCCCCGCCGGCCGCAAGCGGTCCACCAGAACGTCCCGAATCATGGCCCAAAGGCGCTCCATCCCCAGCGACAGAACCTGGACCACGAGAACGTCTCCGAACCGGTCGACGATCAATCCGGGCAGAAAGTCCGCCTCTCCGTAGATCAGCCGGCAACTCCGCACCCCCGGAAGAAACCGCTTGCGCCAGGCCAGGGCCGCATCCACTCTTCGCCCGGCCCACTCCCGGTCGATGGGCTCCTCCCGATTGTAGGTCAAAACCCGGACGAAAATCTGTGAAGCCGGATTCACGTAACCTTTTGCTAAAAAATGGCCTTGATGATTGACCACTTCCACTACGTCGCCAGGCCGGATCTCGCCGTCCACCCGGTCGACCTCCGTCCGGAACACCCACGGGCTGCCCTGTTCCAACCGCCTTTTCCTTTCTCTCTTCAGAATCACCCGCGCCAATGATTTCGTTCCTCCTTCGCCGGGAGAAGGTTCAGACTTGACCTGTGCCCGCATATAGATGACGCATCACCCCATAGCCGGGAGGACGTCGCCGATGTACGCATCGTGGTTCGGGCTGATCGCCGGGTTGGCGGGCTTTTTGGGAGGCATGTGGACCCTCCGGCAAGGACTCGAGCCCCTGGCGGTGGGCCACCTGCCCGCCCTGCTCAACCGGTTTGTCAAAACGCCCTTGAGGGGATTTTTGACCGGCACGATTGTCACCGCCGTTCTCCAAAGTTCCGGAGCAGTGACGGTGATCACCATCGGCCTGGTGGCCGCCGGCACCTTGACGTTCCCGGACAGCGTCGGCATCGTCCTGGGCGCCAACATCGGCACCTGCGTCACGACTCAGATTCTCGCCCTGCAATTGGACGTACTGGTGTTGCCGTGTTTGGTCGCGGGGGTGTACCTGGCCTTGACCTCCAACCGGTTGTGGCAACACATCGGGATCACCCTGATCGGCTTCAGCACGATTTTCCTCGCCCTCAAACTGATGAGTTTGTCGTTGAAACCCATAGGCCAAACCGCCTGGTTCCGGAGTGTTTTGTTCGAATCCTCCGAAGACCCTCTCCTCGGGGTCCTCAGCGGGACGTTCTTGACGGCTCTGGTTCAAAGCAGCAGCGCCACCACCGCCCTGACCATCGCCCTCGCCTCCCAGGGTCTGGTGGATCTGAGGGGAGCCATTGCCATTGTACTGGGAAACAACGTAGGATCCTGCGTGACCTCCGTCCTGGCCTCGATCGGCGCACCTACCGCCGCAAAACAGGTGGCGGCCGCCCACGTCTTGTTAAACATCCTCGGGGTGGCCGCTTTCCTGCCCTTTCTATCGCATTTCACGGCACTGGTCGAACACACGGCAAGCACGCTGCCCGTCCAGGTGGCCAACGCCCACACCCTGTTCAACATCATCTCCTCGCTCGCCATGCTGCCCTTCGCTCGCCCGTACGCCGCACTGGTGCAACGGATCATTCCCGGCTGATTCCATTCCCATCCGGCACGGCCCCCAACCGGAAAGCGGCCTTCTCCCGGCAGCGGTTACCGGAAGAAGACCGCTTCTCACCCGATCCCTCCTTTGGGTTTTTCCCACGTTTCCAACTCCCGCAGGGCCGCCTCCAAAATCGCGGTATTGTTCGGATAGCCGCGTTCCCGCTGCAATTGCAGCGCCTCCTCCGCCCGCACCCACCGGGCTCCGGCAATCTCCTCCACCTGAGGGCGGATGCCTTCCGTCTCCGCTTCCACGAGATAGTAATAGACTTCCTTTTGTCCCGATCGACCGTCGGGCGTCTGATAATCGTACCGCACAGTCCCGAGCAGCCCCCGGATCCGGCCTCGGACGCCGGTTTCCTCCTCAATTTCCCTCAGGGCCGTTTCTTCCGTCGTCTCCCCCGGGTCCCGATGGCCCTTGGGCAGGGACACGCGCCCATAACGGTCGTCGATCATCAGAAAGTGCCAACCCTCGTCCGTCCGGCGCACCACCACGCCGCCCGCCGCGATTTCCACAAACGATCCCCCCTTCCAGACGTGCCGGGACCACCGGCGACAGCCGGTCCCGCCGAAGGCCGGCGCCGTCAACCCTCCAGAGCGATCGGAAAAATCCCGGCCTCTTCCTCGCCCCCGTCGGCGGCAAAAGTCAACTGCCGCACAAAGGACCCATGGGACCGCTCCGCCCCGGCGCCTTCCAGCCGCACCTCCACGAGTTGACCGATCATCGAGGGATCCCCCGGGAAGACCACCTCGAGATAGTTGTCCGCATGGCCGACCAACAGCCCCTTCTCGGGATCGCCGAAGGATTCTTCGGGAATCACCGCCAGGGTCCGGCCGACAAAACGGCTCGCATAGGCATGGGTCAGATCCTTTGAGAGGCGAACCAATTCCCGCACCCGGGCCTCTTTGACCGCCTCAGGAACCTGATCGGGATAGCGGGACGCCGCCGTCCCCCGCCGGGGCGAGTACGGGAACACGTGCAACTGGGCAAACTGCAACTCTTCGATCACCCGCCGGGTGGCCCGGAACTGTTCCTCCGTCTCCCCCGGAAAACCGACGATCACGTCGGTGGTGATGGCCACCTCGGGCAAGGCCTCCCGAACGCGGCGGATGGTTTCGGCAAATTCGGCCACCGTGTATTTGCGCCGCATCCGCGCCAGAACCTCGTCGTGGCCCGACTGCAAGGGAACGTGCAGATGCCGGCAGACCTTCTCGGAGCGGCGCAACACCTCCAGCATCCGGTCGTCGATCTCGCTGGCCTCGATGGAACTGATCCGGATCCGTCCGAGCCCTTCTACTTGCTCCTCCAAATCCTCGAGAAGGTCGGCGAGGGTGTACCCGTCCAAATCCGCCCCGTAGCCGCCGGTGTGAATCCCGGTCAGCACGATCTCCCGGTACCCCGCCTCCACCAGCCGCCGGGCCTGGCGAATCACATTCTCCGGCTTCCGGCTGCGGATGAAGCCCCGGGCAAAGGGGATGATGCAAAAGGAACAGAAATTGTTGCAGCCGTCCTGGATTTTTAAATTCGCCCGGGCCCGGCCGGTGAAAGCCGGGACGTCGAGTTCCTCAAACTCTCTCACCCGGCGCAGGTTGGTCACCACCTGGAAAGGTCGCCGCTCCTCCCGGACCTTTTCCACCCACTCGACAATCCGCCCCCGCCCGTCGTTGCCGATCACCAGGTCCACGCCGGGGATGGCCGCCACCTCTCCCGGCGCCACTTGGGCATAACAGCCGGTGACGACGATCGTCGCCTCGGGGTTGCGGCGAATCGCCCGGCGGATGACCTGCCGGGATTTCCGGTCCCCGGTGTTGGTGACGGAACAGGTGTTGATGACGTACACATCCGCCTCGTCGTCAAAGGGGACCTGGACGTAACCGGCCTGCCGGAACAGGTTCCAGATCGCTTCGGTGTCGTAAAAATTGACTTTGCATCCCAAAGTATGGAAAGCAACCCGGTTCACTCGGCTCCCCCTCCCCATTCCCCAAAATGATAGAAGATCGCAGCGGCCGCCACAAGTCCCGCCGTCTCGGTGCGCAGGATGCGGGGGCCGAGGTGGACCGGCTCCACCCCGCGCCCCGCCGCCTCCTCGACCTCCTCCGGGGTCCAGCCGCCCTCGGGCCCCACGGCTAAGGCGATCCGGCAAGGCCCCAACCGTCTCCGCAGGGCGGCGGCCAGGGGCCGGCCGCGCCGCCCCTCGTCCAAAAGCAGGGCCGCATCCGCCCCGGCAACCAGATCCCACGCCCGGGAGGAATCCACCGGCGGCAGGATCTCCGGAATCCGGGCGCGCCTGGCCTGTTCCGCCGCCTCCTTTGCAATCCGCCGCCATCGCTCTAGACGGCGAGCCTCCCTCTCGCCTTCGTACCGGACCACCGACCGGGCCGCCGCCACGGGCACGATGCGCGCCACCCCGATCTCCGTCGCCTTTTGTACGATGAGATCCATTTTATCATGTTTCGGAAGCCCCTGCAGGAGCACCAGTTCCACGCGGGGTTCCGGATCCTCTTCCACCCGTTCCTTCAGACTCAGCCGGGCCTCCGCCGGGGACAAGGCTTCGATGACCGCCCGATACACCGTTCCCCGGCCGTCCCCACATTCCACCGTTTGTCCCGGCACCATCCGCATCACCCGGGCCATGTGACGGGCGTCCTCCCCCCGGATCACCGCCGTATCGCCCACAAAACAGGAGGGAGGGACCAGATACCGCTGCATCTTGCGCACCCTCCATTTCTAAATCAGAACACCCCGCTCCACCACAAGCGGGACTCACCGTTCACGCTACCACGAGGCGAGGCCGAATGCAACGGACGGCACGGATGAAAAAGGGGGCTGCCCTTCAGTAGCCGAGCCACTTTCGGGACAGCCCCCCACCACATCCCGCGCACCGGATCAATCCACAAAACTGCCGCGAAATACAGGCCGCTCACCAACCGGTTCTCCGGCCAAAAAGACGAAGCGCAGCGCCGTCACGGCCGATACGTCGACCGTCTCCGCCCGGGAGGGCGGCTCCGGAATCAGCGCCTCTCCTTCCGCGCCTGCGGTTTCGCCAAACCGCCCCTGCCCCTCCAACACATAAAACAGCGCTTGATATCCTTTTGGGACGGAAAGGGAATGGGTTTTTCCCTGGGAAAGAAAGATATCGTAGTACACCATCGGCCTCCGGATCTCAACCGGCGAACCTTCTCCGACCAGGGTTTTAATGGATATGCCGTCGAAGGCCTCGGTGGGCAGACGTTCCGGTGCGACATCTTGGTAACTGGGTTCGATGGTTTTCTCCGCCCTCGGAAGATTGATCCACAATTGAAGCCCCGAACTCACGCCATCCCCTGCCGGGAACTCCGAATGGACCACTCCCCGTCCGGCGGTAATCCGCTGAAGTCCGCCGGCGGGAATCGTTCCCGCATGGCCCGCACTATCCGCGTGCCGGAAAGCTCCCTCGAGCATGTACGTAATAATCTCAAAACCGCGATGCGGATGGGACGGAAATCCCGCGGGTTGTTGGATGGCAAAGTGATCCAAAAGCAAGAAAGGATCCAGATAGGGAAGGGATCGGGTGGGCATCAGTCGCTTCACGGTTGCTCCCATACCGTCCGTCGTGGGAGAAGGGCGCATCTTTTTCATCGAGGTGGCCCCCTTCACGTCAGACATTCGTCCAAGACCAGTCCGAAATCGCCAACATCATCAAAGCGGCGGCGGCAAGGCCGATGTTTTTGGTAAAATGGGCCATTTCCGTCGCCTTCCCTTGGGGATCCTCCACCGTCCAAAAGTTGTGCACCAACACCGCCGCAGCCACGAGAAAAACGGCCAACAGGATCAGCCCGATTTGAACCCAATATCCCGTCAAAATGCTCAACCCCCCGGCCAACAACAACAGGCCGGTTACGGCCACCGAAAATCCCGGCACAGGGATCCCTTTATAGGCAGCGTACTGTTTCATGTTTTGAAATTGAGTAAAATGAAGAATGCCGTCCATCATGAAATAAATCCCAAAAACAACTCGGCCAACCAGCCACAACCAGGTCATGCCATCCTCCACCTTTCTTTATCATCTAAAAAAGATTTCCTTTTGACACCGTTATTATACCGATCTAAACTTACTTTTGTCAAGTTCCTAATCATTAGATACCTTAAAACCGAAATGGATCCTCCTTACCCTTTACCGCGGCCAGCGCCGACCAAGCTCCTTCCCGCCTCACCTCTTCCACCTTCAAACCGCGCGCCTCCACGGACCTGCACACCCGTTCTTCCTGTTCCGTCAGAATCCCCGAGGCGATAAACAGCCCTCCCGGCACCAGCCGCCCGGGTACGTCGGGCAACAGCCGTTCCACCAAGTCCGCCAGCAAATTGGCCACCACGATGTCCGCCGTGTCCTCCACTCCGGCGAGCAAATCCCCTTGCCGCACGTTCACCCGACCGGCCACTCCCGCCACCTCGGCGTTGTGCCGGGCGGCGTCCACCGCCAGCGGATCCAGATCCACCGCCGTCACCCGGGCGGCGCCCAGCTTCACCGCCGCCACCGATAAAATCCCCGACCCGCACCCGACGTCGATCACCCGAGTGCCGGGCACCACCCGGTCCAGCAGAAACCCCAGGCACAGCCGGGTCGTCTCGTGGGTCCCCGTGCCGAAAGCCATGCCCGGGTCGATCGAGACCACCACTTCCCCGGGCCGCGGTTCAACCCTTTCCCACTCCGGGCAGATGGTCAACATGCGCCCCCCTCCCCGGAGGGTGACCGGCCGGTAAAACCGTTTCCAAGCATTCGCCCAGTCTTCCTCCCGAACTTCTTGCGCCCGCACGACCCCCTCCCCGGGATCGAGCCCCCACTCGGGAAACCGGTCGAGCCAGTCGCGCAAATCGGCCAGCAGGGCACTCCAACGGCCCGGTTCCCCCGGCCAATACCCTCTGACCACCGCCCCTCCAGGCGGCGCTTCCCCGGGCGCGTAAACCTCCCCGAATTTCGGAACAAAATCGGGGCCAAGGGGGTCGACTTCCTCCCAAGCTACCCCCGCAGCCCCCCATTCGCGCATTTTGGCGGCCGCCGCTTCCACGGCCTCTTTCGATGTCCGGATCTCCACGGCGGTCCACAATCCTTCCCTCTTCATCCGTTCCTCCCCGTTCCCTCCCGCATGAAGGCGGCTTTCATCCGCTCGAAAAATGTCTGACCCTGTTCATGGGTATCCTCTCCGAGTTCCCGGCCCAATTCCCGCAGCAATTCCCGAGCCCGGTCCGACAGCTTGGTCGGAGTGACCACCACCACGTGGACGTGTTGGTCCCCTCTCCCTCCGCCCCGCAGACGCGGGATGCCCTTTCCCTTCAACCGGAACGACGTCCCCGTCTGGGTGCCCGGAGGAATCTTCAATTTCACCCGTCCTTCGAGGGTCGGCACTTCGATCTCGTCCCCGAGAGCCGCCTGAACGAACGTAATCGGCACGCGACAGTGGACATCGTATTCATCCCGTTCGAAGAACGGATCCGGGCGGATGTGGACCACGATGTACAAATCTCCGGGAGGACCGCCCCGGCTTCCCGGCTCCCCGTGTCCGGCCAAACGGATCCGGTTCCCCTCGTCGACTCCGGCGGGGACTTTGACCTGAACGGTCCGCATCACCCGCACCTGGCCGCGGCCGCCGCACTTCGGACAGGGCTCCGGAATGTACCGCCCCTCCCCGCGGCAGGTCGGGCACACCCGGCGGTTGACCACGCGGCCGAAGGGAGTGTTCATGACCGTCTCTTGATGGCCGGTACCGCCGCAGGTCGGGCACCTCTCCGGCCTCGTTCCGGGACGCGCCCCGCTTCCGCCGCACCGGTCGCACGTTTCCGTACGGGGGACGCGAATCTCCTTTTCCGTCCCAAACGCCGCCTCGCGAAACTCGACGGTCAGATCGTATTCCAGATCGGCTCCGCGCTCCGGCCCCGCCCTCCGCCGTCCGCCGCCGAAAAACATATCGAACAGGTCGCCGATTCCGCCGAAGTCGCCGAAATCGAATCCGCCTTGGCCGGCGCCTTGAAACCCAGGGCCCTGGCCGACCCCGGCATGGCCGAATTGATCGTACTGACGCCGCTTCTCGGGATCCGAAAGCACTTCGTACGCTTCGTTGATTTCCTTGAACTTTTCGGCAGCCTGTGGGTCCGCTTTGTTGACGTCGGGATGATACTGGCGGGCCAGCTTGCGGTAGGCCTTTTTGATTTCTTCCGGGGAGGCGTTGCGGTCCACCCCCAGAACCTCATAATAGTCGCGCTTGCTCACACAGGCACCTCCTCACCCGCACCCGCCCGCTGGCAGGAAAAACCACAAAAGGCCAAAGCGGCCGGGCCGTTCCCGGCGCGGCTTTGGCCGAGTCGTTCACTTTTTATCGTCGTCCACCACCGTATAATCGGCATCCACGACATTGTCCTTGCCTTGGCCGGACGCGGCTCCGCCTCCGCCGACCCCGCTCGACTGGCCGGCCGTCCCTTGGGCCGCCTGCTGATAAAGCTTCACCGACAGTTGCTGCACCACTTGCTGCAACTCTTCCGTCGCCTTCTTGATCGCTTCGACGTCCGATCCCGCCAAGGCGTCCTTCAGTTTCTGCTTGGCCGCCTCGGCCTTTTCGACGTCCGCCTTGTCGACTTTGTCGCCGAGATCCTTTAAAGTTTTTTCGGTCGTGTAAATCAAGGAATCCGCCTGATTGCGAATCTCCACTTCCTGCCGGCGCTTCCGGTCTTCCTCGGCGTACATCTGCGCCTCTCTCACCATCCGATCGACCTCTTCCTTCGAAAGCCCGCTAGAAGAGGTGATGGTGATCTTTTGGCTCTTTCCGGTGCCGAGATCCTTAGCCGACACGTTTACGATGCCGTTGGCGTCGATGTCGAACGTCACTTCGATCTGGGGAACGCCCCGGGGAGCAGGCGGAATGTCCGTAAGGGTGAAGCGGCCCAGCGTCTTGTTGTCCTTGGCCATCTCCCGCTCGCCCTGCAGCACGTGGATTTCCACCGACGTCTGGTTGTCCGCCGCCGTGGTAAAAATTTGACTCTTCGACGTCGGGATCGTGGTATTGCGTTCAATCAGTTTTGTGAACACTCCGCCGAGGGTCTCAATGCCCAAGGATAGCGGGGTCACGTCCAACAAGACGATGTCCTTGACTTCCCCCGTCAACACCCCCGCTTGGATGGCGGCGCCCACCGCCACCACCTCGTCGGGATTGACTCCCTTAGAGGGCTCTTTTCCAATAAACTTCCGGACGGCCTCCTGAACGGCCGGAATTCGGGTGGAACCGCCCACCAAGATGACCTTGTCGATCTGGTCCGGCGTCAGTCCCGCGTCCTCGAGCGCCTGACGGGTCGGGCCGAGGGTCATTTCCACCAAGTCCGCCGTCAATTCTTCGAATTTCGCCCGCGTGAGGTCGACCTCCAGATGCTTGGGCCCCGTGCTGTCTGCGGCGATAAAGGGCAGTGAAATCGTCGTCGTCAGGGCGCTGGACAGTTCCTTTTTCGCTTTCTCGGCGGCGTCCTTGAGGCGTTGCAGGGCCATCCGGTCGCCGCTGAGATCGATCCCCGTGTCCTTTTTGAACAGGTCGATCAGATAATCCATAATCCGCTGATCGAAATCATCGCCCCCCAGCCGGTTGTTCCCGCTGGTGGCCTTGACCTCGAACACGCCGTCCCCCAATTCCAGGATGGATACGTCGAAGGTCCCGCCCCCGAGGTCGTATACCAGAATCGTCTGGTCCTCCGCCTTATCCAACCCGTAGGCCAGAGAAGCGGCCGTGGGCTCGTTTACGATGCGCAACACTTCCAATCCGGCGATTTTCCCGGCGTCCACCGTGGCTTGCCGCTGGCTGTCGTTGAAATACGCCGGCACGGTGATCACCGCCTGGGTCACGGGCTCCCCCAGGTACGCCTCGGCGTCCGCCTTCAGTTTCTGCAGAATCATCGCCGAAATCTCCTGGGGAGTATAGGCCTTTCCGTCGATGTGCACCTTGTAATCGGTGCCCATGTGGCGTTTGATCGAAATGACGGTGCGATCCGGGTTGGTGATGGCCTGCCGTTTGGCCACGTCGCCCACGAGGCGTTCCCCGGTCTTCGTGAAAGCCACCACCGAAGGAGTCGTGCGGCCCCCTTCGGCGTTGGGGATGACCACCGGCTCGCCGCCTTCCATAACCGCCACGCAGGAGTTGGTCGTTCCCAGGTCGATCCCGATGACTTTGCCCATCTTTTATCCCTCCCAGTTTATCCGTTGACCTTGACCATGGCCGGACGGAGCACCTTGTCCTTATACCGATACCCTTTCCGAAGCTCTTCGATCACCGTCCCGGGCGGCCGGGAGGGGTCGGACTCCTGCACCACCGCCTCGTGGAGGGTGGGATCGAAGGGTTGCCCGACCGCTTCGATGGCCTCCACCCCTTCGCGCTGGAGCACCTCCCGGAACTGGCGGACCACCATCTCCACGCCCTGCAACACCGACTGCACATCCTGAGCGTCCCGCGCCGTGCGGAGCGCCAGTTCCAGATTGTCCAAAACGGGCAACATCTGCTCCAACAGTTTCATGGCCGCAGCCGCGGACCATTCCTCCCGCTCCTGCCGGGTACGGCGCCGGAAATTCTCAAAATCCGCCTGCATCCGGAGGGCGCGCTGCCGCCACTGTTCCGACTCCTGCCGCAAACGCTCCACTTCTTCCAAAATCGCAGCGCCCTCTCCTTCCCCCGGCTCCTCATCCTCCAAACCGGAGGAGGAAGTTTCCTTTTCCGGCTCGGCCGCATCTCCGGGACCAGGTATCCCTTCCTCTCCAACCGGACCGGGTTCCTGGCGATCCGCGACTCCCGGGGCGGCGGCCGTTTCCTCTTGCTCACCCAGCCGGCCGCCTGGCCCGTCGCCTTCGCCCGTCTCCCGCCGGTGCGCATCCCGCTCTTCCACAACGACGCCCCCTTTCAAGCACCCCGATTGAACAACTCCGTCAATACGTTGGAGAGGTATTGCAAGACCCCGATCACCCGCCCGTACTCCATGCGGGTCGGTCCGACCACGCCGATCGTCCCCACCTGTCCGCCCCGCATCCGGTACGTCGCCGTGACCACACTGCATTCCCGGACCGCCGAGAGAGGATTCTCGTCCCCGATCCGCACTTGAATCCCCTGGCGGCTCGGACTGCCCGCCAACCGCGCGACCACATGCGCGTCTTCCAGCATCACCAGAAGGGGCTTGATTTTTTCCACATCCCGGAACTCCGGTTGTTCGAGGATCTTGGTCGCACCGCCCACATAGACCTGTTCCTCGGCGGAAGCGGTCAGCTCGTCGATCAAACCGAGCACGCGCTCATAATGGTCGGCATGCCGGCGCAACTCCTTCCCGATTTCCTGTTCGATGCGCTCTTTCAATTCGCTGATCGACACCCCGATCAAACGGGAATTCAACAAATCAACCAGTTTGTGGATTTCCGCCAACAACGACGGGTCGGGAAGAATCACCGTCTTTTTTTCGACGTGCCCCGTATCGGTGACCAGAATGGCCACCGCCGCCCATTCTCCGAGCGGAATGATCTGAATGTGGCGCAGTTTCGCCTCGTCCACCATCGGTCCGAGGACAAAGGCCGTATAATTGGTCAAAGTGGACAAAATGCCCGCCGTCTGCCGGACCACATGTTCCATCGCGTCGAGACGTTCCCGGAACAAGCGCCGGATTTTCAGGATCTCGGCGGGCTTGAGATCCGAGGGTTCCAACAAATGATCCACATAAAACCGGTAACCCTTTTGCGAAGGTACGCGCCCGGCGGAGGTATGGGGTTGCTCGAGGTAACCCATCTCTTCCAAATCGCTCATTTCGTTGCGAATGGTGGCCGGGCTCAGGTGAATCTCCATGCGCTTGGAAATCGTCCGGGACCCGACGGGTTCGGCGGAACGGATGTAGTCGTCGACAATCAACCGCAAGATCAGTTGCTGCCGTTCGGTGAGCATCTCCGGCACCCCCGTCTGTTAGCACTCACATCCGGCGAGTGCTAAACCTCCATATGTTGAAAATACCAAACGGCTTCAGACCTTGTCAACGGATCGCGAAAGGAAGGATTGGAAAACTTCATTGCTGACCCACAGCGCCTCTGCGGTCAAACGCACCCGCTCCCCTTCTCGAATCAACATCCCCTTTTCCATCTGTTCCGAAATCGGGCCGGCGAACACGTCGAACATCGACCGTCCGTAACGCCGGCGGAAAACCCGGTCGTCGACCCCTTCCAGCAGTCGCAACCCCAGAATCATCTCGTCTTCCATGGCCTCGCGAAGGTCTACGACGCGCCGCTCCTCCACGATGTCTTCCCCCTTGGCCAAGCGGTCCATATACTCCGGCACGTCCCGAACCAGCGCGTACCGGACGCCGTCCGCGTAGCCGTGAGCTCCGGGCCCGGCGGCCAAATAGGGTTCATTGCGCCAATACACCTCGTTGTGACGGCAGCGGGCACCCGGACGGGCGAAGTTGCTGATCTCGTAGTGTTCATACCCGCAGGCGGCCGTTCTTTCGAGCAGTTCCTCGTACATCCGAACTTCGAGTTCTTCGGGCGGGAGGTGAAGGAACCCCTTTTCGTGCCACCGGGCATAAGGCGTTCCTTCTTCGATTTTGAGCCCGTAAGCGGAAAGGTGATCCGGGCCGAGAGACAGGGCTTCTCTCAACGACTCCCGCCAGTCGGCCATCGTCTGATCCGGCAGGCCGAACATCAGATCGAAGTTGACGGACACCTCTCCCGCTTCCCGGGCCAACCGGTAACTTTCATAAATTTCATCCACGCCGTGGGACCTCCCCAGCAGCCGGAGCAATCGGGGCTGGAAAGCCTGGACCCCGAAGCTGAGGCGATTCACCCCACCGGCGATCATCGCCCGGAGCTTTTCCCGGTCCGCCGTCCCGGGGTTGACCTCGACGGTGATCTCCACATCCGGCTCCAAGCGAAACCTCCGGTGCAAAACGCTCAGAATCCGGTCCCACTGGGGGGCCGTCAACATGCTCGGGGTGCCGCCTCCGAAGTACACGCTCCGGAGCCGAACATCTGGACGGCACGCCGCCAGTCGGGCGAGATCCGCTTCCAGAGCGCCGAGAAAGCGCTCCCGCACCTCCTCACCGGCCACGTATGAATTGAAATCGCAATAATAGCATTTGCTCACACAAAAGGGAATGTGAATGTACAGCGCCTCGACCATCCCTTCCGCCCCCCTGGGCGCAAGCGCCACGCGTTTTTGCGGCGCCACGCCCAAACAACGCGGCGCCCGGCGACCCCGCCGCGCGCCGTTACTCGATTTTCAACACCGCCATGAAGGCTTCCTGCGGAATTTCGACGTTCCCCACCTGTTTCATCCTCTTCTTGCCTTCCTTTTGCTTTTCCAACAGTTTGCGCTTTCGGGTGATATCGCCGCCGTAACACTTGGCGAGCACGTTTTTCCGCAGAGCCCGGATCGTTTCCCGGGCGATGACCCGGTTGCCGACGGCCGCTTGGATCGGCACTTCGAACAACTGCCTGGGGATCAACTCCTTGAGCCGTTCGCACAACGCCCTTCCCCGCTGATACGCCCGGTCCCGGTGGACGATGCAGGACAGGGCGTCCACCATCTCCCCGTTGATGAGAATGTCCATCCGCACCAAATCGGAAGGCCGGTATCCGACCAGCTCATAATCCAGGGAGGCGTATCCTTTGGTGCTCGATTTCAACCGGTCGAAAAAGTCGTACACAATTTCCGTCAGGGGCAGTTCGTAAACCAGGGTCACCCGGTTTTCGTCCAGATACTGCATGTCCTTAAATTCCCCGCGCTTTTCCTGGCACAGTTCCATCACCGGACCGACGTAATCCCTGGGAACGATGATCGACGCCTTGACGTACGGTTCCTCGATATGGTCGATCCGCGCCGGATCGGGCATCCGGCTGGGATTGTCCACGGGGATCATCTCTCCCTTGGTGGTGTACACATGGTAGACCACGCTCGGGGCAGTGGTGATCAACTGCAGCCCGTATTCCCGTTCCAACCGTTCCTGGACGATTTCCATATGGAGAAGGCCGAGAAAACCGCACCGAAACCCGAATCCGAGAGCTCCGGAGGTCTCCGGTTCGTAAGTCAAAGACGCATCGTTCAGCTCGAGCTTCTCCAGCGCTTCCCGGAGGTCCTGGTAATCATTGGAGTCCACCGGGTACAGGCCGCAAAAAACCATCGGATTGATTTTGCGATATCCCGGCAGAGGTTCCGAGGCCGGCCGATCTGCTTCGGTCACCGTATCCCCGACCCGAGTGTCCCGCACGTTCTTGATGGCGGCCGCCAAAAAGCCGACGTCCCCCACCGTCAGCTCGTCCACGGGGGTCATCTTGGGTTTGAAGGTCCCCACTTCCACCACTTCAAACTCGGCTCCGGTCGCCATCATCCGGATGCGCATACCGGGCTTGAGGGTGCCGTTGACCACCCGCACATACACGATGACGCCCTTATAGGCGTCGTAATGGGAATCAAAAATCAACGCCTGGAGAGGCGCCTCCGGGTCGCCCGAAGGGGGCGGAATTTTCGTTACAATCTGTTCCAAAATTTCCTCGATGCCGATGCCTTCTTTCGCGGAGGCGAGAACCGCCTCCTGGGCATCGAGGCCGATGACCTCCTCGATCTCCCGCTTGACCCGCTCGGGATCGGCGCTCGGAAGGTCGATTTTGTTGATCACCGGGAGGATTTCGAGATTGTTGTCCAGGGCCAAATAGACGTTGGCCAGCGTTTGCGCCTCGATGCCCTGGGCCGCGTCCACCACCAGGAGAGCCCCCTCGCACGCAGCCAGGCTCCGGGAAACTTCGTAACTGAAATCCACATGTCCAGGGGTGTCGATCAAATGCAAAGTGTACGTTTCCCCGTCCTTGGCCCGGTATTCGAGGCGCACCGCCTGCAGTTTAATGGTGATCCCCCGTTCCCGCTCGAGGTCCATTTGGTCCAGCACTTGATCTTGCATTTCTCGGGCGGTCAAAGCGCCGGTATATTCGAGAATCCGGTCCGCTAAGGTCGATTTCCCGTGGTCGATGTGAGCAATGATGCAAAAGTTCCGTATTCGCTTCTGTCTTTCCCGGGGATCCACGCCACCCCATCCTCCCTGCAACCCTTCCGTCCTTCTGGCATTATACCGATTTGAACGGCCGGGCTTCAAGGACGGGGAGGGGCCGCCTACGGACCGTCGGAAAACACCTTGGCCAGCAGATGGCGGGTCTGTCCTTTCAGCCATCCGCCCGCGGCGATTCCCAGTTGTTCCACCGCCGCCGACACGTCGCTGGCGGCTGCCTCCATGCGCTGGTTGAGGCGCTGGCCGACAGGAGCCCAAGGCGGAGCCGGAGGCGGGTCCCCCGCCAGTGCGTGGACGCCTCGTTGGGCGACATCCAGGCCGATGGCGATCACTCCCCCGCACATGGCGAAAAGGGCCGCGTACGTCCCGATTCGTCCGATCCAACCCCGCACCGCTCATCCCCTCCTACGCTCCAGTATCGACGCGGGGAGGTGTCCCCAAACCCGGGAAACCCTCATTCTCCGGACCGGGCGCGTTCGCTCAGAAGGGCCGCGATCCCGTCGGCCAGGCAAGCCGCCGTACGGTACACTTCCTCCTCCGTGTTTTCCGGCCCTCCGATTTCGACCAGTACCATGTTCGGGGACAAATCCTGATTGTAGGTCGCGTCGTACACGGTGCTCTTTTTGGCCCAGATGTCCCGCACCAAGTGAGGGTACGCCTGATCCAGCCGGCTTTTGAGCGCCTCCGCCAGCTTCTGATTGGCATCGTGATTCGGATTGTTTCCCCCGATAATGAAGCGGATTTTGGCGTAGGTTTGCCCTCCGATTTCGACGGTGGTCAAGCCTCGGGGATCCGAATCCCGGTGGACGTCCAGGATGATTTGAAGTCGGGGGTACCGTTTCAACACCTCTTCCACCGTTTTTCTGGAGAAGGTGTATTCTTTGCTGTAGTCGCCCATGGGGTAATAGTCGACAGTGGTGTGCACCGCCGGAATGCCGCGTTTTTTCAATTCTTCGACAATACGGGCGCCGACGAGGGTGATGTTTTTCGTTTGATCGTATGCGTCGTCGAAGTTGGTGCGCCCGGGAAGCATCGGCAAATACGATTCCCGATTGTGAGTGTGGTAGATGTACACCGCGGGGTCCCCCGCCGGAGCGGGGACGCTCCCCGATTTCGGGGAGGCGGACGGTTGTTCTCCACTGAACAACCTCGGCGACGGGGACCCGTCGTCCGGAGGCCTCAAATCGACCACCCCGCCGTCTACCGCGATGGGATAATCGGTCTCGGCCATGCCGGGCAATGCCCGGCTCAGCAAAGTGGAGGGATGAGCCGGGTCCACTTCGGTGAGCAGGGAAAACACGGCGGCGCCCCAGGAACGGGCGGGAGGCGGCCGACGGTCCACAGACGGAGTCATCGCGGGCATCCCTTCATATAAGACCGTGCTCCACGTATCCGTCCCGACCCGGCTGGCGAGGCGGCCGACCGGGTCGGAGGGCGGGCGGCCGGGCCAGGCCAAGGCCATGACCGTCACCGCGGCGAGGGACAGCGAAAGCAGAGCCGCCGCTCCCAGACGCGGGAGTTGTCCCGTCACCCGGAGGGCGATCACACGGAAGGGCGGTTGTTTGCGCACGGCCGACACCCCTTGTCCAGCATCCTCGGTACAAGCTATGTCGGCATCCGCCGCTCTATGCCTGTACAAAGCCCGTAAGGTGTGGCGGGCCGCTCAGTGGGTGAACAGAGGGGCGTCTTCCATCGTCACGGCCGGGTGAAGTGCGACATTCAAACCGGTGGCCACAATTCGAGCCACATCTTCGACAAAGGCGTCGATCTCTTTTGGAGTGACGACGAGATTGTCGCCCATGGGGTCCAAAATCTCCGTGATCCAACGACTCCGCTCTTCCGGTGTAAACAGGTCGAATGCCGGCCTCGCCTCTCCGGGCCGTTCCGCTTCCAGCCGTTTCCGGACCACGTCGAGGGCATCCCGGATGATGGTCGCGGCTTCCACCACCGTGGGAACTCCTACGGCCAACACCGGAACACCCAGCGTTTCCCGGGTCAGTCCCTTTCTCCGGTTTCCCACTCCCGAACCGGGGTGAATCCCGCTGTCCGCAATCTGAATGGTGGTGTTCATCCGCTTGGTGGATCGGGACGCCAGGGCGTCCACGGCGATGACAAATTGCGGCCGGACGTGTTGGACGATGCCCCGGACGATCTCCATCGTTTCGATTCCGGTGATGCCGAGCACCCCGGGCGCGACGGCGCTGACACTTCGAAATCCATCCCCCATCACGTCGGGAAAGTGATGGAACAGGTGTCGGGTCACAAACAGCTTTTCCACCACCATCGGACCCAGCGAGTCGGGAGTGACGTTCCAGTTGCCCAGCCCTACGACCAGGGCCGGTGCCGTGTCGGGCAGGTCGATGAACATTTTCAGTTCTTCCGCCATGCGGGCTGCGACCCGTTCCTGAAGTTCCGGGTCCCTCTTCCGCAGGCCCGGGACTTCCAGGGTGCTGTACCGGCCGACCGCCTTTCCCAACCTCCTGGAAGCCGCTTCATCCCGGACGTGCATCCGCGTCACCGTGATGCCCTCTTCCGTCCAGGTCTCGACGTCCACCCCCGGAATCTCTCCGCCCCCCGCCAGTTGGTGCGCCTCGACGGCGAGATCGGTGCGCACACTCGCGCCGGTGCCGGAAGCTCCGCCCGTTTTCTCGCCCTTGGGTTGCGGATCCCCCGGTTCGACCCCGACCCACCGTTTTCGCAGAAAAGGTTTCATCCCGCACCATCCTCCCTTCCCCGGAGCGAATTCGCCCCGTTTTTCTTTATCATTCCCGGGATCGTCAAGACCCGTACGAACACTGACGTCCGGGAAGAAATACTCCGAGGTTGCGCGGGTTAGGGGGACATGGTAGAATAACCTGTGTTTGTTTCACGGCGCGCTTGTGAAGGAGGTGAATCCATTGCCCAACATCAAGTCGGCCGCTAAACGCGTGCGCATCACCCGCAAACGCACTCTCCGCAATGCCTCTTTGAAATCGGCGCTGCGCACGGCGATCAAGAAATTCAACACCGCGTTGCAAAGCGGCGATTTAAACCTGGCGGAACAACTGCTCCGGGAAGCGGTACGCCGGATCGACAAATCGGTGACCAAGGGCATCCTGCACCGCAACGCGGCGGCCAGGCGCAAATCCCGCCTGACCCGTAAATTCCAAGCTGCGCTAAAAGCCCAATCGCAAAAGGAGCCCGCATAAAGCCGAAAAGCCTCTTCGGGAGGCTTTTTCTACACGCAGGTGCTCACATGCGGCCGGGTCGCGGCCGGTTTCCGCACGGTTCTGTTTTTCCTCACATTCCGGTCGGGCGGCCGCCTTCGTGGCCGGCTTCCGCCAATTTCTCCTGGGCCATTTCGATCAATTTTCGGACCAGCGGACCGCCCATCGCTCCGCCGACCTTCCCCGCCTGTCGGGTGGTCAGGCGGCCGTCGTCCCCTTGCCCTAAGGGAATGCCCAGTCGACCGGCCACCTGTTCTTCGAGGGGGCGATCCGCTTCCGCCTCCGCAGACGCCAACCCCTTCTCTTCCATCAAATCTCGCTTTAACCGGTCCAGGGCGGGTCTCGCTTCGGGGACGAGAATCCGTCTCCGGCGTCCCACAGGGTACACCTCCTCTCCTTTATCCTTCCCGAACCAAGCCGGGCAATTGAAGGGCAAAGTCCACCAAGGCGTCGCGGTCGCTCTTCCTTCCCGTCTTGACCGCGGCATCGACATCGGCGAGCCGTTGCAGAATCCGGCCGATTTGACGCCGCGTGTACCTCCGGGCCTGTTGTTGAGCCACCCTGCACGCATAAGGATGGGCCCCCAACTGCTCCGCAATCTGGGCTAAGCTGTAGCCCCGTTCCGATTGTGCAGAGACGTGGTACATGAGCCGGTATTGCCGGGCGGCCAACATCAAGAGCTTGACCGGGCTTTCTCTCTGCTTCAGCAGATTCTCCAAACCGGTCATGACCTTGTCCATGCGCAGGCTGACCAAATCGTCGATCCACCGGAAGACGTCGTCGTCGGGGAAGGGAACCGTCAAGGCATCCACGTCTTCCCGCGTCAGGGTTCCTCCCGGAGCGAACAAAGAAAGTTTTTCCATTTCTCCGGCTAGAAAATCCAGCCGGCCGCCGGAAGACAACAGCAACCGCTCCACCGCCTCGTTGTGCAAGCGAATCCCGAGGCGAACCGCCTCCCGGCGAATCCACTTCACCAGGTCGGCCTCTTTGAGAGGAGGACACACCCACCAGCGACCTTTTTCCTTGATGGCTTTGACCCATTTTTTCCGCTCATCGACCTTGTGGTCGCCCAAAATCAACACCAACACCGTTTGGGGGTTCGGCCGTTCTGTGTACGCTTCCCAAACGGCCAGGTCGTGATCCACCTTGCCCTTGGCCGCCAAAGCTTCGCCCCCCGCCGCGACGACGAGGCGCTTCTCCTCCAAAACGGGAGGGGTTTGAGCTTCGAGGACGACTTGCTGAACGGGCGTCTGGTTCAAATCGAACCGTGCCGCATTGAGTTCGGGCATTCCGATCCCGACGGCGGAGCGAATCTCCTCCGTCAACAAATCGATCACATAAGACTCGGTGCCGGACAGAGCATAAAGGGGCGACAGCGGGCCGCGGCGGATTTCTTGCACCCAGGGTTCCCAATACATCGCGTTCACCTCAAGACGAGGATACCACACACCCCTGGTCCTTTAGGCCCAACGGATCTGGCCCCACCGCTTAACCAAAATTCTCCATCCCCCGATATTCCAAAGATATCGGGCTTTGTTGGCTTCCTTCAGAAAACGGGCCGCCCATCCCGCTACCTTCCAGCTCCCCAACTCTCCGATCCCGTCTGCCGGTCCGATGGACGCCAAAGTCCCCCGCATCCGCGGTCGGAAGGGAAGCAGAGGCCGGCCATATACGAGCCGTTCCAAGTTGTATGCGGTATGCCGGCCCATCTGCACCGCGAGTTGCGCCGTCGGAGGAAAGGGCCGGCCGTCCGGCCCGGCAAAAGCCGCGCCATCTCCGATGACAAACACCCTGATCAAGCCGGGAGGACGGAGGCTGGCATCCACAGGCACCCTTCCTTTGCGATCCACTTCGAATCCCGACGAGGCCAGCAGGCTGTTTCCCCGGACTCCCCCCGTCCAGATCAAAAGCGTATATTCGAGGGGAGGCGCGTTTTCCAGGCGAACTTCCGCCGCTTTCGCTTCGACCACCTTCATTCCGGTTCTCACATCGACTCCTTTTTGCTTCAAAGCTTCCAGGGCCTTTTGCTGAAGGTCGGCGCCCAGCATGGGCAGAATGGTGTCCATGGCCTCGATCAGCACGATTTCCACGGCCTTCCGGGAAACGCCCGCCTCTTGGCACAGTTTAGGAATCCATTCCGCCAATTCTCCGGCTAATTCGACCCCCGTCAACCCGCCTCCTCCGATGACGATCCGCGCGGTGTTGCCCGGAGACGCGGTGGCCACGACTCGCCGGACACCGTCGCGAATCGCCAGTGCAGTTTTCAAGCCCCACAGGGGCAAACTGTTTTCTTTCAGACCGGGAATGCCGAAAAAGTCGGTTTCACTGCCTATGGCCACGACCAACAGGTCGTAATCGACCGCCTTTCCTTCCACCACAACTCGGCGTTGTCGAAGATCGATGGATTCGACTCGTCCGATGATCAAAGTTCCGCAATCCGGATCCAACAGTTCCGTCAGGGAAATCCGGTACTGATCCGCCGGCCCGCGTCCGCCGGCCACTTCATGCATCAAAGCGGTAAACTGGTGATCCGGTCCGTCGTTGACGAGCACGTAGGGTATGCGGAGCCGTTGCAGGACTTGTGCCGTTGTCAGTCCGGCGTACCCGGCCCCGAGAATCACGATCTTCTCCACGGCCTCCCCTCCTGCAACATCGCCCCCGGCGCCTGGCCGGCGTCCCGCCGTGGCTCTAGTATGGAACTCTGCACCCTTTCTTATCCGTAGCCGATCCGCGGCCGGCTCGCGGTGGTCATAAGGAACGGAGCAGGACCATACACATGCAGCAAAAGCAAAAAGAAAGGGGGGCCCGCTTTGACCGCCCGCCAAAGCTTCCGCAAAACGGCGCGGTTTGCAATCCTCCTGGGCACCTTCGCCGGTTTGCTGACGGCAGCCGTCTACCTCGCCTCCGTTCCCCGTACGCCCAACCCCTTCCCTCCCTCCCAAGAAGTCTCGGACGGCGAGGCACAGTCGATCCTGGAACGGCTCCGGGGTGTGCACGGCCTCGAGGAAATCTATATGGAAAAAGACGACCGGGGACGGATTGTCGTGTACGCGACCGCTTGGGTAGACCCCGCCGCTCCCTCCCCCGTCGAAGCATCTAAGCAAATGGCCAAAGAATTTTTGACGGCGGTGTATCAAAGCGGCCAGAACATCGCCAACGCCACGCTACTCGTCAACCGGGACGGACGCCCCCTTCTCGGAGCTTCCCTAGGTGCCGAGGCCTTCCAGCGGACTGCCCTGGCCACCCTGGCGAACGATTCCGCCGAAGCCTTCGCCCAATTCCTAACTTCCGTCAACCAGGACAACCCCCAACATTTGGAGCGCAGCACCTGGCTCGAAATCGATCCCTCGGCGGCATACTAGGGAAGGATGCGCAAAGGCGGCCGAATCGGACCGTGATGTCCATTTCCGCCAGCTTCACGAACCGTGCAAGACCCCGATCCGGTACCGAAAATGGTGTCTCCGGTGCGACCGGGAAATCGCCGCCGAAGAGATTCTTCGCGGGTATGAATGGGGACCTGGGCAGTACGTCATTCTCCCTGAGAGCGATTTGAGCCGGCTTCCGCTGCCCAGCCTGCGAACGATCGAAATTTCCCAGTTTGTCCGGCCGGACGAGGTGGATCCTGTTTATTTCGAACGCACGCACTACTTGACCCCCCAAGAATTCGGGGAAAAGCCCTTGAAGTTGCTCCACCGGGCCAAGGGGGACACCGGCCTGGCGGTCATTATTTCTAAAATTTCCCCGCGCAGCAAGGAACACCTGGCGCCGGTTCGCCGTTACGAACATCTCAAAACCCGGACAATCCCTGCCGGCCGCCGGCGGAAGGTAGGACCGGACCGGCCCTGTGCCGCCGTACAGCCTGGGAACTCCGGCGCGCACCTCGATCAGAAGGCCCCCTTGTCCGCGAACCCGCCACGACCTCTCCCGCCCCGTCAGGAAAGGGACCGGTTCTCCGGTGGGCCAGTCCACGGTCACAAGACCCGGTACGGCCAGCCCGGGGACCGTCCCGCCGATCGCCACCACGGTCCGGCCCAAGGGGAGGACCAGCGACTCTTCCCCCCGCCACGCGGAAACCTCGCCCACCCGAAACCACCGCTTCAACGCCTTCAACACGGCTTCGCCCTCCGGATCTCCGTCTCCGGAGATCACCCATACTTCATCCAAGCGATACACCCCCATCCGGCGCAGATACGGGGCCACGGCTGCGTCGATCGCCTCTGGTCTCCCCGGGCACACCAGGACCCTCCGTCCGTCGGACTGGACATAATAGGCCGTTGCACCGCCTGCGGCCAACGCGACGGCCCGTTCCGGCACCAAAGAGGCGGCGACCGCGCAAACGCCCGTAAATAGCGCCACCAGCGCCCACCCAGCCGAATATCCTTTGCGGCCCAGGGCCACGAGCCCCAAAACCGAGCCGATGTACCAGACCCACCCCCATATCGGGACGGGACCCAATTGCGCGGCGCCCCGCCGGTCTGCATCCATGGCGGCCACGCCGTCGATCAAAATCTGGGCCAGTACTCCGGCCGCGCGGGCGGACCAGTCGGCCACTACCGGCACGGGAGACAGAAACAGCGACACGAACCCCGCGGGCAACAAGATCGCTCCCAGAAGCGGAGCCCACAGGTTGGCCAGAATCGACCATGCGTTCCACACATAAAACCTCGAGAATCCAAAGGGACAGACGGCGATTTCCGCCGCCAGGGCACCGGCGGCGGGGGTGCGCAGAAGGGAGGGAAGAAACGACAGGCTCCGCTTCAGCACCGGCTCCAGCACCATCAATCCCCAAACGGCTGCGTAGGACAATTGAAACCCGACATCAAAAACCCATTCAGGACGCACCAGCGATTCGACGGCCAACACGGCACCCCAAGCTTGAAGGGGACGCCCCGGTCGCCCCAACAGGGCGCCCGCCTCCAGATAAGCGATCATACCCGCCGCCCTCACCGCCGAGGGACTCGCCCCCGTCAACGCGGTATACGCACCGGCCATACCGACCAGGACTGCTGCGCGAACCGTCGGCCGTAAACGCGGGCCGACCCACCGGCGCAGAGGCCACAGCACCAAATGGAGGTGTGTCCCCGATACCGCCACGACGTGGGCGACGCCGACCAAGGCAAAGGAATCGGCGACGGCGGGGTCGAGATAAGAGGTGTCCCCAAGGACCATAGCCTTGAGAAGGGACGCCCGCTGTCCCCCCACCCGTTCGTCCCAGGTTCTTTCCAAAGCGGCCCGCAAGCGATAGGGGGCGCTCTGCAGCCGCGGCCGGACCCAAACCCCCTCTTCCGCGCATTCGGCCCGGTACTCCGCCCCCCGGACTTCCCACGGATCCGCCACCCCCTCCGGAAAAGGGGCAGGAGGCGGCGGCGGAAGCCGGAGCCGGACGACCGCTCCAAAAGCGTCCCCTTCCGAAACAGAAGATACCGGCAGGCGCATGTAAACCCGGCCATGGACAGAAGAATGCCGGGAAGTTCGGCCGTCCAGACTCCAAATGCGGACGATGGTCGAAGCCGATCCCGCCTCTCTGCGCAAAACGGATTCCACTTCCCCCTCCACCCGCACCCACCGATCCACATAGGCATCCAGTCCGGGAGAAGCGGTCTGTACCCTCCAGGATCCGCCGAAAAGTCCCCCGATTCCGACGAGGGCAAAAACGGTGGGAGGCCAGAACAACAGAGCTCTCCCCCATCCTTTCCACCCCCCCAGCCAGTGCGGTTGGATCCAGGACCGCTTCCACCTCACCGCTGCCAAGACGGCATATGACGCCAGGATCGAGGCCGCAAGACCGCTGGCCGCCGGGAGGCTGAGCTTCGCTCCCCCCGCCGTCACTAGAGCGGACCATATCCCCAGAAACGGAAGATACCGCCCAACCCCGTCTGTCATTGGAGATCGACCTTATCCCGGATTCGATCGATCAGTTTCGGTCCGATGCCCGGCACGTTTCGAAGTTGGTCCACGGTTTGAAAAGGGCCTTGTGTTTCACGAAATTTGACGATGGCTTCCGCTTTGCTCTTGCCGATCCCGGGAAGCCGGTCGATTTCCTCAGCGGTTCCAGAGTTCAGGTGCACCCGCTCACCATCACCCGGCCCGGCAGTCGATCCGCCGCCCCTACCCGCCCCGGCCTGCTCGACCTTCCGGCGCTCGGGTATGCGGATCAGCGCCCCGTCTTCCACCTTGGCGGCCAAGTTGATCCCGCTCAAATCCGCCCCTTCCGAAACTCCGCCCGCCGCCTCCACCGCTTCCCGAACCCGGGCCCCCTGCGGGAGCACGTATACTCCGGGATTCCGGACGGCCCCCTTCACATCCACTACAACTCCCCCTTTGCCGCTCCCCCTTTGAACGGCGGACGTACCCGCGGCTCCTCCTTCACCCGATTCCAACCGTGCTTCCGCCACCTGATCCATCCTTTCGACCGGCTCGCCCGCTCCGGATTTCCACCAACCGTACCCTAAAGCCGCGGCCGCAGCCAACAACACCGTCCCCGCCGCCGCTGCGGCTCCGCCGCGGGCGCGAACCGCCGACCAGAAGCCGTTTCCGCGGAACATGATCGAATCCCTCCTTCTCTGCCTTTCATTCGCTGCCGGTCGAGCTCGACCTTTGATTGAAATGACACATTTTCCTTAAAATGCGGGTTTTGGTTTGCATCATGGAGGGGCTTGATAGTACAATGGAGGAGAACCCTTTGGAAAGCGGGGGTCTGCTGCATGCTGACGCCGAGTATGGAAGATTACCTCGAAACGATCTACGAATTGATGAAAGAGAAGGGATACGCGCGTGTCTCGGATATCGCGACAATCCTCGCGGTGCAGCCGTCCTCCGTCACGAAGATGATCCAAAAATTGGATGAGAAGAATTTTGTAACCTATGAAAAATATCGTGGATTGGTGCTCACTCCGGAAGGCGAGGAACTGGGGCGCACGATGAAACAACGGCACCGCATGCTGGAGGAATTCTTGCGCCTTCTGGGCGTCAGCGAACCGACGATCCGCAAAGACGTCGAAGGAATCGAACACCACGTCAGCCCCAGCACCATGCGATCCCTTCACAGCCTCGTGCTGTTTTTCGAAGAACATCCTGAATATCGTCGAGCCTTCGAACAATTCCGGGACCGCCGTCTGCAACCGGTAGATGAATGAACGATTCAAATCCGGCGGCTCCCCTTTTCCCCAACCCGCCCGGCGCACGGCCGGTGTTTGCCTCCGGACGCGACGACCGTACCGGGCGCATAAAAAACGCCAATAAAAAAAGCCCGTCGGTGAGACGGGCTTTTACAGCCTCTCTGGCGGAGCTGACGGGATTCGAACCCGCGTTCTCCTGCGTGACAGGCAGGC
>JASBVN010000039.1 GCA_029961045.1 Alicyclobacillaceae bacterium | reverse complement strand
GATATGCTGACCGACTCGATGGCCTGGGGGCGCACAGCGGACCCAAGCCGTGAAGCTCCTCCAGTTCTGCGAGGTCCTGCTTGGCCGTGACCTTGTCCGCCCGCAGACGATAGACGTGAGTGTGGCTGCCGGACCCCGACATGTAGTTCTGCACGTGACCTTTGTGAAGTGGGTTGGAAAAATAGCCAGGCATGTATTTGTCCAGCATGGCGGCCATGGCGGAGCTCGCTTCCTCCAAATCGGTAACGCGTTCCACCATCCCGAAAATCATCACGCTCATATACGCGGTTCCGGTGTCGCAGGGGACTGGTTTCGGGACAATGCCCATCTCCTGGGCAACCGAGAACGTCGCCTTCGCCGCTTCTTTCATCAAGCGTGCTTTGCGACCTTCGCCCGCGCCGTGAAAGTAGATACATCCGCCGAGCCAAACATAGTTCAACGGGACTACGTATGGTTCGTCTCCGTCGACGAGCCCGAGACATCCCACGTGAGCGGTTTCCAAAAATTCATCCACCTGCTCCTGTGCTCGGACCGCCTTCTTCTCTCTCCGCATGCCTTTGCTCGTGCAATCCACACTTATCCCCCCATCGACATGATGATATCAAACTTTGCATGTCACGCGCGATCCTGGAAGAAGGCGACGAGATGCATACCCCCGTCGCGAGGGCTTCAGCACCGCTTGCACCGGGCTGCCGTCCGCATCCGCCAAAGGAAGGGGGGAGCGCCCCAGTTGGTAATTGCCCGGTGCGACGTGATCAAGACGAGGTCTTCCAGGATCTGTACGCTGTGACGGGCGAGCGCGTAATGGGCCGAAAGGTCTTTGCTGTCCATGGGATCCACCGACGGAAGATCCAACCCGACGAGCCACACCCCTGTGCTCGCCAGCCACGCCGTGAATTCGGGCTGCAGATACGGGGTTTGCTCCGGGAAGACTTTTGTCCGCCCACGCGCCGGTGCGGACCAAGAGACTGTCGACCTCATCGAGATCGGCGGCGGTGAGATCGTCCGGCCCGGTGCTGTTCGCCGCGTACACTTCATTCCCCGCGCCGGCCCGATGTAGTGGTCGATGTCCAGTTCCAGCACTTGCCGCCCCGCCTTGTCAAAATCAAACGGGGCGTCGATGTAGATCCCCGTGTGCGTGCTCATGGTGATCTGGCTGACATTGACGGAACTGCTTTGCGCCTTGGTCCACGTCAGTCGGTGCGAAATCGGGGTGTCTCCGGGCCACACGGGGATCTTCGCATCCAGTCGCTGAGAGACATCGATCCACGTCATGCGATGACCTGCCGACGCTTTTCATATTAGAGACGCGGCTTTTCCTCCATCACCCGCTTCCGATTCTCATGGATGCCCGACGCTTGCTCCGCAAACACCCGGACCACATCGTATCCGTGCTCTTCGGCGTACCGTTCCAGCCGTCCCCGCTGTCGCTGGAGATTGCCGTCCGCCTTTTGCTTCGTCGAAGATACCCAGGCGTAGAGTCTGGTTCCTGGAGGGTTTTCCCAAAAGCAACACATAGGGTCTGCTGAACGAATCACGGATCGGCGAATAGGGCAAGGGGGCCCGGTCGGAAGAGCCATCTGAAAAATGTGTACAAAAGAATGCGCAGCCGGCGCTCCAGATTCATCACCAACAGCTGCAAGGCGATGACCGTCTTGCTGGTGCTCCGCAGACGTGCTCGAATCAAGCCAAGCGCGTACAAACGCTTGCCTTCGCCGAATTTCCCTTCGGGGACAAAGACAATACCGTCACACTTTTGACACAAATGGTGATTATATACCACTTGACGGGACACTACCTCGGGGTTGTCGGTAAAACCGTGTGGCAGGAAGAAGAGTACCTTGGTTGATGTCACTGCGCAGTGCGGCATTCAGTCATTGTGAGGAGTGGGATTTTAGACGAATGGAGGAGCGGGAGGGGCTGTAATCAGACCGCCACTCTGGACTTTGGACTTTCGCAGTGATTTTTCTGTTGACTACGGTTTTGTCTTCCCGTACGATACACCTGTGACTGGGGGGGTAAGGGTCTTTCTCGAAGGGGGAGGACCGATGGCGCTTCAGGCGAATCCCGAAGTTCTGCGGCGGGCGGCGACGTTTTTCCCGGCTGCCGGGGCGGCGGTTCAAGGGCGGATCGATGCGCTGCATTCGCGGATCGTCGCGGAGATTCAGGAGAATCCGGACGGCTGGGTGGGAGAAGGGGCGAAGGCGTTCCTCGCCCGTCTGGAAGCGGAGGTAGGGCGGTTTCAGTACGCGGCGGATGTTCTCCACCGGGTCGGGCCGATTTTTACATACCTGGCCAGTGAGATGGAAGAGATTCTGGCGTTGCGGCGGCAGGCGGACGAGCTGGAGAGGGAGGCCCAGCACGCGAAAGGGCCGGAGGCTGCATGGCTGTGGGCCCGGGCGCAGGCGCTCAGGTTGGAGGCCGATGCCCGGGCGGATTGGGCAGATGTGAAAGCGGCGGCAGAATTTGCGGCGATTAGCCTTGAGAAAATGGTGACAGATTTTTGGAACAGTCCGCAGATGGGGTTTGTGCGGCACACGGTCGAGACAGCGGTGAACACAGCGACGGCCATCGGGACCGACGTGGTGGAGCATCCGATAGATTTTACGTGGGGGTTTTTGAGCAGTACGGCGGAGGCGATGTCCTGGGGGCTGTATGACGCTCCGGAGCCGACAGATCCGGATGCTGCGTACTATGCGGGTCGTGTACTGGGGGATACCTTGGCGGCGGCGGGGGGAGGGGCGATCGCCGGGGCGGGGCTGACCGCGGAGGGCGGGGGCTTTGTCCTGGATGCCACGGGTGTGGGGGCGGTGGCCGGAGTGCCGCTCAATGTAGCCGGGGCGGCTGTGGCTGTCGCGGGTGCAGGGGTGGTTGTGAAAGCGACTGCCGACTTGGGCAAGGACACCCAGATGATGATGGCGAAGGGCGAGCAGGGAAGAGGGGTCCGCAACGACAAGGGCTCCCCTGAGGGTACGGGGGGGCTTAGTGCAACCGAGCGAAGTGTACAAAGCAAATTGGAACAGTATTTGTTAAACCCTGACCACCCTATCGGAGGAAGTAAGGCAAACTGGTTCCAAAAGGCGTTAGGGTTCAACAGAGATAACATGGATGAGTTGGCAAAACAGATTAAATTCAACCCGAATACAGCTGTAGAGACCGGAGTCACACAGTATGGAATCAAATACAATCAAGTCATAAACATCTTGGGAGCCAATGGTCGGCGCATTGACGTTACTTTTGCGTGGATTAGAAACAATGACGGGGTTGTACGTTTGGTAACAGCCATTCCAACGGGGAAATGAGGTGGGCATGATGTTCGATGAATACGATGTTGTAAAGGCAAAGCGTGATCTGACTCCTGAAGTTCCCAAAGGAACACGTGGAACTATCGTTATGGTTTACGACATCACCGCTGGAGACTACGAGGTCGAATTTGTAGATGGTCAGGGCAATCATATAGCTCTGTTGACTGTGAACGCAGTGGATATCGAAGGCTATTCTCCATCTCAGAAGTAACTCTCGGTAACACGGATTCAAAACGCTGTAGCCGAAAGGAGTCGGCCCCGTTAATTGGGGTCTGACTTCTTTCTCTATCTTCACTTGGTCACTCGGTCGTCTTAGTATGGTCACGGGGTGAAACGGGAATGACCAAAGCAGTCGGATACACACGTGTCTCAACACAAGGACAGGTTCGCCAGCTCTTAAGAATTGAGAATCTCCGAATGCACTGTATACCGGAGGGTATCCAGGATATGACGATCGAGGATTATCCCCGGTTTCTCACCGAGCGGCGGCGACTTATGGCGTCCAAGATCCACACGTATTTCTCCCTTTTATAAGAAGAGGGCCGCTTATAAGGAGACGGCCGCGTGACCGGCGGGGAGAAAAGCCGCGGCACTGGGCCGGATTTCCCGCTATGAATTTCGAAGATAAGGAAGTGGATGCTCGGTGAACGACACCGATCAACTCGCATCATCGCCTGTGCCCGTTCGGGACGCGGCCACCGTTCTGATGGTTCGTCCGGATGGCCCGGGGGGATTCCGGGTGTACGCCCAGCGCCGGTCGCCCCGGCTTCGCGCCTTTGCCGGAGTGTGGGCGTTTCCCGGGGGTTCGGTGGAACCCCAGGACCGACGTCCCGAATGGCGCGTGCTTCTGGCGCCTTTTGATGAGCGCCAAGCCACGGAACAAACGGTGTACCGCGAACGTACCACACCAGCCATCGAAACGAGAGATTTCCGCCGGAAGTTCCGGCCGCTGATCGAAAAGCGCATCGGAAATCGAGTGCCGGATGACCCGATTCCCGATTCATCCCTGGATCCCGCCGCAAATCTCGCCTCCTGGGTGGCGGCCATCCGGGAACTGTTTGAAGAGACAGGCGTGTTGCTCACGGAGGGGGAGAAACCGGCCGTGGTGATGCGGGTGCAAATCCGCCAAAAAGTGTTGAACGGGGACATGCCGTTTGCCGATTTTCTGCAAGAGTACGGGATGCGCCCGGCCCCGGGGCTGTTGCGGTATATGGGGCGGCTGATCACCCCCTCCACGGAAACACGCCGCTTTGACACTCGGTTTTTCTTGGCCCGGCTGCCGGAAGGGCAAGAGCCGGACGGGGTGGTGGGACCCACGGACGAAGCGGTGGAGGACGGATGGTTCCGGCCGGAGGAGATTTTGGACAACAGGGACGGGCGGTTCCCGACCATTCCGCCCACCCGCTATGCGCTTCAGACCATCGCGGCCTTTCGTTCCTTGGATGAATTGTGGGCGGCGTTCTCCCCCGAGCCCCGATGAGCCTCCCCAGCCTTCAGGCTGAGCTCCTCGAACGTCGCTCACTTTTCCTGAAGGCGGGGTTGTCCGGGGCTGTAGATGAATTCGCTCCGCACTTGTTTTCAAGAACTGGTTGGCCGCACACCGGGTCGATCAGCGGTGGAGCCAGGACACCCTTGGTACAACTTTGCAGCTTCTGGTGCGACAGAGCGAGTTCGGCATCACTCTTCTCGCCGGGGTGGCGCTCATGGTCTCTTTGGCTCTGTACTGGTTCACAGTCAAGGCCAGGGGACGGGCGTTGCGCGTGCTTGCAGGGGTCCCGACGTGGCGGATCCAGTCCGAGGACCTCGCCGGTTTCCTGGTAGCAGTGGTCGTCGCTGCAGCGATCTGCGACCTCCTTGCCGTCACCTATGTTGGCTCGGTTCATGGTTGGGTCTTTGCGCCGTACTACACCAAGGTGTTGTTAGAGTACGATGCCATCGTCCTCCTCGTGACGATGGGCTGCGCCCTGGCACTGTCCATGGCCTCGTGGCCCAGTCCTGCCATGCTTGCGGCGCGGGAACCGGCGGTCAAAAGCTTGCAGAAGAGCTCAGTTGTTCTCAAGGTGGCCACCTTCACCCTGGTCCTCGCGGCGGTGGCCCCCGCCTTCACGGCCTACAGGGAGGCTGAGAACGCCGCAGCCGAGCAGGCCATGTGGAAGTCATTGGCCGACCAAGTCGTCCTATCGTTTCCGAGCATGAGCGGCGATATTCCACCAGAACTCAGGTCCGGCGTAGGTGATGTCGTGAAGGATGCGGAGGCGCGCAACCCAGTCGCGCTGTCGTATACGTTTGACAACTATTTCACTATCAACAAGCTGGACATCGCCCCCTACCGTTACCTCACCCTGATCAACCAGCGCTGGTTGGACTTGATGCTGGCCGAAAAGCGCGATGGTGGAACACCGGGGAGCCGACCGGTGGCGGGGTTGGTCCCGCTTTCTCTCGATCAGATTCCAGAGGACGCCAAGAGGTTTCTAAATACGGATATGCGGCTATGGTTGCGTGACCGAACGCCTCAAGGCAAATTTTTGAACAAAATCTCGTTCTTTCGCTACTCCGGGACGAGAAAACTCCCTTTTGTCCGAAACGGCGGGGCGCTCGTGTTCCCCAACGACAATGAGGCGATCATCGTCTTCGTTCCGGGTGTGCACGAGATGTTCAATGACAGTTTTCTCGTATCTGCCGCGTCGTCGAGGAACCTCGTTTTCACCGGACTGGGACCGACACAAAGGCTCCTCGCTGAGCACGGATTACAGAAAAGAATTCAGGTCAAATATATGGCCGAAGAAGGCATTTTACGTGCACAATTTACCGCTTATTTCGCCTGGTTACGGGCAGGGTCACTGGTGGCTCTGGTCGTGGCGTTGGCGATCAGCGCGGTGATCGGGGCGTTCATCACCGCTTTGCATGGTCCTCTTGGCCCAGGGGTGGCGGGGCGGAACTGTCGTCGCCGCCGCGGCGGTTGCGGTGCTTCTCACCTTGCCGCTTGTGCATGTGATGGCCGCCCGCTGGGTGTTTACGAAGGTCAGCCTGCGCCGGCTGTAAACGCGGAAAGGAGGAAGGTGAAACCGTGCGAATCGAAGCTGGCGAAGTCACCATGGTCATCGACGGCCGGAAAATCATCGAGGGGGCGAGCTTGGTGTGCGCACCCGAAACCATGACCGCGCTTGTCGGACCCAGCGGCGCCGGCAAAACCACGCTGCTCCACTTGCTGGGGCTCCTCTTGCGACCGACCGGCGGGCGGGTGCTGGCAGACGGGGTGGACACGACAAACTGGGGGTCACGGCAACGCCGGCTCTTCTGGAAGAACCACGCTGCGTTCGTCCTCCAGGATTACGGCGTCATGGAAGAAGAGACTGTTGGCTTCAACGTGACCATGACATCAAGCCTGTTCGGGTCCAGAGTCGTCGGCGATCACGAGCGAATGGAAGCTGCCCTCGCGAAAACCGGTTTGAGCGGGAGGGGACGGGAACTGGCCGCTCGATTGAGTGGAGGGGAGAAGCGGCGCCTGGCGATTGCCCGGGCGCTCTACAAAGACGCCCAGGTGATTTTCGCCGATGAGCCCACGGCCTCCCTCGACGATGGGAACCGTGCGCGGGTCATCGAGTTGCTCGTGTCACTCGCACGGCAAGGACGGGTCGTGGTGGTGGCCACCCACGATGATGGGGTGGCCGGTGCTTCCGATTCCCAGTACTCGCTCGGGCGATCCCCCGCAACCCCAGTTCCCGGTCGACATACCGGCTCAAGGTCTCGCTGGAAACGTCTCCCCGCATATCCATGATGAGCGCCCGGCCCCCGGGTTTCAAGACCCGGTACATTTCATTGAGCGCCCGAATCGGATCGGCAAAATTTTTGAAAGCGGCCCGGCATATCATGAAGTCGAACGTGCGATTTGCAAACGGCATATGTGCGGCATCGCCATGACGAAAATCGATGTTCACACCGGATGCTTCAGCGTTGGCCCGGGCGATGTTCACAAAATATTTGCTGATGTCCAGGCCGGTGATGGTATATCGGCCGAGTTTCGCAAGCTCAATCGACAGATAGCCGGGCCCGGGCGCGAGTGGTGTGTCCCGTCAAGTGGTGTAAAATCACCATGTGTGTCAAGAGTGTGACGGCATTGCCTTTGTCCCCGCC
>JASBVN010000038.1 GCA_029961045.1 Alicyclobacillaceae bacterium | reverse complement strand
CTCTTCGAAAAGCCTCCTCCGTTGATTTTTAATCTTTTATGCCATCAATGCAAGCCTGCTGAATGAATCATGGATCGGCAAATACGGCTAGGGAGGCCCGACCGGAAGAGCCATCCAAAAAATGTGTAAAACAAAAGGCGGAGCCGGTGCTCCAGATTCGTCCCCAACATCTGAAGGGAGACCCACCGCCACAAAGGCGCCGGGCCCAGCGAGTTCTTCAACACCAGATCTTCGCTGATCACCACTGTTCAAAGACTGTTGAGGAACTCACCTTTTCCGCTTGAGACAAAGAAATTCCGCAGATCGGCAAAACGATTGATCCCGGCCGGTATGCGCTGTTTCGCATTCCTCATCTTATGGAGCGCCTGCTCCGCTTCCGGTTCCGACAGAACATTATCATGAACGGCTTTATACAGGATGCCAAGGCTTCCGGTAAAAGCAACCCCCATCTTACCGGCAATGTTTCGAGCGGCCTTTTCGTCACAGAGAAGGACCCAGCTCCGCATATACGCTATTGCAACAGCCTCTGCCTCTCCCTTGCTCAGGCCATGTTGGCGATAAAGATCGTCCGAAACCCGGATTTCTTCAGGGCTCAAATCTTCCACAACCTGTAGCCATCCATTTTGAAGCGCGGCTTGCGTGTTCGCGTCAACACGGATATCCACCATGCTCTCTTTGAGCACGGTGCGAGGAATGAAAATTCTACGGGCAAAAAGTCGCTCGAATACGTCGAAGACCTCGCCATGTGTGAAATATGAAAGGGGACCGGTGTCGAGGATCAGCAACCGTTTAGGTGACATCCTCGATCCCCACGCTTGTGTCAAGGCCTTCGATAGAGCGGGCGTCGACCCCGATCAGCTTTAACGCTTCTTCAAGGCGACGGAAACTCGCTTTTCCGGCTTCATAAGCTTCGATCCAGAGTCCCCGGTACTCTTCCGGAATTTTAACGGCCCTGTCCGGCCGGTACAGATCAAGCGGCAGACCGAATTTATCGGCCATGCGCACCGGAGAGAAGGTCTTCCACTCGTCATACTGCGCCGTCCGGATGAGCCGAAGCTCATTGAGCCGGTTCAACGCGGCCTCAAAACTGACGCCCATCGCCTGCTGTAGCCGGAGGAAGTCCAGCAGGGACATTGCCTCATCCCTTCTAGATGTCCGGTGAAAGGCCAGCCATCGCTCGATGGCTTCCCTCGGCATCAAAAATTCCGTCGCGAACGCATTCGCCCAACATTCGACTTTCGGATTGCTCTTGATACGTTCCGGCCCGCCCATGTGTTCCTTGTGCTCGATGTAATGGGCGTACTCATGGGCCAGCGAAAAAACCTGCCTCCCCAACGTCTTTGCGGAATCAATGAGGATGACGTATCGATCTCTTGCGCAGGCGATCAGCGCCGAAGTCTGTTCAAGATCCAGCGGATAACGAATAATCGTCAAACGTCCGTCGCTTTGCTCGATCAGTTCAAAGATCTCGCGCGGCGGAAAAAAGACATCGCTTGAAAAACCAAGCCTCCGGCGGGCTTCGCGGGCCGCCTGAGACGGCTCAACCCACACCCTCAACGTCCATCACCCGCCGGATGAACATGTACTCCCGAAGAAAAGCGAAGAACCAGGCGAGCTTCTCCCGGTCCGCTTCCGTCAAGCCGTCGGTACGGTAAAGAATCTTAACCTCATCTGCGTCTTCGACGGCATCAAGGTTCAAGAAGTACTGCGGCGAATGACCGAGGTAATCGGCGATCTTAAGCAGTTCATCCAGGTCGATCGGTCGCTTGCCGGCTTCGATGTTCGAAACGACGGGGCGGCTCACGCCTAGATGCTTGGCCAGCGCTTCCTGGGTGATTCCGACCTCTTCGCGGGCCTTTCTGATCTTCTGGCCGATTTGTTCCCAGGTCATTGTTTTTTCCTCCTTTTGTTCTCCGTTCGTTTTTCTTACCCCCTCATCACTATTATAACCAAAAACGTCACCATATGTTACATTACGGTCTCGGCAATTGCTTCGGATCGCCCGGTCCCATTCATCGGTGTACCCGAGCCCCCCGCCAAGGGCGGCCGGCAAAGGACAACCGGCGAAGAACGGGCCCCGGCGGAGGACGGCCCCGCCGGCGATCCCCGGCGGAGGACGGCCCCGCCGGCGATCCCCGGCGGGGCCGTCTGAAGCCTACAGCATCTGGAACACTTGCTGGGGCCAGGCGATCTGGCCCCGGCCCCGCCGCTTGGCCTCGTAGAGACGCTGGTCCGCCGTCCGGTACAGCTCCCGGAACTCCGCGCCGTCCCTCGGGAACACGGACACCCCCGCGCTCACCCCGAGTCCCCGGAACGACTTCGAGATCTCTCCGAGCAGGGACCCCAACCGCTCCCGGATCCCCGGCGTGGCATCGTCGCACCGCACCAGCAGCAGGGCGAACTCGTCGCCGCCGAGGCGCGCCGCCACGTCGGTGGGGCGTATCGCGCGCTTGAGAATCAGGGCCACCTCCCGCAAGAGGCGGTCGCCTTCCGGATGGCCGCAGGTGTCGTTATATTGTTTGAAATGATCCAAATCCACCAGAACGAACAGAAAGGACCAACCGTACCGCTCGGAGGCGGCGACCAATTCGTCCAATTTTTCTTGCAAACCGGTGCGGTTGGCCAATCCCGTCAGGGGATCCGTCCGGGCGCTGGCGATCAACCGCTTGCGGACCCGGAGGAGCTCCAAAGCCGTGGACACCTCTTCCGCCAGGGCGCGCAACACCTCTTGCTTGTTGTGGAAAAAGTCCGGTTCCTGACTCCAGAGGGTGAATATCCCCGCCAGCTCCTCTTCGACGACCAGTTGTCCCGAAATGCCGCTGCGGAAGTGAAGGTTCTCCAGAATTTCCCTGTACCGTCCGGGCCGGTGGTTCTGAAACTCAAAGGGAGGAGAAACGGTGGCGGACTTCTTCGGAGGATTGACTCGGATCAGCCGCAGGATGAACGGGGCAATCTCGGCTTCGTAACCGGTCAACAACCCGAACAATTTAATCCTCGACCATTCACCGTCTTCTCGCAGCAGGATGTAACCGCCGTTGGCTTCTAATACTTGGATGGCGATGTCGCCAAATTCCGTCAACAATTCGTCTTCCGATTTGACGCGACCCAGGACCTGAATGGCGGAAATCAGGGTGGCGAGTCCCTTGGAGCGTTCCTCCAGCAACAGGCGGTCCCGCTGGTCTTTGATCATCATGCTCACAATGGGCGCCAGGACGCCCATCATATGGCGCATGCGCGGCGTGATGATCTTTCCCCGGGACAGGTACAGGCCGATGACCCCGAACACCTGCCGCTCGTACACCAGGGGAACCGCGAGGGACGGACCAAGGGCAAACCGCTCCCGCTCCTCCCGCCAGACCTCGGTGGAGGGGTGCACCGGGTCGAACAGGACGGGCCGGCGTTCTCGAAACGCCTTCCCGCTGGGCCCCTGGCCGTAGGGACTGTCCGCCCGGGTGTGCAGCACGATGCGGCGACCGTACTCCCGCGCCCGCCCCCCCAAGGCGACGGGGACGAGAACGCCCTTGTCTTCCAGCCACACTCCGACCAAAGCCGCCCCGAGCAAGGCCGCCACCCGGTCCGCCATATACTGAAACCTCTCCCGATAAGAGGCGAAGCCGTTCATCCCGTTGAGCACCGACGCGATTTGTTCCATGTCGTCCCTTCGGCTCAGGTGGCGTACCCGTCTTCCCCCATCCATGTTCATCTTCGTTCACCTACAGGAAAATTGTCGGTGTCCGGGCCGCACCGATCGACGGCGATCAACCGGTCAACGGTCCTATATCAGCGTTATTATAGTATACTTGGGAACCAAATCAAAAGGGCTGCCTGTGCATCCGCCCGGCCATGCTGAAAGCCGGAGATCCGGACAGGAGGGATGTCCATGTTCAAGACGGTTCTGGAAAAAATGGTGGATTTGGCGACGGCGGCTTTCGGCCTGGCGGCCGCCCTCGCGTGGAACGATCTCATCAAGCGCGCCATCGACGATTTCATCACTCCGCATGTGCCAAAGGGTTGGGGGCTGCTGTCCCAGTTGGTGTACGCGGCGGCCGTCACCGCGCTGGCCGTCTGGGTCACGGTTTATTTGGGCCGGCTGACCGCTTTCCGGAAGGCCAAGGAGCGGGAGAAGGCCGATGAGCGGGAGGAAGACCCCCTGGGGAGAACCCTGGAGGAAGCCGTCGTCCGGGCCCTGCGCCGGATTCGGGAGGAAGAGGCGGAGGGTCGGAAGGACCGGTAGCCGGCCGCGCCGCCCTCCCGGCTCAGGGTTCCGCCGGCGCCCGGACGAAGAGCCAGCTGACACCGAGGATGAAAAACGGATACAGCGGGAACAGATACCGGGGCTGGCCCTCGGAGAAAAAGACGACGGCCGTCAAAAATGCCACAAACAACAGGTTGATTTCGTGCAACTCCGCCGTGCGCCCGCGGGCGGCCCACCGGACGGCCGCCGCGGCCGCATAAAACAGGCCGGTGCCCACGATCACCAGGACGGCGGCTTTCGTCCCCAGCAAAAGCAACTCGATCCATCCCGGATCCACCCGGAGGACCGCCGGAGACACCGCCCACATCTCCACGTCCTTTCCGGGTTCGAAAAAGGTGATGCCGAGCCTTTCCAGTCCCAGGCGGAGGAACTGCGCCGGGTGTTCCCGGATCCAGCGGACCGCCTCGTCCTTGGCCCGGCTCATCGCCACCGCCTCGTTGTACGCGCCGTCCGGCCCCAACACCCGGTCGGTCTTGAAAATCGATCCGGGGACTTCGAGGACGTCCATGTACATGCCGCGGCTGCGGTCGTTGTTGTTGATGTACAGGACGAAATCCCCGTTGGTGGAGACGGGGACGAACCGGTGAAACACCAGGTAGTTGCGGACCGTCCAGGGGGAGACCACGGCGGCGGCCGCCGCGCCGGTGCAAAGAAGGGCGATCAGCGCCGCCCTCCACGGGCGCCGGCCCCCCTCTCGCCGCCCTTCCACGGCCGCCCGCTCTTCCCTCCGCGCCTGCCACCCGCGCAGGAGGGCGTACAGGACGGGCATCGCCCCGAAGTACGGCTTGACCAGGGTGAGCGCCCCCATCAAGGCGCCGGTGGCCACAAGGCCCCCCGGCCGCGCCCCCGCCCCCCGGACGTGCAGCCAAAGGATCGCCGTCAGGAGTGTCACCGCGAGGATCTCCGTCCCGAGGACGCTGCAATAGGCCACAGCCGGCGGAAAGAGGGCGGTCAAGCCCGCCGCCAGCAGGCCGGTCCGGGCGCCGGCCAGCCGGGCTCCGATTCCGTACATGCCCAGAATCCAGACGGCGCTCAAGGCCACGTTCGCCAATTTCGCCGCGAGTATGGAGGGGTACACCGCGTAGACCGCCGTCAAAAACAGCGGGTAGCCCGGCGGGCGAAACGCCGTCGCATAGTGGACCCCGGTTTGGACGTAGGGCGTGTCCGCTTTGATGTAATCGAGCCCTTCCGGCATCGCGTACCGCCCCTCGCGGAGCAGCGACAGGGCCAGATCGTGGTAATGCTTAAAATCGTAGACCGGCTGGGTGTTGACCGCCCAGATCCAACCCAAGCGCAGGGCCATTCCGGTCAGGAGGATCGCCGCCAGGGCCCACGCCGCCGGGCCCGGCATTCGGATGGGTGGCATTCGGATGGGTTTGGACATCGCCTTCCACTCCGTCAAGAGCCGGGGGCCGGCAGGAGGGCGGGTTCCCCATCGGCCGGGCCGCGCAGCGGAGGGGTAGCGGGATCGTTCCACAGGACCCCCAACACCCGCGCCCCGGCGAGTCGGAGCACCCGCCTCCCTTCCGAGGCCGCTTCCGGAGTCAAGCGGCCGGACCGGACCACCCACAGCACCCCGTCCGCCAAGGAACTGAGGATTTGAGCATCCGCGGACATCAGCAGCGCGGGGGCGTCCACCACCACCCGGTCGTATTCGCTTCCGGCCTCTTCTAGTACCCCGCGAAGTCGATCCCACGCGGGTAAATCGGGAACCGACTCTTCCACCGATCCGGCGGGCAACAGATCCACACCGGGCTCCGGCGTCCTGCACACGACATCCCGCCACGGGGCGGATCCGGCCAACACGCCCGCCAATCCCAGCCGGCCATCCGGACCACCGTCCGGAGCCCCGAACCATTCGCGCAGGCGGGGATTTCGCAGATTGGCGTCCACGACCAGAACCCGTTGACCGGCACGCCCCTCGGACACCGCCAGGGTGGCCGCGGCCGTGGTCACCCCCTCTCCTGGCGCGCAGGCCGTCACCACCAATACCCGCAGCGGTGCGTCTCCCGAGGCAAACCGGAGATTGGTCCGGAGCGACCGCACCACTTCCCATTCCGCCGGAGTGAGTTCCGGGGCACGCGCACTGGCCCCGACCCCTTTCAACCGCCGGTACGCCGCCAGCACCGGAACCCCCAGTTGCCTCTCAGCACCCCGCCGGCTCCGGATCCGGCGGTCCGCCGCCTCGACGATCGTGACCAGTCCCACGCCCGCCGCCATCCCGGTCAGCAAGGCCGCAACGACGATCACTACCGGTTTAGCACCTCTTTCGGGACGCAGGCCGGGGCTCACCGCCGCCCGGTCCAAAATGCGCACCGTCTGGGGCTCCGGCCAGGTCGCCACCTCCTGTGCAAAGGCCTCCGCCGCCGCGTTGGCCATCGCCGCGGCCTTATAGGGGTCCCTGTCCCGGACCGTGACGGTCAACAGATTAGAGGTATGAGATGCGGAGATGCGCTTCATTACGTCCTCGGGGGCCTCCGAAAGATGCAGGGATTCGACGACGCGCCGGGCGATCACCGGGCTTTTCAGAATCGCTTCGTCGCTTTTCATCACCGCTTCAAGCGCCTGCGGCCCGTAAGCCGAGCTTTCCGGTGTGCCGCCCTGAGGGCGGAATTCCCCGTTTGGCTTCACCAGCATCATCGTTGTCATTTGATAAGAAGGCTTTTGCATCGCGGCGGCGGCGATCCCGGCCGCCAGCCCCAGGGCGGCCGCCGCGGCAATCCATCCCCTCCGGCGGCGGAGCCGGCCGATCCATTCCCTGAAATCCAGCACATCCTCTTGGTATTCCATGACTTCCCTCCGATCCTACTCACCGGCCCGGCGAATACCGGCGCACCATGGAGACCCCCGCCCCGAACAACACCCAGAACAGGGGCGCCATCCCCACGACCGAATCGTTCACCAGTCCTTGGACCAGATAGGCCGCCCAAGCCGCCAGCAGGGGGATCAGCAGCCGGTACGCATCGGCCGGCAATTCCTTGCGCCACAAAAGCCGCAAATTGTGGTAAGCGTGCAGTGCCAACAACACCGCAAAAGCCGCAAAGGCCGGCAGACCCGCTCCCACAGCAAGCCCCAAGTAGAGGCTGTGGGGCTTGTCCACGATGATGCGGTAGTCCGAGAGGTTGGCGTTTTTGGCCGGATCGTCCTGGGGAAAGACGAACACAAACGTATCCAGGCCGTAGCCGAGCAACGGCCGGTGTAAGGCCAACTCCGCGGCCTTCTCCCAAATATAAAGCCGCCCGGTCCCGGGACCCCAACCGGCCGGAGGCAGGTTCACCCCGTCCGGCACCTCAGTTCCACCCTCCGGGGCCGCCCCGCTCCCCTCCGGCGAAGCGGCGCGCGCCGTCGCCACTGGCGCCCACGCGGATTCCTTCAGTCCCCCCAAGTCGAGAAAAGTGCCGACGGTCTCCTTCCAGACAGACGGATTGTGGTGGTTCAGCACGCCAAACACCAAAGCGAAGCACACCAACCCCGCCGCCGCAGGCAACCACCATCGCCGCAGGCGCACCCACGCCACCGCGATCAACGTCAGCGGCACCACCGCCGCAAAGGTCAGAAATCCGCTTGTGGACACCGACGCCAGAGCCTCCGCAAAGGCCAGGACCGCGAAGGCCGCGTCCACCCACTTCCGCCGGTGCGAAACCTCTGTCAACGCCCGGGCGAAAAACAGCGCTCCGGCAAACCCGGCAAAACCGCTGAGATAGTTCGGATTCGCCAGCGTCGTCACCAGAAATCCCGACGCGTCCTTTTCCGCCCCCGGAGGCAGAATCAACGCCTTGACCCAACCGGTTTGATACAGGTCCCGCCCGTAAAAATACATCAGCGAAATGATGCCGTTGATCGCGACGGCGGGGTACAGGGCCCAAACCAGCCAGTCCAATTTCCGCCGGGTGTATTCCACATTGGCGGCGACAAAAAAGAGAATCAAATAACTCAAATAGGCGAAGGTCCCTTCAAAACGGTCAAACGCCCCCACCAGGGCGACCATGGTGTAAGGGGCAAAAACTCCGGAGAGAAGGATCAGCAAAAACAGAACCAGGAGCGGAAGGTTGATGTACCCCGGCTTGATCTCGTATTTCCCCTTGATCATTTTGTACAGAAACACCATGAGAATCAGGACCGTCATCAGGAGGAGAAAGAGGAATTTGTAATAGTTGAACACATCGGCTTTCAAGCCGGAGTTGAGGACGCTTTCCCCGGAGATGACGGGGCTGATGAAGGGAAAAAATTTCGCTCGCGTGATCAGCGGCAACAGCAGAAACATGAAGCCGAACAGAAAAACGATGATCCGGTCGGCCCTCCGCCGGACCTCCATCGCCATACTCTCTTGATCATACGAAATGCGCATGGATCACTCCCCCTACCCCCCGCTCTGTGCCGGCTCCGATCGGACGGGTTCACCCTTGGCCGGTCCGGAGCAACAGCTCTTCGGCCCGCTTGGTCAATTCCGGATTTTGATTGGCTTTTTTGGCCGCTTGGAGGTACTCCCGGGCGCGCCGGACATCCCCTTTTTGCAAGAGCAAGTCTCCGTAATCCAACAAAAAGCGCTGGTCTTTTAACAGAAACGGCCTTTGGTTCCGGGCGGCGGTATAATACCGGTCCGCCTCTTCGTACCGCCCCAACCCCTTTTGGCACGCGGCATACCGCCACAACACCGCATAACTGTCCGGATGCCGCTGCAACACGTCTTTCAGCAGTGGTTCCGCCTGGGCGAACTGACCCTGGGCCATCTGGTTGCGGGCCGTCTCATAGGCCTGATAATCCCGCAAAAACATCCGGTCTTGCTGCAACCCGATGTTATAGGCCGCCAACAGCGCAATCCCCGATAGCCCCAATACTGAATAGAAGAAGACATTTCTGGTTTTTCCCGTCACCGCCACATCCACCGCGCCTCCCCTTTTTGTCCCATCCCGATTCTAGTGCACTTTTTTTCCGCCGTAAAGATACGACGGCAGCCGGCTCAATCAAAAAAAGAAGGCCGCCCGAAAGCGGCAGCGATCGGAGGGCGCAATGAAACGCCCCTTCTTCTTTTCGGAACTCTTTCAACTTCATACGCCCTCTCCGGACGCCCTCACGCTTCCGCCCCTTGGCGCCG
>JASBVN010000037.1 GCA_029961045.1 Alicyclobacillaceae bacterium | reverse complement strand
GCCAGCCCCTGGGTGAAGGCGATCGGCGCAAAGACGACGATCTGGGCCAGGGCGGACGCCACGACGGCCGTCCCGACTTCCGCCGTTCCCTGCTTCGCCGCTTCTTTGGGGTCAAGCCCCTGATTGCGGTACCGGAAAATGCTCTCCAGCACCACGACGGCAAAGTCGACCAGGGATCCCAAGCCCAAGGCCAACCCGCCCAGGGTGACGATGTTGATCGTCTGGTTGCTGAAGTACATGAGCGAGAAGGTGCTGATCACCGAGATCGGGATGACCACCCCGATAATCAAGGTCGTGCGCACCTTCCGCAAAAAGAGATACAGCACCAGGATGGAAAAGACGGCGCCGGTCAGGGTGTGGTCCACCACCGTGTTGATCGCCTGTTTGATGAAGTCCGCCTGATCGGAGATCACGGTCAATTTCACCGAGGACGGCAGTTGCTTTTGGAGATTCTGCAACTCCTGGCGGACATTGTTGGATACCTGCACGGTGTTGCCGTCCGACACCTTGTACACGTCGATGCTGACGCTCTGCTGATTGTTGAGCCGCGCGGTTTGCGTGACTTCCGCAAAGGTGTCCTGGATGTCCGCAATGTCCTTGAGGTACAGGACCCCCGGCGCCGCGCCGCCGGCCGCGCCTCCCCCGCCGCCCGCGCCGCTTCCGCCGGCACCGCCTCCGCCCGGGCGAATCGGGACATTCCCGATGTCCTGGACCGACTGAAAATCCCCCGTCACATGGACGGTAATCCGCCGGTTCCCTTGATCCACCACCCCGGCGTCCGCCGAGGTGTTGTCCGATTGCAAAGCCTGCACCACCTGGTTGACCGACAGGCCGTACGCCTGCATTTTGAACGGGTCGAGCACCACCTGGATCTGCCGTTTCTGCCCTCCCGAGACCAAGGCGGAGGCCACGCCGTCCACCCGCGACAGCCTGGGCTGCACCACGTCGTCGGCCAGGCGTTTGAGCTCCACCGGATCCATCGGGCCGGACATGGCGATCGTGAGGATCGGCGTGCTGTTGGGGTCGATCTTGATCACTTGGGGGTTGTCGACCCCGTCGGGCAACTGGCGCCGGACCCGGTCGATCTTGTCGCGCATGTTGAGCATCGCCTGATCCAGGTTGACGCCGTAATTGAACCGGACGATCACTTGAGAACCGCCCTGCCGGGAGTTAGAATCGATCTCCTTCACCCCCGGCACCGAGGCCATGGCCGCCTCCAGGGGCTTGGTCACCTGGCGCTCCATCTCTTCGGGCGATGCGTTGGCCCAAGTGGCTGTCACCACCGCCACCGGGATATTGAGAGACGGGTAGAGATCGACCCGCAACAGGGGGACGGCAATCGCCCCCAGCAGGACCAGGACGATCATGATCATCGAGATGGTGACCGGCCGTTCAATGGAAAAATTCGCGATCTTCATCGTCCGTTACCCGGCGCCGGTCCGGCGCCCCTGCCTTTCGCCCGACCTGTTTCTTGCCCGGCAGGTGCGTTGCCTCCGCTCGGGCCGCCGGCTCCCCCGGGCGGTACCACCGTGACCTGGGCCCCTTCTCCGAGAAGCTCCTGACCGGCGACCACGAGCACATCTCCTTCCTTCAGGCCTTTCAATACTTGAACGTGTTGGCTGTCCACGGCGCCCACCTGGATGAGATGCTGATGGGCCACGTTGTTTTCCACCGTGAACACCTTCGGCCCGTCGGGGGTCTCCACCAGAGCGGACGCCGGGATCACCAGCCCTTGCACGGGCGCGAGCCCCTCCACCTTGACCTGGGCCACCATGCCGGGCTTGAGCCGTCCGTCCGGATTGGGAATCTCCACATCCGCCGGGTATGACTTCGTCGTGTTGTCCACCACCGGGCTGACCCGCGCCAGGGTTCCGGAAATCTCCTGCTGGCCCGCCGCCGGAACGACCACCCGTACCGCCATGCCCGGCTTCACCTGATCAATCGCCGTCTCGGGCACCTGCACGGTGGCCTTCACCGGATTGGTCTGCGCAATGGTCACCACTGCCGATTGCGGGCTCGCGTATTCCCCCACCTCCACGTCCCGGCCGGCCACCACCCCCGAAACCGGGGCCGTCACCGTCGCCTGATCCAATTGGTGTTGAATCGTGGCGATGGCCGCCTCCGCCTGGGCCACCTGCGCCTGGGCCACCTTGATCGCGTCCTGGTTCAAGGGGTCCCCGCCCGGCGCGGCGATGTTGACCTGTTGGAGCGCCGCGTCGTAGGCCGCCTGTTTCGTCTGCAAGGCCGTCGCCGCCGCGTCCAATTGCTGCTGGGACGCCGCTCCCGCATCAAACAGATTTTTCGTGCGCTCATAGTTGGTCTTGGCGTCGTCCAGGGCGATCTTCGCCTGGGCGAGCGCCGACTTCGCTTGGGTCAAGCTGTTTTGCGCGTCCGTTTTCGCCTTTTCCAGTTGGGCCCGTGCCGTTTGCAGGGACGCCTGCTGCTGGCGCAACTGGTACTCCAGATCGCTGGTATCCAGGCGCACGAGCGGCTGGCCCTGGCGCACCGGATCCCCGACATTCACCAGCACCTGGACCACTTTCCCGGACTGCTTGGGCGCAACCTTGGTCGAGGTCGACGCCTCCAACTGGCCGGTGAGCGTCAGCGTTCCGCCGATCGTCCCGGTTTTGACCACCGCGGTTTCCACCGGGATCGCCCGGGCCTGGCGCGCGGGAGCCTGACTGCCCGCCGCGCAACCGGCGAGGATTGCGCCGGAGAGGGTGAAGGCCATGAGCATCCATCCGAGGCGGTGTCCTTTCATCCGAGTCCTCCCTCGCGATTTGATCCAACTCTCCCAAAAGATCGTCTCTTCGAACCGGCGCCGCGCCATCCGCGCCCATGTTCACGTTCAGTCTAGGGGACCGGTTTGGACTTTTGATGGACAAAATATCAAGAAGCTGTGGAGATCGCCTTGTTTGTTCCTTGACCGTCACTCCCGGGCGCCTTGCGGCACCGGCGGCCGGCTTCCGCCGGCCGTGGCCTGGGCCGGTTTCTTGGCCCGCAAAAAGACGATGAGCGGCAGCGCCAGAAACAGCGGAACGGACGAGAACAGGAACGTATCGGCGATGGCCCGGACCGCCGCTTCTTTTTGGACGAGAAGCCCGAGGAGTTCCAGCGCCCCGCCCTGGGCCGTCGCCGGGTCCACCCCGCCTTGGGCCAGTGCCGCGGCGAGGGCCGCTTGGGTTTGGGCGGCGGCGCCGGAGTCGACCGTCACGCTCTCGGCGATGCGCGCCCCTTGAAGAGCCTGGCGCTGCTGCAGGATCGTCGTCAGAACGGCAATGCCGAAGGAGGCGGCCACCTGCCGGATCACGTTTCCAAGCGCCGAGGCCCGCCCGATTTGGTCGGGGCGCACGGCGTTCATCCCGCTGGTGGTCAAGGGCATCATCGAGAGTCCGATGCCGATGCCGCGGATCACCAGGACCCACCGCAGCCAGTGGTTCGGCGTGTCGAGGGTCAGCCGGTGCAGTTCATAGGTCATCGCCGAGAGGATCCCGACACCCAGCAGCCCCAAGGGGACGGGGCCGATCTTGTCGAACAGCCTTCCCGCCAACGGCATCATCAGCGCCATCGCCAGGGCCTGGGGCATCAGGAGCAATCCGGTCTGCACCGCCGACAGTCCCTGGATGTTCTGGAGGTACAGCGGGGTCAAGAAAATCCCGCCGTACAGGCCGATCATCACCAAGCTGGAGGTGATCGTGCTGATGAGAAACACCGGGTTCTTCAGCAGGGTGATGTCGAGCAGGGGTTCCCGCCGGCCGGTCTCCACCCACACCAGGAGGGCGAGGGCGAAAAAGGAGATCACAAACAGGTTGACGATGTACTGCGACGTCCAGCCCTCGGTGTGGCCCTTGCTCAGGGCGAGGAGCAGCGCGCCGAGTCCCACGGTGGACAGCACGAACCCGAGCCGGTCGAACGCCAGGCTTTGATCGGTCTCGGTTTCCCGCAGTAGGAACAAGGCGCAAATCACGGCCAGGACGCCGACCGGGACGTTCAGCAGGAACAGCAGCCGCCAACTAAAGTATTCGATCAGGTAGCCGCTGAGCGTCGGTCCCACCGCCGGGGCGACCATGGCCGCGATGCCCCAGATGCCGAGGGCCAGGCCGATCTGGTGCCGGGGCACTACCTTGTACACGATGGACATGCTCAGGGGCATGAGGAGACCTCCGCCGAGGCCCTGGATGACCCGGAACGCGATGAGGCTCTCCGTGTTCCAGGCAAAGGCGCACAGAAGCGAAGCGACGACAAACACCAGAATCGAGCCGATGTACGATTTCTTATATCCGTAGCGGTCGCCGACGTAGCCGCTGACCGGCACGACGATGCCGGAGGCGAGCATAAACCCGGTGAGCACCCACTGGATCTCGTCGGTGGAAGCCCCGAACACGTTCATCAACTGGGGAAGGGCGACGTTGATGAGACTGTTGTTGAGAATGGCGACGAACGCCCCCAGAATGACGACGATGAGGGACAGCCAGTGGCTTCCGTCGCTCTGGGCCGCGGGGGCGGCGGGTTCGCGGTTCACGTCCCGTCCCCCCCGCGCACCCGAACTTGCTGGCCGTCTTTCAGTTCGGGGCCGGGCTGCGCCACCAACCGGTCGGAGGCCCGGACGCCGGAGGTGACGACGAACCAGCGGTCGTCCTTCGGCCGGCCCTGTACCTCTACCAACTGTACACGATCGCCGTTGAGCTTGTAAACATAGGTTTTACCGTCCCGGTTGACCACGGAGCCGGCCGGGATCTCGACGGCGTTTCCGCCCCCCTCCCCGAAGGTCACTTCGGCGACCATTCCCGCCCGCAGCAGGCCGTCGGGGTTGGGCACCGTCACTTTCACCGGGAAGGTGTTGTTGTTGTCGTCGGAGACCGGGCTGATGAAGGACACGGTCCCGGTGAAGGTCCGGTCGCCCGCCTCCGCCACCCGCACCTTCACGGAGGCCCCCGATTTGACGGCCGGCAGCAGGGACTGGGGCACGCTGACGTTGACCTTGACCTCTCCGAGGTTCACGAGAGTCAGGAGCGGGGTGCCCGGCGCCGCCATCTCGCCCGGATTGATGCTTTTCTTGGAGACGATCCCGTCGACGGGGGCGGTGATCCGGGTGTTGTCGAGGTTGCTCCGGGCCAGATCCAGGGCGGCCCGGGCTTGGTTGACGGCCCCTTCCGCCTGGCGCACCTGGGCCTCCAGGGCCGCGATGGTGTTGGCGGTGGCCCCCGCTTTGGCCAGGCTCAGTTGGGCCTGGGCCTGATCCAGGGCCCCTTTGGCGTTGGCGAGGCCCAGTTGCGCCTGGTCGAGGGCCGCCTGGGAGGCCGCACCGGCGTCAAACAAGTTCTTCGTCCGGTTGTAATTGGTCTGCGCGTTTTCGTAGGCGGCTTTCGCCTGCTCCACGGCCGCCTCGAGCTGTTGAATCTGTTGTTCCCGGGCGCCGGCCAGGGTGTCCGCCAGCTTCGCCCGGGCGGCGGCAAGCCCCGCCTCCGCCTGCTGCAAGCCCGCCTCCGCCTGGCGGACCTGGGCGGCGTAGTCGCCGGAGTCCAGTTCCACGAGGACCTGGCCCTTGCGCACCGAAGACCCCTCTTGCACGTAAACCGCCGCCACCTTCCCGGCCAACTTGGAAGAGAGTTTCACCTCGTCGGCGGGGGCGATCTTCCCCGTCACCGTCTGTCCGCCTTCGCCCGAGACGGTGAACGCCTGCACTTCGGGCACACCGTCCTGCATCACCGTCGAGGATCCGGACAGGGAGCAACCGGACGCCAGAAACAGCACCAGGGACGAGACCGCCAGAAAAGAGCCGAGCGTTGCACCGCGTCTGTTCATGTGTCCGCCGCCCTCCTATCCTCGGATGTGGATTTTGATCTCCGCGCTCATCCCCGGCGACAGATTCGCGCCGTGCCGGTCGTCGATGGAGATTTTGACGGGGATCCGCTGGGTCACCTTCGTGAAGTTGCCGCTGGTGTTGATCGGGGGCAACAGCGAGAAGGTGGAGGCGGTCGCCTCGCCGATTTCTTTGACCTTTCCGGTGAACCGGATCCCCGGATAGGTGTCCACGGTGAATTCCACCGGCTGGCCGACTTTCACCTTCGCCAAATCGGTTTCTTCGATGTTGGCCGACACGTACAGATCCTTTTTGTTGACGATGAGCGCCACCGGCTGGCCGGGCGACACCACTTCGCCGACTTTGGCCAGGGTCTTGATGACCGTGCCTTCGGCGGGCGCCCGCAGGACGGCGTTGTCCAACAGGCTGTTGGACAGGTTGCTGACCTCCTGCCGGCCGACGATCTGGTCGGCGGCCACGTAGTCCCCCTCCCGGATGTCGAGGGCCGTCAATTTTCCGGCGACCCGGGGCATGACCCGGTAGATGTCGCCGGCGATCCGGGCGTCGTCCGTCGAAACGTAATGGGTCACTTGGTACCAGTAGTAGTAGCCGATGCCGCCGCCGGCGGCGACCATGGCGATCAATAGGATGATGAGGATTGCTTTGCGGTTCATAGACGCCTGGTTTCTCCCTCCCTCTCTTCCGTCCCGTTCCCGCCGGTCTTTTGCTCCGGCGGGCGTCCGTGCCGGCTCCCCGGTCCGGATCGCGATTCGGAACCTGCCTCCGACCGGAGTGGTTGTCTTTCACCCCTCTCGCCAAGTCAAATAGTTTGCATGCGAATGATCACCATGTATTCTATATTAGCCGAAAGACGGGCCTATGAATAGTCTTTACAAAAAGAAGAAAGCCGGCCACCGTCGGTAGCCGGCAGATGAAGCCGATTCCCGCCTGCGGGGAAGTTAGGAGCGGGAAGCCGGTTGGGACGCGGCCGCGCCGCCGTACACCCAGGGTTTGTCGAAGGCCATGAGCAGGTTGTCGTACTGGGCGGCCACGTCGGCGAGTTGC
>JASBVN010000036.1 GCA_029961045.1 Alicyclobacillaceae bacterium | reverse complement strand
CTCACGATTTGCGGGGAGTGGTTTCCGGAGACGGGGGGACTCCCCCGGTCTGAAGGATGGGCCCGGGGCCTGTGGCGGAAGGTCTGCCGGGGGAAGGTGAGCAAAGAGACCTGCGGATCATCATGAAAGTCCTGAATCAAAAGAAGGGGAAGAACATACATGGAAACCAAACCTTTCGTCATGAGTGTTCTCCTGGCTGCGACTGCTTTCCTATCGGGTTGTAGTCAACAAGCATCAGACTGTGTAGACGGCAAACGTCCTGATGGAACACCCTGTTCCCAGGGTGGTAGCCAAAGCACAGGAACGGTCGTTCGAACTTCCACCTTTATCCGCCCATCGGAACTTTCCAAGAACAGTAATGCTGTTGCATCTGAAAACGGCGAACACGTTGGTGGGTTTGGAGATGCTCACGCGGGCGTTGCCGGCAAAGGAGGGGTCGGGGGATGATCCTCGACCAATTGCATTTTGAGGAATGGGTAAGAGTTAACTCATTCCTTCGCGAACATGGATTTACGTGGGGCTCATTGGTGCAGAATGGCGAGGAGCATCAGTACATGGCTCTGGATTTGTACCATATGTCCAAAAAGACGTATCGCCGGATCCTGGAGGCGACTGCGGCAATCTCCGGCATCTACCAAAAGGCCGTCACGTTTATTCAAAATAGTCCTTCTCTGTTTCCCATGCTTCACCTGCCAGAGAACACGTGGGAAGCCGCTCGGTTGCAAAGCCCATTGTTCAGTTACATCGCCCGTATGGACCTGGTTGTGCGGGACGAAGGCGAGACTATCAAGGTTCTGGAAATTAACTGCGACACCCCGACTGGGATCGTCGAGGCCGCTCTCGCCAACGAAATAGTCTGCAAACACTTCAACAAACCTTCACCGAATCGTATTACCCGGGCGATCACAATGGCCTTCGAAAAGGTAAGGTTGGATTACGGGATTCCCGACGAGGCCACGGTCTTTTTCCTATCCTACGATTGGCACGAAGAGGATCGAATGACCACCGAATTTCTACGGCGACACTCTGGGTTTCCGAACACGAGATACCTTGCGGTCAAAGATCTCCGGGTGTCAGAAAAGGGCGTATATACCGCCGAAGGTGAACCCGTGGAGTATCTTTATCGGTTGTACCCGCTGGAATACTTCAGTGCCGACCGGGGTCCTAACGGAGAACCCATTGGCGACTTGTTCTTAAAGCACGTGGCGGACGGGAGAGTCAAGCTCATCAATCCCCCGGCCGCGTTCGTTGGCCAGTGCAAGGCTACGATGGCCGTCATTTGGACCCTTCATGAACACCGCCACCCGTTCTTTACCGTTGAAGAGCACGAGATCATCGAAAGGTACTTCCTCCCGACTTACGTGACACCGGATCCTCTTTCTGTTCCGTTCGTGGCGAAACCCCTGTGGGGGAGGGAGGGTGGCGGTGTGTCGATCATATGGGGGGATGGAGGCGTCATCGAAGACCGGACGCCGTACTACTATCAGCAGCCGAAGATTTACCAACAGTACATTGAAATGCCAACGGTGACCATCCAGACGTGGGAAGGTCCGTATACAGGATCCTTGTTGATAGGTTCGTTTCTTCTCGGTGGGACTCCTGCTGGGGTGTTTTTGCGGGTAGGGGAAAAGATCACGGGGAATTTGTCGATGTTTCTCCCGGTAACGGTGGATCGGGTGATAAACTGGACTTCCCTCGGTTTCCTTGACACGTAGTTACAACTTCGGCATTCAAGTATAGCGGTGTTCGTATTCTCGGGGTGTAAGATAACCCAGTGCCGAATACATGCGCTTGGTATTGTAAAACATCTCGATGTACTCATACACACCGCCTTCTCTGCCTCCTGTTGCCGCAGTTCCTCCCACCTGGCCCGAATCCCTCAACAACTTCGGTGGCCGTCCTCTTTTGTGTTTCGCTCAGTTTTTTTATCCATACGAGGGAATACTATCCATGTTTCCGAAGGGAGGAGGGCAATCGGGGCATGAACGGATGGCAATGGATCAAGCGCTTGTTGACAGTGGACGATTCCATCCTCGATTCCACATTTTCCCTTGGAAATCGAGAGGAGCCGGGACCGAGAGGCCCGGAGAGCGGCTCCCCGTCCGGCAAGTCCTCCGGCAGGACGGATCCAACGTCCGGGGAAGGGGAGAAGACCGGGCGGCCGGAGGCCCGCCGCCGTCCCATTCCTTGGGCCCGGTGGTCCCGACGCGGCGATCCGGCGGAATCGCGCCCGGGCGCCGGCGGAGGCGCACCGTCCGGATCTTCGGGGGGAGGCGACGGGGGCGGGGCGGATGGAGGAGATGATCCGATTCCGCCGTCGATGGACAAACTCCATGAAATGTTGAATCAGACCTTCAGCTTGCCCCAGAACAAAGACATCATTGTGCGCAATCTCACCATCGCCCTCCCGGAGCCCCGGCGCGCCGTCATTGTATTCGTCGACGGCTTGGTGGATAAGGCGATTGTCAACAGCCACGTGCTCCAACCGCTGATGCTCCTGGCGCCGATCCGGCCCGATGAGGAGGAGGTGCAGCGTTCTCTCAACATGGATACCGTCCTCCGCGCTCTGGTGCCGGGGAACCAAGTGGAACGGGTGGAAAAATTCCGCAATGCCGTGAAGCAACTGTTGATGGGCAACACCCTCCTCTTTGTAGAAGGGCTGACGGAAGGGCTGGCCATTGAGACGAAGGGCTGGGACAAGCGCAGTGTTTCCGACCCCAAATCGGAACAAGTCATTCGAGGCCCCCATGAAGCTTTTACGGAGAATTTCCGGACGAACACCGCCCTCATCCGGGTGCGGTTGCGGTCGCCGAAATTGGTGACGGAGATCCTCCAGGTGGGCCAGACCACCAAAAACGACGTGGCCATCCTCTATTTGAAAGGGGTGGCCAACCCCAAGCTGGTGGAAGAAGTGAAGCGCCGGGTCAACAGTCTGCAAATCGACGCCCTGATCGACAGCGGATTGCTGGAACAGTATTTGGAAGATCCCCCCGCCACGATTGTGCCGAAAATCCTCTCCACCGAGCGGCCGGACCGGGTGGCGTCGTTTCTGGTGGAAGGTCACGTGGCCCTGCTGGTGTCGGGGAGTCCCTACGCTCTGGTAGTGCCGGTCAGTTTCTGGGCTCTGTTCCATACGGCGGAAGACGCCTACCTGCGCTGGCCCTTCGGGTCGTTTATCCGGGTCATCCGCTTTGTTTCCCTGTTTATCGCCGTTTTATTGCCCGCCGTGTACATCGGCGTGACCAACTACCACCCGGAGATGTTGCCCACCGATTTGATGATGGCCATCGCGAGCTCCCGGGAACGCGTCCCCTTTCCCGTGATCGGGGAGGTGTTGATGATGGAACTGGCCATCGAACTGATTCGCGAGGCGGGCATCCGCATCCCTTCGGTGATCGGCCCGACCATCGGCATCGTCGGCGCCCTCATACTCGGGCAGGCCGCCGTGCAGGCGGGCATCATCAGCCCCCTGCTGGTCATCGTCGTCTCCGTCACCGCCCTCGCGTCCTTTACAACTCCCAATTACAATCTGTCGTTTGCGATGCGGGTGCTCCGATTCGTCTTTATCGCTCTGGCCGGGGCGTTCGGATTTTACGGAATCGGCCTCGGAATTACGGCATTCCTGGCCAATCTGGTCAGCGCGAAGTCCTTTGGGGTGCCGTTGATGTCTCCGGTGGCTCCCCACCGACACTCCAATCCGGATATCGTGATGCGCGGTCAAGCCTATGAACAGGAGTTGCGGCCGGAGTACTTGCGCCCCGGCGATCGCAAAATGCAAGAGCCCCTCAATCGCCGCTGGGATCCGTGGAGCAATACGGGGCAAAAGCAAAGTGACGGGGATGCGGGGACGGACGGGAGCGACTCCGAAAAGGGCGGTGACGGCCGCCGATGATGCACACGGGTTATATCGGGACAAAGGAAGCGCGGGCCTTGCTGACCATCGTGCTCAGCACATCCGTATCCCTCACCCTTCCGCAGGATATGGTGTTTCAAGCGGGGACGGCCGGGTGGTTGGCCATGATCGTGAGCCTTGCAGTGGGATTGGCCGCCTGGGGAATGTTTTCCCGGATCGCCAAACGAGCCCCAGGAAAATCTCTGGTGGAAGTGGCGGAAGAGGGATGGGGGGCGGCCGGGAGGTGGACGGTGGGATCGGTACTGGGCTTGTATTTTCTCCTGATTACGGCGCTGGTTCTCCGGGCGTTTGTGGAGTTGGTGATCGGGACGATTCTTCCGAACACGCCCGCCGTGGTGGTGATGTTCTTGTTTATGTCGGTCACCGTCTATATGGCCTATTACGGTTTGGAGACCCTCAGCCGGTTGTCCCAGTTGATCGGATGGACGCTGTTGATCGGGCTGGTTCTCCTGTTGGTCATGGATTGGCGGGAGATGGACTTCGCTTATCTTTACCCTCCTTTGGGTCCCGGTTGGGGGCGCCTGGTGGAAGTGGGGGTGGTCAAAGCCTCCTACTTTTCGGAGTTGTTGTTGCTGGGGTTGATGATTCCCAGCATTCGAACGGTGACCGACGTGGGACGCATCGCCTGGAACGCCGTTTGGGTTTCCGGGTTACTCATGGTGATGATGGTTCTGGGGTACAGTCTTTCGTTTCCCCCGCCCGCCGGAGCGGACAATCCGTTTCCCTTTTATCAAATGGCGCGGCTGGTGTACCTGGGGCGATTCGTTCAGAGGCTGGAGGCGGTGTTCGATCTGTTGTGGGTGATTGCTGCCGCGGTCTACATCGGGGCGGGAATCTGGGGGACTGCCCAGAGCTTCGCCCAGTCCTGGGGGTTGCCGGTGTTCCGGCCTTTGGTTTTTCCGGTGGCTCTGCTCATTTACGGACTGGCGGCGTTGCCCGCCGATTACCCGCAAACCGCTGCTTTGACCAACGACTATCTCCGAACGTGGGGGTGGGTGATGTTGCTGGGGCTGCCGGCTGTGGTGTGGTGGGGGGCGGTTCGGAGCAACAGGCGTCAAAGGGAGGGATAGTCATGCGGTGGGTGACGGCAGCGCTCTGTGCGGCGGCACTTTTCACATTGACCGGATGCTGGGACCGAACCGAACTGGAAGAAGAGGCCTTCGTGCCCAGTTTGGCGATTGATGTCGGGCCGGCGCGAGGGTTGTTCGTTTACACTTTCCGCATAGCGGTTCCCCGGCAACTGGCCGGATCTCCCACCGGCAATCCCGGCGGGTCCGGGAACGGAGGGGATACGGAAAAGGGGAGCAAGACCGTCAGCGTGATGGCCCACAGCTTGGGAGAAGCCATCAACTTAACCAACAGCACCGTCGAACGCCGTTTGAACTTCGTCCACTGTCAATATGTGTTGTTTGGAGAAGAATTGGCCCGTCAAGGGGTTTCCGCTCACCTTCAGGATCTGCTCCGCTTCCGCCAGTTTCGTCGGACCATGTTCATGGCCGTCGTCAAAGGAAGGGCGTCCGACTCCTTTAAAGAGAACAAACCGGTATTAGAGAATTCCATCACCCGGTACATTGAAGATTTGCAGAAGATCCGGGATTTTACCGGAATGGAACCGATTGTCCACTTGCATTCCTTTGTCCGGGCGGTGCAGTCGGAGGTGGAGGACGCGTACACCTCGGTGGTGGCCATCAACGAAGAAGTCAAGAGGCAAGACAAGCAAAAAGAACCGCAACAACAGGGCAGTAAACAAGAAACGGGGAAGGAGTCGGAAACCTCCGGAGAAAAGGAGCGCAGTCAGCAATCGTTTCGGGATCGGACGGTGACCTTTGAAGCGGGGCGGATGCGCCGGATCGGAGGCAATCCGGAGGAGTTTCCCGGCGCGGCGGTGTTCCGGGGAGATCGGCTCGCGGCCTTTTTGAACGGGGAGGAGGCCCGTTTGATGCTGGCGCTCCGGGGGGAACTGTTGCACGCCTTCTTGACCGTGCAGACGCCCCAAGGGCGGTTTACCATCGAGGCCCGGGAGCAGGGGCGACCGCAGATCGTCGAGGTGGCCGGAGGAGATCGGCCGGTGTGGCGGGTGCGCCCGAAATTTGAAGTCGACGTGGTCAGCGCCGTAGGGGCGTTTGACACCCGTAGCCATGCAGGGCTAACGGTCCTGCAACGGGAAGCGGAGACTTGGTTCAATCGGCAGGCGGAAGCCTTGATCGGCAAGGTTCAGCGGGAGTTGGGGGCCGATCCCTTTCGGTTCGGATTGCATGCCCGCCGCCGGTTTTGGACGGAAGCCGGGTGGAAGTCCTTCGATTGGCCTCGGCGCTACAGGGAGTTGCAAATTCAGGTGGATAGTCGATTCGTCGTGCGGCGCATCGGGAACCAGCTGGTGTCGTCGGCGGTCCGGTAACCCCGAAGGCCTTGGAAACGGAGGGACGGCGATGCACCCGTTGGAGTGGGTGTTGTCCGGGATTCTGCCCTTTGGAGTGTTCCTGTACAGTCTCAGCCTGGGGCGGTGGCTCTGGAAGCGGAACATCCGGGCGGGAGCGGTAGGTTCGGTGCTGGTCGCTCTTTTGGGCTTGGTTTTGTCCGTTTTGGGGGCCTGGCGACCTTGGGAGTAAACGAACGGTACGGCGGCCGTCTCGGACGGCCGCTTTCACGAGAAACATTCATACAGCCCGATGGCCAAAAGGAGAACGCCGGAAATCAAGTTGGAGTAGCGGCCGAGCCACGATCGGCCGGCGTAGCGTCCCATCCGAACGCCGAGGGCGGTGAGGGCGTAACTGAATACCGAAGTGAGCACGACGATCCAAACGGCCGGCACCCCGGCCATTCCGGCTGCGAACCCCCCCGCGAGGCAGTTGAGTCCCGTCGCGATGCCCAGGACGACCGCCTCGCGGTGAGAGATCCGCCCGCTGCCGTCGACATCGGCAAAAACCGGGGCGCGAAGGACGTCCCAAAGAGGCCGCGCAGGCCGTTGGTGGAGATGGGTGACGGGAGAGGGCGCGTCGAGCGTGCGGCCGCCGCCGGTTCTCCTTCCGCCGGTGGCGACGACCCAACCGCCGATCAGGGCGATGAGGATTCCCCCTGCGAGGCCCGCCCACCGGTGGGGAAGGAAAGACGCCACTTGACTTCCGCCGAAAACGGAGATGCCCGTCGCGCCGCCGGCCATAAGGGCGATGATCCCGTTCGAAGTCCGGGGGAGTTGCACCCGTTGCAGACCCAATCCGATTCCGATGCCGAAATTATCGAGATTGGATGCCAGCGCCAGCAACAGAACTGTAACCCACTGCACGCTGCGGCCCCCTTCTCTTCCGGGTATTGACCCTGTCAACATATGCGGAGGGCCGCCGGAGGGTGCACGGCGCTGCCGGAAGCTGGACATCAGTCGGCCGGCGGGCGAAATCCGGTGAGGGCTTCTTCCACGGCTTGTTTGACGTCTTCCGTCAAGACGTCGGCATCGGGAGTGGTCTCGATGAGCCGTTTCAATTCATAGGCCGCTTCCAACATGTAAAGCTGTTCGGCGGCTTCACGGGTTTTGGCGGTGCTGATGGTATCCAGATTCGGATGGAAAGCGATGTATCCCAATTCAATGATCGGGGTGAAATGCCGGCCGACGACCTGTTTGAGTGCGGACAGACAGTGCCACTCCCGGTTCAGGCCCGGATCGCGGCGGATGGCCGGGCTTTCCCGGGAGGAGTCTGAGGCGACCTTCAGTGCCGGTCGCGGGAGAGCGACCCACGTTTCCATGAGCCGCAGCACGTCCCGCCGTTGTTCGGGAGTCAACTGTTGAAACAGGGAAACCAAGCGTTCCAAATCGTCCATCGTCCCTCGCGTCTCCTTTGCCCGGGTCTTTCTTCCGGATAGTTGGCTTTTTCCATTATACCGAATCGGGCGGCCTCGACTGAAGAGCAGGTGCGGTGGTAAGCTCGAAAGAGAAAGGTCGCGGGAGGGACGGCCGTGCGGGCGGAGGAAAAGGTATTAAAAGACCCGGTTCACAATTACATTCATGTAAGGGATCCGCTGATTTGGAGATTGATCAACACACGGGTGTTCCAGCGGTTGCGCCGGATCCGGCAACTGGGCACCTCGTTTTTGACTTTCCACGGCGCCGAGCACAGCCGTTTCGCCCATTCCCTCGGAGCATATGAAACCATGCGAAAAGTGTTGGATCACTTTTCTCGCAATTTTGGCCGGGAATGGGACGAACGGACGAGGCTCGCGGCGCTGGCCGCCGCCCTGTTGCACGATATCGGACACGGGCCGTTTTCCCACGCGGTGGAGCGGGCCGTCGGCTGGCGGCACGAAGAATGGACCATCCGGCTGCTTCGAGAAGAAGAAGAATTGCGCGGTGTCCTCGATGCGGTGGATGGTCGCTTCGCCGAGGACGTGGCGGCGATTCTCGACGGAGGTTCGCCCCACCGGATTCTGACGTCTTTGATTACCGGCCAACTGGATGTCGACCGGATGGATTATTTGCTGCGGGACGCCCTGTATACCGGCGTGGCCTATGGGCGGTTTGAGTTGGAGCGGTTGATCCGGGTCATGAGCCCGGGAGACGGAGACGTCTTAGTGAAATCGAGCGGTCAACAGACGGTCGAGCAGTACATGTTGGCCCGGTATTTCATGTATACCCAGGTGTATTTTCATCCGGTGACCCTCGGGTCCGACCTTCTGATCGGCAAAATCATCGGCCGTGCCCGCAAACTGTGGCGGGAGGGACGCTTGGCGGAAGTACCGGTATTTTGGTCCCCCTGGCTCGAAGAGGGACAAGAAAGTCGAGGCGTTTTGTCTGTAGAGGCTTTCCTCGCGATGGACGACGCCGTTTTTTTGGCCGGGCTTCATCAATTGGCCCGGTCCGACGATCCGGTCCTCGCCGATCTTTCCCTCCGGTTGCTGCACCGCCGCCTGTTCCGGTCGGTGGAAGTTCCGGGTTTGACGCCGGAGGCGGAGCGGATGTGCCGGGAGGCTTTTGAGCGGGCGGGACTCGATCCCGAAGCGTATCTGGGGTTTCACACGGCGGTGGTGGACGGCGCGGGGAACCGCGAGCCGGTTTGGCTGACAGATGGCCGCCGGGGACGCATCAATCTGTTTCAAGTGTCGGCTCTTTTACAATCTCTGGCGCCGGTGGCGGTGACGCGCATCTATTATCCCGAAGATCTTCTCGACCAAATGGGCGAAAGGGCCAAATCAATCCGCGCGCTCCTCGCTTCCCTGGCGGAGGGGTTTCCGGAACAAAGGGAGGAAGGGGGGAACGTCTCGTGAGCTCGCGCAATCAAAAGCGCGGAGGCGGATTGCTACGACAATCGAGGTTGGTTGTCATCTCCCGGCCCGTATGCGAGCCCACCTTGTTTTACGGGGTTGTGTAAGATTTTCCTTCCGTGGTATAGTGGGTGAGAATCGAGGTCTTTGTGTCCATACTATGCCTTAACGGCCTGGATGCGAATTGGCGTGAATGAATGATCTCGCAGGGATGGCCCTGGGGGACAGGAAAAGAGAGGGAGTCGTGGATGGATCTTATATACCTGTTGGTAGACGGCGCGTTTATTCTCTTGCAGGTGGTGGCGGCGGCCGTTGGAATGTATCAGGTCGTGCTGTCCCTGTTCGGGTTGTGGCGCCGGAAGAAGACCAAGCAGCATCCACCGACGAAATCGTTCGCTGTCCTCATCGCCGCGCACAACGAGGAAGCGGTCATCGGTCCTTTAATCGAGAATCTCAGCCGCATGGAGTATCCGAAGGAGCTTTACGACGTTTTCGTCATTTGTGACAATTGCACCGACAACACCGCGAAAATCGCCCGGCAAATGGGGGCGATTGCGTATGAACGGTTTGATCCGGAGAAGCGCGGAAAGGGCCACGCCATTGAATGGATGCTGGAACAGTTGTGGAGGCGGCCCCGGCAATACGATGCCGTGGTGATGTTCGATGCGGACAACCTGGTGTCGACGAATTTTCTTCAGGTCATGAACGACAAATTATGCGAAGGAGCGCGGGTGATTCAGGGTTATTTGGACGTCAAAAACCCGTACGATTCCTGGGTGAGCATTTCGTACGCCTGCGCATACTGGTTCACAAACCGCATGTGGCAACTGGCCCGGTACAATTTGGGCCTGGCCAACGCCCTCGGGGGCACGGGGGTGTGCGTGGACACGGCGTTGCTGAAAGAAATCGGCTGGGGCGCCACGAGTCTCACCGAAGACTTGGAGTTCGGGGTTCGGTGCGTCATGCGGGGCATCTATCCGACTTGGGCGCACGAAGCCTGTGTATACGACGAAAAGCCGCTGGATTTGAAGGCCTCGATGCGGCAGCGGCTGCGGTGGATGCAAGGGCATTTCGATTGCGCACACCGGTACTTCTGGCCGTTGATCGTTCAGAGTATCCGGAGCCGGAACTGGGCGATGCTCGACGCGGCGCTGTACCTGTTCCAGCCGATGCGGATGCTCATCGTCCTGTTGACGACCGGGATGCTGTATTTCCAGGTGTTCTCGCCGGGTTTCTTCACGCTGACCAATATCAGCCAGTTGTTCCCCAACTGGTTCTGGATTGCCCTGAACAGTTTTCTGTACGCCCAACTCCCGCTTGCCATGATGTTGGAGCGGATTCCGTGGAAAGCTTTTATCGGCCTGCTGGTCGTCCCCGTCTTTATGTTGACCTGGTTTCCGGTGACGACGGCGGCGTTCTTCACGCGCAAGAACCGGGTTTGGAATCACACTTTGCATACCCGGGCGATCCGGTTGGACGAATTGCGCAGCCGGTGAGGCAGGAGAAACCGGGTGCCGGCGGAGGGAAGGCGGTCGCCATCAGGCGGCCGCCTTCCCGGTTTATTTATCGCTCGGAAGCGGCGGACCGTTCCCAACGGAGCAGCCGGGCAATGGCCTCACGGCCCGCCATTCCCGGTTCCCAGCCCGCCGTTTCCCGCGCCGCATCGGTGACGCGTTCCATCGAGAATAATATCGTATGGCACGCGCGCCGGGGAAGTGTCTGGGCCGCACCGGCATTTGGTTTTCTCGCCCGGCGTGTGATAGGATAGAAGCGGAATGTCCAGGGATTGGAATTCTCGAAGGAGGCGGGCGTACCGATGGATCCGACGCTGGAGTTGCTGAAGGAATTGACGGAAGCCTCCGGGGCCCCGGGGGCGGAAGACGAAGTTCGGGAGATCATGCGCAAGCATCTGGCGCCTCTGGTGGATGAGATACTCCAGGACGGCCTTGGCAGCGTTTTTGGAAAGAAGGCCGGGGATCCGGAGGGCCCGAAGGTGATGATCATGGGTCACATGGACGAAGTGGCCTTCATGATTACCCAGATCACCGATGAAGGATTTCTCCGGTTCCAAACCCTCGGAGGCTGGTGGGAACAGGTCATGCTGGCCCAGCGGGTCAAAATCCAGACCCGGAAGGGGGAGCTCATCGGGGTGATCGGCTCGAAACCTCCCCACATTTTGCCTCAAGAGGAACGCAACAAGGTGGTCCAGAAAAAGGACATGTTTATCGACATCGGGGCGTCGAGCCGGGAGGAGGCGATGGAATGGGGCGTTCGGCCCGGGGATCCGGCCGTACCCATCTGTCCGTTTACCGTCATGCCGAACGGCAAGTTTATCATGGCGAAGGCTCTGGACAATCGTTCCGGGTGTGCGGCGGCGATCGAAGTGTTGCGCCAGTTGCAAGGGGTCGACCATCCGAATGTGGTGTATGCGGGGGCGACGGTCCAAGAAGAGGTCGGATTGCGGGGTGCCCAGACATCCGCGCAACAAGTGCAACCCGACGTGTTCTTCGCGGTGGATGTGGGCATCGCCGGCGACACTCCCGGAATCTCGAAAAACGAAGCCCTTGGAAAGTGCGGGCAAGGCCCCCTGATCCTCCTCTATGACGCCACTTTGGTACCAAACCGGAAACTGCGGGATCTGGTCGTCGACACCGCGGAAGAACTGGGCATCCCCTATCAATTCGACGCCATGGCGGGCGGAGGCACCGACGCGGGCCGGGCCCACTTGGTCGGCGAGGGCGTTCCGTCGATCGTGATCGGCTTTCCGACGCGGTATATTCACAGCCATGCCGCCCTGTTGCACCGGGAAGATTACGATCATGCCGTCCGGTTGTTGGCGGCTGTCGTCCGGAAACTGGACCGCCGAACCGTCGACGGGTTGCGCAGCTGAGCGGGCGTGTGCCCGGGTGGGGGGAACCGGGGGCCGGAATTCCCCCTACGACCCGGGCCGCTCCCGTTCGATTTTGTCGATGACGGTCTGGAGGGCCAAAGCGGGATCGGCGACGACCGGGCTTCCGAAGACGACGATTTTGTCGGCCAGATGCGGCGTTCCGACGGCGTAATACTCTCCGGACGGGGTTTCGAACAGTTCGATGTCGTACTCGCCGTGTTCGGCCTGATAGGTGAACCGTTCTTTGCGCAGGAGGGATGCGCCCTCGGGTACCTCGACGGATTTCCAAGAAATCCGAGCATCCATTTCCGCGATCCTCCTTTGACAGCGAATGTACCGTTATTGTACCGTTCGGCCGTTTGCAAAACCAAGCGGGAGGAGGGTTTGCCGTTGGAGCCGCTGATCGCCCCGAAGTTGGACCCGGAATGGTTAGACACTCCCATCGCCGTCGTCCATCGCCCCACCTTAGAAGTAAATATCCGGAAAATGGCGAACTATGCAAAGAATTGCGGGGTCGCACTCCGGCCTCATATCAAGAGCCACAAGACGGTGGAAATCGCACGGCGCCAGCGGATGGCCGGGGTCCGCGGCATCACGACGGCCACGCTGGGAGAAGCGGAGGTATTCGCCGATGCGGGCTTCCGGGACATCACCGTGGCGTTTCCGGTGGTGTCGGAAATCAAGCGCTTCCGGTTGATGAAATTGGCGGCCCGGGCCAGGGTTTCCGCCGTGGCGGACGATCTTGAACAGGTGGATCTGCTTGCCCGGTCGGCGCGGGAAAACGATGTGTCGGTGGGTTTATGGCTGAAAGTGGACAGCGGATTGGGCCGCTGCGGCATCCCCGCCTCCGACGTGGAACGGGCCGCCGCGGTGGCGTACCGAATCCTGCAGTGGGAGCGGCTATGGCGGGATCATGTGGGCGGCGGCATCTATTTTGCCGGTTTGTTGACCCACGCCGGCCATGTGTACGCTGCGCGTTCCCCGGAGGAAGTGGAGGCGGTTGCCGAAGCAGAGGGGAAGGCATTGGTCGATTTATGCCGGTCTTTAAAGATTCGGGGAATCCACTGCCCGGAATTGAGTGCGGGATCGACGCCGACGGCGAAACGGGTGGCCCGGGTGGACGGGATCACGGAGATCAGACCCGGAAACTACGTATTTTACGATCGGACCCAAGTCCGCCTCGGGGCGGCGCAGTGGGAAGACTGCGCCCTCCGGGTGTTGGCCCGGGTCGTCAGCCGTCCGTCCCTCACCCGGTGCGTGATCGATGCCGGTTCGAAGACCCTCGGATTGGACACCGGGGCTCACGGATTGGGAGGTCTGGCCGGATACGGCGCCATCTGCGGGCATCCGCACTTGGTTTTGGCTCGCCTGTCGGAGGAACACGGGGTGGTGGAAACATCGGACGGTACTCCGGTTCCGCCGGTCGGAGCGATTTTGGAGATCATCCCCAATCACGCCTGTTCGGTGGTCAATTTGGCCCCCCGGATGGGCGTGGCGGGCGAACGGGGTTGGGAAGGGTGGTGGTCGATCGACGCGGGAAGGCGGTCCGACTAAAACAAAAATTTCGCGTGCGGCGGATCCCGGGGAACAAAGAGGCCCCTCCCTTCGTCTTAAAGGGTGAGTACACCGCGGTGGTCTCATAAGGTTGTTTTGGGAGGAAGGGAGTGGGCAATTTATGTCGTTGGCCGTCTTGCCTCGGGGCCGGTCTCCCCGGCTGAAAACATCCTGCCCCCACTGTCATAGTGAACGGACTCGTCTGGTTCGTATGCTCGTTCAACAACGCCGTGAGCGGTGGCTGTGTCTCCGGTGTCGCGAACATTTTGACGTCCGGGACCGGTGAAAGGCTGTGAAACCGGAGAAAAGAGAGGAAAAAGCGGGAGCGGATCGACGCCCCCGCTTTTTTGGCAAATTCGGCCTTGCACCGGCCTCACGCGAATTCCCGCACGCATTCCTCGAATACAGCCGGATCGAGTTCGAGGTTTTGCCAGGCGATCGGTTCCGGCTTGAATCCGGGGATCAGTTCTTCATAGGAAGGCCGCTCTTCTTTGTAGATGAGGCCGATGCACAGACCGCCGGTTTCCAGCACCTTTTGCATGGCCCGGACGCGATCGGTGGGATCGTATGCTGGATCTTCTTCGAGGTTGACGATGTGTTGCTTGAACCAGTCGTAAGTGTTGACCTTGTTGAATGTGACGCACGGGCTGAACACGTTGACCAAGGCAAATCCCTTGTAGCGGATCGCTTCTTCCACCAATCGGGTCAGCTGGTTGATCTCGCTGGAAAATCCCTGGGCCACAAAGCCGATTCCCGCCGCCAGGGCGACTTGTACCGGCCCGACGGCGTGCTCGATGTTGCCGTTCGGGGTCGTCTTGGCTTTGAAGCCGTGCGCGCTGGTGGGCGAGGTCTGGCCTTTCGTCAACCCGTAGATCTGATTATCCATCACGATATAAGTGATATCCAGGTTTCGGCGTACGGCGTGGATGAAATGGCCCAGGCCGATGCCGAAGCCATCGCCGTCGCCGCCCGCCGCGATCACGGTCAAATCGCGGTTGGCCAGTTTCAAGCCCTGTGCGGCGGGAAGGGCCCGCCCGTGAACCCCGTGAAAACCATAGGTGTTAATATAGCCGGAGATGCGCCCGGAGCAGCCGATGCCCGACACGACGGCCACCTGTTCCGGCTCCAGACCGAGGTTGGCCAAAGCCCGTTGAATCGCCGCTTGCACGGAGAAGTCGCCGCATCCGGGGCACCAATTCGGCCGAACGTTGTTGCGGAAGTCCTTCACGGTTGCCATCTCAAACCAGCCCTTTCAATTCTTGATACAACTCGCCCGGCAAAAACGGATTGCCGTCAAACTTGGTCACCGACCGCGTGGGAACGGAAATCCCGAAGAATTTCATGATCTTGGACAGTTGACCGGTGGCGTTGTTTTCCACCACCACGACGTTATGGGCTTTTTCCGTATAGGTGGACAACGTCTTCGTCGGGAAGGGCGCCAACACTTTGATATGAGCGTGTGCCACCCGACGTCCTTCCGAATTCAAGCGCTCGACGGCTTCCTCGATGGGACCGCGGGAGGAACCGAAACCGACGATGAGCGTCTCGTAGTCCTCCGGGCCGTTGAAAGAGAGGCTTCCTTCAAGCTCGACTCCTTCGAGCTTTTTGAGGCGTTTGTGCATCATGCGCGCCCGGTTGGCCGCGCTTTCATCCGGGCGTCCCACTTCGTTGTGTTCGACGCCGGTGACGTGATGGATTCCTCCTTTCACGCCGGGGATCACCCGCGGCGAGATCCCGTCCTCCGTGAAGGCGTACCGCTTGAACAACTGGCCGTTGAGATGGGACGGATCCACTTCCCTCACCAATTTGCCGCGGTCGATTTGCACCGCTTCCAGGCGGAGGGGTTCCACCGTTTGCTTGGCCAGGGACAGCGCCAGGTCGGTGATGACAATGACGGGACACTGGTACTGCTCCGCCAAGTTGAATGCCCGCACGGTTTCATAAAAGCATTCTTCGGCCGTGCTCGGCGCCAGGACGATTTTGGGGATCTCGCCGTGGTTGCCGAACAGAACCGCGTACAAGTCGCTCTGCTCGTGTTTGGTCGGCAGTCCGGTCGATGGGCCTCCGCGCTGGGTGTCGACGATGACGACGGGGGTCTCCGTCATCCCCGCCAGTCCGATGGCTTCCATCATCAGCGACAGTCCAGGGCCGGACGTCGCCGTCATGGCGCGCGCACCGCCGTACGCCGCACCGATGATCATGTTGATGGCCGCGATTTCGTCCTCCGTTTGGACGACTACGCCCCCCACCTTCGGCATTTTCTTAATCAAATACTCCATAATATCGGATGCCGGGGTGATGGGGTAGGCGGCCATGACGCGGCACCCGGCCGTGAGCGCCCCAAGGCCGATGGCGTCGTTGCCCATCATGAACAGGTGCTGCCCGGATCCGGCAGCGGGTTTCAGTTGCAATTTCGCCCGGTTGTCGCCGTGTTCCTTCATATAGTTGTAGCCCTGGCGGATGGCTTCCATGTTCTGATCGACCACCTTCTGCCCTTTCCGGGCGAAGGTGTCGTGGATTACCCCGGCGAAGATGTCTACCGGGAGGTCGAGGACGTAAACGGAGGCACCAAGGGCCACCATGTTTTTCATGATGCTGGAACCGGCCGTTTCGGCCAATTGGGTGAAAGGCACCGTATACAAGACCGCGCCGGCGCCCTCGGGCAGGGCCGGGTGAAATTTTTCGTCGGCGATGACCACTCCGCCGGGGCGAAGCTCCTTGATGTTGAAGTCGATCGATTCCTGGTCGAAAGCGATCAGGATATCGAGGTAATCGGCACTGGCGAGCCGGCGTTTGGTGGATACGCGGACCTTGTAGTTGGTGTGCCCTCCCTTGATGCGCGAGGAAAAGTGACGGTACCCGTAGACGTAGTATCCTCGACGGTTCAAAGCCGTAGCGAAGGTTTCGCCGGTACTGTCAATCCCTTCCCCCTGCTGTCCTCCAACCTTCCACGACAGTTCCTCCAACATCCTGTGTGTCACTCCTCTAATCATCTTGGAACTCCGCCTCAGCCACAATATAACCGAAATGCCCGGCCTTTACGCGACGAGGCGCCTCATCCCCGACGCACGTCGATCAAAGCCGCACGCAACAGATTGATCGACGCCACATCCGGTTGATAGACGAATTCGATGATGTCCTGGCGCCTGCGGCACAATTGTTCGACTTCGCGACGCCGTCCGGGAGAGACGACGACCGTTTCAACCCCGCTCAAGAATCGCTCCAACTCCTCCGGGTCGGCTGTGGTGGTAACGGAAAGGTCCAAGCCTTCCAAGCCCGCGTTTTTGAGGGCGAGCATCACTTTGCCTGCAAAGTTGTCGGAGCGGCAGACCAGCCCGATCCGCCGGCCCGGGGGGATCCGGGCGATCCGCACAATCGTCTCCATCTGGGGTTCGAGGGAAATGGCCAACACGTTGCGCTTGGGTCCGAGCAATTCTTTGACCTCGTCGTAATGGAAAAAAGTCGTAATGACGAGGTCTGCCGATGTGACCTTGGGGAGATGGGCCTCGAGATCTTGTCTCAATTCGTCGAGTACAACGGGAGTGATGGAAACTCCCGACCGGAACTGCAGCCGCCGAGCGAAATATTCCACCTGTTCGCGATTGCACTCGATGAAGGTCACCTGAACGTGGTTCAGGAGTTCTAGCTTCTCCCTCGCCCGCAGGGCCGTCAACTCCGCGAACTCTTCAATGGAAAATCCGAGTTGCAGCCCCTCCTCCATGGCGACGTCGATGATCTTCATCAACAACTCTTTGCGGTTTTCGATCCGAACGGCGTCATCCCGGTCGCATACGAAGGTTCCCCGCCCCTGTACAGAGGTGAGGATGCCTTCGGACTCCAATTCCTGGTACGCCTGACTCACTGTATTTCGGCTGACTTTCAGGCGTTCGGATAACTCGCGTTCAGTCGGGAGTTTGTCGCCGGGTTTCCAATGTCCACTTTTAATTTGGGCAAGTACGGCTTCCTTCACCTGGATGTACAGGGGAATGCCGTTTTTCCGGACGATTGGAAACGACATGGCCAGGCCACCCCCGTCGCCCATTGTATCGATGGATCAATGGACTGATCCATTGACCATTTACTTTGCATTCCCATTATACTTCAAAGGGTGGGGGAAGGGAATGCACTTTTGAAGGTTTCGTGAACAAAACTTATAAAAGCGTCTAACGGGGTTGCGCCCGGGGAGAGCCGCTCCGGGGCTGCGGTTTGCAATGGATTTCGAGGTCGAGTAATATGAAATTTGAATGCCAGGGAGATGGAGGACGCCCATGCTGGACATCCAATACATACGCCGCTATCCGGAACGGGTGCAAAAGGCGGCCGACGACAAAGGGATCGAATTTGACGTTCGGCAACTTCTGGAGGTGGACGAGCGGCGCCGGCACCTCCTGCAACAGATTGAGGAGTGGCGCGCTCTTCGGAATCGTCTTTCGAAGCGGACACCGCTTCTTCAGGGTGAGGAAAAGCAGCGCAACATCGAGGAAGTTCGGGAAATCAACGAGCGGATTAAGGCTTCCGAAGCGGAGTTGGAACAGGTCAAGGTCGAGTACGAGCGGCTGATGTACCGAGTTCCGGCCGTGCCCTTCGACGATGTGCCCGTAGGGCGGACGGATGCGGACAACGTCGAAATCCGGAGGGAAGGGCGGATTCCGGAGTTTTCCTTTCCCCTCCGGGATCACGTCACCCTCGGGGAAATGCACGACATCATCGATATTCCTCGAGGGGTGAAGATATCCGGAAGCCGCATGTATTTTTTGAAGAATGAAGGCGCTTTGCTCCATCGGGCGGTTATTCAACTGGCGGTAGACGTGTTGAGCAAAAAGGGCTTTACTCCGATGATCGTGCCCGTGATGGTGCGGGATCGGGCCATGTACGGCACGGGGTACTTTCCCCTCGGAAAGGAGCAGACTTACGTCATTCCCGAGGACGAGCTGAACCTCGTGGGGACGGCGGAAGTTTCGCTGGTGTCGTACTATGCCGATGAAATTTTAGAGGAAGAAGAGTTGCCCAAGCGCATGCTCGGGATCTCCGATTGTTTCCGGCGGGAGGTGGGGTCCGCCGGAAAGGACACGCGCGGGCTGTATCGCGTTCACCAGTTCACCAAGGTCGAACAGGTGGTGATCGCGAGAGCCGACGTCGAGGAGTCCCGGCGACTTCACGAAGAACTGCTCCAGAATGCGGAAGAAATCCTGAGGCTGTTGGAACTTCCTTACCGGGTGGTGGAAGTCTGTACCGGAGACATGGGGCAGGGGCAGGTCAAGAAACACGACATTGAAACGTGGATGCCCAGCCGGGAAGGATATGGAGAAACCCACTCCTGCTCGAGTTTCCTGGACTTCCAGGCGAGGCGTTCCGGCCTCCGGTACCGGGATCGCGACGGCCAGGTCCGGTACTGCTTCACGCTCAACAATACGGCGGTGGCGTCGCCGCGCATTCTGATCCCTCTCTTGGAAGTTCATCAGCAAGAGGACGGTTCTGTCCGGATTCCTCCGGCCCTCCGCCCCTACCTCGGCGGCTTGGAGCGCCTGGTCCCCAAAAAATAATCCCCCGCTGGCGGGGCCGGGCGGTACCCGAACCCGCATCCGGGGGATGTGTTTTTTGCCGGGCGGATCGAATCTTTACGCCGGTTCCCGCTTTGCTGGAGCGGAACGGGCGGGGGTAAAGGCTTCGAGTAAAGGAGAAGGAGTTCCCCCCGTCATCCACTCGGCGATCAGGCGGCCTGTGGCGGGGGCCATCAAAATTCCGTTTCGGGCGTGACCGGCAGCGATCCAGATCCGCGGATGCCCGGGAAGAGGCCCGAGATACGGGAAGCCATCCGGCGTGACCGGGCGGAGACCGACGCGGATCTCGGCGATCGGGTAGGGACCGAGGTCCGGGATTCGGCGGCGCGCCCTGTCCATGAGTCCGGAAACCGCTTCCAGGGACGGTTCGGAGGACCAATCACCGGGTTGTTCGGTGGCTCCGAGGTAGAGGCGCCCGTCGTTTTTTGGCACCAGATAGACGTCTCGCGCAAACGCCGTGCGGCGAAGGGGGAGTAGGGTCGCTTGGAGGACGACGCCTTCTCCCTTAACGGGAAAGACCCGCCCGCTCCACGAAAATCGCCGGAGCAACAGGGAAGACCACGCGCCGGCGGCGACCACGACCCGGTCGGCGCGGTAGACGTCCCGGACGCCGGTTACGGTCACCCCATCCCCTTCCTCGGCGATGTCGAGTACCGGCTCCCCTTCTCGAATTCGCGCCCCCTGAAGGAGGGCGCCCCTGGCGAGGGCGCGGGCGAGCCGCGGCGCTTCCACCCGGTGGTCATCGGGAAGGTAGAGGGCACCGGTGCAGGACTCGGCCTGTATGCCGAGAAGGGCTTGGACGTCTTCCGGAGTCCACCACTCCGCCTGCAGACCCCTTTCCCGCTGCCATTTTCCCCTGTTTTGGAGTTCTTCCGCTTCTTCGGGAGAAGAGGCCAATCGGACGATGCCTTCGGGCACATATTCCGGGTCGATCCCCGTCTGTTCCCGGAGTTCCTCGCAAAAGTTGCGGAACATCGCCCGGCTTGAGAGTCCCAATTCAAAGAGAGGACCCGGTTCGTGCATTTCCACTTGGGCTCCCAACATCCCGGCCCCCGCAAAGGAGGCCCCGCTGCCTACGGAATTCGCTTCCAGGACGAGGGTGCGAACCCCTTTACGGGCCAGGTGCCAGGCGATCGAGCAACCGATGAGTCCGCTTCCGACCACTGCGACGTCCGCGTGTTGTTCTTTCATTTTACGGATTCCCCTTTCGTCATCCATCCGTCCTCGGGCCAGAAAAACGGGACTTTGGGGCACCGGCCGGAAGCCTCCAAGGAGGCCCGCAGAGCCCGAACGGCGAGGGCCGGTTCCCGGTGGCCCATCACCGCCCCGATCACGGCGATGCCCGAGCAGCCGGACTCCGCCACCTCCCCGGCGTTCTCGGGTGTAATGCCCCCGATGGCAAGGACGGGAATTGAAACCGACTCGACGACTTCCCGCAGGGCTTCGACGCCCCGGGGGGGCATCCCAGGCTTGGAAGACGTGGCGAACACATGGCCGTAGGTGATGTAATGCGCCCCGTCCCGCTCCGCCGCCACGGCTTCTTCCGTGCTGTGGACCGACCGTCCGACGAGGAAATGACGGGGTACCAGTTGGCGGACGCGATCCACCGGAAGGCTTTTGCCCGCCAGGTGTACGCCGTCGGCTCCCACCGCAAGGGCGACGTCGACCCGGTCGTTGATTAAGAGCTTGGTCGGCGTGCCGGCGAGAAGCTCTTTAATCCGGACCGCGAGGCGGTACAGATCGAGGGCGGGGGCGGATTTGTACCTCAACTGGACGGCGTCGACCCCCCGGGCGACGATCTGTTCCACCGTCGCCAGCAACTCCTCCGTGTCCTTTTGTCCGTCGGTGACGACGTGCAACTGGAATTCCCGTTCCATCTCCGTGGCTCCCTCCCGCCGAGATCGAGGCCTTTTTAAAGAAAAGAGCCGCGCCGTGACAACACTGTGCCAGGGCGCGGCCCTTCAGTCTGGGGCCGTTCATTCCATGCCCGGGATGACGCGCTGAATTCGGTAGTGCGGCGGTATTGCCCAAAACAAAAAGGCCGCCCGCCGGCAGCCTCCATATCCGCTTCTTGCGGCGCCGATTCCACCGTCCCTACGCCGGAATTACCCGGACAGGTTCAAAGGGTAAGGCTGCCGGCCTTTCTCAGCCGTGCCCCTGCCGGGGCACAGCACCCCCCGTGGAATCCTGCGGTTTCGAGTCGCTGCCAGTGTACCATGAAAACGCCCGGCCGTCAATTCCCGGACCGGTAGCCATTTGGGGACAGCCCCCGTTTTGTGCGGTGTTCCATTGCAGCCCGTGCGGAGGGTGGATACAATATGGAACAGGCCCGGGGTTGTAAGGTTTTTGCAGAGAGGAGGAAAGGCGGACGTGTTCCTCGACCGCAGTTGGGTCCGGGATCGCCTGGCGTTGATGCGGCTGTACGCCGACGGACTGAAGGAAATCAAGCGCCGGGGTCGGGATGTCTACCGGACGGATCCCCTCGCGCGTCTGGCTGCGGAACGCGGCCTGCACATGGCTTTGGAATGCGTGGTGGACGTGTGCAACCACCTCATCGACAGTTATGCGATGAGAGATCCGAGCAGCTACGCGGATATCCTCCAGATCATGATGGAAGAGGGGATTTTTGAAGAGAAATGGGGACGTGAATTTCTTTCCCTCGTCGACCTGCGCCGGCAGCTCGTTCGGGACTACGACCAACTCGACGCCGAACAGCTCTGGCGGGCGGTAGAACGGTATGCCGAAGAATTCGACCGAGCCGCCGAGCAGTTTTCCAAATTCTTGAGATTAGATCCGGTATTTCGTACGGACACATAGACGGTACAGTCCAGTCACGGTAAGATGGAAGAGGGGCGATGGCCCTTGCGGGGTGCAGGAGGAAAGTTGGATGGTCGTCGTAAAATGGGGTCTGATCCTTCTCATCACGTATACGGTGTTGCCGACCGTGCTGGGGAGGACCTTCGGGATTGGATGCCTGAAGCGGTTGCCGGGAGGAGAACGGCAATTCGCCCTGACCTTTGACGACGGACCGCATCCGGAATACACGCCCCAAATCCTGGAGGCCCTCCGGGCGGAAGGAGTGCGCGCGACCTTTTTTGTTCTCGCCGACCGGGCGGAGCGCTATCCGGATCTGGTCCGGCGTATCGTGGACGAGGGGCACGAATTGGCGGTGCACGGCGTAAGCCATTATCCGCTGTGGTTCCTGGGGCCTCGCCGCACCCGCCGGGAAGTGTTCCAGGCCGCCCGGAATTTGGAAGAGAAATTCGGCGTCCGGATCCGGTGGTACCGTCCCCCGTGGGGTCTGCTCAATCTCCCGGCTTACCTTGGTTCGTGGTATTTACGTATCCGCCCGGTGATGTGGAGCCACATGAGCTGGGACTGGGCCGCCAAAGGGTCCCCGTATCAGTTTGCCACAAAAATAATCCGCAAGATGAAAGACGGAGCCATCGTCTTGTTGCACGATTCGGGGGAAACCCTCGGCGCTCGACCCGGAGCGCCCGCAGTGGTCGCTCAGGCTCTGCCTCTGGTGATTCGCTGGGCCAAGCAAAGTGGGTGGCGGATCGTGACGTTGTCCGATGTGGAGAAGCGTTCGTTTCAAGCGCGGTGGTGGCGGTGGTGGGACAGTCTCGGGACTCGGCTGGTCAACTCCAAACCGGTCGGAGAGCCGGGCCGCTGCATTTTTCGCCTCGCGTACAGACGGTATTGGTGGTGGCCCCGTACTCTCCGGGACGGGACAAGGCTTCGCTTCGGCGACCCGGTGGCGGAACTTCATTTTGACAACGCGTTGTTGGAATCCATCGTGAAGGACGCCAAAAACGAATGGCAATTATCCCTTCGTTATATGCAGATTGCCCGGGAATCTCTGCCGATATTGGCCAAGGCCGTCGCCGAAGATCCCAGGTGGCAGACCGTCCGCGTCATCTACGGTCTCAGTCTGCTCACCCGGGGAGCAGAGCGGGCCGGGTTCACCGTCTCGCCGGTTCGGCCGGCCTGGTTGAGATGGCTGGCCACCCGGTACATGCAGGGATTGATGCGGGGGTATCATCCCCAGGGACAGGAAAGGCTTGTCCACGGAATTCAGAAGTTGGAAGCCAAGTGGGTGTACATGTCTCCGGAGACCTTGATTCGTCTGTTTGGGTCCTGATGGGAAAAGGAGGAACCCCGGTGCGCGTGTTGCTTCTGACCGAAGAGTACGGGAGTGGACATACCCAGGTTGCTTTGGCCATTGCCGGGGTGTGGGAACAGGTGGATCCCGGCGGCACGTGTCTGGTCGCCCATGTTTCACAGCACGTCTATCCTCAATTGACCAAAGTGCTGGTGAAAGGATACCTGAATCAATTGCGATGGTGGCCGGAAAGTTATCGGGCGATTTACCAATGGACCTACCGGATTCCGCTGGTATTGCGCAGTTCTCATCGATTGGTGGGCGCGATGTACCGGGGGGCTCTCCAGCGGTACGTCGATCAAGTCAAGCCCGACATCATCCTCGGTACCCATCCGTTCTGTCTCGGTTTGGTTTCCGCCCTGCGCCAAACAGGGGGCTGGACCGGGATCCTCGGAGCGGTTGTCACCGATTTTTCGCCACATCCGTATTGGATTCTTCCAGAGGTCGACCGGTATTTTGTCCCGTTGGAGGTCACCGCGAAGGTGTTGGCCGATCGCGGGGTGGACCGGAGCAGGATTGCCGTGACGGGGATGCCGGTTCGTCCTTTCTTTTGGAAGACGGAGGACCGGGAGCGGTTGCGCGCCCGGTACGGCATCGGGGATGAGCCTTTGATTCTGGTTGCGGCCGGTGCGTTGGGGTTGGGACCCCTCGACCGGATCGTGGAGTCTCTGGACCGGTCGGACGTGCCTTGGCGGTTGGTGGTGGTGACGGGACACAACGCGCAAATGTATCAAAAGTTACTGCAATGGCGGGCCCGCGCCCGACATCCTGCGATGGTGCTCGGATTTGTCCACAACATGCACGAATGGATGGAAATGGCCGACGTCATTGTGACCAAGCCGGGGGGCGTGACGGTGGCCGAGGCGATTATGAAGGGCTTGCCGGCCGTGCTGACGGCCCCTCTTCCCGGCCAGGAAGAGGACAACGCCGAACTGCTGGTGCGTTTGGGCCTCGCCCGGTACAGCGTCCCGTCTGCAGTGGGGGAGGTGGCGGCCGACCTGGTGCGGCGGGAGGATCTCCGGCTGGCCATGCGGGAAAGAATGAGGCGGATGTGTCCGGGAGACGGTGCAAGGCGAATTGCAGAGGAGTTGGTCTCGGAGAGGAGATAGCGGATTGGGAAAGGGCATTCTGCTGACGGAAGAATTCGGGAGCGGACACACCTTGGCCGCGTGGGCCGTCGCCGAAGCGTGGAACTCCCGGCATCCGGATCGACCTGTGGAAGTGGTGCGGGGGATGGAACGGACGCACCCCGGATTGACGCGGGTGGTCATCGCGGCGTATGTAGCGCTGTTGAGACGCTGGCCCGGCGCCTACCGGTGGCTGTACCGGGTGACGGAAGACGTTCCCGCCGCCTACGGCGGGGCCTCCAAGCTTTTGACGGCACTGTACGCCCGTCCCTTTGCCACTTGGATGTCGAAGGCCGACCCTTCTTGGGCGATGACGACGCATCCCTTTTTCCTGGCCCTGTTGGACCGATTGAGGCGGCAGGGATGGCGAGGGAAATTCGGAGCGCTGGTCACCGACTTTCACGTCCACCGGTTTTGGTGGTGGCCCTCGGCGGATTGGTATTGCGTGCCCTTTCCCTGGATGCGGGACGAATTGGCCGTTAGGGGTTACCCTCCGGAGCGGGTGTTCGTCACCGGCTTTCCGGTCCGTAAAATGTTCAGTCTGTCCGTTTCCAGGCCGGAGGTGGAGATGAAATTCGGCTGGCCTTCCTCCCGGAGGGTGCTGTGTATGGGAGGGGGATTCGGCCTGGGGGACGTCGTTCGATGGCTGGATTGGCTGGATGCGTCGGCGCTGGATTTCGAAGTGGCGGTGGTCGCCGGGCGAAACCGGAAACTGTACGAGTCGTTGCGACGCCTTCAGGGACGGTGGCGCCGGGTGTGCAGGGTTCTCGGGTACTGTGAATCGATCCATGAACTGTATATGGCTTCGGACGTACTGGTGACCAAACCGGGAGCCGCTACGGTGATGGAGGCGGCGGCGATGGGATTGCCCTTCGTGTGCGCCCCGCCCCTGCCGGGGCACGAGGAGGATAATGCCAGGGTCTTGACGAATCTGGGAATCATATCCGGGCCGTGTGCGGGAACGGAGATGCGGGAGGCCGTTGAGCAACTCCTCCTCGATGAAACCGCCCGGCAGCGCATCAAGGAAAGGTTGAGCAGCATCGCCAGGCCGGATGCTGCCGAGTCTGTGGCCGATGTCCTGGGGAGTGAAGGGATCGAATGAAAACATTGTGGAATTTACCGTTGCTCTCGGCGTTAGCGGCCATGTTGGTGACGCAGGGGATCAAAGTTCCCTTGCAGAGGTGGCGGGAGAAGTCGTGGGATTGGGGTCTGCTGGTGCGCAGCGGGGGAATGCCGAGTTCCCACGCGGCGGTGGTCAGCGCTCTGGCGGTGGCCATGGGCTTGAGCTACGGTTGGAACTCCCCGTGGTTTGCCGTGTGTTCGGTGTTTGCGGCGGTGGTGCTCTACGACGCGGTCGGAGTGCGCCGGCAGGCCGGCCAACAGGCGATGGTATTGAACGAGTTGGTCCACCGGGCTCAAGAAGCGGGCATCGAGGTGTCGATGGCCGCCGCCAACCAATTGCGCGAGTGGAGGCACAAGGGTCACACCCCGCTCGAGGTGGCAGGAGGAGTGACCCTCGGCACTGGAATCGCCTGCCTCATGTATTGGGTGGCCCATTGAGGCCGGCCTTCCGTTTCAGGACAGACCGAAAGAGACGGTGTGCACCCAATCCTCCAGCTCTCTACCGGAGCGTCCGGCGTCGGCGAGGGATTTCTGCGGCCCTTCGCCGGCGATGCGGCGGATCCGGCCTTCTTCTTCTAATTTGATCAAGTGCCCTAAAATGGTTCGTTCTGCCACCCAGCGGGCGGAAGGCGGCACCTGGCCGTCGTAAATGGCGCGAAGGAGTTCCCGCACCCGTTTCGGACCCGTGCGGAGAAGCTCGAGGATTTGGTTTTCCCGTTCCAGGCGGTGTTCTATATAGTAAAGGATCCTTTCTCCGGGATTGTCCACGATCGGGCCGTGGCCGGGGGCCAAGGTGTTCAGGGACATGTCGCGAAGCCGGCGCAGTGTATCCAAATAAGTCCGGAGGTGCCCGTCGGGAGGACCGATCCACGTGGTTCCCGCGCCGAGGACGACGTCCCCGCAGAACAAGACCCCGGCGTCGGGAATCCAGAAGCTCACATGTCCCCGGGTATGCCCCGGCGTTTCGACCACCGTGACGGCGAGGTCTCCGACGGCGAGCACCTGCCCTTCCACCAATTCAGGGCGGAGTACTGACGCCGGAATCGTCTCCCGAAGGTGTTCTGCCTCGGCCGGGTGAACATAGACCGGGCAGTTCCACAAATTGGAGAGGTACCCGGCGCCAGCCGCGTGATCGGGGTGATAGTGCGTCAGCAAAATCCCCGCGATGTCCAGGTTCCGGTTCCGCACGGCCTCCACCACCGGGGCGAGGGATGGAGGGTCCGAAAATCCGGCGTCCACCAGGACCGCCCGCCTGCCGCCGGCGATGAGGTACAGGTTGGTCGCGACGGCGGGCAGCAGGGTGGGGGTCGAAACGGGAAAGAGGGTCACAAAGTCGGGCAGCGGCATAATCGGACTCCTTTCCGGTGCCGTTTCTTCTACCAATAGTAGTAGGAAAACGGGCTTCTGTCTATGAGGAGGGACGGGATTTGCGCATTTACACTCGTTCGGGAGACGATGGGGAAACCAGCCTGATTTTTGGGCGGCGGGTGGGGAAAGACGATTTGCGGGTGGACGTCTACGGCACCGTCGACGAGGCCAACTCGGCCATCGGCGCGGCGGTCGCATATCTTCGCGCGGCGGAGCCCTGCTCCGGATGGCGGGATCTCATCGGGGCGTTGGAGCGCGTCCAGCGGGAATTGTTCGATCTCGGGAGGGAACTGGCCACTCCCGAAGATCGGAAGGACCGGTCCTTTGTCACCGCCGAGCATGTGCAGGGCCTGGAGAAGGACATCGACCAATGGGACGAGGAACTTCCTCCCTTGACCCGGTTTATTCTGCCGGGAGGGCATCCGGCGGCGGCGTTCCTGCATTTCGCGCGAACGGTCGCGCGCCGGGCGGAACGGCTGGCCGTCGCCCTGGGCCGCCGCGAACCCGTCGATCGCCGCCTTCTTCAGTACCTCAACCGTTTGTCGGATTTTCTGTTTGTTGCGGCCCGGTTGGTGAACCACCGTTCCGGCGCGGCGGAGCCGACGGTGGACTTTCAGCCGTAATCGGGGGGATCCGTATCCTTGAAGAGTCGGGAACGGTTATGGAATAAGCGGGGCGTTCTCGTGGATCTGGACGGTACATTATACCGGGGAGAAACCCCGCTGCCGGGAGCGCCCGAATGGCTGGCCCGGGTGAGGCGGCGGGCGCGGGTCCTGTTTCTGACGAACAATTCGGCCCGTCCGCCCGCCGAGGTCGCGGCTCGGTTGCGCCGTATGGGGTTTGAAGCGGACGAGGATGAGGTGCTGACCTCCGCGCAGGTGGCCGCCCGGTTTGTACGCGAAGCCTACGGGGCTGTCTCCACCTTGGTCTTGGGGGAGAAAGGATTGTGGGAAGCGGTGCGGCGGGAGGGGCTGCCCGCGTTCGGGCCCGGGGAGATTGAACCGGAGTCCGTCGCCGTCGTCCTGCAGGGGATTCACCGCCGCTGCACCTACGCCGATTTGTCCGAAGCCGGCTTGGCCGTCCGGGCGGGGGCACGGTATGTCTTGACCAATCCCGACCGGGCTCTTCCGACGGAAAGGGGACTGATGCCCGGGGCGGGGGCCTTGGCGGCGTTCATCGAGGCGGCGAGCGGAGTCCGGCCCGTGACAGTGGGAAAACCCGAAAGCCCAATGGTTGAGCAGGCACTGCACCTGCTCAACCTTCCGAAGGACGAAGTGGTGATGGTCGGGGACAATCTGGAGACGGATATCGCTGCCGGCAACCGGGCCGGAGTGGACACGGTGCTCGTCCTCACCGGGTACAGCCGCGCCGAGGACGCCGATTCCGGAATCGCGAAACCCGATTGGATTCTGCGGAATTTGAGTCAATGGTTCGCATAAATGCTTTCCCTTCCCGCCGGTATGGCGGGTTCTTCTTTCCATTTTCCGGACGACCGGATCAGCCACTGGGTGAATTCTCGACCCGCCAGCGTTTCGCACAGAAAGAGGCCGATGCGCACCGGCAACTGTTCATCCCCTTCGCCGGCGAGGCGCCGGTGCAGTTCCCGCACCGCCTGCATGACCCGGGATTGTTCGATGTGTTGGCTCATGGCGTCGAACAATCTCCGTCCTTCCTCCGTCAAATGGACCTCCGTCACCCGTTCATCCTCTTGGTTCGACCGGGTCCGGACCAGCCCCATCTGCTCCAATTTCATTACGTTGTGGAAAGCGCTAGAAATATGCCACAGTCCCCGTTGGGCGACGGTGGAAATCGAAATTCCATCCTCTTGATAGAGCAGGCTCAACAGGTGGAGCTGCGACCCGGTGAGATGGTAAGGCCGGGCGATGCGTCTTAGATCTTCCTCTAATGATTTGGACAGACTCCGGATCAAATTAAAAGTCAAATGGACTTCGGCCCAACGATGCATGAGAGCCACCTCCTGGGCGGTTGGTCTTCAAAAGGTACAGAGATCGGCACGGATACGTGCTTTTCATAGCAATTCGAAGAGGTGTCTCCTTTTCGGCCCGTAGTGGGGAGTTTTATGGGCGGAAGACCGCATTCTCGCATGCTTGCAGGGGGGCGAGGAACATGACCGGCTTTCTGCCGGGACTTCACAAAACATGAACGCCAACGAAGTGATCGCGAATCTCAGGCGGATGACCGATCCGGATCTTTTCTCCCGTTGACCGCAGGTGCGGACCGCGGCGGGCTCCTCTTCATAAGCTGATGGGTGAACTCATCAGCTCGACAGGAAGGAGAGAAGCTCATGGAAGAAAACCGCAAAAAGGAGGACCGGGAGGAAGCGGCGCATCGGGACCCCGGTCCGGAACCGCCGTCGCCGGCCTGGCCCGTTCCGCCCGTCCCGATGCCCGAGGTGTTTCCCCCTATTCGTCCCTGCGGGGAGGGCCGGAACTTGCATGAGGGGTCCATCGCGCCGGGGTTGCCGCTCCCGGGCTTGCTTCCTCCCTGGCCGGTACCCGGAACGTCCATACCCGCTTCCGCAGGTTTCCCGTATCCAATGGGGATGCCGCCCGGCGCCGCGATTCCGGGATGGCCGGCGAACGATCCGTTCCACCTCCCCTGGGGCGGTCTATTTCCCGGGGCGGGTTATGCGCTTCCACCCCTCCTTCCGGTGACGGGTTTCCCGCCGGGTTCCGCCTCCGCGAAGGATTGGGGATTTGCTCCTCACGAGACGGGATGGTATCCGAGGGAGCCGCTTCGCTACCTCGAAGACCAATCGGTTCCCGGCGCCTTTTCCGCCGGCGACCCATGGCCGCAACCGGATTCCGAGGCCGTCCCGCCGGGAGAGGGATTGGAGTGGCGCGACCCGTAAGATCCCGGTCTGCCGCGGCGGGGGTGGCGGCTCGGCCGATCTGCGGCGGCCGGACGCCGCATGCAGGAAAGGGCGGAGGTTTACAATAGGGATGACGTCCGATGTGCCACCGGAAGGGAGCGATCATCATGTTGGTCGATTTCCGCAATGAGCCGCTCACCGACTTTCGGGACCCGGAAAATCGCCGGAGGATGCGGGAGGCTCTGGATCAAGTGCGCCGGTCTTTCGGGCGGGACTACCCGTTGCGCATGGACGGCCGCGATCGAATCACCGGGGACTGGATTTCTTCCTTCGATCCGTCCAGGCCCGGCGTCGTGATCGGCCGGGTCGCCGCCGCCACCCGGGAAGCGGCGGAAGAGGCCGTTCGCGGCGCGTTGCGGGCGTTCGAATCGTGGTCCCGGGTGCGGCCCGAAGAACGGGCCCGTTATCTGTTTAAAGCGGCTGCCTTGATGCGGAGGCGGCGATTGGAGCTGGCCGCCTGGCTTTGTTTCGAGGTGGGGAAGACGTGGGCGGAGGCCGATGCCGATGTGGCGGAGGCCATCGATTTCCTCGAGTTCTACGGCCGGGAAATGATCCGCCTGGCCGGCCCGCAGCCGCTGACCCGGATTCAAGGGGAAGACAACGAACTGGAATATCTCCCCCTCGGAGTTGGCGTGGTCATTTCCCCTTGGAATTTTCCCTTGGCGATTCTCACGGGAATGACCGTATCGGCGGTGGTCGCCGGCAACGCGGTCGTCGTCAAACCGGCGAGTGCCAGTCCGGTGATCGCCGCGCATTTCGTGCGCCTCATGGAAGAAGCGGGCATCCCTCCGGGGGTGATTCAATATGTGCCCGGTCGGGGGGGCGAAATCGGCGATTTTTTGGTGTCCCACCCGCAGGTTCGGTTTATCAGTTTCACGGGGTCCCGAGATATCGGAGTGCGCATTTTTGAATTGGCGGCGAAGGTCCGGCCGGGACAAAAGTGGCTCAAGCGGGTCATCGCCGAGATGGGCGGAAAGGACGCGATAATCGTCGATTCCGACGCCGATCTCGACGAGGCGGCTGCGGGGATTGTCACGTCCGCCTTCGGGTTTGCCGGTCAAAAATGTTCGGCTTGTTCCCGGGTCATCGCCCTGGCCGATGTGTACGAGCCCCTGTTGGAACGGGTGGCGGGACTGGCCGAATCTTTGAAAGTGGCGCCGGCCGACGACGAAGAAGCGTCCTACGGACCGGTGGTCGACCGGGCCGCCTATGACAAGGTGTTGCAATATATAGAAGTCGGCAAACGAGAAGGAAAGCTCGTCACCGGAGGGGAGCCCGCCGGTGGGGAAGGCTTTTTTATCCGGCCGACGATTTTTCGAGACGTACCCTCTGAGGCGCGCATTGCCCAAGAAGAAATTTTCGGTCCGGTGGTGGCGTTCCTGCGCGCGGAAAATTTCGACGAAGCCATCCGCATCGCCAATGATACCGAATACGGCCTGACGGGAGGCGTTTATTCCCGGAACCGGGCCCATCTGGAGCGGGCGCGGCGGGATTTTCACGTGGGGAATTTGTACTTTAACCGTAAAATCACCGGCGCTCTGGTGGGGGTCCATCCCTTCGGAGGATTCCGGATGTCCGGCACCGATTCCAAGGCGGGAGGGAGGGACTATTTACTGCTTTTGACCCAGGCCAAAGTGGTGTCCGAACGGTTTTAATGCGAAAAAAGGGCGCCGGTCAGGCGCCCTTTTCAGAGGATGCGAGCCAAAAAATCGGATTAAGAGGCTTGGGGGCGGTGTTCCTTTTCCTCCTCGAGCCGGCGCACCGCCCACGGGGTAGAGTGATGGTGGAAGTACGGAAAATTCAAGTTGTTGGTCCGGTACCGGGCGTCCCGCCGGAAATCGGTCTTGTCCGCCGCCATCCCCAAGATGGCGCACAGAACCAGGGCCGCGAGGACCGTCCAGCCGATCGCCGCATACTGCGCATGAGCCAAGAAGTACGCACTCAGGCAATAGGCCGCAAACGCCACGGCGAACATCCCGCCGAATAGGCCGTAAAGCTTTCTCTCGATCATTGCGGATTCCCCCTTTGTGAACAGAACCGCTGTCGCGTGTGCTTACGGCGGGGAGAAGCCGCCGCGCCTTTTCCTTCATCCGTAGATCCTGAGTTTATTATACAACGTGTCCCGCTGCACCGGAATCCGGCCCGCTTCGAGGATCATCCGAATAAACTCTTCCTTCGGAGTCATCTGGGCCGTCTCCGCTCCGGCCGCGTGGACGATTTGCTCTTCCATCACCGTCCCGTCCAAGTCGTCGACCCCGAAACTCAGAGCCACCTGGGCCATCTTCAAGCCGATCATCATCCAAAAAGCGCGGATGTGATCGAAGTTGTCCAGAAGCAGTCGGGAGACGGCCAGGAGTTTGAGGTCGTAATATCCGGTGGTGGTGTTTTGAATCTTGTATTCGCGGCCGAGGGCCGTGTTGGCGGGATGGAAGGCGAAGGGGAAGAAACAGGAAAATCCCCCCGTTTCATCTTGTAGATCGCGCAACCGGAGCAAATGGTCCACCACATGCTCCGGTTTTTCGATGTGGCCGTACAGGATCGACGCATTGGTCCGGATGCCCATTTCATGGGCGATGCGGTGGACGGCGAACCAGCGCTCGGCATTGGTCTTGTGGCCGGCGATAATACGCCGGACTTGGGGATCGAAAATTTCCGCTCCCCCGCCGAGTATCGAATCGAGTCCCGCCTCGACGAGCCTGGCCAGCACTTTTTCCACCGGTGATTTGGAAATTCGTGCCATATAGTCGATCTCCACCGCGGTAAACGCCTGCACGTGTACGCCGGGCAGAATCCGTTTGGCCAGGCGCATCATGTCTTCGTAATAGGACAGCGGCAATGAGGCGTTTACTCCGCCGACGATGTGCAGTTCGCTGAATCCCTTTCCGGCGATCGCCCGGAGCTTGGCTTCGATCTCCTCGAGGCTGAGGGTGTACGCCTGGGGATGGTCCGGTTTTACTCCGAAGGCACATAATTTACAGTCCAAATGACACACGTTGGTGTAGTTGAGGTGCGTGTTGACGATGAAATAAGCGTCATCGCCGTTTTTTCTCCGGCGCACTTCGTCTGCCATCGCCCCGATCCGCAGCAGATCGGGGGATTGCAACAGGACCAAGCCGTCTTCGAAATCCAGGCGTTCGCCGGCGGCGACCTTTCGTTCCACGGCCGCCAGCCGCGAATCGATCGTGCGCAGCAGCAAGGGCGGTATCCCCTTTCCGTCCAACACTTCGGGTGACACCGCTATTCTATCACATCCACCGCCGGCGAACACACATCCACCGCCGGCGAAGGCACCGGATTTAGCCTGCCGGTTCGGTGTTTCGGCGCCGGCATTTTGCGCCGGGGGCGCCTGTCTGTCGGGCTTGAGCTTCCGGGTATTCGTGGAGATCTGTTACAATGGTCAAGATAGGGGGTGCCTCGGATGCGCTACTATACGGCCGTAGATTGGGGTGCCGAGAAAGGCAGGGAACCCCTGCGCAACATTCCGTGGGGCCGCATCATCGGATATTTTCGTCCCTATGCCGCGGCGCTGTGGGCGGTATTGGGATGTATTGTACTCAGCAGCGTCCTCGGGCTTCTCCAGCCGCTGCTCATCCGCGGCATCATCGATTACGCCATTCCTTCCGGCCGGTTCGGCTTGCTCAACCTGCTGTGCCTGTTGATGATCGCCACCGCTTTTGCCGGAGCGGGCGTGGGAGTGTTGCAAGGGTACCTGAACGCCAAGATCGGCCAAGGGGTCATGTTCGATTTGCGCAATCAACTGTACCGGCATTTGTTGCGCATGCCCCTCCAATTTTTCACAAACACCAAGACCGGGGAGATCATGTCCCGGGTCAACAACGACGTCAATAACCTCCAGATGGTCGTCAGCGATACGGTGTCCAATTCCCTGAAAAACATAGTCAGCGTGATCACTACGGTGGTCACCATGTTCTGGCTCGACTGGCGCTTGGCGCTGCTGTCGCTGGTGATTCTTCCTCTTTTTATCGTTCCCACGCGACGGGTGGGGCAAATGAGTTTCCGGTTGAAGAAAAAGACCCAGGAAAAAATGGCCGACCTCAGCGCCCTGATGCAGGAGACCCTCGGAGTCAGCGGGATTTTGCTCGTAAAGACCTTCAACAAGGAAGAAGCGGAGGCGGCGCGGTTCGAAGCCCGCAATCGGGAACTCATGGAGGCCCAGATGCGCCAGAGTTTGGTGGGCCGGTGGTTTTTCATGTTGCTGACCGCCATTTCCACGGCCGGCCCGGCCATCATCTATTGGTTTGGGGGCCGGGCTGTGATGGGCGACGCGATGACCCTGGGGACGGTGGTGGCCTTTACGGCCTATCTCACCCAACTGTACGGCCCGGTGTCCGCCCTGGCCAACATTCACGTCAATGTCATGGGTTCCGCAGCCCTGTTTGTGCGGCTGTTCGATTATCTCGACAAACCGGTCGAGATCGAAGACCGGCCCGGAGCCGTCGATCTGCCGAAGGTCGGCGGGAGAATCGAGTTTTCCGGTGTCCGCTTCCGGTACCGGCCCGGAGGGGAGTGGGTGCTTCGCGGGATCGATTTAACCATCGAACCGGGACAATTGGTGGCTTTGGTCGGGCCGAGCGGGGCCGGCAAGACGACCCTCAGTCATTTGATTCCCCGCCTTTATGATCCGGAGGAAGGAACGGTGCGCATCGACGGATACGATCTCCGGGAGGTCCGACTTTCGTCCCTTCATGAACAGATCGGAGTGGTCACCCAGGAGACCTTCTTGTTTCACGCCAGCCTTCGGGACAACCTCCTTTACGCCAAACCCGACGCGACGGAAGAGGAAATGATCGCCGCGGCGAAGGCGGCCTACATCCACGACAGGATCGTTCAATTGCCCGACGGGTACGATACCCTGGTGGGAGAACGGGGGTATAAGCTGTCCGGCGGCGAGAAACAGCGCATCGCCCTGGCCCGCGTCATTCTGAAAAATCCGCGCATCCTCATTTTGGACGAAGCCACCTCCGCCCTGGATTCCCATTCGGAACGCTGCATCCAGGCCGCTCTGGAAACGCTGTTGCGGGGCCGGACGTCCATCGTCATCGCCCACCGGCTGTCGACGATCCTGAAGGCCGATCAGATTGTCGTCCTCGACAAGGGGCGGATTGTGGAAAAGGGAACTCACCGGGAGTTGTTGGCCAAGGGGGGGCTGTATGCGCAACTGTACAAGGAGCAGTTTGCGGAGCAGGAGGAGCGCCGGGAGACGGGCGGAGCGAGGGCGAAACGGGCGGAGAGGCCCAGTCTGTCCCTCGGGTGATTTTCCGGAGCGAGTTTTAGTGATCATCCTGCAAGGGGGGATCGGCGATGTCCCGAGGGGAAAGGCGAGTGCCTCCCGGGCAATTCGTAACGGAGCGCTGGCCGGTTTTGCACGCGGGAGACGTCCCGCAGATCGATTTGGCGACTTGGCGGTTCGAGCTTTTCGGATTGGTGGAACGCCCTGTGCGGTTGACCTGGGAGGAATGGGGGCGGTTGCCCAAAACGACACACCGCTGCGACATCCACTGCGTGACCTCCTGGTCGCGGTTCGACAATGTATTTGAAGGTGTGCCCTTCCGGGCCGTGCTCGACCTCGTGACCCTCAAACCGGAAGCCCGGTATGTTCTCGTTCACACGTACGGAGGATGGACGACAAACCTTCCCCTGGAAGAACTGTTAAAGGACGGCGTTATGTTCGCCCATGCCCACAACGGCAAGCCCTTGACGCCCAAGCACGGATGGCCGCTCCGGCTGGTGGTTCCCCATCTGTATTTTTGGAAATCGGCTAAATGGGTGCGGGGTCTCGAGTTTATGGCCGAGGACGTTCCGGGTTACTGGGAAGAGCGGGGGTACCACATGTTGGGAGATCCGTGGCGTGAGCAGCGGTACCGGGACGACCCGGAATGGTACGCAGACGGAGTGGAGAAGGCCCGCCGCGGGGAGTTCCGGTGGCATGTGGACGGCGAGCGGCGGAAGCCGTAAAGGGAAATGTTCATGAACTGTTCACCCTTCCGTTCTTGAATTGTGGCACAATGCTGAATGAGGGAGCAACGCAAAGATGGTGAAGGAAGGGAAGCGGGGCATTGATTGCGACGGTTCTTCCTTATATCAATGAGGCGTTTATTCTTCTGAGCGCCGGCTGCGTCGCAGTCGGGTGGATTCTCATTCGCCGGGGACGGGTGGAGGCTCACCGCAGGGCGATGCTGGCCGGCGTCGTGCTGGCGTCGGCTTTTTTTGTCAGCTATTTGCTCAAAACCCTGACGGTGGGAGACGCCACGTTCGGGGGGCCGGAACGCTGGCGCGGAGCGTACCAAGTCTTTCTTCAGGTGCACTCGGTTTTGGCCACGGTGGCGGCGGTGCTCGGAGTGCTGACTCTCCGGGCGGCGGCCAAAGGGCGCCGGGCCTTTCATAAGCGCATCGGCCGGTGGACCGCGTCCCTCTGGTTTGTGACCGCGGCGACCGGCTTAGCGGTCTTCCTGTTGCTGTACATTCTGTATGAACCCGGCCCGACGAAGAACATGTTCCGGGCTTGGCTCGGGCGGTTTTGAAGCCGGTCCCGGAGGCGGGGCTCCGGGGACCGGGCGGCGGGGCTAAGAGAGCCGGGTTAAGAGAGCCGGGTCGCGAGGAGTTCCCCGAAGGCGGCGAAAAGCACGACCACCCAGGGCGGCGCTTTCCATAAGGCCAGCATTCCGAAAGCGGCGAGGACCAGGCAGAAATCGCGGCTGCTCCGTACGGTCTCCGTCCAGATGGGATGGTATAAAGCCGCGCCCAGAAGGCCCACTACCGCGGCGTTGATTCCCGCCAGGGCCGTCTGAAAGCCGGGGCGGGCGCGGAGGGCGTTCCAAAAGGGCAAAGCTCCGATCACGAGAAGAAACGCCGGCAAAAAGACGGCGATGAGACCCAGCAGGGCGCCGGGCAGGCCGCCAGGCCCCGCCTTCGCCGCGGCGCCGAGGTAAGCGGCGAAGGTGAACAGCGGTCCCGGCACCGCCTGGGCTGCCCCGTAGCCGGCTAAAAATTCATCGACGGAGATCCATCCGCGGGGAACGAATTCACTTTGCAAGAGAGGAAGCACGACGTGCCCTCCTCCGAAGACCAGGGCTCCCGCCCGGTAAAATCGGTCGAATACGGCGAGGCCGTCCGCGAATGGGCCGGGCGGAAGCAGGGATTCCAACAGGGGAAGGCCGGCCAGAAGGCCGAAAAACAAAATCCAACAGAGAGCGCCCCCGAATTTTGAGATGGGGATCTCCGCCGCTCGGGTTCGCGCCCCTTCCGGTTTGGGGAGCAGGAGGCGCCCCGCCAGTCCCGCCGCTCCGATGACGAGGAGTTGGGTGGCGGGGGACGGTTGGAAGAGGACGGCGACGGCGGCGAGAATGGCGATGGTCCCCCGCACCCGGTCCCAGGCTAGACTGCGCGCCATGCTCCAGACTGCTTGGGCCACCACCGCCGCAGCGGCGATCATGAGGCCGTGAAGCCACGGCAAACGGCTTGGATCCCACGGTTTGAGGGCAAAGGCGAACGCTGTCAAGATCGCGGCGGACGGCAGGGTGAAACCGAGCCAGGCCAACAACCCGCCGAGCCACCCGGCCCGCCGGAGGCCGAGGGCGATGCCGACTTGGCTGCTGGCGGGCCCGGGAAGCATTTGGCACATCGCTACGAGATCAGCGTAACTTTGTTCGTCCAGCCACCGCCGCCGGTGGACGAACTCCCGGTGAAAATAGGCCAGGTGAGCGATGGGACCGCCGAAAGAAGTCAAGCCGAGACGGGTGAACACGGCGAGGACCTCGCCGGCGGATGATCGAGCCCGGCCTCCGGATGGCTCCAACGGACGATTCATGCTACTCCGTCCTTTCTTTTTTGTCTTTTTTTCGCAAGACCGTCGGCCCAAAGTCGGGGTGTGCCGGCGTGCACCGCTCGACGGGCCTGGGGGGGTTACGATGAAAAAAACCGGTATGCGACGGGCCGCTGTTGCGGCGGTTACGGCGGCTTTGCTGGTGGGATGCGGAGGGGCGTCCGGCGAGGGGCCTTCTGCGGAGGCGGTCCGAGCCTTGTCCGACGAGGCCCAACACATCCAGGTCGCCTTGCCCGATTTTGTGGCGAACAGCTCCTCCGAAGTCCAAAACATCTACCGTCTGGCGTATGTGCACAGGGATGTCCTCCGGTATATGCCCTGCTATTGCGGGTGTGCCGATGAGGGACATACGAGCGACCTGGATTGCTTTTTGCGAGAGGGAGGTCCCGGTGGATCCATCAAATGGGATCCGATGGGTCACACGTGAACGATCTGCCTCAACATAGCACGGGATGCTATGGCCATGCACAAAGATGGAAAAAGCCTGCCGGAAATTCGTCAGTACATCGAGCGAACGTACGGGCGATACGGGAAACCCACTCCGACGCCTCCACCTCCCGAAGGGAGCCGGTGATCCCACTCGTCAGGTATGGGGCGTTCCGGCCCCTAACCGGAGTATTCCGGGACGGCTCCCTCCCCGGTCTTGCCGTCCTGGCCGGGGCGCCCGTGGGTGGAGGCCGGCCGCACTTGTTGCAAAATCCATTTATTCAGCCATTTCGGGTTCATGTTCCGGTTGCCGGCATCGATCCGGGGAATGGCCTCTGGCGGCGTCTGCCTCGTCACGCTGCCTCCCCCTCCCGTAAAGAAGTAGCGGTATCCCGCCTTTTTCCCCAGCTGAATCATGGTCGGGGACGATGCTCCGAAGGGTTCGCAGAATATTCCATTGTCCACGTGCAACTCGGATTGGAAAAATTTCCTTGATTTAACAAAATCGTCCAAAACCCGCTTCTCATAGTCCGCTTCCGCCTCATGTGCTCCCGGGGCAACCAGGGCCGGTGTCGTTCCGTTTTTTCCGAGGATGGTGCGGTGTCCGTCGTAACTGTGGGAACCGATTTCGATCAAACCGCTCCGTTGCATGTCCCGCAGTTCTTCGACGCTCATGTACTGGAACCACCCGTGTTTTCGACCCGCCCACCGGGCGACGATAAAGACGGTAGCCGGCAGGTGGTGCCGCCGCAAGATGGGATAAGCGTACCGGTAGACCCCTTCGTACCCGTCGTCAAAAGTCAAAAGAAGAGCCTTGTCCGGTACCGGTCCCCCTTGCAGAAAATGGAGGAATTGGGCCATGGAGATCACGTGGTAACCGCGGTCCCGGAACATTTCGATGTGATCCTCGAACATGCGGGGCGAGATGCTTTCGGGGGTCGGCACTTCGGGATCGACGTTATGGTAGACCAGGACGACCACCTGATCCCGGTAAGTTTCCGGCACGGCGGGCCTGCTTTCGGAGCGGCTTCCCTTCGCACTCTCCGCGTGCAATCTCGGCAGGCCGGGTCGAGTTTTTTCGGAATACGGTAAAAACGATAGAATAATAGAAATACAAATTGCAATCGCCAAGGTCTTCCATACCCTTTTCCGCATGTAACTCCTCCGTTCAAGCGGATGCGCCCATGTTTTCGGGTATCTATTCTACTATGTGAATTTTAACGAGGAAAGATCAAGTTTCGAATTCGAAAGGCTGTAGTTTTGGTAGAACGAGTGTAAACAGTCTGTCAAGAAAGATGGGAGACGAAAAGATGGGAAACGGAACGGTGCCGCGCCCGGTTCAAAGGTCCGGGCGCGCACCTTCTTCCAGTGCTTGGAGAGCCGCTTCACGGGTAGGGAAGCTTTGGGGGAAGAAATATCCGGCCGGGTACCGGGGACAGTTTGGAATGACGATGTGCCACCGTCCCGAAGCCGTCTGGTGGATGGTATAGGGCAATCCGTGAATTTCTCGATGCGGCAGTCCGCGCAGGTGAAACCACATGGTTCGCCCCTCCTTTTTCACCCGGGACACTACCGAGTGTGCACTCCCTCACCTGCCGCTATGCGGCGGCGTGAAGCCGTGCCGGAGGCGGTCGGTCAAATCCAAAAGGGCAAGACGGGATACGGCGGCAGGATGACCGGGGGCAGAAAGATTCCCGCTCCGATCCAGGGCGAGGGCGCCGGGTACCACTGGCGAAAGTCCTTCTCCAACCCGGGGACCGGCTGGGAGCGGGTGCTTTCTCCGGGCGCCATATAATAAAATTGGTCAAGTGGTTGTTCGATCGACACATCGACCCCTCCTCTCGATTGATCGTTTCCAGCCTATGCGGGCGGCAGGCCATCGGCCCGGGCGATCGCCCGGGCCGATGGCAAGCGCAACGACCGGTGCGTATGGTGAAAGAAGCGGTCTTCGTGAATCCTCACGGGATACAGTCTCACGGGGATCGCCGAAAGGGCGCTCTTTGAGGGCGCCCTTTTTCTTCTTTCTGTGATGAATTTCTTTACGGCGGCGGGAGTGTTGGCGCATAATACTTTTAGCGCGACCCACCGAAAGGAAGCCCGCGTTGGCCCGTGCGCATGGCCCGGTCGGTCAACACCGGTTTGTCCGCGCTGGGGCGGCGCCGTGAGTTCGGTCGCCGCTCGAAAAGGGAGGGAAACGATGCCATGGTGACCGTGGAACAGGTCCGGGAGGCTTTGACCGATGTTCTCGATCCCGAACTGCAGATCGACATCGTGAATCTCGGGATGGTGTACGACATCGCCGTAGAGGATAAGACCGTCAAGGTCACGATGACCCTGACTTCGATGGGGTGTCCGATCTTCGACGGATTGAAGCGGGAAATCGAGGAACGGATTCAGAAACTGGGAGACGTGGACCGGGTCGAGGTGGAATTGACCTTCGATCCGCCGTGGTCTCCCGACCGGATGTCGGAAGAGGCGAGGCTCGCCATGAAGTACCTGTTTTAATCCCCGGGCGCGGTCCCGGGGGTGCGGGGCGGTCCGGCCGGTGCCGGACGGTCCTTTTTTGCATGTGTGGGGCGGGAGTTGCATTTTCCGCACGGTGTGGTATGCTGATAATCAAAAGATGACTTTTTCAGTCATCATTTCTTTCCGCGGCCGGACGGCGATTCGGCCGGCCGTTGAAGCGGACTAGGAGGAACGGTTCGATGTCGGGTCAACCCTATTTGAAAGTCGAAAACCTGCACGTCTCCGTAGAGGGAACGGAGATCTTAAAGGGCGTGGATTTGGAGATCCGGGGCGGAGAGGTCCATGCCATCATGGGGCCCAACGGCACCGGAAAAAGTACCTTGGCTGCGGCGTTGATGGGCCATCCCAAGTACGAGGTGACGGAGGGGAGGGCTTGGCTGGACGGCGAGGACCTGCTGGCGATGAAAGTGGACGAACGGGCGCGCAAGGGCTTGTTTTTGGCCATGCAGTACCCGAGCGAGGTGCCGGGGGTCAGCAACGCCAATTTCATTCGCCTCGTCCTCAACGCCCGCCGCGGGGAAGGGAACGAAATCCCGGTCCTGCAGTTTCATCGGGAACTCCAGAAACAGATGCGGGCTCTCGACATGGACCCGTCCTTTGCGGAGCGTTATTTGAACGAGGGGTTTTCCGGCGGCGAGAAAAAGAGAAACGAGATTTTGCAAATGAGGATGTTGAAGCCCCGGATCGCGGTTCTGGACGAAATCGATTCGGGTTTGGATATCGATGCGTTGAAAATCGTGGCAAAAGGGGTCAACGATCTGCGGGGTCCCGAAATGGGGATTCTGATCATTACGCACTACCAGCGCCTGTTGCAGTACATCGTGCCCGATTATGTCCACGTGATGATGCAAGGGCGCATTGTCCGGTCGGGCGGCCGCGAACTGGCCGAGGAATTGGAAGCCAAGGGGTATGATTGGCTCAAGCGGGAACTCGGCATTGAAGATCACACGGTGACGTCGCGGTCGTGACGAGGGAGGCGGGATTCATGGCGGTTGGACATGCGATGGAACTGGACAGGCGGGTGGTCGAGTCTTTATCCGAGGGGCGCGGGGAGCCCGCCTGGTTGAGGGAATGGCGGTTGCGGGCGTGGGAAGCCTATGAGCAATTACCGCCTCCCAAGTTCGAACGGAGTGATTGGGAAAAGAGGAAGTTGCAGGATCTGCGGCTGGCGCCGTCGATGGCGTCCGCCCCTCCCCTGGAACGCTTTCCCGCCCACCTGCAGGGGCTTTTCGGCGAGCGTGGCGATCGCAGTGTCGCCGCCTTTGCGGGAGGCGGAGTGCCGTACCTGGACTTGGAGAACCTCGCGGGGCGCGGGGTGTATGCGGCGGAGCTGTCTACGGCCGTCCGGGAGAGGGAAGATCTGGTGCGCCGGGCGTTGGGGCGGGTGGTGGATCCGGCCGAAAACAAGTGGATCGCTCTTCAGAGCGCGTTGTGGAACGCGGGCCTGTTCGTGCACGTGCCCCGGGGCGCTGAGGCGGAAATTCCCCTGCTGGCGCTGTACCAGATCGGCGAGGCCGGCGCCTTTGTGTTTCCCCGGATTTTGATCGTCGTGGAAGAGGGGGCGTCGGCGACCGTCGTGGAGGCGCTGGTTTCCGACCTGGATTTGGGCGCGGCTTTCACCTGCGGAATTGTCGAATGTTTGGTGGAAGACGGTGGGCGGTTGCGGTACGCCGGTTTTCAGGACCTTCCCAAATCGGTGACCGGATTTTTGGTCCGCCGGGCCAGGGCGGAACGGGATGCCCGGGTGGAGTGGCTGGTCGGCGAGATGGGGGAGGGATACATCGTCGGGGAATGCGGAACGGAACTGGCGGGACAGGGCAGCCGCTCCGACGCCCGGGTCGTCGGCATCGGCACGGGGCGTCAACACCTGGACTTGACGGTCAAGATGGTGCATGCCGGCCGCTTCACCGAAAGCGAAATCTTGGGGCGCGGGGTCGTACTCGACCGGGCGGAGACCGTGTTCCGGGCGGTGACGCAGATTCAAAAGGGCGCCGTCGGCACAAGCGGGCATCAGGCGGAAAGCCTGTTGATCTTGAGCCCGACCGCCCGGGCGGACACCATTCCCATGCTGCTGATCGACGAAAACGACGTGCGGGCGGATCACGCCGCCAGTGTGGGTAAAATCAATCCGGAACAGCTGTACTACCTCATGTCCCGCGGTATCGACGAGGAGCAGGCCCGGCGCCTGATCGTGCGCGGTTTTCTCGATCCGGTCATCGGTCGGATTCCGCTGCCCGGGATTCGACGGGTGATGGAAGAGCTGGTGGAGAGGAAGATGACCCGATGAAAACCCGGGAAGAGATTCGGAGGGAATTTCCCATCCTGCAACAACCGATGAATGGGAAACGCCTGGTGTATCTGGACAGTGCGGCTACGTCTCAGAAGCCGCTGCCCGTGATAGAACGGATCGCTCGATATTACAGCGAGGAGAACGCCAACGTTCATCGCGGCGTGTACGCCTTGGCCGGGCGGGCTACGGAAGCTTTTGAAGGCGCCCGGGAGAAGGTCGCCCGTTTCATCGGAGCCTCTTCCGCCGATGAGATCGTTTTTACCCGCGGCACCACAGAAGGGATCAATTTGGTGGCGGCCAGTCTCGGACGGCGGATGGTCGGCGAAGGGGACGAGATTGTCATCACCCCGATGGAACATCACAGCAATCTCATTCCCTGGCAACAGCTGGCCTTGGCTAAAGGGGCGGTGTTGAAATACCTGCCCTTGCAACCGGACGGAACGATCCGGCTGGAAGACGCCGAGCGGGAGATCACCGAGAGGACCAAGATCGTGGCGGTGGCCCACGTCTCCAACGTTCTCGGGACCGTCAATCCGGTCAAGGAAATGGCGCGGATCGCTCACCGCAAGGGCGCGTTGATCGTCGTGGACGCCGCCCAGAGCGTGCCCCATATGCCGGTGGATGTTCGGGATCTCGATTGCGATTTTCTCGCCTTTTCCGGCCACAAGATGTGCGGGCCGACCGGGATCGGGGTGTTGTACGGAAAGCGGGAGTGGCTCTCGCAGATGGAGCCGGTCTATTACGGCGGGGAAATGATCGAAGTTGTGGAACTGTACCGTTCGACGTGGAAAGAGGCGCCTTGGCGGTTTGAGGGCGGAACGCCCAACATCGCCGGAGCCGTGGGATTGGGCGCTGCCGTCGACTACCTGACCGGGGTGGGAATGGAAAACGTTCACCGGTGGGAACAGGAGTTGGTCCGGTATGCCCTCGACCGCCTAAAGGAGATTCCGGAGATTGAAATCTACGGTCCCGGGGCCGGGCAGCGCGCGGGGCTGGTGACCTTCAACCTCAGGGGCGTTCATCCCCACGATGTGGCCACGGTACTCGACGCCGAAGGCGTGGCCATTCGGGCGGGTCACCACTGCGCCCAGCCGCTGATGCGTTGGCTCGGGGCGGCGGCCACGGCCCGGGCGAGCTTTTACCTGTACAACACCGAGGAAGACGTCGACGCCCTGATCGACGCTCTGGCGAAAGCAAAGGAGTTTTTCAGCCATGCAATTGGATGATTTGTACCGGCAGGTCATCATGGATCACTACCAGCACCCGCGGAATCAGGGCCAGATTGAGGATGGGGCCGTCAGCGTTCATTTGCACAACCCGACCTGCGGCGACGAGATCACTCTCCAGTTGGCGGTGGAAGACGGCATCGTTCGGGATGTGCGGTTCAAGGGAATCGGATGTTCCATCAGCATCGCGTCGGCCTCGATGATGAGCGAAACGATAAAAGGCAAATCTCTGGAGGAAGCCCTGGAGTTGGCCGAGGAGTTTCACCGGATGATCCGCGGGGAGCCGGCGGATACGGAGCGGTTGGGCGACTTGGAAGCCCTTCAGGGCGTGTCGAAATTTCCGGCTCGGGTGAAATGCGCCCTGCTGGCTTGGAACGCCTTTGAGCGGGCGGTCCAGGAACAACGGCAGGAGCGCCGGGCGTAAAAAAGGAGGGGTTGCCGTGGCGAAGGTCATACCCGATATTCAAGAATACCAGTATGGGTTCCGCGATCCCGACATTGCGGTGGTCAAGTTTCAAAAGGGACTCAACCGCAAGGTCGTCGAAGAACTGTCCATGATGAAAAACGAACCCGGCTGGATGACCGACTTTCGGCTGCGGGCTTTGGAGATTTTCCAGTCGAAGCCGCTGCCGGCTTGGGGCGGCGATCTGTCGGAGCTGAACTTTGACGACATTACCTATTACGTCAAGCCGACGGAGCGACAGGGGAAAACGTGGGAGGAAGTCCCGGAGGAGATCAAAAACACGTTCGACCGGTTGGGGATTCCGGAGGCGGAACGGAAATTCCTGGCGGGCGTGTCGGCTCAATACGAATCGGAGGTCGTATACCACAGCATTCAAAAGGAACTGGCGGAACAGGGCGTCATTTTCACCGACACCGATACCGCGCTGCGGGAGTATCCCGAGTTGTTCAAGCAATATTTTGCAACGGTGGTGCCGCCGGAGGACAACAAGTTCGCGGCCCTCAATTCGGCGGTGTGGAGCGGCGGGAGTTTCATTTACGTGCCCAAAGGAGTGAAGTGCGAGGTGCCCCTTCAGGCGTATTTCCGCATCAACTCCGAAAACATGGGGCAGTTCGAGCGAACTCTCATCATCGCCGATGAGGACAGTTTCGTCCACTACGTCGAGGGCTGTACCGCGCCCATCTACAGCACCGATTCCTTGCACAGCGCGGTGGTGGAGATCATCGTGAAGGACCGGGCCCGCTGCCGGTATACCACCATCCAGAATTGGGCGCCGAACATTTACAACCTGGTGACCAAGAGGGCGGTGGCCTATGCCGATGCGACCATGGAGTGGATCGACGGCAACATCGGCTCGAAATTGACAATGAAGTATCCGGCGGTGTACATGATGGGGCCGCGCGCCAAGGCGACGGTCCTGTCGATCGCCGTGGCGGGCAAGGGCCAACATCAAGACGCCGGCGCAAAGGTGATCCACGCGGCGCCGGATACCACCTCGACGATCGTGTCCAAGTCCATCAGCAAACAGGGCGGCAAGACCACCTACCGCGGTTTGGCCCATTTTGCGCCCCAGGCGAAGGGGGCCAAGGCAAACATCAAATGCGACACTTTGATCCTCGACGAAGCGTCCACGTCGGATACCATCCCGTACAACGAGATTTTGAACGACGACGTGACGCTGGAGCACGAGGCGACGGTGTCCCGGGTCAGCGAGGAACAGCTGTTCTACCTGATGAGCCGGGGACTGACCGAAGAAGAGGCGACGCGCATGATCGTCATGGGGTTCATCGAGCCCTTTACGAGGGAGTTGCCCATGGAATACGCGGTGGAAATGAACCGCTTGATCAAGTTTGAGATGGAAGGATCGATCGGTTAACCGGGACGAAGGAGTCGAACGGCATGGCGTTGGTCAAAATTGCGTCGGTGGACGAACTGCAACCGGGTCAAATGAAGCGGGTCCGGGTGGAGGATGCGGATGTAGCCCTGTACAATGTCGGCGGCCGGTTTTACGCGACGTCCGATTTATGCACCCACGCGGTGGCGTCCCTCACGGAGGGTACGCTGGACGGACCGGTGGTCACCTGTCCAAAACACGGAGGCCGTTTCGACGTCCGGACCGGGGCGGCCGTTCACCTGCCCGCTTTCTCGCCGTTGCGTACGTATGAAGTCCACGTTCGCGACGGCGGAATTTGGATCGACGCGGACGATCTGTAAGCCATGGAATCGGACGACAGGAGATGAGGTGGCTCGCATGAGGTTGTCCAATCGCACGGAATACGGGTTGCGGGCGCTGGTGACCCTGGCCGAGCGATCGGGGGGCCGTCCGATGTCCACTCGGCAGATTGCGGAGATCGAGGGAATCCCGGAGCCGTTTCTCGATCAGATCATGGTCTCCCTGCGCAAGGCGGGAATCGTCAAAAGCGTGCGGGGGGTCAACGGCGGGTTTTTGTTGGCCCAGCCCCCCGATCGCCTGTACGTCGGGGACGTGGTCCGGGTTCTCGAAGGCTCTCTCGTACCCATCGGCTGCGTCGCGGAAGATGTGGACACCCTGTGGTGCGACCGGATTCCGACGTGTCACACCCGCAAGGTGTGGGTCAAGCTGAGCGAGGGCATCGCGAAAGCGTTGGACGGGCTGACCTTGGCGGAGGTGTTGGAATCGCCGGAACCGCAACCCCTCCGTGCGGCCGATCGCCCTTCGTGATCGCTTCGGATTGTACCGTCACGTAAACGAAACGGGGGCGTCTCTCCGGTTTCGGGGGAGGGACGCCCCCTGTGCCGTATATCGGGGGGAGCGGGCCGTCCGGGCCGTCAGCGGGCCGCCGGGCGTTCGAGGAGATCCGGCAAGCCGGTCACATCGTCGAGGATCCACTCCACTCCCCGCTCCTCAAAACTGCTTCGGGCTTTGGCGCCGCTGAGCCCGGTCAGGGTGGCGGCGAAACGGCATCCGATCTTTTGGGCCGCGATCCAATCCGCGAGGGAGTCGCCGACGATTAAGATTTTGTCGGCGTCCCGGATCGGCAATGGCCTCTCCAGCAGTTCCCCGACTTCGGAAACGGGATCGATGGCGCGCAGATACGTGTAGGGGTGGGGTTTGGCCAGCGGAGCGAAACGGGGGGCCTTTCGCTCCGCTTCCAAGACGTCGTCGGCGGTCACGATCCGGTCGTCTTCAAAGGGCTCCAACAGGTTGAGGGCGGATAAGGGCACCCGGGTTTCCACCCGGGGACGGCCGGTGCCCATTCCCAGCAGGTAGCCCCGGTTCCTGAGCCAGTCGAGAACCCGGCGGATTTCGGGGGCCGGCCGGATCGGAATTTCATCGTAGAGAAAACCGCGTTTGCGTTCCACCGGCGTCCGGCCGTACCGTTCCAGGTAGTGATCGGCTCCCAAATACCATTCTTGAAAGGCGTTCATGGTGACCGACCACAAGGGGCTGATCCGCCCGAACTGGCGGGTCGGGATCCCCGTCAGCGCTTCCGCCCAATCGTTCAATGCCTGTAACAGTTGGTGCTGGACCGCGGAGGCGTTGGAGAGGGCTTCATAAAAGGCTGAAAAATCCGGTTGGAACCCCGCGTCCCGAAGGCGGGCGCCCAGCTCCGGCAGCGCATCCCGATCGATCGGTTTCTGAAGCCATTTTTCCGCTTCTTGAACCGAAATTTCACGAATTTTTTTCAAACCCAGGAGGAGTTGGAACGAAAAGCTCAGATAGACCATGTCCCAGTTCGAATTGACGCCTTTGCTTTTCAGCAGGTGTAAGATCCGGTCGTCTAAGAAGACTTCGCGGCGGACGGCTCGAATCTGTTCCTCTGAAGGATCGGGGGTATAGGTTCCGGACAATCCCAGGTAATTCGGACTGTACAGCAGTTCCCATACCGTGAGCGCCGATCCGTCGAAATAGCGTTCTTCGCTCAACAATACTCCGTCGACGTCGAACAAAATCAATTCCAACATGAGCATCCTCCGTCTATGGACGATGTGCGTCTGACGGGTGTATCATATAACAATTTAAATCCCGCTGTCCACACGGCGGTCGTTTCCTTCCGGCGAACGCCGCCTCCTCCGGGAGGTTCGGGCAGGATTTCTGCGGCCGGCGTGGAATATTGTAAAATTAGGACATTCATTTGGATGCCCAGTTGAACAGGAGGCGAGGAAATGACGCAGAGGACGAAGGTGCAATGGACCAAAGAGGAAGGGTATGCGGTGATCACCATCGACAATCCACCCCTCAACGTGATGAGCGAGGCGGTGGCCCGAGAACTCGGGGAGTGTGTGGAGGAAGTCGCGGCCGACGGGGAGGTTGTCGCCGTCATCGTGACCGGAGCGGGCACGAAAGCCTTCATGGCGGGCGCCGACATCAAGGAGTTTCCTTCCCGGATGAAACCCGGTGCGGCGGGGGCCATGTCCAGGGAATTGCAGAAGGTGTTGAACCGTCTCGACGACCTCGAAAAGCCCACCATCGCCGCCATTTTGGGCTATGCGTTGGGGGGAGGGTGCGAACTGGCGTTGGCCTGCGACATTCGCATCGCGGGAAAGAGCGCCCAATTGGGATTGCCGGAGATCAAGCTGGGCCTGTTTCCCGGCGCCGGAGGGACCCAGCGGTTGCCCCGGCTCGTCGGCGAGGCGAAGGCCAAGGAACTCATGTTCACGGGTGATCCGATTTCCGCCGAGGAAGCCTTGCGGATCGGGCTGGTAAACCGGGTGGTTCCGGATGACCAGGTCATGGAAGCGGCAAAGGACCTGGCCAAGACGATCGCCTCCAGGACGCTGGTTTCTTTGAGCCGGATCAAACGACTGGTCGATCAGGGGCTGGAGCGTCCCCTCAAAGAAGCGCTCGAGTACGAAGCCGACCTGTTCGACGAAGTGTTTCAGACGGAAGACGTCAAAGAGGGAGTGCAGGCCTTCCTCGAGAAGAGGGCCCCGAAGTTTAAACACCGGTGAGTCCGGCTGGTGGACGCGGCGATCCGCGAACGGTCCGCAGATCGTTCGCCGGTATGTTCCACATCGAGCCCCCGGACCGGCCGGCCGGTTTGACAATCTTCGCCGCGGCTGGCACACTGGAAGCGTCTCGGATGGGCGCCCCGGCCGGCGCCCTCCCAAACGGGGACGACGAAAGGAAGAGCCTCGCGATGATTGCCCTTTTGATCGTGCTGTCTTTGTTGGCCTTGGTGGTCACCTTCGGGGTGGGGTTTATCGTGAACATGATCGCCCCCTGGTGGACCAGTTCGGCCGTTTACGCGGTGTTGATTCTGTACGTCCTCGCGAAGACGGGGGGGCATCTCAAGGCTTTCGATTGGACCCTCGTCTGCATCGGGGCAGTCGGGGCGGCGGCCAGCGGTCTGACGATCCGCGCCCTCCGGCGTCGCGGTTTCCGGATGTTTCGGTGACCGCGAGCCCTTACACCTCCGGGCGGAAGTGCAAGGGCTCCCGATCCCTCCGACCGGCGGTCATGACCGGTACCGCCTGCGCGCGTCCTCCAGCAGTCGGGCCGCTTCGTCCGTTCCACGCCAGCCTTCTACTTTGACCTCTTTGCCTTCCAGTTGTTTGTACACCGAGAAGAAGTGGGCGATTTCCTCGAGAATGTGCGGAGGAACGTCTTCGAGGGACCGGACCTGTTTCCACCTGGGATCCTCCGTCGGCACGCCGAGGAGCTTTTCGTCCTTGCCTTTGTCGTCGGTCATCAAGAGGACTCCCACCACCCGGGTTTCAATCACGCAGCCCGGAAAGGTCGGAAACGTGGTGAGGACCAGGACGTCCAGCGGATCGCCGTCCTCGGCCAGGGTTTCCTGGATGTACCCGTATTCGGTGGGATAGTGCATCGGCGAATACAGCACCCGGTCCAACCGAAAAACGCCCTTTTCTTTGTCGAATTCGTACTTGTTTTGGCTGCCACTCGGGATTTCAATGAAAGCGTCTACGATGAGTTTGTCCGTCTCCAAAGAAGAAACCTCCTCCGTCTCTGAGGTTTTCGCGCCCGGGGCCGATCGTGGAATGGGGGTTCCCCCGTCCTCCTTCCGGCCCGGGAGTTGCTCGTACCTTCAGCGTACCGTTTTGTCACCTGTCCGTCAACGAACGAAGGGCGTTCGAGGGCCCTCTAAGTGTTGCATACCCTGCGCCATTATAATGGACTTAGCAGATAGAAAAAACCTTTTATTAAGAAAAATTATGGTTGACAAGCTTTTTGTCTATATATTACATTTAACGGTGTAATCATAATCTTCTTGGAGGAGGGATCCTATGGCCGCTTTTCACACCCCCGTTTCTCCGTCTTGGAAGGAGCTGGCCGAATCACCGACCTTTCAAAAGCTGGTGAAAAAAAAGAAGAGGTTCCTCATTCCGGCCATCGTCTTTTTCCTCGTGTACTACTTTTTGCTGCCCATATTCGCCGGGTGGGCGAAATCCCTGATGGGCTGGCGGGTCGTCGGTCAGATCACCTTTGGTTACCTGTTTGCCCTCTCGCAATTCGCAATGGTCTGGGTGCTGTGCTGGATCTATGTGCGAAAAGCGTCGGAATTTGACCAATTAGCAGAACAATTGGTACGCGACGAGCACGAGCGGTCCCGCAAGGCGGAGGGGGTACGGGCATGAATCAAGCGTTTATTTTGTTCGGTCTGATCGTTCTGGTGACCTTGGCCGTCACGTATTGGGCGTCGAGAAGGACGCGAACCGTCTCGGAATTCTACGCAGCCGGCCGTTCCCTGACCGGGTGGCAGAACGGCTTGGCCATTGCGGGCGATTACATGAGCGCGGCTTCTTTTCTGGGCATTTCGGGTATGATCGCCCTGAGCGGTTACGACGGGTTTATGTACTCGGTGGGATGGCTCGTGGCTTACCTGACGGTCCTGTTGGTGGTGGCCGAGCCCCTGCGCAATTCCGGAAAATACACCATGGCCGACGTGGTGGCCTTTCGGTTGAGTCCGGTGCCGGTTCGCTCGATGGCGGCTCTGAGCACCCTCGTCATCAGCACTTTTTACATGATCGCCCAGATGGTCGGTGCGGGCGGACTGATCCACCTTCTACTCGGGATGGAATACACCACGGCGATCCTCGTCGTAGGGATTCTGATGGTGCTGTACGTGGTCTTCGGCGGGATGCTCGGGACCACTTGGGTGCAGATTATCAAAGCCGTTCTCCTGATGGCCGGGACCATCATCATCAGTCTGCTGGTTCTTGTCAAGTTTCATTTCAGTGTAAACGAAATGTTCCAGGCCGTGGTGGACAAGTACGGTCCGGCGTATTTGGAACCGGGCCTTCGGTTCAAGAACCCCATCGATCAAATTTCTCTCGGTCTGGCGCTGATCCTGGGCACGGCCGGCCTGCCGCACATCCTGATTCGCTTTTACACCGTCCCCTCTGCAAAAGAGGCCCGCAAATCGGTCGTCTGGGCGACGGTGATCATCGGAACCTTCTATATTCTCACCACGTTCCTCGGATTCGGAGCGGCGGCGTTGGTTGGAAAGGAAGAAATTCTGAAACTTGATAAAGGCGGGAACATGGCGGCGCCGCTGTTGGCGAAACATTTGGGCGGAGACTTCATGATGGCGTTTATCGCCGCCGTCGCGTTTGCCACCATTCTCGCTGTGGTGGCCGGTCTGACCATCGCGGCGTCTTCGGCCTTTGCCCACGACTTTTACGCCAATGTGATCCGCCGCGGACAGGCGAAAGAGGAAGAACAGGTTCGGGTGGCCCGGTACACGTCGCTGGTGGTGGGTTTGGCGTCCATCGCCCTCGGCATTGCGGCCCGCCAGTGGAATGTCGCGTACATGGTGGCTCTCGCCTTCGCGGTGGCGGCGAGCGCGAACGTCCCGGTGATCGTGTTCTCGCTGTTCTGGAAACGGTTTAACACGGCGGGGGCGGTGACGGGCATGGCGGTCGGATTGTTGTCTTCGCTGATTCTGGTGTTTATCAGCCCGGCGGTCATGGATGCCAAGAGCGCCCTGTTTCCGTTGCAAAATCCGGGTGTGGTCAGCATCCCGCTTGGGTTTTTGGCCGCATGGCTGGGGACTTATTTGGGACGCCGCGAGGCGGATGCGGACAGCAAGTTTGCGGAATTGTTCGTCCGGTCTCAGACGGGTATCGGGGCCGAGTAAGGGTTCCGGGGAGACGGTTCGGGCCGCGCTCCCGTCGCGGCCCGAACCCCCGGCGACCGGTTCCCCACAGGCGGGCTCCAAAGCGGAAGAAGGCGCGAAGCCGCCCAAAGGGCGGTATTTTCTTTTGCACGGGAGGGTGAAACATGTTACGATGACGGTGGCAGTCTGGGACGGATGAAGGAGGTTGACGCATCCATTGGACCGGTGGATGACGTGGATACTGGTGATTGCGCTGCCCCTGACCGTTATTGGGGATATTTTGCACTGGCCGGAAATGGCCTTGTTCTGGTTGGCGTGTATCGCCATCATCCCGCTGGCCGGCTTGATGGGGAAGGCCACCGAGAACATCGCCGTTTTGAGCGGTCCGCGCATCGGCGGTCTGCTGAACGCCACCTTCGGCAACGCGGTGGAATTGATCATCGGCTTTTTTGCCATTCGGGAAGGCCTCGTACAGGTGGTCCAGGCGTCCCTAACGGGCTCGATCCTGGGGAACTTGCTCCTGGTCGGGGGCTTGAGTTTTTTAATCGGGGGAATCCGCCACCCGATTCAAACGTTCAATCAGAGGGCCGCGGGCACCAACGCTTCCATGATGTTGATCGGGGTGGTCATCGCCTTGGTCATCCCCGCGATCTTCACCATGCAGCGCCCCGCCATCGGCGTGGAGTTGAGCATCGGCGTGGCGGCCGTGAGTCTGGCCATCTACTTATTGGGGCTTTTCTTTTCCTTGTTTACCCATAAGAATATCTTTAATTACACGGAAGATTTGTCGCAGGAAGAGGCAGAGTGGGGAATGGCGCGGTCGCTCGCGGTGCTGGCCGGGGCGACCGCCGCCGTTGCCTATGAAAGCGAACTGCTGGTTCAAACCATCGAGCATGTGTCCCGGGCTCTGGGATGGTCGGAGGTGTTTATCGGGGTCATTGTCGTGGCGATCATCGGCAATGCCGCGGAACACAGTTCGGCGGTGCTGATGGCGTGGCGAAACCGCATGGATGTCAGCCTGGAGATCGCCATCGGCAGCAGTTTGCAAATCGCCATGTTCGTGGCGCCCTTGTTGGTGTTCACGAGTTTGTTTGTCGGCCATCCCATGACGCTGGTGTTTACATGGCCGGAGATTGCGGCGATGGTCTTGGGAGTGGCTTTGATCACCCTGCTGTCCCTGGACGGGGAGTCCAATTGGCTGGAAGGGGCGATGGCCCTGGGAGCCTATATCATCATGGGACTGGGATTTTATTTGATTTAACCTTGAAATCCGGGACTAGCGGAACCTGCGGTACAGCTCCGTAACGCGGCGGACGTACTCCCGGGTTTCCGGGTAGGGCGGAATCCCGCCGTGTCGTTCCACAGCGGCGGGGCCGGCGTTGTAGGCCGCCAGCGCCAGGACGACGTCTCCCCGGAACCGCGCCAAAAGATCCCGGAGATACCGGGCGCCTCCGTCCAGGTTTTGGGCGGGATCGAGGGGGTCAACCCCCAGGCTCCGGGCCGTTGAAGGCATCAGTTGCATGAGGCCGAGGGCGCCGGCCGGCGAGCGGGCGGAGGGGTTCCCGCCGCTTTCGACCGCCATGACCGCCCGGAGCAAGGCCGGATCAAGGCCGTAGCGGCCGGCCGTTTGCAGAATCAGCGGCATCCATCGCTCCGTTCCGGCCGCTCCATCGGGGGCCTTCGGCCGGCCCGGCAAAACGGTTTCAGCAGCGACCGGGGCGCCCGGGGACCGCAGGGACGGAGGCCGGCCGGAACCGTTCCGGCCCGCGGCCGCTTCCCACAACCACCACCACCCCAAGTCGCCGAAGGCCGGTTCGGACAGGCCGGGGGTGGAGTTGTTTTCCGCGCCGGGGAGGGCGGCCATGCGTTCCGCTGCCCAGAGGCGCACCATGGACAGCCACGCTTCGTCATCGAAGGAGGAGACGCCGGCTTTCCGGCCCGTTTGAACGTCCTCCCCGACCGGCGACTTCGCGGTGGACACGGCCGTCACGTCCGGGGCGAAGTTGCGGCGGGCGTCGATCGCCTCCGAGAGCTTCCGGGCGAAAGCGCCGGCGGCGGCCGCATCGGAGAAGCGGCTCCGGTTTTCCAAAGGAATCGGGCGGCGGTCATTCGGACCGATGCCGTTCACGACCGGTCTGTCCATGTCAGGAGTTTCCCTCCGTTCCGGGACTGTATCCGGGCTAAATTTCGTCCGTTTTGTCCGTATGTCCTGCTTCCGCTTTGCGGTTTTCCCGTATGCCGGCCCGGGGCATCGGGCGTCCGCCCGCCTCTGCCTTTTCACCCGAAAAGGACGGGCCTGCCCGTTCTGAGCGGACTTTCCGGATGTCCGGCCATGAAACTTCGGGCTATCTCCCCCTGCCGGCATTTCTCCGGTCATTTCCCCGGTGAAAATGGCTGAAAATCCGCGCCCCTCCTATTGCCGCTCCCCCAAAGGTATGCTATAATCCTCGCCAAATAGTTTTGCCAAGGCAATGCAGGAGAGAGTAAGCGGGCGTTAACTCACAGGGAGGGGGCGCCGCGACTGGAAGCGCCCCTGGGGGAAACCCGCCGAAGTTCACTCCTGGGCCGCTCAGGGGAAAGCCGCCGGAAGCGAAGTCCGGCGGGCGAGTAGTTTGAGCCGGTTCGTCCCCGTTATTCGGACGGCGTCCCGAAAAAAGGGACGCGCAAAGTGGGCGGTCGTTTGACGGCCGTCAATGAGGGTGGTACCGCGGAGCCGTGCTTCGCCCCTTGGGGTGCGGCTCTTTTTTCATTGTATTTAGAGGACCCCGTGACCCGGCCGGCGATCCGTCGTGAATCGGGGGCGGCGGCCCCGTCAAGGGAGGGAGTCACAACAGATGGGCGGCGCGATCGGATCTCGGGTACGCCCGACGATTCTGGGCATTGAGCCTTACGTACCGGGTAAGCCGATTGAAGAAGTTCAACGGGAATTCGGCCTGAGCGAGGTGGTCAAACTCGCGTCCAACGAGAACCCTCTCGGTCCTTCGCCGAAGGTTCAGGAAGCGGTGGTTCGCGCGGCGGCCAGCTTGCACCGGTATCCCGACGGGGGCGCGACGCATCTGCGGGAGGCCCTCGCCCGGTATTACCAGGTTCCGGAAAGCAGCCTCCTGGTCGGAAACGGATCGGACGAACTGATCAAGCTCATTGCGGAGACTTTTGTCGAACCGGGGGACGAAGTCATCGTCCCGACCCCGTCTTTTTCGGAGTACGAGTTTGCGGCCCGGGTGATGGCGGGAAAAACGGTTCCCGTCCCCCTCGGTGAGGGGTTTCGCTACGAACTGGATGCGTTTCTCGAGGCCGTTACCCCGCGGACGAAAATCATTTACCTTTGCACTCCCAACAACCCGACGGGGACCTACATTCCGGCCGGGGAACTGGAAGCTTTTCTCCGCCGGGTGCCCGAGGGCGTTCTGGTGGTCCTCGACGAAGCGTATCACGAGTATGTGGAGGCTCCCGATTGCGGGGACGGCTTGGCGCTTCTGAAGCAGGGGTACAAGGTGGTGGTCCTCCGGACCTTCAGCAAGTTATACGCCCTGGCGGCCCTGCGGGTGGGTTACGCGATCGGCGATCCGGAGATCATCGCGTTGATCAACCGGGTGCGCGAGCCTTTTAACGTCAACGCCCTCGCTCAGGCGGCCGCCGCGGCGGCTCTGGAAGACGACGAACACCGCCGGCGCAGCCTGACGTCCAATCGCGAGGGCAAACGGCAACTGTACGAAGGCCTGGAATCGTTGGGCTGTCGCTGTGTCCCGACGGAGGCTAATTTCATTCTCGTACGCGTGCCCTACCGGTCCACCGACATTTTTCAACAGCTGCTGCGCCGGGGCGTCATCGTCCGGGACGGCGCGGCTTTCGGGCTTCCGGATTATCTGCGGATCACCATTGGAACCGCGGACGAAAACGAACGCCTGTTGAAGGCGATGGCCGAAGTCTTGCAGGAAATGGCCCTGCAACGGGCGCGTTGAGAGAAACGCATCCCAAAGGGAGAGGGAGGAAGCGAAGATGAGTGGGGAAACGATGGAACAATTGCGCGCTAAACTCGACGAGATCAACATGGATCTGCTTCGCCTGCTGAGCCAGCGGGCGGACATCGTCCAGCGGATTGGCCGGCTCAAACAGGCACAAGGGGTACAGCGATTCGATCCGGCCCGGGAGAAAGAGATGCTGGACAAAATCGTGGCGGCCAATCCGGGGCCCTTTGACGACAGCACGATCCGGCATCTATTCAAGCAGATTTTCCAAGCTTCCCTCCAATTGCAGGAAGAGGAGAAAATGCACCTCCTGGTGAGCCGGAAGCGGCGGGCGGAGGACACCGTGGTCGAGGTCAAGGGGGTTCGCATCGGGGACGGCCGCCCGGTGGTGGTCGCCGGGCCGTGTTCGGTGGAGACCCGGGAGCAGATGGAACGGGTCGGCGCGGGCTTGAGAGCCCAGGGGATCGTGCTGCTCCGGGGCGGAGCGTACAAACCCCGCACATCGCCCTATGATTTCCAGGGACTGGGTCGAGAAGGGTTGATCCTTCTGCGCGAGACGGCGGACAAATACGGGATGGTTGTGATCAGCGAAATCGTGACCCCTGCGGACATCGAGATGGCGACCCAGTACGTGGACATCATCCAGATCGGCGCCCGGAACATGCAAAACTTCGAATTGCTCAAAGCGGCCGGATCTGTCCGGACGCCGGTGCTGCTGAAGCGGGGGCTGTCGGCGACCATCGAAGAGTTGTTGTTTGCTGCGGAATACATCATGTCCCGGGGCAACAGTCAGATTATTCTCTGCGAGCGGGGCATCCGCACATACGAAAAGGCCACGCGCAATACGCTGGACATATCCGCTGTGCCGATCCTGAAGCAAGAGAGCCATTTGCCGGTGTTGGTGGACATCAGCCACTCCACGGGCCGGAAAGACATCCTCGCTCCGGTGGCGAAGGCGGCGCTGGCGGCGGGAGCGGACGGCATCATGGTGGAGGTGCACCCGGAGCCCAGTGTGGCTCTGTCCGACGCGAAGCAACAAATCGATCTGGATCAGTTTGCTAAACTGATGGATTCCCTTCGCCAAGGGGGCTTTTTGCCCGAGCCGGCGCAACAGGCGGTGCGCTAAGGCGGGTTCGCGAAGAGGCTTCATACGCTTTCCCGGCGATCCGGGGAGGCGTTTTTTTTCGCCAGGCGGGGTTTTCCGGTGCCGGGCGGCGGGAACGGCTTCGGGGGCCGGCTGGAATGGGGAGTGGAGAAAAGAGGACCTCCCCGGGGTGAGGTCCTTCGGTGATGTCAGGTGAAAAACGGAGTGCCCATCAGCGATCTGCGCAGGGTGATCCGGTTGCGGTTTTCGATTTCCTGCCGCCGGGGGATGGCCGGGAACGTACCCGGCGGATCGATGAAGAAGACCGGAAGTGGATCGGGGGCGAGGGGTTGCCAGCGGGCCAGCCAGGCTGTGGGAATCTCGTCGGGAATCGATTGATGGGATAATTCCGCCCACAGCATCGTCCATGCCCGCGGGACCACCCGCCAGATGTCGTAGCCGCCTCCCCCCACGGCCACCCACCGGCCCCCGCACACCTCATGGGCGAGCTGATGAACGAGGCGAGGGATTTCCCGGTACAGGCGGGTCGTCGCCGACAAATGGGTCAGCGGGTCCCAGTGGTGGCCGTCGCACCCGTTCTGGCTGATGATGATGTCCGGCTCGAACCCCTTGATCAACGTCGGAAGGGCCTGATGCAGCATTTCGATCCAAGAATCGTCTTCGGTGAACGGTTCCAGCGGGAAATTTACCGCGTAGCCGTATCCCGGACCGTCCCCCCGCTCGTGAATGTCCCCGGTTCCGGGATACAGGTATTTTCCCGTTTCGTGAAAAGAAATGGTCAACACGTTCGGATCTTCGTAAAACAGCCACTGGACCCCGTCTCCGTGGTGGGCGTCGGTGTCGATATACGCGACGCGGACATTGTATTCCCGGCGGAGCCAGGCGATGGCCACGCCGATGTCGTTGTAGACGCAAAAACCGGAGGCCATGTGCCGGTGGGCGTGGTGCAGGCCCCCAGCCAGATTGAAGGCGTGTTCGGCCTCGCCTTCCATCACCAATTGGGCGGCCAGCAAGGTGCCGCCCGCGATCAGGGCCGAAGCCTCGTGCATGTCTGGAAAGATCGGGGTGTCCTCCGTTCCCAGGCCGAAGGCTTCCCACGTGGGTTCGCCGCCGCCCGGCGGCGAGGGCGGGGCTTGTCCCGAGCCGGCCCGCTTGACGGCTTCGATGTACGCGGGGGAGTGGACGAGCGCCAGTTCTTCTTCGGAGGCCGGACGGGGGACCCGGATGTGGTCCTCCGTCACAAGCCCCAGTTCATTCATTAAGTCCCACGTCATCCGCAGCCGCAACGGATTAAAAGGGTGTTCCTCGCCAAATCTGTACCGCAGGACGTCCTCGCTGTAGATGATGACCGAACGTCTTTTCATCCCGCCCGGCCCCCGGTTCGCAGCGGCCCAATCACCCGGTAGCCGGCGGCCGTGATGTCGTCGATGATGTGGCGCGGGTCCATGGTTTGCACCCGCAAAACGAGGCGCCGGGTCTGGGGCGTGTCGCCGGGGAATACCAAAACGGAGCAAGCGTTCACCTTCCGGGCGCGGAGGATGTCGGCCACGTCGGCGAGTCCTCCCGGCCGGTTGGGCAATTCGACTTCAATGCGGCTCGAGGGAGCGAGGACGCCCATCATGTCGATGAGGGTGTGCAAGATGTCCCGTTCCGTCAGAATGCCGACCAATTTCCCGTCTTGCACGACGGGCAGACAACTGACCCGCTGGCGGAACATCTCGGCGGCGGCGTCTTCGATGAAATCCCACGGGTGGACGGTGATGACGTCCCGTTTCATGCAGTCCCGGATGTGAAGGGATCGGACGGCCGATTCCCAGTTCGGGTCGAGGATCGAGGGGCAGATGTCCCGCATGTCGCGATCGGAGACGATTCCCACCAATTCCTGTCCCTGCATGACGGGAAAATGGCGGATGCGGCGGGCGCGACTCAATTGCAGAGCTTCGATCAAAGGCGTATGGGGGTTGACCGTGACGACGTCTCGCGTCATGATTTGCTCCACAAGCATGAAAAGCCCTCCTTAGAGCATGGGCCGGTTTTGCAGGCGCAGTCGGTGGAAGTTCTCGATCGACTCGGGAGGTACATTGCGGCCGATCCGGGCCATCAGCATGTTGGCCGGATGACTGCATATCTCCGGATCGTCGGTGGTGTACACTTCCATTCCCACGCTGCCCATGACTTTTCTCATGACTTCCTTGTATTCCCAGACGTTAAGGCCGGTCCCGTCGAGATCCCAATGCCAATAGTATTCGGTGGAGATCACGATGTAGTTTTCCATGGCCTCGTCCATATAGGCCACTTCCAACAGGGCCTTGGACACCCCTCCGTTCCGGTATGGAGCCGCCACTTCGATCGCCCCCAGTTCCAGGAGGTCCGGCATGTTGCCCTGCGACCATCTCTCGAGGGGGTCGGGATACAAAAACGTCACGTAGCCGACGACCACTTGCTGGGTCCTCGCGATGATGATCCGGCCTTCGGGGAGGTCCGCGATGTGGATCAGGGCCTTGTGCTGCCGGTCGGGGGGGCGAAAGGCATTTAACCCTTCGTGAAATACTAAAGATCGCAGGGTTTGGGAGGGCACAGGGCCTTCGACGATCAAATCCCCGCGAGGTGTGGTCAGGATCTTGGCGTGGTATTGTTTGGGATGGGGGGGCGCCTCGGGCAGCTTTTGGGAATTGGACATGGGGCCGATACCTCCATCGTCGTCGAGACTTTGTACCTCGATTATACTGGAACGCCCTGCAGAACTGCAGGAGGGCACAGTGGATGTTGCGAAAAATTCAAGAAAAAGCTTCAAAAAGTCTTTGGCTTGCGGCAACGAAAACTATCGTGCTAAAATTGTAACTGCATGGATTTGTATTCAATTTTAAGATTCGGGGGGTCAAGCCGTGGAGCGAGGACTGAACCATGACGAACGCATTCCGGTGATGGCCAAGGACTTTAATCTGAAAGATTACGAGGAGGCCTGCCGCACCTTTAAATGGGAAGACGTGGAATCCTACTTTACGTGGCACCGGACAGGTAAGGTCAACGCGGCCTACGAAGCGATCGACCGGCATGTAGACGAGGGACGGGGGGACCGGATCGCCCTTTTGTATAGTGATGCCAATCGAAGGGAATCCTATACGTTCCGTAATTTACGTAATCTTTCGAATCAATTTGGCAACGTGCTCCGGGGACTCGGGGTGAAAAAAGGGGATCGGGTGTTCATTTTTATGCCCCGGAGTCCGGAATTGTACGTGGCATTTCTCGGCGCTTTGAAAGTGGGAGCCATCGTCGGGCCTCTGTTCGAAGCTTTTATGGAAGCGGCGGTTCGGGACCGGCTGGAAGACAGCCAGGCAAAGGTGATTGTGACCACGGAGGCCTTAAAAGGACGGATTCCGGTTCAGGACCTTCCGCATTTGGAACATGTAGTGGTATACGGTCTGAAGGGAACGCCGGGACCGAAAGAACATTCCTTTGAAGCGTTGATGGCACAAGCTCCCGAGTCTCTGGACATCGAATGGGTCGACCGGGAAGACGGGATGTTGCTCCACTACACCTCCGGTTCCACGGGGAAGCCCAAGGGAGTCCTCCACGTCCACAACGCGATGATTCAACATTATATCACGGGCCTCTGGGTGTTGGATCTGCGGCCTGGGGACATTTATTGGTGTACCGCGGACCCGGGATGGGTCACGGGGACTTCATACGGTATTTTTGCCCCATGGTTGAACGGGGTGACCAATGTCGTCCGCGGCGGCCGGTTCAGTCCGGAAGACTGGTATCAGACGATCCAAGACAACAAAGTGACGGTGTGGTATACGGCGCCCACGGCCCTGCGGATGCTCATGGCCGCCGGAGACGAGCTGGTCAAACGGTATGACCTGTCGTCCTTGCGGCACGTCCTGTCGGTGGGGGAACCGTTGAACCCCGAAGTGGTGCGATGGGGGTTGAAGGTGTACGGCCAGCGGATCCACGACACGTGGTGGATGACGGAGACGGGAGCCCAACTGATCTGCAACTATCCTTGCATGGAGATCAAACCGGGGTCCATGGGCAAGCCCTTTCCGGGAATTTATGCGGCGATCGTCGACGACCAAGGCAACGAACTGCCGCCCTACCGGATGGGAAATCTGGCCATTCGCAAAGGCTGGCCCTCGATGATGCGCGCGATTTGGAACAATCCTTCCAAATACCAGGAATATTTCCGGCTCGAAGGCTGGTACATCTCGGGGGATTCGGCGTATAAGGACGAAGACGGCTATTTCTGGTTCCAGGGCCGGGTAGACGATGTGATCAACACCGCCGGGGAACGGGTCGGCCCCTTCGAAGTGGAAAGCAAACTGGTCGAGCATCCGGCGGTCGCCGAAGCGGGCGTGATCGGAAAACCCGATCCCATCCGCGGAGAGATTATCAAGGCCTTTGTTTCCCTCCGCCAGGGATACGAACCGTCCGAAGCCCTGAAAGAGGAAATCCGCGAATTCGTGAAAAAGGGATTGGCGGCCCACGCCGCGCCCCGGGAGATCGAGTTTCGGGATAAATTGCCGAAGACCCGCAGCGGCAAAATTATGCGCCGGGTGCTGAAAGCTTGGGAACTGGGCTTGCCGACCGGCGACCTGTCGACGATGGAGGACTGAAAGCGCGGCGCGGCCGGGGAAGGTACTCCCCGGCCGCATCCGAAACGGGAGTGGAAAGGGCGCCGCACCGCGCCGGCGGTTCGGGTTAAGTCAGGTCTGGCAACTCGTTTCCGTCTGGGCTCTTGCGGTCGGAAAAGGCGGGATTTTCGTCCCGGAACCGCGACACGACTCGCTGCCCTTGTTCCCAAGGTGTCGATTTGCCGGAGGGCTGGGGATCGTCGGCCATCCCGTACGGTCCTTCCGGAAACTCTTCGGGTAAGATGTTCTGTCTCCACCCCGTTTCAAAGGTTAAGCGGTTTTTTTTCGGACGCGGTCGAAATCTCACGGGCTTGTTTCCTCCTTCCCGGAAAGTTCTTTCTCCACCTTTCCCCAACGAACGGCTCTTCATTCCGGTTTCTTCCCCGCTTTTCAAGTCGGATTCCGGTGGTGATTTTTTGTTATTCCTTTGAATGGAAAATTTGGAACCGGACATTCTAAGGGTGTCCGGAGGTGAGGAAGTGTTGCGTTCAGAAGGCAAGATCGGCGTGGCGGAACTGTATGAGTCTTACATCAACCCCGGCCTGGCCAAGCTTTATCGCTTGATGGGAGTGAGTTCCGGTGAAGCCCGGGGAGAAGGTTGTTTTCTGTATGACGAAGAAGGGCGGCGGTACATCGACTGCGTGTCCGGATACGGATCCTTGCCTTTCGGGCACCGACCCCTCGCGGTGCTCCGGGCGGTGCGGGATCAGTTGGAGCGCATGGCGCTGTCGTCGAAAGTCATGCCCGGCCGCCCCGCGGCGGAACTTGCGGAAGCGCTGGCTGCGCGGCTGCCGGGAGACCTGCAGTACAGTTTCTTTTGCAACAGTGGAGCCGAAGCGGTGGAAGGGGCGCTGAAATTGGCCAGGGCCGCCACCGGACGGACGGAGTTCGTGGCCGCCCGAGGAGGGTTTCACGGCAAGACTTTGGGCGCCCTGTCGGTCTCCGGCCGGGAACGGTACCGCGCCCCGTTTTATCCCCTGTTGCCCGGTGTGACGCACGTGCCGTACGGGGACGTCAAGGCTTTAGAGAAAGCCGTGACAAACCGTACGGCAGCCGTCATCCTGGAGCCGGTACAGGGAGAGGGGGGCGTCCGCGTGCCGCCGGAGGGGTATTTGCGCGCCGTGCGGGGGATCTGCGACCGCACCGGAACGCTGTTGATCTTGGACGAAGTGCAGACGGGTCTCGGGCGCACGGGTCGATGGTTCGCCATGGAAAAGGAAAACGTGGTGCCGGATATCGTATGTCTGGCCAAGGCCCTGGGGGGCGGCGTGATGCCGATCGGGTGTTTTGTCGCGCGCCCGGATGCGGCCCGGGCCTTTTGGGGCGACCCCCTGGTTCATACGTCGACCTTCGGCGGCAATGCCCTGGCTGCGGCGGCCGGGTTGGCGACCCTCCGTTTTCTGGAGGAAGCCGAAATTCCGGAACGGGTGGCGGAAACCGGGGCGTGGTTGAAACGGCAACTGGTTCGCTTGTCCGCCGAATATCCGGCTTGGATTCGAGAAGTCCGGGGAGAGGGTTTTTTGCTCGGCGTGGAGTTTGCCGACGAGGCGCGGGGTGGCCTCGTCATGAGCGCATTGGTGGAGCAGGGCGTGCTGACCGCCTTCGCTCTGAATTCGCACCGGGTCGTCCGGATCGAACCGCCGCTCATCGCCGACCGCCTCGTGCTGTCGGGGGTCGTGGAGAGGTGGGCCGGCGTGCTGGCGCGCTTGGAGGCCCTCGTCGGGGACGCCGATTGGGGCGCGTACGGCGATCGGGAGGGAAGTGCCGGGGAAGCCGGACGGCCACAGGAAGGAGGGGAAGCGGGTGCCGACGGTCCGGGTGAGGGAAGTCTGCGAGAAGCCTTGGCGTGAGGTGTTTCAATGGGTCGGGGATTTTGAACGGTATCCCGAACGGGTGTCCGATTTGGTCTCGGTTCACATCGTCGAACGCGGGGAAGGGTGGACGGTCAGCGCCTGGGAGGCCCGTCTCGGCGGAAGCCGGGTCCGTTGGACCGAACGGGATGAATGGACGGAAGGGGAAGCCGGGGGACGCATTGCGTACCGGCAGTTGCACGGCGATTTGAAACGGTTCGCCGGTTATTGGGACGTGTGTTCGGAAGGAACGGACCGGACGGCGGTGGAGTTCTTTTGCGATTTTGAGATCGGCCTGCCGGGATTGGCGGCGATGTTGCACCCGGTGGCGCAGTGGAAGTTGGGTCAGAGCATGGCCAAACTGTTGCGGGCGTTGCAGAGCCGGACGGAGGTGAGCGACCGTGGCGTTCCGGTTCGCGTTTTTGATCCATCCTCTTGAGCGGCAGGATGTGGCGAGAAAATTGCCGGGGTTGGCCGCGCTGCCGGACCCGGTGTTGGATCGCCTCCTGCGACATTTTCCGCCCTTGGTGGCCGACCGGATCGAAAGGGTGGAAAGCGAGGCGGGGGCCCGGACGTCGGGATGGCTGGTGGGCACGCCGCTGACCTCCCGCCAGCTGCTCGAATGGCCGTGGCCTGTGGTCTATCGAAAACTTCTGGCGGCCGGCAGGCGGGCCGCCAAACTGGGGGCGGACATCTTGGGGCTCGGCGCCTTCACGGCGGTGGCCGGCGACGCCGGCGTGAGTCTGTCTAAGGCCCTCCCGCTGGCCGTGACGACGGGGAACAGCTATACGGTGGCGGTCGCCCTGGAAGCGGCCGAGCAAGGAGCGGCGTGGATGGGGTGGGACGGGGAGAGGACCCCCTGGGCGGTGCTCGGAGCGACGGGGGCGATCGGGAGAGTGTGCGCAGAAATCCTCTTAGCCCGCGGCCGTTTTGTGTACGCTCATGTGCGGAATGCTCAGAAGGCGGAGGTACTCTGGGAATATTTTCGCCAGCGGGGATTGGAGGCGCGGCTGTCGGTCGAAGACGACATCCGCCGGATTTTGCGCCGGGCTCCCCTGGTGGTGGCTTGTTCCAGTGCGCTGGAAGCGGTGGTCGAAGCGTCCGATCTGTTGCCCGGTGCCGTGGTTTGCGACGTGGCGCGGCCCCGGGACGTTTCCCGGCAAGTGGCGGATCTTCGTCCGGACGTGCTGGTGATCGACGGGGGATTGGTAAAGGTACCGGGCGGGTATGCGGGGAAGTTGGACCTGGGTCTTCCGCCCGGAACGGTGTACGCCTGCATGGCGGAAACCATGGTGCTGGCTCTGGAAGGGCGGATCGAACCGTTTACCCTGGGCCGGAATCTCACGGCCGAACGGGTATGGGAAATCGACCGTCTCGCCCGGAAACACGGGTTCCGCTTGGGGGCGTTTCGCAGTTTTGAGCGCGCTCTCACGCGAGAGGCGGTGGAGCGGACCCGGCGGTCGGCGGACTCTCTCCGCGCCGGGCGCCCGGATCCGGTCGGAGTGTAAATCGACAGATGCCAAAAGCAGGGTGCAGGACGGACGCCGTTCCGTCTTGCACCCTTTTTGCCCAGTTGAGAAAATCGACTTAACAACTGCCGGAGGCCCTCCCTCCGGCGACCGGCCGGCTTTGTCCAGGGTCAGGCTTTGTCCAGGGTCAGATGGAGTACTCCGGATCCGGTTCGCCTCCGGACAGATTGCGGTACGACTTCCGCCGGGAGAGTGACGCTGTGATGCCACGCCTGTTGCCGGCGGTGGAAGGATGGAGGGCGGTCCCGCTTTACCTCGTGGAGCGTCCCGGCGCGAAAATGAGCTGCGCGCGGTTCGATCCGCACTTCGATGTCATCGGGATCGCACCAAGGCGGCACCTCCACCTCCACTTCGACAGTCCGCTCGTTTTCGGAGATTCGGCAGCGGGGAAGTCGGGGCAAATCCAGGTCCAGCCGCGCAATCGGCCAGGGCGGCCGCCGCATCCACCACATGGCGGGCTCCCTCCTTGGAAAACCGGGTTGAAGACCCTTTGGAATACCATACGTGAGGGAGCGGCCGGCGCGTGACGGGCTGCGGCCGATGGAAGACCGGTCAACAGTCGCTCAAGTTCCGGTTTTTCCGGCAAAGGCGTCGCGAAGCCAGCGGCCGATCTCTTTCAAGGCTTCCCTCGCCTCCGGGAACACGTCCCCCATGGAGACGAATCCGTGGATCATGCCTTCGTAACGCCGGCTCTGTACCGGAGTTCCGGTTTCGCGAAGGCGGTCGGCATAGGCTTCCCCCTCGTCCCGGAGCGGATCGAATTCCGCGGTCATCACCATGGCGGGGGGCAGACCGGCCAGATTTTCCGCCAACAGCGGCGAGGCCAGGGGGTTGCGGGCATCCTCTAGATTCGGTAAATAATTTCTCTGAAACCAGATCAAGTCCTCTCGCTCTAAAAAATAGCCGTGCAGGTATTCTTTCTTAGAAGGAAACGGTTGTCCGGACAGGTCGGTGGCCGGGTAAATGAGCAGTTGGCCGCACAGGTCCGGTCCGCCCCGATCGCGGTTCAAAAGGCAGACCACCGCCGCCAGGTTGCCGCCCGCGCTATCTCCGCCGACGGCGACCCGAGAGGGATCCAGCCCCAGCTCACCGCCGTTTGTCTGAATCCACGAGGTGGCGGCGTATGCTTCCTCCACCGGCTCGGGAAACGGATGTTCGGGCGCCAGGGCGTAATCCACCGATATGACGGCGCAGGAGGCTTCCCGGGCCAGGGTGGCGCACAGGGAGTCGTACATGTCCAGCGTTCCCAGGACGAATCCGCCTCCGTGAAAATAGACCAGTACCGGATGCGGGCCCGGAGCCTGCGGGGAGTACAACCGGAGGGGGATATCGCGTTTCGGCCCGGGAATGGTGAGGTCCCGTTTTGTGAGATCGGCGCCTTCTCCGGACCGGGCCGCGTTCAGCCGCCCGAACAGGGCGTCGAAGGCCCGGCGGGCCACCTCGGGGGGCAAGGTGTGCAGGGGAGGTGCGCCCGAGCGGGCCAGTTGTTCCAACAGCGCGGCGGCTTTCGGATGAAGCGGCATCCATTGAACCTCCTTTCGCAGTGGGCGGCGGTACGAGCTTCCGGCGCGGGGGCAAAGAGTGGGTAGAAACATAATTTTCTGGACGAACAGGGATTCCGGCGTCGTACCGGGAAGGGGCGGTTTTAGGTTTGCCCACTCATTATATCACGGAAGGGGCCCGGGAATACACGGCGGGGATTGGATCGAATCGAGCGAATGAATTTTTGCTGTCGAACAGATGTCAGTCTTCCAGGTGTATAAAGGAGGAAGGGCCGGTCCGGAGGTGGGGGCGGGCGGTTTGTGGCAGAAGGAGGAGGGAGGCGAATGAGGAAATTGCGCGACCGGCTGATCCGATTGCTGAGGTTGATTTATTTGATTCAATCCTACCCCGGAATTCAGGCGAAGGAATTGGCGGAAAGGTGCGAAGTGACCGACCGGACGATTTACAGAGACCTGGTGGACCTCACGATGGCGAACGTCCCCCTGAGCAATGAGGGGTACGGGAGGGGATACCGGTTTACCGGGCGTTTTGCCCTCTACCCTCTCGATTTAACTGAACAGGAAATGGCGGCGTTCCAAACGGCGGCCAAATGGTTGGAATCGGCCCCTCGACCTTTGCCCCCGGGCTGGAAGACGGTTTACGAAAAGGTCGTGGCCGCCCACACCAAGGAAAAACGGGTGAACGAGGAGTTTTTGCAGCGATTGCAGGAAATCGTTCAACTCGGCAAACCGGTGTGGGCGCCGGAGGTACACAATGTGTTTCCCGAACTGTTGCAGGCGATGTTGCACCGGAAGACAGTGGACGCCCTGTACCACTCTCAGAGGCGGAACGAAACCTCTTGGCGGCGAATCGATCCCTATCATTTGCTGCCGAGGGAACACCGCTTTTACTTGGTCGGATTCTGTCATAAAAACGGGGAGTTTCGCACCTTTCGGGTGAGCCGTTTTCTGGAAGTTCGGGTGTTGGATGAAGTGTATCCCCAGCGGGAGTTTGATCTCGAGGAGTACATGAAAGACACGTGGTCCATTGAACGGGGGGATAAAAAGGTGACATTCCGCGTCCGGTTTTCCCCCGACGCGGCCCGCTACGTCAAAGAGGAAGAGTTGTTTTTGCGCCCGAGGATTCGGGATCTCGAGGACGGGTCGCTCCTGTTTGAAGTGACCGTCAACGGTCCGGACGAATTTTTGCGATGGCTCCGCACATACGGACCGGAGGCGGAAATTTTGGAACCGGCCGAATACCGCCGGGAAATGCGAGAGACGCTGTCGCAGTGGTTGGAGCGGTACCAGGACCCGAAAGGTCCCATGTCTGGAGATCGTGCTTGACAAAGGGGTTTTACCAAAATACACTTAATACATAAAATAAAATATAAACAATTATGCGGAAAAACTAATTTTGAAACCTGTTCCGGGCGGGGTGATCCGGTGGACCAGCCGTTGCGCATCGGTGCCGTCGTCCTCGCTGCGGGCATGTCCACCCGCATGGGGAGGCCCAAATTGTGGCTGCCCCTTGGCGGTAAGCCGCTGTTCCGCTATAGCGTTGAAACCGCTTTAGGGGCGGGGCTGCAACCTGTGGTCGTCGTGGCGGGCGGTGACGCGGAGCGCTTCCGGCGGGAGACGGCCGACCTTGACGTTCGAATCGTCGAGAATCCGGATTTTCAGAAAGGGATGTCGTCTTCTCTGAAAGTCGGCATCCGGCAATTGCAGGGGCAGGTGGATGCGGGATTCATTTTATTGGCGGATCAACCCCTCGTTTCCCGGGCTCTGATGAAGGCGTTGGTGCATGAGTACCGGGTGAACCGCATACGCGGGGTGAAAATTGTCCGGCCTCTGTTTCAAGGAGTGCCGGGCCACCCGGTCGTTTTGGACGCTGCGCTCTTTCCTTTTTTTGAAAATTTAGAAGGGGATGAAGGCGGGAGGTCGGTTCTTCAGAGGTTTCGCGAGGCCATGAAGGTCATTCCCTGGGATGACCTCTGGACCGGAGTGGACGTCGATACCCCGGAAGACTACGAAATGATTCAAGAATGGTTGTCGCCGGAAGGGGATAACCGCCCCGCCGGTTCATCATAGAAGGAAATGGGGGAGAGCCCGTGGGACCTCTGGTGTCCCTTAGCGAGAATATCGGTACCGGCCGTCTCGTCGATCGATTCGGCCGCGTTCACGATTATCTTCGAATCTCCGTCACCGACCGGTGTAACCTTCGCTGTCTGTATTGCATGCCCGCCGAAGGGGTCCAGTTCATGGATTCCGGGCGGTTGATGACCGATGAAGAAATCGTGCGGGTCGTCCGCGTGGCGGCGCGGTTGGGCGTCCGGCGCCTGCGGATCACCGGGGGAGAACCCCTGGTCCGTCCGGGCATCGACCGGCTCATCGAGGCCTTGGGAGCCATTCCCGGGATCGAAGACATGGCGATGACCACCAACGGCGTCCTTTTGGCCCGGCGGGCGGAGCGCCTGCGCCGGGCGGGCCTGCGGCGGATCAACATCAGCATCGACTCGCTCCGGCCGGACCGGTTTGCGGTCATCACCCGCGGCGGGGATCTCTCCCGGGTGTTGGAGGGATTGAAGGCGGCGGAGCGGGCCGGGATGTCGCCGATCAAGATCAACGTGGTGTTGCTGAAAGGATTCAATGAAGACGAGATCGACGATTTTCTGCGACTGTCGATCGAAAAACCCTATGTGGTGCGGTTTATCGAGTACATGCCGATCGGTCACGAAGATGAGACCTGGAAGAATGCGTATCTGCCATTGCGGCGGGTACTGGACCGGTGTGAGGAGTTGGGATATGAGATCGAACCGGTTCAGGTGCCGGGCAACGGTCCGGCGGAAAACTGGCGGATACGCGGTGGGCTCGGGGCCTTTGGTTTGATCCATCCCGTCAGCGAGCATTTTTGCGCCGCGTGCAACCGCCTGCGTTTGACGGCCGACGGCTACCTCAAGCCGTGTTTGTACTGGCAGGAGGAATTCAACGTGCGGCGTTGCGGCGGGGATGAAAAGGCCATTGAAGAATTGTTTTTCCGGGCCCTGGACATCAAGCCGGAACGCCATGAGATGGCGGAAGCGCTGGAGGGCAAGAGCCGCAGCCACACGCCAACCGTGCGGCGCATGTCCCAAATCGGAGGATAATGCAGAGTTTTCCTATGAATGGCCGCCGGAGAAATCCGGCGGCCGTGTTATTATAGCAATCCGCGCCGGTGTGCCTCCATCACGGCTTCCACGCGGCTCCTGACGCCGAGGCGACGGTAGATTTCATTCACGATGACTTTCACGGTGTTTTCGGACAAGTGCAAGTGCCTTCCGATTTCTTGATTGGTCCGCCCTTGGGCCATCAGCCGCAGGATCTCCACATCCCGAAGGCCGAGCGCATCTTTGCACGGTTCGCTCTCCCTGTGTGATTCGATCCAGTGCAAAGCGTACTCCGTCACGGACGGATCGAGCACGGATTTGCCGTCCAAAATCTTGCGAATCGACCGGAACAACTCTTCCCCGGGCATATCCTTCAGCAGGTAGCCCTGAACCCCTGTTTGAAGGCAAGCGTGGACGACATTTTTATCCATTGCCGCGGTGAGGACGGCCAGGCGGATGTGGGGGTTGGTTTTCCGCACAGACTGGCACAGCTCGATCCCGCTCATATCCGGCAGGCGCACGTCGATCAGGGCGAGATCCGGTTGCAAAGATTGGATGAGCTCAAGTCCCTCCGATCCGGTGCTGGCCTGCCCAACCACCTCCAACCCGCGATCGGTCAGGAGGGTGTGCAACCCGATCTGAACCAGTTCGTGGTCGTCAACGACGACAATGCGCTCCGTCAAGGATTCCACCCTCTTTGCGAATCGGCAGCCGGACCGTAGACTGGGCTCGGGCCGACCGGAATCGAGTCGAGATTGTCGTTCCGGTTTTGTTCCGGATTCGAGTCTCCGTGAACCGGAAACGTGCAGCGCACGGTGGTTCCCCCGTCCTCATTGCGAAAAATCTCCAACTTTCCCTTGAGATCGGCGACGGACCGCGCCATCGAGTGCAATCCAAAGTGACCGGTCGGATGGTTCATCAAGTGAAGGGCCTCGTCGGAAATGCCGACCCCGGCATCCTGTACGGCCACGGTGACCTGATTGGCACCGACCAGCACGTGGACGAGGGCGGTTGGGCTGTTTGCGTGGCGGTAAATATTGGTCAAGGATTCCGCGATGATCTTGAGAATCGTTTGGCGGACGGGCAAGCTCAACCGGCCGAAGTTCCCCTCTGTGATCAGTTGTGTGGAAATTCCGCTCACTCGTTCAAATTCTTGTACCAGATGGGTCAAGGCCGTCACTTTGGGGGTTGGCTCATCGTTCATGAGGCGGAATAAGATGGCGCGCAGTTCCGCCTGGCATTGCTCGGTCAATTCGCGCAAGCGCGCGACACGTGCCCGCCACTCATCTTTCTCCTCGACCGTCGGCAGGGCTCGTTCCAAACGGTCGATCTCGCGCGCCACCGCGAACAACGTTTGCGACAGGGAATCGTGCAATTCCTCCGCAATTCGCCGCCGTTCTTCCGCCATGATCTGAAAGCGGTTTTCATCTTTTTGGTCGCACCAGGCAATGGCGGTGGCGCACATCGAAGCAAACCCGTTCATGATGTCTTCATCGTTTTCGGTAAACGCCCCTGCCTTGGGCGGTTTGCCGAAAAACAGGCAACCCATCGGCTTGCCGTGGTGCCGCAAGGGGATGGCCAGCAATGCTTCGACGGGCGGGTGGTTTGGCGGCACACCGACGGACAGGGGGTGTCCGGAAATGGATTCGACCCGCAGCGAGTGTCCGGTTTTCGCCGGCACAAAGTACATCCCGTGCCCTTTCGGAAATTCGGCGGGCTTCAAATGCCATCCGGAAACCTTAAAGTACCGGAATGTGGACGGGTCCTCCGGTTCGAAAATGATGATTCCGGCAAACGAAGCGCGCACCAATTTGCGCGCGTAGTCCACGACCGCTTGCAAGAGGGATTCCAGTCCCGCCTCCATCCACGGCTGTAGGCGCTCCAGGGCTTCGGACAAAATCTGCGCGACTTCAGCGTGATCCGAGGGTTCACGCATACGCTGTCTCCCGTCCTTTCGAGGGCTTTGGCGGCAGGAGATCGCACGTACCGAATCAGGTATTGAGAAACACCCGGTCGGGTGTATTACGTATTAATTCTAACATTATATAATGGTCGCAGGAAGCAGAAATATCCTTCATTATCATCTTGAAATCGCCCTTAAAGCCGGAAATTCTTCGCATTGCAGTGCGCCACCCGTCCTCTTGTAACCTCTTGCAACCTCACTCTGGTAGACAAAGGAGGTTTCGCGGTGTTTCCCAATGCGTTCAAGTACGAAGCCCCGGAGTCGGTCGACGAGGCCATCCGCCTCATGACCGAGTACGGTTACGACGGCAAAGTGTTGGCGGGCGGCCAAAGCTTGCTGCCGATGATGAAATTACGCATCGCAGCCCCGGCCGTGCTCATCGACATTAACCGCATCGATGATCTCAAAGGCTGGCGCCGGGTCGACGGGAAATTGCGGATTGGGGCGATGACGCGCCACTCCGAATTGGAACATGCAACGGAACTTTTCGACAGTTTTCCGTTGCTCTCCCGCACGGCCCGGTGGATTGCCGACCCATTGATCCGCAACCGCGGGACCATCGGCGGCTCGCTCGTTCACGCCGATCCCGCTTCGGATTGGGGGACGGCGATGATTGCGCTCAGGGCCGAGGTGGAAGCGCGTGGGCCGCACGGAAACCGGCTCATTCCCATTGACGATTTCTTTGTGGACACCTTTGCGACTTCGCTGAACGAAGATGAACTCGTCGTGGCGCTGCATCTCCCGTCTCCAACCGGACCGGCTGCTTCCCGTTATATGAAACTGGAACGCAAGGCGGGCGATTTCGCCATTGCCGGGCTGGCTGTACACATTGCGCTCGGGAGCGACGGCCGCGTATCCGATGCGGGGATCGGCATTTGCGCCTGCGGTCCGATTCCGCTGCGAGCGGCCAGGGCGGAGAAAGCTCTCATCGGACAACCCCTGACGGAGGAAACGATCGCAAACGCGTCGAGGTTGGTGCCGGAAGACGCCGAACCCGCCGATGACCTGCGGGGCAGCGCGGCCTATAAGCGCGATCTGTTGCGCGTATTTGCCGCCCGCGCACTTCGCGAAATCGCGGAAGAGTTGCACGGAAAGGTGGGGGTCCAATGAAGATCCGGGTCAAAGTCAACGGGACTCTGTACGAAGCGGATGTGGAACCGCGCACGTTGCTGGCCTACTTTCTGCGCGAAGAACTGAAACTGACGGGCACGCACATTGGCTGTGATACCACCAGTTGCGGCGCCTGCACGGTGCTGTTGGACGGGAAAGCGGTCAAGTCGTGCACCGTACTGGCGGTGCAAGCCGATGGTTGCGAAGTGTTGACCGTTGAAGGGCTGGAAAAGGACGGTGAACTGCACCCGTTGCAGAGCGCGTTTTGGGAAGAGCACGCGCTCCATTGCGGTTATTGCACACCCGGCATGCTCATGGCTTCCTACGCCTTGTTGCAGGACAATCCGATGCCGACGGAGGAGGAGATTCGCGAGGGACTTTCCGGAAACGTCTGCCGTTGCACGGGATATATGAATATCGTCAAGGCCGTTCAATCGGCTGCTCGCAAAATGGCGGGTGAAACCGGGAAAGCAATGGGGGAGGTGGCTACCAGTGGCACTGCCGCAGACTGAATTGCGACCGATGGGTAAATCGATTCTCCGCAAGGAAGATCCGCGGCTGATCCGTGGAAAAGGCCGGTATGTGGACGACATTATGTTGCCGAATATGCTCTATCTCTGCATCTTGCGGAGTCCGTATGCGCACGCGCGCATTCGCCGCATCGATACGTCCGCTGCCCAGGCCGCACCGGGGGTCAAGCTGGTGATGACGGGAGAGGATTTGGCCAAGATGAACCTCGCCTGGATGCCGACCCTGGCGGGAGACCAGCAGATGGTGTTGGCCACGGGCAAAGTCTTGTTTCAATACCAAGAGGTCGCTGCGGTTGTCGCAGAGACGCGCGCACAGGCAGAGGACGCGATTCAATTGATTGAAGTCGATTATGAACCCTTGCCGGCTGTGGTGGACCCGTTCAAGGCCCTCGAGCCGGACGCTCCCATTCTCCGCGAAGACAAGGAGAAAAAATCGAATCACATCTGGCATTGGGAGGCGGGAGACCGCGAGGAAACCGAAGCGATTTTCCGCGACGCGCCGGTTGTCGTCAAACAAGATGTGCGCTTCCAGCGCGTCCATCCTTCGCCGCTCGAACCGTGCGGGTGCGTGGCCGACTACAATTCCGCGACGGGCAGGTTGACTTTTTATGTCACTTCCCAGGCGCCCCACGTCCACCGGACGGCGATCGCGATGGTGACGGGGTTCCCCGAACATCAGATTCACGTCATTTCCCCCGATGTGGGCGGTGGGTTCGGCAACAAAGTCCCCATCTATCCCGGTTACGTGTGCGCGATTGTCGCTTCCATGAAGTTGGGAGTGCCTGTGAAGTGGATTGAGACGCGGACGGAAAACATCGCCAGCACCCATTTCGCCCGCGATTACCACATGACCGCGGAGATTGCGGCGACGGAGGACGGCAAGATGCTGGCGCTCCGCGTGAAGACGATCGCCGACCACGGGGCGTTTGATGCCACAGCCAATCCGACCAAATACCCTGCGGGGCTGTTCAGCATTGTGACAGGATCGTATGATTTCAAAGCGGCCTTCGTCGAGGTGGACGGCGTCCATACGAATAAGCCCCCGGGCGGTGTGGCATACCGCTGTTCTTTCCGCGTCACGGAAGCCTCGTACCTGATCGAACGAGTGGTGGACATATTGGCCCGCCGGTTGCAGATGGACCCGGCCGAATTGCGCCTGCGCAATTTCATTCGGAAGGAGCAGTTCCCGTATCGCTGCCCGACCGGATGGGTCTACGACAGCGGAGATTACGAAAAAACGCTGAAGCTCGCGCTGGAACGCATCGGGTACGATGAATTGCGCAAAGAGCAGGCGGAAAAGCGGGCCCGGGGAGAATTCATGGGAATCGGCATTTCGACTTTCACCGAAATTGTCGGAGCCGGTCCGGCCCACAGCTTCGACATCCTCGGCATCAAGATGTTCGACAGCGCGGAGATCCGCGTCCATCCGACCGGCAAAGTGATCGCGCGGCTCGGCGTGCGGCATCAGGGGCAGGGACACGAAACGACCTTCGCTCAAATTATCGCGGAAGAGCTGGGACTCAGCGCGGATGACGTGTTGATCGAAGAAGGCGATACCGACACGGCTCCCTACGGGTTGGGCACGTACGGCAGCCGTTCCACGCCGACGGCCGGCGCGGCGGCGGCCCTCTGCGGGCGCAGGATTCGCGAAAAGGCGCGCAAAATCGCCGCTCATTTGTTGGAAGTCGGCGAAGACGATGTGGTGTGGGACGGCACTTCCTTTTCCGCGAAGGGGCTGCCCGGCCGGTCGGTCACGATGAAAGATGTGGCCCTTGCCGCATATACGAATGTGCCAGAAGGTATGGAACCGGGTTTGGAAGCGACGTACTACTACAATCCTCCAAACCTCACCTTTCCAAACGGTGCTTACATCGCGGTGGTCGATATCGACAAGGGCACGGGGGCCGTCAAGGTGCGGCGTTTCTTGGCCGTCGATGATTGCGGCAATGTGATCAATCCCATGATCGTCGAAGGACAAGTGCACGGGGGGCTCACAGAGGGGTTTGCGATCGCGTTCATGCAAGACATTCCGTATGACGCGGACGGCAACTGTCTCGCGCCGAACTGGATGGACTATCTGGTTCCCACTTCCCTCGACACCCCGAAATGGGAAACGGACCGGACGGTGACGCCGTCTCCGCACCATCCGATCGGCGCGAAAGGGGTGGGCGAGTCGCCGAATGTCGGTTCTCCCGCGGCGTTTGTCAATGCGGTGGTGGATGCCCTGTCTCCCCTGGGCGTGGAGCACATCGACATGCCGATTTATCCGTGGAAGGTGTGGAGCATTTTGAGGGAGCACGGGATTGAAGAATGAACTCGGATCGCCAGGTTGGATGGAGGAGGGGAAGATCCGGCGGCCTTAGGCCGCCGGGTCGAAAGGATGAATCATTTCTGGGAAACGGTGCGGAAATTGGACGAACGGGCGGAACCGTATGTGATGGTGACGGTGGTTCGCCGCGTGCGGCCGAGTTCGGCGGCGGTAGGCGATAAAGCGATTGTCACGGCGGACGGCGAGATGGAAGGGTTTGTCGGAGGCCACTGTACGCGGGAACTGGTCATCGGCCAAGCGCAGGACTGCCTGAACACCGGCGAAAGCAAACTCGTGCTGGTGACGCCGCAGCCGCCTGCCGACGTGGAAGAAGGTGTGACGGTCCTGCCGATGACCTGCTCCTCCGAGGGAACGGTGGAACTGTTCCTGGAGCCCAGAAATGTGGATCCCCTGTTGATCATTGTGGGGCATTCCCCGATTGCGCGCGCGCTGGAAGAATTGGCGCCCCGGTTGTCGTTTGCGCCGCACCGGATCTCGCTGGAAGAAGCGGGGCCCGGAAGGAGTGCGGATGATCCGCTGACGAGGCTGCGCCGCCAACTGTCCGTCCGCGCCAAGACGGGGATGTACGGCGTGGTGGCCACGATGGGCCTGTACGATGTCGAGGGATTGATGGCGCTCGCCGATTTGCCGCTGCGGTATCTCGGATTGGTCGCCAGTCCGAAGCGCTGGGCGACGGTGCGCACCGGGCTGGCGGAGGCGGGTGCGCCGAGGGAATTGATCGAATTCATCACCGCGCCCGCGGGGTTTGATATCGGCGCCGTGGGGCCGCAAGAGATCGCTCTCAGTATTCTGGCGCAGCTCGTGGAACGCCGGCGCCGGAATGGGCGTGCGCGCTGGGAGGGGCGACCGCCGGAGAAAACCTCGGGCTCGTTGGAATTGCCGGTCCATGACGGAGGTGGGGAGGTGCGCAGGCAAGTCGTCGATCCGGTCTGCGGGATGACGGTAGACTTGGCGACGTCTCCCTACCGTCTTGAATGGGACGGAACGACCTACGGCTTTTGCTGCTCCGGCTGCCGGGATCGCTTTGCGCGCGATCCGGAAAAGTATGTGCACAGTCATGCGTGAGGAAACGCCGAATGCCGGGGCTGAAGACGGCCCTATAAGGACCTGGTCAGAACAAGAGAGGAGGCACCGCGATGCGGACATACGAGGGAGAATTTACAATTGATCGGCCGAGGGAGACCGTTTGGGCGTTTGTCACGGATCCTCATAAAATGGGCACGTGCATTCCCGATTTAATCGAATTGAACGTGGAGAGTGAAAATCGTTTTCGCACTTTGGTGAGGGTCGGCGTGGGACCCGTGCGCGGCAAGTTTGATCTCACCTGCGAATTAACCGTGACGGAACCGGGGGCGGCGGCTTCACTGGCGATTCGCGGCGGCGGAATGGGCAGCGGGGTCGATATGAAGGCCGAAATGTCGCTCAGCGACGTGGATGGCGGAACCCACATGAAATGGCGGTGCGACGCGGTGGTCAGCGGGCCGATCGCCAGTCTCGGAGGACGTTTGATCGATGGAGAGGCGCGGAAAATTACAGAAAAGGTCTTCACCAATCTGAAGAATGCGCTGAATGTCCTGTCGAAGGAAACGAGGGCCGCGGTAGCGGAGAAAGCGGCGTCGGACGAAGGTTGAACGGACCGAAGTGGAGGAGGAACGGATGAACGAACAGGTGCGCCGACTGCAGGAGGAATTGCGCCGTGCCCACTATGTGGCGGAGGAAGGGCTGGCCACTGTATTGTACTTAGCGCAGCGGCTGGCCCGTCCGTTGTTGTTGGAAGGCCCTGCAGGTGTGGGAAAAACGGCACTGGCTAAAGCCCTCGCCACCGTTCGTTCCGTGAACCTGGTCCGCTTGCAGTGCTATGAAGGGTTGGACGCGAGTCAGGCGCTGTACGATTGGGATTACCCCAAACAGTTGCTGATGGCGCGCACGGCATTGGCCGATGGCGCCGTGAACCAGGCGGCGCTTTACAGTGAGCCGTTTCTGATCGAACGGCCGCTTTTGCGGGCACTGAGGGAGAGGCCGGCGCCCGTCCTGTTGATCGACGAAGTGGACCGCGCCGACGAGGAATTTGAGGCGTTGTTGTTAGAATTTCTGTCGGAATTTCAAATTACCATTCCCGAGATGGGGACATTTCGCGCCGACGAGCCGCCCATTGTGATCTTGACGTCCAATCGCACGCGCGATTTGTCGGACGCTTTGCGCCGCCGTTGTCTGTACGTTTGGGTCGATTACCCGTCGCTGGAACAAGAAGCGGACATCATCTCCTTGCACGTCCCGGAGATTGCCCCCCAACTGGCCAAGCAAGTGGCGCGCGGCGTGCGGCGCCTGCGCAAGTTGTCGCTGCTCAAGCCCCCGGGATTGGCCGAATCCATCGATTTTGCCCAGGCCTTGACGGAACTGGGGGCGGAGGAATTGGATGAAGATGTGATACGGCTGACCCTCGGATGTTTGTTGAAGACTCAGGAAGACATGGACGTCTTGCGAGAGAAGGGACTCGATGTGCTATGGAGCGCCTGACGGCTGAAGTGCTCGGCCGCTTGACGGGCGACATCGTGAAGCAAGTGATCGGCTTTGCGCCTTGGCTGCGAAAGCGCGGATTTCGTGCGGGAATACCCGAAACGTTGACGGCGATTGCCGCCTTGGCCGAATTGAACGTGGACTGCATGGAGGAGGTCTGTAGCGCGTTCCGGGCCATTTATGCGCGGACGCCGGCGGAATGGGGAATTTTTCCGAATTTGTTTGAACAATATTTTTTCGGTCGGGAGGTGCGCCTGGAGGAAAAGCGCCGCCTGCAACCGGATGAGTTGGCCGGCGGTGCCGGTGCCGGTGAAAGGGCGTCGCGTCCGCCGGTGGATGTTGTGCAGGGGTTTCTGGCCGGTTATCATCCCGACGACGGCGAACGGTTTGCGTTGCGGGCGGATGAGCGGGTGTTGAAGGACGTGGTTCAGCTGACCCGGTTGGCCGTTCGCAGGATGAATGCGCCGCGCGGCCGCAAGTGGCGGTTACGGGGCAAGGAGAAAATCGATCTTCGCCAAACCATGCGGTGCGCCTTGCGCCGTGCGGGGGAGCCCTTTGTCCTCAAAATGCGCAAACGCCGTCCCGACAAACCGCGAATTGTCCTGATGATCGATATTTCCGGATCCATGAAGCCGTATGCGCCTTTTATCACTTCCCTCGCCTGGTCGTTCACGCGCGCCCGGGCGCGCACACAAATTTTTCTCTTTTCCACCCGCCTGTTGCGGGTGACGTCCCTCATCGCGCGGAAAGGGGTGGCGGGCATCCCCTTTTCCGATTTGCCGGGATTGCGGGGCGGCACGAGGATCGGCGGCGCGCTGGAGCAGTTGCTTCGCCGGTATCCCAGTCTCCTGCACCGGCGTACGTGCGTCATCATCGTGTCGGATGGATTCGACGCCGGTCATCCGCAGCGTTTGCATTCGGCCATGCGCGATTTGGCCTCCCGTGTCGGGCGGGTGGTGTGGATCAATCCCCTGCTCGGCGAACCGGGATATGAGCCGAAGTCGACGGGGATGTCGGCGGCCTTGCCCTATATCGACGCCTTCGTCGATGTGCACGACGTCGCGACTTGGAAAAAGGTGGTGACGGGCGGGGCGCTGCGAACAGCGGCGCCCTGAGCCGTCAATTGTGGATTTTTTCTTTTCCGCGCAAGGGTTCTCCCGAACGGCCGGATCGCACGGCGAGCAATTCGGACACGATCGAAACCGCCACTTCGTCGATCGTTTCTGCTCCGACGTTCAGTCCAACGGGCGCGTAGATCGGACCGCTGTTCATGTCGGCGCCGATGTGGTTGAGCATCTCGAGCGTCCGCGACAAGGGGCCGAGCACGCCCACGTATTTGGGCTTGGCCTGCAAGGCCAGACGCAGTGCCGCTTCGTCGCGCATTTGCAAGTGGTTCATGATCAGCCACCAACTGTCCGTGAGTTGGGCGGGATCGGCTTGGTCCGGTTCGGTGATCAGGTGTTCGGCCTCGGGGAACCGGCCGGCTCCATTAAACTCTTTGCGCGGATCCAGCACGGTGACGCGAAATCCGCACTTGGCGGCGAGTGCCGCCACGGGTACGGCGTCGTGGCCTGCGCCGCAGATGATCAACCGTTCGTTGGGCCGCATCGTGTCGATGTAGAAACGCCGCCCATCCACTTCGGCCACTTCCGCTTTCGTCCGGCTCCAGACGCGGCTTGTCAACTGCTGGACGACGGGTTCCGGCAACCGGTCCACATCTCCGGCGATTGGAGTCGTCCCTTCAAATGCGGCGCGGATTCCGCTCGGCAATTCGATGGCCAGTGAGATGACCCGATCCCGGGCCACAGCTTTCCGCACCGATTGCCAAAAGGGATCTTCCGGACGGATGGGAAAGATGGCGACTTCCATCGTTCCTTTGCAACCGATTCCAAGGGTCCACAGTTCGCTTTCACTGAGATCGTAATGGACGAGGCGGGGCCGCCCCTCTTTGATCGCCTTTTCAGCCCATCCGTAGAGATCCGATTCGAGGCAACCGCCGCTGAGTGTACCCAGCATTTTGCCGGTTTCCGTCATCATCATTTTGGCGCCGGGAAGGCGGTAGGCGGAGCCTTTGACTTGGGTGATCGTCAAGAGGGCGGATTGTTCCCCGTCCGACCAGGCTTGTTCCATTCGGCCGAACACTTCGCGCGCTTCATCGATGCGTGACACGGGTGGTCCCCTCCTTTGTGCAACAGGAGTCTGATTCGACACACACATATGTGTGTAGACTCAATTGGGTTCTTTCTGCCTCGTAAAACGATTGTATAATGTTAGAATCGGTATGTAATACACCCAAATGGGTATTTCTGAATACCGGATCGATGTTTTCGCGGATTCTGAGTGGAAATTCCAGTAAACAGAAAGGCGGTTGATCGCATGGACCGGCTTTACCGGACAACGGGATGGGGTTGTGCTTGGGGAAGCGTTTCCGGAGCCCTTTTTGGCGGTATCATCGATTTCTTTGTGGGCACATGCGGGCTGCTGGCCCTTGTGTTCGCCGGCGCCGGTTCACTTTTGGGCAGTGGGGTCGGTTGGAGGATCGGATTGAAAGGGACCGAAAACCTCGTGACTCAGACGGATTTCCCTCTAGAGATCGTCGGAATCCACAAACAACATGGGGCCATGTGGTCGCTGATGGGTGCGATGGTCGGCGGAGTGATCGGATCTACGGTGGGGGCGGGGGTGGCTGCCGTCGGATGGGTATGGTATATGGGGCATATGCCCACCATGATGGATTTCATGTCCATTGTAAATGTGATGATGGGAGGCGGGATGGGCGGCATGGCCGGTGGAGTCAGCGGGGCGTGGTGGAGCGCCGTTCGCGCGGGGTTCGTTGGAGAAAGAAAGGGGCCATGACCGGTGATCGGGTCCGGCTTGGCCGCGGATCCGGCATCCTGGCACAGAGAATCGGCGGGAGACCTCACCTTTTCCCCGGTCTACCGGGCGGGGGCAACGGCCGGGTGAGGTCTCCTTAATATTTTTATTGGATGATATTCTGGCGTATCGCTTTGGCGACGGCTTCCGCCCGGTTGGATGCACGCAATTTTCTGAGTATTGTTCCGACATATTCTGATACAGTATATTCACTAAGATGGAGTTGTTGAGAAATTTCTTTCGTATCCAATCCTTCTGCGATGAATTGGAGGATCTGTTGTTCTCGGGGAGTCAACACCCCCGAGGAGGGGAGGCTCGCTTTTGTCACCGGATTGAGCAACCGGGCGGAGACCGTTTTAGATACCCGGGACATCATGGCCTCGAGGACGGTAAGGGTTCCTTCGTCCGCCTGAAAGGGCACGCCGTCCTGGTCGATCAACAGGACCGCCATCGGCGGTGTTTCCGCAGTGCCGGGGATCGGACAGACCAGCAAAGAAGATAGATGGAAAGACTCGACATAGTGATCCGGCAATCTTTGGTGGATGCGCTCAAAATGAACGGGTTTGCGCTTCTCGAACACTTCTTGGATTCCGGACAAATTTTCGACCGGTTCGCGGATGCTCTGGATGTCTTCCCGAGGGACGTTGAAGGAGTGCACGCCTTGGATCGTGCGGGTCAGCGGTGTGTACCAGAAGAGGGCGCTGCGGCGAAACCCGCCGATCCGGCACGCGTTTTCCACGGTTGCCGAAAAAATGTCCTGGAGGTCCCTCGATTGGAGAAGGGCTTCGTCGAATTGCAGGACGGCTTCGTACCGCCGGAGCAGGTTGGAACTCTGAGACGGCGGAGCGCCGAGATGGGCCGACAACTCAAAAGCCGCTTGCAGCCAACGGGCGATCTGAGCCAAGCGGTGGCGGCCGGGGGGATCCGCCGCCCCCGCAGCGGCCAGCCCGATGCCCGGGATGACCGTTTGGCGGCAAATCTGCGGGTCGTGCCCCTGAAGGCCGGCCAGGGCCTGCCGTGTCAAATCCAACTGGACGGCTGCCGCTTTCCAACCGGTGCCCTCTTCATCCCGAACGGCCAATTCCAAGATCCGGATTTGGGGCGCCGAAGTAAAAAGGGCTACCCATTGCCACCGTTCCCGCAACGCGGTGCGGTTCAGCATCCGAACTAAGGGGGACGACCATTCTTCGTTGTTTTCCCGGGACGGACATACGGGCAGACAGGTGGCTTCGAAGGTGGTGTATTGCAGATTCAAAACCAGGCTGCGGATCCACGCGCACGCCGGATTGGCGTCGGCTTTGTCGAGCTTCCGGCGCAAAAGTTCGCACACCGTCTCCTCAAAATAAGCGAGGGCCGCCAACACATGAACCGGCTCCAACACCTGGTGGTTGTCGATCATGTACGCCTGAAACGATCGGATGAGGGTCGACCCCTGTCCTCCGGCCGCCCGCAATTGCTGAAAGAGAAACGCCAGCAAGTCCTGGAGAGCTTCCCTTTGGCGCTCTGTGAGCTCCATGCTGTTGAGTTTGACGGTCCACGGTACGAGGAACTCGGAGTACCGGTTGCCGGTCAGCTCGGCGATTTTGTTCCACAATCGGTGAGACAGCAAGGGAAGGGCAAAGACAGGTCCTTGAGCAAACACTGTCGCATCTCCCCTTTTTTCGGGCTGTGCTGTAGGACAAGCGACGGGAGAAAAAGGTGTACTATCTAGAAACATTCGAGGGGATGCCTCTCATTTATTGGGGTACCCCTTCATTTTGTCATTACGGCGAGTATAAGACCCGGGCGGGGGGACATTAAAGGATCGGAGACTTGCCGAACCGCTGGCCGGGAACGGGAAAAGGAGGGTACAAATGCCAAAGGAAGAGGCGCGAACACCCAACAATCTTGCAAGTGGCGTGAACTTGGCCTTGGGGGGAGGCGCGGCCCGGGGGCTGGCCCACATCGGCGTTCTGCGGGCTTTCGAGAGGGAGGGCGTCCCCATTGCGGGAATCGCGGGATGCAGCATGGGCGCCCTGGTTGCCGCGGCCTATGCGGCGGGGGCCCTGGAGCGCTTGGAGAAGGCCGCCCTGGACATTCGCATGGCGGATCTGATAAAATTCGCCGATTTTGCTTTTTTTCGAGGCGGGCTGATTCAAGGGGACCGAATTTCCGAACAACTGCGCACGCTCATCGGAGATGTTGAATTTCGGGACCTGAGGATGCCTGTAGCCGTTGTGGCGACGGATCTCCGGACGGGTGAAACCGTCGTGTTGCGGGACGGTTCGCTTACCGACGCCGTGCGGGCCAGTATCTCCGTCCCGGGCCTTTTTGCCCCCGTACACCGCGGAGCCCGGTTGTTGGTCGACGGCGGCGTGAGCAACCGCGTCCCTTCCGACGTGGCCCGCACCTTGTCTCCGGCCCTGACGGTAGCTGTGGACGTCGGATCAGCCCGTGACACCTGGACCGTCACAGCCACCTTTGCCCGGGTTCGCTTGAACCGGTTGCGGTCTTTGTTGCAGGAAGCCCGGGATGCGATCCCCCCTTCCCCCTTGTCCCGCGCGCTGGAGATTATCGGTGTTCTCGGCGGACATCCTCCCGAACCGCGAACCCACTACGGTCTTTTGCGCGCCCTTTTCGCCAGCATCGATGTTTTGGAAGCCCAATTGGCGGCCCAACAAGACAAGGCCCGAACCGCCGATTGGGTCCTCCATCCCGATGTGGAGCACATCGACGCCCATCGCTTCGACCGGGCCCGGGAGGCGATCGCTGCCGGAGAGGCGGCTGCCCAACGGCTTTTGCGGGAACTGTCCGTCTGCTGATGGGGCGGCCCCGTCTGGATGTCTAGCCCGGGCCCTCAAAATCAACGGGATAAAATTCCCGCATTTCAGGGGTACCATCATTTGTGAAGAAATGTAGGATAAATCACGAAGATACAATTAACTCACGACCACAAGGAGGAGTTTCAGTTGGGTGTACCCGTCTTTGGACCGGAGTGGGCAAAACAGTGGGGGGAGAGGTTAAATCAAAACGTCCAATACCGCCAATCGGCCCAGACGTGGGAGTGGCCCCTCGTGCTGGTGATGGAGCGGGATCCGTCTGTGGGTTTGGAGGAGGACCGCGCCGTGTACTTGGATCTGTGGCACGGAGAATGTCGCGAGGCGAGGGCGGCCACTCCGGAGGATCAAGAGAAAGCACCCTATGTGATCAGCGCCGATCCGTATACATGGAAACAGGTGCTGGACGGCGAGTTGGAGGCGATCTCTTCGATCATGCGGGGGAGGCTGAAGTTGGTAAAAGGCAACATGTCGACCTTGTCGGGGTATGTCATGGCGGCCAAGTACTTGGTGGAAAGCGCCCTGGGGATTGACACGGAACTTCCGGAGGGGTTGCGATGAAGGCGGTCACCTTTCAGGGGGTCGGCGACGTCAGGGTTGAAACGGTGAACGACCCCGTCATCAAGGACCCTGCCGACGTGATTTTGCGGGTGACTACGGCGGCCATCTGCGGCTCCGATCTTCACTTGTACCATGGGAAGATTCCCGGGATGCTGCCTGGGATGGTCATGGGCCACGAATATGTCGGGATCGTGGAAGAGGTGGGCCCCCAAGTCCGGGCGTTTCGAAAGGGCGATCGGGTGGTAGGGGCTTTTCATGTGGCCTGTGGGTGCTGCCGGCAATGCCGGCGGGGGGCTTACAACCAGTGCGAACGGGGCGGAGTGCTCGGTTATGGAATGGCCTTCGGAAATCTGGAAGGCACCCAAGCGGAATACGCGAGGATCCCCTTTGCGGACTATACTCTCCGCAAGGTGCCCGAAGGGTTGACGGATGAACAAGCCCTCTTCGCGGGAGACATCTTGACCACCGCCTACGGAGCCGTCCGCAACAGCGGGTTGTCTCCGGGCGAGACGGTCGCCGTCGTCGGATGCGGCCCGGTAGGCATCATGGCGGTGATGAGCGCCCTCGCCGTCGGCGCTTCCAAAGTGTTTGCCGTGGATTTGGTTCGGGAGCGGACGGAGCTGGCCGCTCGACTGGGGGCCATTCCGGTTCCGTCTAAGGAAGTCAACCCCGTCTCGAAAATCAACGAGTGGACCGACGGCGAAGGGGTGGATGTCGTCATCGAAGCGGTGGGGGGGCCGGCGACCCTGCAGCTTGCCTTTGAGCTGGTGCGAGGTGGGGGGCGGGTCTCGGCGGTCGGGGTGACCTCGGAAGATCGGTTCGCTTTCCCGCTCATGCAAAGTTTGGTCAAGGACCTGACCTTCCGCATCGGCGTGGCCAACATCCATCGCGACATCGATGCGGTCCTGGCCCTGGTTCGCGGAGGACGCATCGACCCGACGGTGGTGGTGACGCACCGGATATCGCTGGAAGAGGCCCCGGAAGGCTACCGTTTGTTCGACCAGAGACAGGCTGGAAAGGTGGTGATCAAGCTAAACTGACAGAAGTGCCGGAATTGAATTGACTACGTCCTTGACAAACCACGCAAAGACAAGTTGGGGGGATCATAGATGCGGGTGTTCGCGACGACCAGTGAACGGGGGCTGAACCATGAACTTCTGCCGATGCGGTTGTATCACAAGGCGAAGAGGCTGGGAATTTGGGACCCCAAAGAACTGGATTTCACAAAGGACCGAGAGGATTGGAAGACATTTACTCCGTCCGAACAAGATTGGATTCTGAAAATTTGTTCGTTGTTCCAAGCCGGGGAAGAGGCGGTGACGCGGGACCTTCTTCCGCTCATTCGCGTTGCGGCTTCCGAAGGTCGGCTGGAAGAGGAAATGTATCTGACGACCTTCCTGTTCGAGGAGGCCAAACATGTCGAAAGTTTCCGTCGATTCTTCGACGAGGTGGCAGAGTATCGCGGAGATTTGGCGGGGTATCATAAAGAGAACTATCGAAAGATTTTCTACGAATACCTTCCCCAGGCCATGGAGCGGTTGATCCACGACCCGTCTCCGGAGGCTCAAGCCGAGGCGTCGGTCACCTACAACATGATTGTGGAAGGCGTATTGGCCGAAACCGGCTATTACGCGTTCTATAATGCCCTGGCCAAACAAGGGAAAATGCCGGGCCTGATCAAGCTGGTGGACTATCTGAAGCGGGACGAATCCCGCCATATCGGATACGGAACCTACCTGCTGTCCCGGCTGATTGCGGAGCATGACACGGTCTGGAAAACGATTAACAAGCGGATGGGAGAACTGCTCCCGTACGCCATTGGAGTCATCAATGAACTGTTAGGGGATGAGAAGCCGTATCCCTTCGGATTGGAACCGGATGATTTTGTGCAATATGCCTCGAAACAATTCCAGATTCGCATGGACGTCCTGGAGCGGGCCAAGGGACGGCCTGTCGACGAAATCTACGGGATCAGCGAACAGGAAGTCGGGGTTCTCTCGTGAGGTGTCGGAGATGACCAGCACGTTGCAACTCCCGGTGGTGTCGGATCGCGTCCGGGCGTTTATCGAATCGGGGCCGAAGAAGATGTTGATCGGGGGCCGGTGGGTGCCATCGGCCTCCGGGAAGACCTTCCAAACGGTGGACCCGGCTACCGGTGAGGTGTTGGCCACGCTGTACGAAGCGGAAGAGCCGGAAGTGGATGCCGCGGTCCAAGCGGCCAGGAGGGCGCTGGAGGGCCCTTGGAAGAGCATCAGTCCGATGGAACGGGCCCGATTGCTGTGGAAGCTCTCCGATCTTTTGGAGGCCCACGCCGAGGAATTGAGCCAGTTGGAGTCTTTGGATACCGGCAAACCGATTTCCGAAACCTCCGCAGTGGACATCCCGTACGCCGTCGATCACTTCCGGTATTTCGCCGGGTGGACGACGAAATTAAGCGGGGAAAACCTTCCGGTTTCAATGCCGGGTCAGCATTTGGTCTATACCCGGCGGGAGCCCGTGGGGGTGGTGGGGGCCATCGTGCCGTGGAACTTCCCCCTCATGATCGCTTCTTGGAAGGTCGCCCCGGCGCTGGCGTGCGGAAACACGGTCGTATTAAAGCCTTCGGAATTGACGCCGCTGACCGCCTTGCGCTTGGGAGAGCTGGCTCTGGAGGCCGGCATTCCGCCGGGGGTCCTCAATGTGGTCCCGGGGTACGGGCACACGGCGGGAGCGGCCCTGACCCGTCACCGCGGGGTGGATAAGATCAGTTTTACCGGCTCCACCCGGGTAGGACGGGAAATCGTTCATGCCTCGGCGGACAATTTCAAGCGCATTTCCTTGGAATTGGGAGGCAAGTCGCCGAATATCGTGTTTCCCGACGCGGATCTGGACATGGTGGCCGGCGGCATTATGATGAGTATCTTCTTCAATCAAGGGGAAGTCTGTTGCGCAGGGTCGCGGTTGTATCTGCACAAAAAGGTGTACGACCGGGTTCTGGAGGCGGTGGTGGATCGCGCCAAAGCCATTCGCCAAGGGGTGGGGGTGGATCCCGCCACGCAAATGGGTCCCCTGGTGAGTGAACAGCATATGAACCGGGTGTTGGGTTACATTGAGAAGGGCCTTGAAGAAGGAGCCAAACGACTGACCGGGGGAATTCGCAAAGGCACGTCCGGATATTTTGTGGAGCCGACGGTGCTGGAGGCCCGGGATGACATGACGGTTGCGAGGGAAGAAGTCTTTGGCCCGGTGCTGGCGGTGATGCCCTTTGAAAGCCTGCAGGACGTCGTTCGCCGGGCGAATGACACCGATTACGGACTCGCCGCCGGTATCTGGACGTCGGACGTCAGGCAAGCCATTCGCGTGGCTCATGAATTGCGAGCGGGGACGGTTTGGATCAACGGTTACAATCTCCTCGACCCCACCAGCCCCTGGGGCGGATTTAAACAAAGTGGCCTTGGCCGGGAAATGGGGCGGTACGCTCTGGAACATTACACCGAGGTGAAGAGTGTTTGGGTGAATCTGACCTGAGAGGCAATCCATGCGACGACGCGATGGCAGGACCTGTCCCCTTAAAAAATAAACCCTCTCTCCGAATTCTCTAACATAGAGCCAGCCGCGCCGCAAGACCCGGTCTGTTCCGGAGGCGATTCAGGACCCGGCTAAAGGGCTTCAAACGCGGAGGGGTGCCGGGTCTTTGAAAGAGTAGGTCCGGGACGGGCTTGTGTCTTAAGGCCGGCTGGGATGGCGCTGCGAACGGAGCCTATCGCCGGCGGTAGGCTCCGCTTTGTAGCCCGGTTTTCCGGCAATCCGAGGGTAGGTTAGGATACAGAAAATGGGAGGCTGTATCAGGTGCGCGCGACTTCGGCAGAGAGGATTCAAGTGTCGAGAACTCGGTTGTTGCCCCATGAAAAGGAACGTTTTCGGCGGGAAATCGAGGAGATGCGCAGCAGGATCACCAAGGGAAGGCGATATCGGGCCATCGTCCGAACGCTCTCGAAACACGGCCTGCTGCATCTGCTACAGGATCGCAGGTGGTGGAAACTATTCGGGCGCCGGCGCTCCCAGGAAGAAGATGAACAACTTCGTCAAATTGGTCGCCGGCTGCGACTGGTGTTTGAAGAATTGGGGCCGACCTTCATTAAGTTGGGACAGGTGTTGGTCACTCGCCAGGAGCTGATTCCGGAGCCGATCACCACGGAGCTGGCCGAGTTGCTGGATCAGGTTCCACCGATGCCATTTCCGTATATCGCCACGATCCTCGACGACGAGCTGGAGGAAGGGCTGGATACCTTCGAATGGATCCGAGTCGAACCGTTGGGCTCGGCCTCGCTGGCCCAAGTGTATCAGGCGCAACTTCGGGATGGGCGGATGTGTGCCGTCAAAGTGGTCCGGCCCGTGGTAGATAAGCTGTTTCAGACGGATATCCAGATCATCAAGAGGTTGGTCCGGCGGGTTCAGCGCCTACTGCCGGCCAATCTGGCGGCGGCCGTCGATCTGCCCGGGTTGATTGAAGATTATTACAGCAGTTCGGTGGACGAACTGGATCTGCGAACAGAAGCGAAGAACATGGACGAGCACCGGCGGATTGCCGCGGAGTTTGCCACCATGCACATTCCCCGGGTGTACCATGTGACCCCGCGCGTGCTCGTCATGGAATATATCGACGGTTGGAATTTAAAAGAATTTCCAGTTGATTTCTTAACCTTTGAAGAGCGATTCGAACGAATGACCGACTTGGCGCATTATTATATCAAGACGTTTCTCGAAGGTTTTTACCATGCCGACCCCCACGGCTCCAACATCATGATCGACCGGAACACCAAAAAGGCGGTGTTGATCGACTGGGGCATGGTCGGTCGGATGGATTCCATCCACACGGAGGCGATTTTCCGTCTGCTCCTGCACTGCCGGTTGAACCAGGCGGAAGATGCGGCGGAGGCGGCGCTGGATATCATTCAACCGACTCCCTATACCGATCCGGTCGAGTTGAAAGACCAGCTCCGGTCGATGCTCATTCATTACGTCAACAGCGAACAGGCCAGCCGGTACAACTGGGGAAACCTTGTCATCCAGATTATTACAATCGGCATGAAAAACTACTGCCGGATCCCAAACGGGTTGGCGCTTTGGGCCAAGGGATTTTCGGCGGCCGAGGGGACGGCCCGCTGGCTGTGTCCGGAAATCACCTACCACACGGTGGTGGAGAGCGCCGATGTCCAAATTTTACGCCGGTGGCTAGGGCGGCGATTCAACTACCGCGCCAATGCGAGTTTTTTGACGGAAACAGCCAAACTTATCGGAACATTTCCTAGAAGAATCAACAAAATACTCGAGAAGCTGGCCTGGAACGATTTGAAATTCATTGTGGAGACCCGGATGGCGCCGGATACCTCGGTGTTGATCAATAAAATCGTCAACCGGTTTACCCTGGGGATCTTGTCGGCCGGGTTTTTCGCCGGAGGGACGATCTTGATCTCGTTCGGGTCGCCGGCGGTCCAGACGGTCCCGGGGTTGCGCGGACTGACTACCGGAGTGCTGTGGGGTTCCACGATCCTGGGCTGTTACGTCCTGTGGCGCGTCCTCCGGTCGCGGCGGGCGTAGCGATCCGGGTAACCAAATGTCGGTCGGGTTGGCCCGGCCGCGCAGCGGCCCGGGACGGATCGGCGATCGTTCCGGCGTGATGATCTTGTGGGTCAGAGGGGGAGAGAAGCATGCGATATCGGTGGAAATGGTTCTGGTTGAGCATGACGGGAGCCCTCGCCATGTTGTTCGCGTTGGTGTTGGGCATCTGGAAGGGCGGAGTGGCCCTGGCGGTCCCCATTGCGGGGATTGGGGGATTTTATATTGAGGCCGATGAGATTAATATTCAAAATTTCAAGCTGCTTCCCAAGATAGGGCCTACCAGTGAGACCGATGGATTTCCTCAGGGGGCCGCGAACCTCGAAGCGGTCATCAAGGGCTTGAAGCTCTACAAGGATGTGGACTTTGCCGGTCAGGGGAAGGTGCGGGTGATGATCACCGCGGCCCAGGACGTCAAGGCGTCGGGGTTGGTCCTCGACCTGAGCCGGCTGAATTCCGACGGGGATTTTGCGAAACTGGAGGTCGCCGAGCACAATAGCGGCGATCCGACCCAGAAATTTTCCCTGGGGGCTGCCAATATCGTTTTGAAAAAACCCGTGATTCAGGGGCATTACCTGTTTGCCAACAGCATCTCGCTTCCGGGCATGGGGTTGCAGTTCCAGTTGAATCCGACACAGTGACGGAGGGATGACCGGTGGCCGATGTGATGGATGTGAAGGTGGACCCCGGCGACGGGGAAATTCAACAGGAGGCCCCCCGGCGGGTGCGAAGCCGCCCGCGGGCGGGACTGACGCTGGTGTGTTTGGGGGGCCTGGCGATCATTTGGATTCCGGGAAACCTGTACTGGTTGGCTTTTGTGCCGGGAAGTTTTGCCTTTGCCGGTTTGTTGTTCGGAGCGTTGGTGTTGGCGTGCGGCGTACTGGGGTGGTTGATGCCTCGATATGTCAGACTTCTCGGCGCTTTTGCCATGATTATCTCTATTGTGTCGATCATTGGTGCCTTGGGCGGCATGGTGGTGGGCACGCTCCTCAGCGTGATCGGCGGAGCGCTGTGTATCGCGTGGAGCCCCGAAACAAGGGCTCCTCGATTGGCTTCCGATGGAGCGGCTTCCGGGAGGGACGGCGGAGGGGAGATCTGGACCCTTCCTTCAAAGGAGGACCGGGCTTGGAGCCGGTGGTATCGATGAAAGCGGGAATGAGGCGATGGATCACCGGGACCACGGCGATCCTCGTCGCGGTCTTCGGGGCCGGTGTCCCGGAAAGGGGTACGGCGGCCGCGCAGGAATCCGCTCCGGCATCGGGGATTGTCGTGCGCGCAGACCGGATTGAAGCGCAGGGGTTGTTGCCCAGTTTGGCGACCGGCTCCGATGGGGGCCTGGTGATCCGGTTGCAAATTCGCCGGGCGACCGCGTACGGCCTCCGCCTGATCCGCAACCAGTCGGAAACACAGTCGGATTTTTCGTGGGGGATGCGCATCGACAGCCCCGGACCGGTGGTCCTGGACGACTTGGTGGCCGATGTCACAGCCCTGGGACTCCGGGGACTCGGCTTGAAGCTGGATGTGTCGATTCCCCAACTGGCGCTCCAAGACGTATTCTTGCGTTGTAGCCGGTTGGCGGCCGGCCATGTGTCGATGCCGTCGATGAACCTGCATACAGACAAAAGGATCGAAGATTCCGGGACGGCGCCCCTCATCGACTTGCGATCGCTGACCCTCATCAACGGCCAGGGAGTGGCCGATTTGATCAACGGTCTGTTGTCCGGCAATCAATCGGAGGCAGCGGGAAAAACGGAAGGGGAAGCCCGTTCCGAACCACAAGGCGACGGTGGAAAAAAAGCGGAATCGCCGGGGAACGCCGCGGCGGGAACGGCGGAAGCGACGTCCGGTGGTGCGGCGGCGAGGTCCGGTTATGGCGAAAACCGCGAACAACGTTCGGCATCCTCCAGCCGGTCTGGTCCGGCCGGCGGCGGTTCGGGGGATTCGACCGGACAGCGGTCGGGAATGCAAATTTTCCCCGTCAACGAGATGCCCAGAGAATTGATGATACCCTTTTTCCCCGGATCGGGGTCTTCGTACGGCACAATGTACGGGTCCGGCTCTACCGGGTCAACCCAAGGCCAAAGGGAGCGTTCGGCAAAGGTAAATTCCGCACCGCCGCCCTTGGATCTCGCCAATCTTCTTAAACCTCTTTTGGGAGGCGGGCGTTGATCATCGGCCGAGCAAAACGGAGGAGAGAGGAGAAAGGTGGGGAGTCTCATGACAGAAAAGATGACGATGGAAGAACGAATTGAAGCCTTTTACCGGCAGAGCGGCGGACCACACAATCCCCGGATTCAGGAGCTGTTGCAAAAACACTTGTTGTACGGCAAAGACCACGGCATGCCCGGGTACAAGGAAACTTTCGAGGATGCGATCATTGACGTGCTGGTCAATGATCCCAGTCTGTTGCTGTTGTTCGAGCGGTTCCAGCGGTGGCGCTCCAACCGGAAGGGGGTCTCTTCCGACGTCCGGAACGATGTCCGTCAATTGGAGGAACGATTGCAACGTCTCGAGGCGGAAATCCGGGAACTCCGGTCGTCCGTCGAACAACTGATCGAACGCGTCCGGATCTGATCGGACCGGGGGCGATCCAATCGGGTGGTCCATTTGGGAAGGGGGCGAAAACGGAGGCACGAAGGATGCCCCCTTTCTTTTTTCTGAGGTTAGGGCCGGATGGGCGGGTGTCTAATGTCGGTCCGGCTGCGAACCCGCCCGATCTCCACAAAGCACAAAAAAATCCTCGCCGTCGGTTTTCGGAAGCCAACAGCAAAGGGATTGAGTTAAGGCCACACGACTAAGTTTTGTAAGCGAAGGGAACGGCACCGTGATGCGTGGTGGGCCGTGAGGGAATCGAACCCCCAACCATCCGATTAAGAGTCGGGTGATTCCATGGCAAAGCGCCGAGAAGTTCGACATATCGAGGCATCAACCACCCCAGTATGCCGCAAATGCCAACACCAACGCCTCCGAACAACAAACCGGCAAAGGCAAAACTTCCGGCACAAAAGCCAACCAGTACAGGTTTCCCGGAATCCAAATGATCGCCAGGCCCCCAAACACACCGCCAGCGTCAGTCCTGCCCGCGAGCGTTTCCGTACCCGCCGGGGCCTCCTGTTGAATTTCTCGTCGCCGGGGTCCACTCCTCACATCCATCACATCGGGCTACCGGTCATCTCCTGCCACGGTCTTTCGCGAAATCGAGCGTCTCCCTTGAAAGGTCGGACGCCGGCCCGCTCACCGGACGGGGTCGGCGTCCGGCGATTCGGGCGCGGCGAAGGGGCGAGTGCGAATCCATTCGGCTGCCCGCCGGAGTCGATTCAAGGTCTCCTCCTTGCCCAACAGGACCATCACGTCGAACAACCCCGGCCCCACCGTGCGACCGGTCAGAGCCAGTCGAACGGGGTGGATCAAATCTCCTCCTTTGATTCCCTTCTCGGCGATCAATTGCCGGCAGGCCCCTTCGGTGGACTCTAAATCCCACGGTTCCACCGCCTCCAGTCGGGTGCCGGCCTCTTCGAGAAGTTCCGCCGTACCCGGGCGGGTGAAATGCTTACGGACCCCTTTGTCGTCGTAAGTTTCCACCGGGCGATAAAAGTAGGAGAGGGCGTCGACCAATTCCTCCAGGGTATGCACCCGCTCCCGCACCGCTGCAATCCGGCGGAGGGCCAGCGTTTGCTCCGCTTCCGACGGCCGTTCGGGCAGGTACCCCGCCTCTACGAGAAAAGGTCGCGCTTCCTGCCAAATTCGTTCTAAGGGTAGGGAACGGAGATAGTGTCCGTTGATCCACCGCAATTTTTGCATATCGTATACCGCGGCGTGCTTGACGATCCTGTCGATGGAAAATCGTGCAACGGCCTCTTCGAGGGATAGGATTTCTTCGCCGTCGCCGGGAGACCATCCGAGCAGCAAACAATAGTTTACGAGCGCCTCGGGCAGAAATCCCAGCTGGCGAAATTCGTCCACCGAAGTGGCTCCGTGCCGTTTGCTCAGTTTGGAGCGGTCGGGAGCCAGGATCATCGGCACGTGGGCGAACCGGGGGACCGGTCCGCCGAGAGCCCGAAACAACAATACGTGGCGGGGAGTATTGGAGAGATGTTCCTCCGCCCGGATGACGTGGGTGATTTTCATCTCCAGGTCGTCCACCACGGTGGCGAAATGGTAGGTGGGCCAGCCGTCGCCTTTGAAGATCACGAAGTCGTCGACCTGGTCCGGCGGAAACGACACCGGGCCGCGGATCAGGTCGTCCACCACCACCGGCTCGGCGAGATCGACCTTGAGCCGGTATACCGGACGGAGGCCCTCGGCTTCCCGCTTGGCCCGCTCCTCCGGCGACAAGTGCAAACAGGTCCTCGGATAGCGCGGAGTTCGCCCTTCCCTTTGGGCCTTCTCCCGAACGGCTTGCAGTTCTTCCGGAGAACAATAACAAGGGTAGGCCATGCCCCGCCGCACCAGGGCCTCCAGGTGGCGCCGGTAGATCGGCAGCCGTTCCGATTGGCGATACGGTCCGTAAGCGCCCCCTTCCTCGACTCCCTCGTCGAAGGTGATGCCGAGCCACCGAAAGCCGTCCAGGATTTTCCGCAAATAAATTTCGTTCGAGCGGGTCCAGTCGGTGTCGTCGATGCGCAATACGATCCGGCCTCCGCAGTGCCGGGCGAACAACCAGTTCAAAAGGGCGGTGCGAACCCCGCCGATGTGAAGCGCTCCGGTCGGGCTGGGAGCGAACCGGACTCGCACCGGTGTCTGATCCATGATTTCGAACTCCTTCCCCGTGACATCCTGCGGCGTCTGCGAACGACCGCACCGTTTTTCCACTTCATCATAGGGGCTGGGCCGTCCGGAAAGCAAGGGTCGCCGTTCTTGACGTAATTTTTTGTATCAAATATACTCAAATAGCAAATCCAAACGATCGTTCGATTTCGGCTCTTTGAAGGAGGCGCTTCCCGATGAGCCTGTTGAAAGAGCTCCGCAAACTGATTCCGGACGAAGAGCGGGTCACCGCCAATGAAACGGTGATCGAGCACCACAGTCGGGACCTGACGTACCACCGGCCCCACCCGCCGGATGTCGTGGTGTATCCTCTCGACAAAGAAGAGGTGAGCCGGGTTTTGCGGTTTGCCGACTCCAACCGCATTCCCGTCGTTCCCTTCGGGGCGGGCAGCAGTTTGGAAGGGCACGTCATTCCCGTCCGCGGCGGGATCAGTTTGGATTTGACCCGAATGAACCGGATCCTGGAAATCCGTCCCGAGGATTTTGTGGCGAGGGTTCAGCCCGGGGTGACCCGGCATCAATTGAATCAGGCGTTGAGTTCCTACGGTCTGTTTTTTCCCGTCGATCCCGGAGCAGACGCCACCATCGGCGGGATGGCGGCTACGAACGCCAGCGGGACCAACGCGGTGCGGTACGGGGCGATGAGGGATCAGGTCCTCGGGCTCGAAGTGGTCCTGGCGGACGGCACGATCCTCCGCACCGGCGGCTTGTCCGTGAAATCTTCCGCAGGTTACAACCTCACCGGCCTTTTTGTCGGCTCGGAAGGAACTCTGGGCGTGTTTACCGAAATCATTGTGCGGGTGTACGGTATTCCGGAATCCACCGTCGCCGCCCGGGCGGTCTTTCCCGACATCGAATCGGCGGGCCGGGCTGCAGTGGCCCTGATCGGCTCGGGCATGACCGTCGGGCGTGTGGAACTGGTGGACGGCGGCACCATTCGGGCGGTCAACCGCTTTAAAGGGACGGATTACACCGAGAGCCCGACCCTTTTTCTGGAATTCAGCGGCAGCCGGACGGCGGTGGAGCAGGATGTGGAATTGGCCGGCGACATCGTCCGCTCGGAGGGGTGCGAGGCGTTCGTGTTTGAACGGGACTCCGAGGCGAGGGCCAAGCTGTGGGAAGCGCGGCATCATGCTGCGCTGGCCCTGATGGCCATGGCCCCCGGCAAGAAACTCATGACCACCGACGTGTGCGTGCCGATTTCCGAGTTACCGGAAGCCCTGCGGGCCGCGCGACAGATCATCGAGGCGCACGGATTGGACGGGTTCATTTTGGGACATGTGGGGGACGGCAACTACCACGCCGGATTTGCCCTCGATCCGGACGATCCTCGGGACATCGAGCGGGCGGAAAAAGTCAATGCAGAGATTGTTCGTTATGCCCTGCAGAGAGGGGGGACCTGTACGGGGGAACACGGCGTCGGCTTAGGGAAAATTAAATTTCTGGAAGAAGAACACGGCCGGTCGGTTTCCCTGATGCGGGCGATCAAGCGGACGTTGGATCCCAACGGCGTCTTGAACCCCGGAAAAGTGCTGGTTCTTTCGTGACGTGGCCGGTTGCCGAAGGTTGGAGAAAGGGGCGAAGAGGGATGAAGACGTATGCCGCCTGTGAACCGGTTCCGGTCTACCGGGTGCTGGCGGAGGACGGGTCGTTGGTCGGCGAGGCGCCGGATTTGTCCGGCGAACGCCTGGTAGAGTTGTACCGGTGGATGGTCTTGACCCGGATTTTCGATCAACGGGCGTTGAATCTCCAGCGCCAGGGGCGGATCGGAACCTATGCCCCCTTCAGCGGGCAGGAAGCCGCCCAGATCGGGAGCTTTGCCGCTTTGGACCCGCAGGACTGGGTTTTTACCAGCTACCGCGAATTGGCGGGTGTGATGTTTCACGGTTTTCCCATGGAGACGGCCCTGCTTTATACCATGGGTCATCCGGAAGGGACGAAATCGCCCGCTGACCGGCGCATTTTTCCGGTCCAGATCGTCATCGCGGCGCAACTGTTGCATGCGGTGGGGGCGGGCTGGGCTTGCCGGCTGAGGGGCGAACGGAGCATTGCGACGGCGTATTTCGGCGACGGGGCCACCTCCCAGGGCGATTTCCACGAGGCGATGAATTTTGCGGCGGTGTTCCGCATTCCGGTGGTGTTTTTCTGCCAAAACAACTTTTGGGCCATCAGTGTGCCGTTCACGAAACAGATGGCGACGCCGACGGTCGCCCAAAAGGCGCTGGCCTACGGGATGGAAGGCGTTCTCGTGGACGGGAACGACGTGTTGGCGGTTTACGCCGCCATGAAACGGGCGGTGGACCGGGCGCGGGCGGGGGAGGGGCCGACGTTGATCGAAGCGGTGACCTATCGCCTCGGACCGCATACCACCGCCGACGATCCGACCCGTTATCGGGACGAGGCCGAATGGCGGAAATGGCGGGACGAACGAGATCCGATTCCCCGGTTCCGGAAATTTTTAGAGACCCGCGGATTGTGGTCGGAGGAAGAGGAGCGGCACTGGCAGGAAGAGGCGAAGCGGCGGGTGGAGGAAGCGGTGGTTCGGGCGGAGTCCTATCCGAAACCGAATCCGGCCTCGGTGTTCGACCACGTGTACGGGACGGTGCCTCCGGACTTGGCCCGGCAGAAAGCGGCTTTTGAGCGGCGGATGAACCGGCGGGAGGGTCGGGAATGAAAGAGCTGACCGTCATTCAGGCCATTCACGATGCGATGCGGCTGGCGATGGAACGGGACGAGCGGGTCATGTTGCTCGGGGAGGATGTGGGGAAAAACGGGGGCGTGTTCCGCGCTTCGGAAGGTTTGCAGGAACGATTCGGCGAGCACCGGGTGGTCGACACGCCCCTGGCGGAATCGGCCATCGTCGGGACCGCCGTGGGGCTGGCGGTGGCCGGGATGCGGCCGATCGCGGAGATTCAGTTTCTCGGCTTCATTTACGAGGCGATGGATCAGATCGCGTCCCAGGCGGCGCGAATTCGGTTCCGTTCTTATGGACAGTACACCGTTCCCTTGGTGATCCGGGCGCCCTACGGGGGAGGCGTGCGGACCCCGGAGCTGCATTCCGACAGCCTGGAGGCGCTGTTCCTGCATACTCCCGGGTTGAAGGTGGTGACGCCCAGTAACCCGTACGATGCCAAAGGGTTGTTGCTGGCGGCCATTGAAGATCCGGATCCGGTGCTGTTTTTCGAGCCCCTTAAATTGTACCGGGCTTTCCGGGCGGAGGTGCCGGAGGATTGGTATACGGTGCCCATCGGAAAGGCCCGGGTGGTGGCGGAAGGTACCGATGTGACGCTCATCGGATGGGGGCCTACGGTTCCGGTGATCGCCCAGGCGGCCAAACGACTGGATGAAGAACGGGGTTACTCCTGCGAAGTGATCGATCTGAGAACCATCTCGCCGATGGACACCGATGCGATTGTCGCCTCGGTGGAGAAAACCGGCCGGGCGGTGGTGGTGCACGAGGCGGTGCTCAGCGGCGGAGTGGGAGCCGAAGTGGCGGCCCGGATCCAGGAGAGGGCCTTCTTCTCTTTGGAGGCTCCGGTGGTGCGCGTCACCGGATACGATACGCCGTATCCCGTGCCGTCGATCGAGGATGTCTGGCTTCCCGACGTGGAACGAGTAATGGCCGCGGTGGAGGAAACGATGCGCATCTGATCCAGGGGCGGACTGCGGTGCCCGAGTCCGGCAGGCACCGGGGACCGGAATTCAGGAGGGAAGTCGGTGATGATCTTCCAGTGGAAACTCCCCGACGTGGGAGAAGGAATTCACGAAGCGGAAATCGTCCGTTGGCGGGTGCGGGAAGGGGACCGGGTCGAACAGGACCAAATCCTATTGGAAGTGCAGACGGACAAGGCGACGGTGGAAATCCCCAGCCCGGTGGCCGGCACGATTGTCAAGCTGCACGGAGCGGAAGGGCAGATCGTACCCGTTGGAACGGTGTTGGTGGAGATCGAGACGGAACAGGCTCTCCGCACCGGGGCGGCCCCGTCGGGGGCCTCCCCGCAGGCGGCAGCGGAAGGACCGCGGGTTGCCCCCTCTGACGGAGGCGCCCGCAGCCGGGTCAAGGCGGCGCCGGCGGTCCGGAGACTGGCCCGGGAACTGGGGGTGGATCTCGGGCAGGTGACGGGGACGGGCCCGGAAGGCCGGGTGACCGAAGAGGATGTGCGGGCGTTTGCCCGGAGGGCTGCCTCTCCGGTCCAGGCTCCCCCGGAGATGTCCGGATTCAGAACGACGGGGACGGATCAAAGGGCGCCGGAGGAGGGGGAAGATCCGGAAGAGCGAATTCCCCTGCGCGGAGTGCGCCGGGTGATCGCCGAACACATGGTCCGTTCGAAGTTTACGATTCCCCACGTCACGGGAATGGACGAGGCGGATGTGACGGATCTGGTGGAGTGGCGGCGGCGGGCGGAGGAGGCGGCGGCCGCGGAAGGCGTGCGCCTGACCTATCTTCCCTTCGTGGTCAAAGCGGTCGTATCGGCTCTTCGGGCCTATCCGTATTTCAACGCCAGCCTGGACGAACAGCGGGGCGAAATCGTCCTAAAAAAGGCCTATCACATCGGGATTGCGGTGGACGCACCGGATGGCTTGGTGGTGCCGGTGATCCGGCACGCGGACCGGAAGAGCTTGATGGAGTTGGCGAGGGACATCGAAGAACTAAAGCAAAAGGCTCGAACGCGGTCGCTGACTCCAAGGGAGATGCAAGGGGGAACGTTTACCATCAGCAACATCGGGTCCTTCGGGGGGATGTTCGCAACGCCCGTCATTCACTACCCGCAAGTGGCGATCCTGGCGACGGGCAGGGTGGTGCGGCGGCCGGTGATTCTGGACGATGATCGGGTGGTGGGCCGGTATATGATGCCCCTTTCGATTACCTTCGACCACCGGATCATCGACGGCGCCCTGTCGGGCCGGTTTATGGCCCACGTCATCCGTTTGTTGCAAAATCCGGTGTCGTTGTTGCTCAGCGGGTGACGGACGAGGGTGTGCAGCGCCGCTCGTTTGCGGTATACTACGGGGTGTGGACGCTGGAAGGAGGAGTAGGAGATGGCCAAAGAAGTGACGGACGCGACGTTTGCGGCCCAGGTGGAACAAGTCCCCGGTCCGGTTCTGGTCGACTTTTGGGCGCCGTGGTGCGGCCCGTGCCGCATGCTGGCACCGGTTCTCGATGAGTTGGAAAAGGATTTGGGGGACAAACTCCAGATTGTCAAGGTCAATGTCGACGAGAATCCCGGCACGGCGGGCCGGTTTGGGATTATGAGCATCCCGACCCTTCTGCTGTTCAAAAACGGTCAAGTGGTGGAGCAAGTCATCGGTTATCAGAACAAAGCCCAGCTCACCGCTACCCTGCAACCGCATTTGAATTGAGAGCGTCGGGCGGCCGGAGGCGGGCCGGACGGCGCCGAGCGGTTGCAAAGAATGGTGCCGCGGAAGTCGACTCTTCCGTCCCTGCAGGGCGGAAGGGTTTTTTTTGATTCGCGAAAGAGCGTCGAAGGAGAGAGAGGAGAAAGGGCTATGAGGGGTATCCTGGGGTTTTTGGGGGCGGGATCCATAGCGGAGGCGATGATCCGGGGGTTGCTTCGCGCGGGCGTGGTGGGCTCGGACCAGATCCTGGTCGCCAACCGGAACAACGGAGAAAGGTTGACAAGGTTGGCCGACCAGTACGGGGTTCGCCGGGCGGCCCGCGATGAATTAATCCGCCGGTCGAACGTTCTGATTTTGGCGATGAAACCGAAGGATGCGGCGGAAGCCCTGTCGGAGGTTCGAGCCCAACTGTCCGGAGAACCTCTGGTGATCTCCGTTCTGGCCGGCATCCCGACGGATTGGATCGAAGAACGGATCGGGAGACCCGTTCCGGTCGTCCGGGCCATGCCCAATACCTCCTGTACGGTGGGAGAGTCGGCCACGGCTTTGGCCGCCGGCCGCCACGCGGGGGAATCCCACTTGGAGATCGCTCGGGTGATGTTCGGCGCCGTGGGGAGGGTAGTCGTGGTCCCCGAGGACCGGCTGGACGCCGTTACGGGCCTCTCGGGGAGCGGGCCTGCCTTCCTGTACTACATTGTCGAGGCCTTGACGGAGGCCGGAAAAGCCGCCGGACTCGACGAGGAAACGGCGAAGGTTCTGGTGGAGCAAACCTTGTACGGGGCGGCGAAGATGATCCGGGAAACCGGGGAGTCTCCTGCGGAGTTGCGCCGGCAGGTGACGTCTCCCGGTGGGACCACCATGGCCGGTTTGGAGGTGCTGGATCGCCGGGATGTGGCGGGCGCCGTCCGCGAGGCCGTCTGGCGGGCGGCCGAACGGGCCCGGGAGATGAGGGAGGAGTTTACAGGCCGGGGGGTGCGCCTGAAAGGATGAGCTTCTTTATGGGCCCCTGGGCTTGCCGGTAGACGGCACCCGGGCTCTATTCGTCGATTCTTGGGCCATCCGCCGGCTTCGTTGCCCCGGCGTCCGGCATGTTTGGGCGGCTGTCCGCATACCTATGGCCGGGGAGGGAAAACACCCGTGCCAATCAGACGGTTTTTTCGCCGCCTTTTTCGCCGCCGGCGGTTTCCCGGCCGGAGGCCGGCCGTTTTGCTGCTGGTAGCCGTAGCCGGATTTTTTTTGCTCTTGTTCTACGCCCTGGATTTCAACTTGCGGCCGGTCTTCGTGGAATTGGCCAAAGGCATGGCCCGGCGCCTGGCCGCCGACGCCATTAACCAAGCCTTGATTCAGACCTTGGAGCGGGATGTCGATTACAACCGGCTGGTGTCTCTGCACACCGACCGGAACGGGCGGATCCTGGGAGCGACGTTGAACGAACGGGAAGTGCTTCGCCTTCAAACGGACGTGACGGCCCGGGTGCAATCCGTCGTAGACCGTCTCTCGACTCAAAAAATCGAAATTCCCATCGGACAGGCGATGAACAGTTCGATTTTCTCGGCGTTCGGCCCGATGGTGCCTGTGACGGTGATTCCGTTTGGAACAGCGGAGTCCCAGGTGGAACAGGCGGTACGCCAGGCGGGAATCAATCAGACGATTACGGAGGTGAGCATCAAGATCCAGGCTAAAATCCAGATCGTCGCGCCCTTCGTTCGCGAACCGGTGGACATCGAGACCAAAGTTCCGGTGGTGTATATGGTCCTCGTCGGCGATGTGCCTCAGTATTTCTTCGATGCTCGGGGCCTTCCGATTTATCCGCCGGGATGGGGCATGCCGGGGATCGTTCCGCCGCCGGCAACCGTTCCGGGAATGGTGCCCTCGCCGGGGCAGCCGCCGTCACCGGGCGGGCCGCCTTGATGTTTTTTATTTCAAATAGTTCGGTATTGTCTGCTTCTATGCTATACTAGAATATATAGGGGAGTGTGCAATGGTTCGCGTGTTTGGAAGGTCTCTGTCAAAGGTTCCGCCGGAGTTCGAGTCGAAGAGGTGGGGAAAAGTGGATAAACGACTGTGGCATCGGCATTGGCCGAAAGGTTTGCCTTTGAGTATCGCCTATCCAGAGGTTCCCGTCTGGGCGGTGATCAAAGGGAGTGCGGCTCGCTTTGGGAACAAAACCGCATTGGTCTACGGTCCCCATCGGCATACGTACCGAGAACTGTATGAAAATTCTCTCCGTTTTGCCGTTGCCCTCCGCAAAAAAGGCATCGGGAAGGGGGATGTGGTCGCCGTACACATGCACAACACCCCGCAATACGCCGTAGCTTATTACGGCATTCTGATGAGCGGTGCGATTTTCTCTCCCGTCAACCCCCTTCTTCCCCCCGACGACCTCGCGTATCAGCTCAACGATTGCGGCGCCGCCGCGGTCGTGACCCACGAGCGATTTGCCTCTGCCCTTCAGTCGGTCGAATCCCTCACGCCGTTGCGCTTTGTGATGGTGACGGGAGAAGAGGAGGCCGGTCCCCCGTACCGCCCGGTGAATGCGGAGGCACTAGGGAATAAATGGTACAGCTTTGGCCGGCTCGTTCTGGACGAAACTCCCGGTCCTCCGGCTGCGGCCGTCGATCCTCTGGAAGACTTGGCCCACTTGGCCTACACCGGCGGTACCACCGGCCGTTCCAAAGGCGTGATGTTGACCCATTATAACGTCGTCGTCAACACTTTGCAGTTTGCCTGTTGGGGCACGGGATGTCTTCCGGCGGTCGAGGACGGCGGGCTGGTGTTAAGACCGGCGGATCCCTCCCTGATCGGCCCATCCGCCGAGTACCGTGTGCCCGTCGGGAAAGGAGTGCTGATCAACATCACGCCTTGGTTCCACGCCATGGGGACCGTCGGATACCTCAACCATCCAGTTTTGACCGGAGCCGAAATGATTCTGCACTCGCGTTTTGACCCGGGCTTGTATCTGGAAGAGGCGGAGAGGAGGCGGGTGACGACAATCGGGGGAGCCCCGCCGGTCTTTGTCGCCCTGTTGCGCCATCCCGATCTCCCCCGTCGGGATCTGCGATCCGTCCGGCAGATTTCGTCCGGAGCTGCGCCCCTTCCCGGGGAAATCTTCCGCGCCTTGACGGAGTTCTTTCCGGAGGCCACGGTGGTGGAGGGGTACGGGATGACGGAACTCGCGATGGGAGCGATCTCCAATCCGGCGGGGCGAAGCGGATTGAGGAAAGCCGGCAGCGTGGGCATCCCCGTCTTTGACACCGAGTGCAAAATCGTGTCGTTGGACGGGTGCGGGGATCCGTTGCCCCCGAAGGCGGTCGGCGAGATTTGCATCCGGGGGCCTCAAGTGATGCGGGGATATTTTAATCAACCGGAAGAAACGGCCTCCGTGTTGAAAGACGGGTGGATGTATACGGGAGACATCGGGATGATGGACGAAGACGGGTACGTGTATATCGTCGACCGCAAGAAAGATATGTTAATCTACAAAGGTTACAACGTCTATCCTCGGGAACTGGAGGAGATCCTCTTCCGGCACCCATCCGTGGCAAATGCCGCGGTGATCGGAAAACCGGTGCAGGAGGTCGGCGAGATCCCCAAAGCGTTCGTGGTGTTGAAGGCCGGGGAACGGGCGACGGCCGAAGACCTGATGAACTTTGTGAACGAGCGGGTGGCACCGTACAAAAAATTGAGGGAGGTGGCGTTTGTAGACGAAATTCCGGTGAGCGCCGCCGGAAAGGTCTTGAAGCGGGTGCTTCGGGAAAGGGAGATCCGGAACAGTGCGCCGGGCAGAAGCTGATGTTCAGCGGGAATTTTAAAAGTCTGGGGGAAAGCGCCATGACGATCGTCTATACCCGGGAACACGAGATGTTCCGCCAATCATTGCGGAAATTTTTGCACAAAGAAGTGGTCCCCCATTTCCGGAAATGGGAGAAGGAGCGACAGGTCCCAAAGGAGATCTGGAAATCCTTCGGTCGTCACGGGTTTTTGTGTCCTTGGCTTCCGGAGGAGTACGGGGGCAGCGGAGTTGGGTTTGAATATTCTCTCATTATCATGGAGGAAATGTCCCGGGCGGATGTGGACATTCCCATCTCTCTCCATTCCGACGTGGTGGTGCCATATTTGTTCTCTTACGGCGATGAGGAGCAAAAGCGCCGGTGGTTGCCGGGTTGCGCCTCGGGGGACCTCCTGACCGCGATCGCCATGACCGAGCCCGATGCGGGTTCCGACCTGGCGGCGATTCAGACGGCGGCGGTTGAAGAAGGAGACTACTATATTCTCAACGGTCAAAAGGTGTTTGTCACCAACGGCTGGGATTGCGACTTGGTCGTCGTGGCTTGTAAGACGGGCAACCGGCCGAAGCCCCACCACAACATCAGTTTGATCGCCGTCGAAGACGGGACGCCCGGGTTCATAAAAAGCAAGAAAATGGAAAAAATGGGCCGCCATACGGAGGGCACCGCCGAACTGGTCTTCGAAGACTGCCGGGTTCCCCGAAACCATTTATTAGGGCAAGAAGGAAAAGGATTTTACTATCTTATGGAAAAATTGCAGCAGGAACGCCTCGTGGCGGCGATCGGTTCTCTGTGTGCGGCGGAAAAAATGTTTGCAGAAGGGCTGGAATACGCCAAGACGCGGAAAGCTTTCGGCAAACCCATCGGTTCTTTTCAGTATAACAGTTTCAAATTGGCGGAGATGGCGACGGAGATCGAGATCGCCCGGACCTTTGTCGAACGGTTGGTGGCCGAGCACATCCAAGGGCGGGAATTGGTGACCAAGGTTTCCATGGCCAAATGGTGGGTTTCGGAAATGACCAACCGCGTTGCCGCCCAAGTGTTGCAATTGCACGGCGGCTACGGCTATATGGAGGAGTATCCGATTTGTCGCCATTATCAGAACGTCCGGGTCGACACGATCTTCGCCGGCACCAACGAGATCATGAAGAGCATCATTGCCAAGAGTCTTGGATTGTAGCGATCGAGGAGGAACGGGCCATGACGACTTCGAGCCTGGCGTTGTCCCAACAGCTTCTCATCGGAGAATTGCCCCGGCGGGCTGCCCACAGGGCTCCTGATAAAGAAGCTTTTGTCTGCGAAAATCGCCGGTTGACGTTCCGCGAATTGGAAGAGCGCGTTCTGCATCTGGCCGGGTGGTTGCAGCGGCAACAGCACAACCGGCCCCAAAGATGAGCAAATTTGAAGGGGACGGCATCTGCCTCGGTGAAGCCTTTGAAGCATTCACTCCGGCAGTGCCGTCCCCCCGCCGGATCTTCCGGCGTGCCCCAGGGCCCATGCGAGTTCGGGGGCGCTGTCCCACCGCCTTTTGGACTACTGGACCCGTTTCTCCCGCCCGGCCCAGAACCGTTCGCGCAACTTGTACTTCTGCAGTTTTCCGGTGGCTGTGCGGGGAAGCTCGTCCACAAACTCGTATTGCTTCGGCGTTTTGTAGTGGGCCAGCCGAGCGCGGCAGAACTCGTTCAACTCCTCGGCCGTGACGTTCATGCCCGGTTTGACGACGATCAGAGCCACCGGAACCTCGCCCCACTTTTCGTCCGGTTTGGCGACGACCGCGGCGTCCGCCACAGCGGGATGCTGGAACAGGACTCCTTCCACTTCCACCGACGATACGTTTTCTCCGCCGGAGATGATCACGTCCTTCAGCCGGTCGACGATTTCAATATAGCCGTCGGGATGAACCACCGCCAGGTCACCGGTGTGGAGCCAGCCGTCGCGGATGGTATTGGCCGTTTCTTCCGGCTGTTTGTAGTATCCCTCCATGACCACATTGCCCCGAGCGACGATTTCCCCGATCTCCTGGCCGTTCCATTCCACCTCGGTGCCGTCCTTGCGCACCACTTTGATTTCGCCGCTAAACACCATTTCGACCCCTTGGCGCGCCTTAATGGTCGCCTGCTGCTCGGGAGGAAGCTGTTCGAATTCCTTTCTCCACTCGCAGTAGCTGATAAAGGGGGAAGTTTCCGTCATACCGTAGACGTGGATGACCTCCATATGCAGGTGCCGCTGGACCCGGTCGATAATGGCGGCCGGAGGAGGAGAACCGGCCGTAGCCATGCGCGGACGGGTGGTGATGCGAACCTTGTCGAGGTTCGGCGCCTGCACGAGCATATTCAACACCGTGGGCGCCCCGCAGGCCAGGGTGACGCCTTCTCGCTCAAACAGTTCGAGGATGTGGGCGGGATCGACCTTCCGCAGGCAGACATGGGTGGCTCCTACGGCGGTGATCGCCCAGACGCCGCCCCAACCGTTCACATGAAACATGGGTAGGATGTGCAGGTAAACATCCTCGTGGGAAACCCGCAAGTGGAAGAGGAAGTCGGCGGCGTTGAGATAGTTGCCCCGGTGGGTCATGATCACGCCCTTGGGGCGCGAAGTGGTTCCGCTGGTGTAGTTGATTGTAATGGGCTGGTTCTCGTCGATGTTCACGTCGATGGGATCCGCTGGTGAGGCGGCCAGTAGCTCCTCGTAGTCCAACGCTTCAAGGGGAGATGAATAGCCGGAGTCGATCTGGATGATGTGGCGCACCTTGGGCAACTGCTGCCGGATGCTGTGGATCCGCTCTCCCCATTCGGCGTCCACAATCACGACTTCAGAATCGCTGTGGTCGACGATGTAGCGAATTTCTTCGGCGTTCAGGCGAATGTTGAGGGGCACCATCACGGCTCCGAGCTGGCAAATCCCGTAGAAACATTCCAGTGTCGGATGGGTGTTGGGCGCCAGTACGGCAACCTTCGTACCGTTTTCCACTCCCAGCTTGCGCAATCCGTGGGACAGGCGGTTCACCCGTTCGCCGAACTCCCGGTAAGTAAACCGCTTGTCCCCGTCCACTACCGCCGTCTTATTCGGATACAGTTTGACTGCGCGGCGTTTAAAGTCCAAAGGCGTCAGCGGCGTGATCAAAACGATCTCCTCCTCAATGGTGCGACTGAACAGATAGTAGACACGTCTATCATATCATTTTAAAGTTTCCTCTTAAAGTTTCCACTGGCGATTGATTTTCCCATTTGGGCTTCACCGATACAAATCCAGTAGGCGATTGCGCCGGCCATACTCAATCAGCTCCCTGACCGACGACACGTTCAATTTCCGCGGCACAGTGGTGGGCCAGATCCGGGTCGGCCAGGCGCATTTTGATCCCGTGGGCGGCCAGGTACGCACTGAACAGTTTTTGCGATACATTGTCGTGCAATTCACGGGCGATACGGCGTCTCTCCCCTTCCTGGGCGGCGATGGTCTCTCGGAGCAACAGTTGGGACAAACGCTGCTTTTCTTCCTCCTGCCTTTGAAAAATGGGGCGCATCAACAGAACCAGTCGTTCCTCTTTACCCACGCCGGATACATGGGCCAGGCTCATCTGGAAAGGTTGGTATTTGCCTTGGTACACCGCCATCTCGGATTCGAAATACGGCAAAGATTGGTTTTGCGCCAACAGGCATCGCTCTTCCCCTGGCAGCACCGAACGGCCGGTACAATAGGCGCAGTACGGCACCCGCCCCCCGACCTGCCAGCCGGTCAGGGCCTTTGCCGCCGGGTTCAAATAGTGAATGACGCGCTCCCGGTCCATGACGATCACGCCGTCTTTCATGCCGTCTACCAGCACCCGGAACACGTCTCCTGCCATGGCTACCCCCCTCACTCCCTTTTGTAGCCATTTTCACCGCAAGAGAAAAGGAGTGCAAGTCGGAGAGGACTCCTCCTTGCACTCCACATTCGGGTTCCTGTTCCGGCACTAGGTGAATCAAGAACTGGCGACATGGTGGGCGGCACAGCGATTGGGGCCCATTTCTAACTCGTCCGCTTTTTCTTGGTCCACCTGAAAGTCTCCCCGGTTGATGGCCAAAATGTCCAGGAAGTTCGGTGGCTTTAGGGCACTGTCCGATTCCACCACGGCTTCGATGAAGCGGCTGCGGTCGGACAGATGCATGATCTCATTTTGACGCCGGATGTCGCCCAGGGTCGCGGCCACGATCCCCTGTTCGTTCAGCTCGGTAAAGGTGGCATAGTGGGACGGTAGGACGATGACATCGTCAGCCAGAGCCGCCACTTTGCCAAACACCGTGTCGTACAAGTCCTCGGCCCATTCCCGGGCTTTGCCGCCAAGGTCGGGTCTACCCAGACCGCCGACAAAAATGGTGTCCCCCGACAGGAGGTACTTTTGATTCACAAAGAACGAGAGGCTTCCCGGGGTGTGTCCCGGGGTCTTGACCACCAACACCTCCACTTCGATGTTCCCGGATTGTAGTTTTTCATATTTTTCCAATGGCTCGAAGGGCACCTTCGACCCTTCCGAAGAGTTGAGGTAATAGGTGGCACCGGTTCGAGCGGCCAGCTCCGGACCCGTCGAAATGTGATCGGCATGCATGTGGGAATCGAGGATGTGGCGGATGGTCACCCCGTGTTTTTCCGCCAACCCCACATACAGATCCACATTCCGCAGGGGTTCCACCACCACCGCCTCACCTTTGGAGAACATCATATAGGAGAGGCAGCCTTTGCCCACTCGGTTGATCTGAAGCAATGTCCAATCCGGTTCCTGCACCACCGTGGCCACGTGATAAGTGTTGCCCCACGCGGCCATTCCGCCCTCCACGTACACCGCTCGACGGCCCCGTCGGTCCAGCACGTCGGCCACGTAGGCGGATGACCCCTCTTTGGCGCAGATGACCACGATGTCTTTATCCTCGGGAACCGCGGCCACCGCCCGGTCTTCATCCTCCATGAACTCGAAATAGGGGATATTGATGGATACCACCTGAGGGCCTTCGATTCTCCAGTTGGCGTATTCCTCGGTATTGCGCACATCTAAAATGAACAGGGGCTCTCTCCGCTCGATTCGGCGGTACAATTCTTGGGTACTGATGGCGGACGCCATAGACATCCCTCCCGTGTGGCCTTCGATTGATTCCAGTGTAACAACTCTGCGACCGCTGCCCTATCAGGGAATTTCCCTAATTTTCGATGTTAACGGTTCATTCAATGAAATGAGGGGATTCCCCTATTATCGACTCTTCTCTTTTTCGTTACGATAAAGGCAAACACGTTACATTTTTGTGAACGGGAGGTCAACGATATGGCCGAACAGGCATTGGTCATCGACGCGCGCGGAGCTTTCTGCCCGGGACCCCTAATGGAGTTGATCAAGAAGGCGAAAAACGCGGCGTCCGGCGAGGTGGTGGAACTCTGGAGCAACGACCGAGGGTCCCTGAAAGATGTGCCGCAGTGGGCTGAGCGGATGGGACATACCTTTTTGGGGAGTGAAGAGGTCCAAGATCCGGCCGGTACGTATTGGCGGCTTCGGATTCAAATGAAATAGGAGGTGGGGCGGATGAAAGAAATCCTGATCATCGGAGGCGGTACGGCCGGCACCATGCTGGCCAACCGCCTGGCCCGGGATGCGGCTGAGGAAGTCCGTTCCGGAGAGGTCCGGGTCACCGTGTTGAGCAACAAAGAGGAGCACTTGTATCAGCCCGGTCTGTTGTACATCCCCTTCCGCCTGAAAAAGCCGGAAGAACTAATGCGCAAGGTGAAGGATGTTCTACACCCCTCGGTCCGGCTTCTCTTCGGAGAAGCGGTGCACATCGACGTCGAACGCAAAATCGTCACCACCGACGGGGGCCGGCGATTGTCCTACGATTACGCTGTCATCGCCACCGGGTCTCATCCCAACCCGGAGCAGATCCCAGGCCTTTCCGAAGCCGGGCACATTTTCTATACCTTGGATGGGGCTCTCAAATTGCAGCAGGCCCTGGATACTTTCGAAGGTGGAAAAGCTGTGGTCGCAGTCGGCTTGCCCCATAAATGTCCGGTCGCCCCTCTGGAATTCACCATGATGTTCGAAGACTGGGCCCGGAAAAAAGGAATTCGGGAGAAGACGGACATCACGTACTGCTATCCCCTGGGCCGGCCGTATGGCACCGAATCGGTGGCGGATCTGGCCCAGCGGGAGTTCGATCAACGGGGCATCCAAGTGGAGACGTTTTTCTACATGGAGGAGGTGGATGTCGCCAAGCGGGAATTGGTGTCCATGGACGGACGCCGCATCCCTTTTGATCTCCTGGTGGTCATTCCTCCGCACAAAGGGGCGCCGTTCGCGCTTAAATCCGGGTTTGCCGACGAGGACGGCTGGATGCCGACCGATCGCCATAGGCTGACTTTGTTGGATCAGAAGGACATTTTCGTCATCGGGGACGCCACGAACCTGCCCATTTCCAAAGCGGGTTCCGTGGCCCATTTCGAATCGGAAATCCTTGCTGCCAACCTGGTGGACCGCATTCGCGGCGGCCCGGGAGAACGACTCTACCACGGCAAGGTGTTTTGTTTCATTGAAACGGGCCTGGACCGGGCCACCTACATCGCCTTCGACTACGCCCATCCTCCCAACCCGGTTACGCCGTCCAAAACGATCCACTGGGCCAAATTGGCTTACAACAACATGCACTGGCTAAATCTACAAGGCATTATGTGAGGGCGGAAAGGGGGACTCACTGGTGGAGGCGCAACTGGATCAACCGACCCGCTCCCTTGCAGATCTGCAGATGACGGAGGAACGGCTGGCCACCGTGGAACAGATCCTGGCCAAGCTTGGAACCCTGGACTCGGCCCTCACGCTTGCCCACATGGCAGCCGATGCCATGACGGACGAAACCATCGACCATATGACTTCTAAACTGGAAAAGGCTGCGACGCTGCTAGACCTGCTGTCTGACCCGCGGTTGCCCGGTTTGTTGGAAAAATTGTTGGCCGCTTCGGATTCCCTCGCACGGCTCCTTGACCGGATCGCCCGGATGGAGCGCAACGGCTCCTTGGCCAAGCTGCTGGACCTGGCGGAGGCGGCCGGCATCATGACCGACGCCATGACGGAACCGAGCCTGGATCTTTTGACCAAAAAGATGCTCCGCGGGCTGGAAGCTTTGGACAAGGCGGAAACGGCCTTGAGCCTGGCGCTGGCGGAAGACGCCCATGGGCCCGCTCCCCGGATCGGCGCCCTAGGTCTACTGGGAATGCTCAAAGAACCCGAAATGCAAAGGGGCCTTCGCGTCATGCGGCTGTTTCTCAAACATTGTTTTGGCTCCGGCCCGTCCAAGTGACGGGCTGTTGGTTTTCGGCGAACGTTCAGTGGCGATCTATCAAACTATAAGTTATACATATAGTTCACATAAAAATTATTTATTTTACTTACTATAAAGCATCTCCTATCCTCGAAGGCAGATCCTTTGTTTCCGGAGATCCATCGACGGATGGGAGGTCAACCTATGGATGAGGTGAAATCTTTACCCCCGGCGGAGTCCTCCGAACGGGAGATGCGTCGCCTACCCTTCCCGTTCGGGCGGGGCGCTGGAATCTCGTCGAGTGCGGCGCTCCGTTGGACCGGCGGCGTGCTGTTCACCTTTGCCTTTGCGGCCGCGGGTACGGCGGTCGCCCACCTTCCCGGTCTGGCGCGTCTGGGGCCCATGGTCATCGCCATCTTACTGGCAGTCGCCTATCGCCAAATAGCCGGATACCCGGTTGCCCTTGCCGGCGGCATCCAATTCTCGTCGAGAATGCTGCTCCGCCTGGCCGTTATCCTCTACGGGTTCCGTGTAAATATGGAAATGATTTTCCGTCAAGGTTGGCACATGATGGCGCAAGATACAGTCTCCGTCGTCCTTGCGCTGGTGTTGACCGTCCTGCTGGCCAAATGGTTGCGGGCGGATTTCCGGTTATCCTTCCTTCTGGGGGTTGGTACCGGCATTTGCGGAGCGGCCGCTATCGCAGCGGTGGCTCCGCTGGTTCGGGCCAAGGATGAAGAGGCGGCAGTAGGGGTGGGCCTTGTCGCCTTGGTGGGCACCCTGTTTACCATTGCTTATACCTTTATCCGTCCCCTGACTCCTCTAACCGATTTTCAGTTCGGCATGTGGGCAGGGACGAGTCTCCACGAAATCGCCCACGTGGCAGCCGCCGCGGCTCCAGCCGGACAACAGGCCCTCGCCGAAGCCATTCTCGCCAAATTGGGGCGCGTGGCCTTGCTGGTTCCCGTGTCTTTGGCTCTCTTGTTGTGGTCGGTCCGCCTCGGGAAAAGCGGGGACCGTGCCGCCTTTACCTTTCCTTGGTTTTTGCTGGGGTTTATCGGCACGAGTCTTTTAGCGACCTATACGCCGTTGCCCGCTCCTTTGCTGGATACCATTGCCGCGGCGGCTTCTTGGCTGTTGACGGCCGCCATGGTGGGGCTCGGGCTGAACGTCAGCGCCCGCAATCTCTTCCATCGAGCCGCCAAGCCTTTGGTGGCGATGCTTCTGGCCTCCACGGGGGTGTCGATCGCCTCTTATTGGTTCACAGTTTGGTTCGCGGTCAATTGACCTATGGAGCCAATTGATTATCATAAATATCACCGCAATGGATCACACTCGGCGGTTCTCGGTGGGTACCCTCTTGTCAAGAGGGGGGCGGATGTGATAAAGTAACAACTGTCGCCGCCCGGCAAGGCGGCGCCTCGATCCTTGAGAATCAAACA
>JASBVN010000035.1 GCA_029961045.1 Alicyclobacillaceae bacterium | reverse complement strand
TTTATCTCGAGCGAAGGTCCGGGGGGATCAATCGCGTTTCCCTCTGAATGACCAAATAGATGAGTGGGATGACAATGGAGAAAATGGTCTAACTCTATATGTCAGACAACCGAGAGGGAGGGGAACGGTGTGACAAAGGGGAGTAAACAAGAACTGCGTGTCGGGTTTTTGTTTTCCCTTACCGGACCAACTGCGATCATCGAAACCGGGCAGTACGAAGCGGCCATGATTGCCGTCGAAGAAATCAATCGTTCCCCGGAATGGCAATCCCGTCAGGTGCTGGTGCCTGTTGTTCGAGATATCGCCTCTGACCCTTTTCAGGCAGCCAGATGTGCGCAAGAGTTATGTGAACGCGAGGAAGTTCTTGCACTCGTCGGCTGTTATACGTCTGCATGCCGTAAACACGTGTTACCCGTGCTCGAGGCCTATGACCGGCTGTTGCTCTATCCCACCCTGTACGAAGGACTCGAGATGCACTCCCATGTCATTTATTGCGGGCCGACCCCCAATCAGCAGCTTCGCTATTTTGTCCCTTGGATGATTCAACATTTCGGTAAGAGGATCTACGTGATCGGTTCGGAGTACATCTATCCTTTGGAGACCAATCGCCAATTCCGGATGCTCGCCAGGTTGTACGGGGGGCGAATTGTGAAAGAGCGCTATGTTCCGCTTGGAACAACGCGCTTCGAAGAAGAGATGGAGGAGATCGCCCGGCTAAGGCCCGATATGATTTTTTCCACACTGGTCGGGGTCAGCGTACCCGCATTTTATGAGGCGTACGCTCGAAGAGGATTCCGGCCCGAAACCATCCCCATTTGCAGCCCGATCACATCTGAACGGGAGAATGCGGCGATGTCTCCGGGGACGGCCGTCGGCCACTACGCGTGCCACAGCTATTTTCAATCGGTCGAGACGGACGCCAACCGGCGGTTTATTCGCCTGTTCCGCCAAAAGCGAGGCGAGAAGCTGAACGTCAGTGCTCCTATGGAATATGCTTACGTCGCGGTCCACCTGCTCGCTGAGGCGGTCTGTCGGGCGGAGTGCAGCGATACGGACGGGTTGCGCCGGGCCTTGCAAGGGCTGGAATGGGTTGCCCCGGAAGGTCTGGTCCGCGTGGATCCCTATAATTACCATCTCTGGTGTACACCGCGGATCGGCCGTGCCAATGCGGAGGGACAATTCGATATCGTCTGGGAATCGCGTGCCCCTCTCCGCGCCGAACCGCTCGATGCCGTGGTGACGTACGAAGACCAGATCGTGCGCAATTGGGAACGGTTCGTCCTCCATAAGCAACCCTTGAACCTACTTAATAAAGTGTTGGTCGATTCATGGCAGAGAAGTCGTCAGGCAGGGGTTGATCCGTTTTTAACACACCATCCCCGGACTTTGTCCACGGAAGAGCGGGAACTCCGGGCGGATGCCTGGAAAATGTGGTTGGACCACCTCGAGAAACAGGCCAGTCCCTATGTGGACTTGTTTCCCGGCGCGTTTCTCGTGGTGGCCGATCAGGACCGGGTTCTGCTGAGTGTATACCCGGAGAGCGCGGTAGCCGAACTATGGACTCCCGGGGTCGTCTGGACGGAAGAGGCAATTGGAACGAACGCGATTGACCTTGCGCTGAAAAATGAGGCGCTGACCGTCTTCCGTGGACCCGAACATTTCTGCGCCTTGCTGCATCGTTTTTGCGTGGTGGCCGTTCCCGTGTCAAAGCCGCTAAAGGGCGTGATCGCCCTCGTGGGGATCGGCAATTCCGTGGTGGAGGAAAATGTCGTAAAGTCTTTTGCCGCTTTCGTCTCCAACCTGGAGCGGGAAATCCATGCGGCACGACGCTCCCTTTCCAACGCGCCGTACGGAGACCGGGCGGTACGGAAGCCGCAATCGGAACGCGCCGTCCAACCGCGGGCCCACGGCGCCCAGTTCACTTTTCACCATCTGGTCGGCCGGTCACAAGCTCTTCGGGAGGTGATCGAAGAGGCCAAACATGCGGCCCGCACCGAAGCGAATATTTTGATTCTGGGGGAGAGCGGAACGGGAAAAGAGTTGCTCGCTCACGCCATCCACAACGGCAGCTTGCGCCGGGACGGGCCGTTTGTCGCGATCAACTGCGCGGCCATCCCGAAAAATTTGATCGAAAGCGAGCTGTTCGGCTACGTTGAGGGAGCTTTCACAGGAGCGAAAAAAGGGGGGAAAATCGGTAAGTTCGAAGCCGCCCACAACGGGACCTTGTTCTTGGACGAGGTGGGAGAGTTGCCGCTCGAAGTCCAGGCGGCACTCTTGCGGGCCCTCCAGCAAAAGGAAATCGTTCGCGTCGGCGACCACGTACCCGTTCACGTCAATGTGCGGATCATCGCGGCGACCAACCGCGACCTGCAAACGGAGATCGCCTACAAAGGCACGTTCCGGGCCGATTTGTACTTTCGACTCAATGTGTTCGAGTTGCGCATGCCGCCTCTGCGCGAGCGATTGGAGGATATTCCCGATCTGGTCCGCTTTTTTCTGGACGAACTCGGCGAACAGTACTCGATCAAAAAGCATGTGACCCCTGCTGCTTTGCAGAAGCTCATGCGTTATTCGTGGCCCGGAAACATCCGCGAATTGCGCAATGTCATCGAGCGCGCCTACCATACACATCCCGGACAGGAAATTGATGATATCACCCTGCCCGGCGAGACGAGAGTGGGGCTGCCGGCTCCTAGTCGGTCTCGAACGGCGAACAGGAAATTGGATTTAGTAGAAAAGGAAACCATTTACCGGACATTAATGGAGACCGAGTGGAATATTTCATACGCCGCCAAAATTCTCGGCATCTCCCGTACAACATTGTACCGAAAGATTAAGCTGTTTCACTTGACGCCCAATAGAGAGAGATCGCCTTGAAAGATATATGGCGGGCTTTGCGTCTTCCCTTATACCTGACCGCTTCCCGATGTCGCCCCTTCAAACATGTCCGGCCGAACTGCTCCCCCCTCCCGGCATCTGCCGCCGCTCATCCTCTCTCTTCCTCCTCCTCCTTCTCGAGTTTGGGATTGACCACTTATCCCCTTTTACCCCCTTTTCAAGCTCTGCGGTCCTCCACGCCTCTGAGACCGTATAAGCCTCCTTGGGGATAGGGGGAGCCGGCAAGTGTTCTCTTTTTAGACGGTGTTACAAAATACAACATGTCATGAAACAGTTATTGTCATACATTCCCGCCTTGACCCTTGCACTTATAGGGCGGCAATACGCGCCTAAACCCCGTTCTCGCGCTTTCTAAGTGCCCCTCCCCCATGTTGGCACAATGTTTGCTTCTGCCTTCGTGTCGAACCCCCCATCCCCATTCCCGAAGGGAGAGATGCTATTGGCCGACAATTCGTTGTCTAGTAATCTCACACACCAACCTAAGAAAGGAGACATGCAAAATGCGACACGGGGATATCTCCAGCAGCAAGGACACGGTCGGTGTGACGGTGGTTAACTACAAAATGCCCCGCCTGCATACCAAAGCGGAAGTGCTGGACAATGCCAGGCGGATCGCCGACATGGTGGTCGGGCTCAAACAGGGATTGCCCGGAATGGACCTGGTCATTTTCCCGGAATACAGCACCCACGGGATCATGTACGATCCCAACGAAATGATGGAGACGGCCTCCACCATCCCCGGAGAAGAAACGGAGATTTTTGCCCGGGCCTGCCGGAAGGCCGGCGTGTGGGGCGTCTTTTCTCTCACCGGGGAACGTCACGAGGAGCACCCCCGCAAGGTGCCGTACAACACCTTGATCCTGATGAACGACCGGGGAGAGATTGTCCAGAAATACCGCAAAATCATGCCCTGGACGCCGATCGAACCGTGGTATCCCGGCGACCGGACCTATGTCTCCGAAGGGCCGAAAGGGCTCAAGATCAGCCTCATCATCTGCGATGACGGCAATTACCCGGAGATCTGGCGGGATTGCGCGATGCGGGGAGCGGAACTCATCGTGCGCTGCCAGGGGTACATGTATCCCGCCAAGGAACAGCAGATTGTCATGGCCAAGGCGATGGCCTGGGCGAACAACGTCTACGTCGCCGTCGCCAACGCCACCGGATTCGACGGCGTATACTCCTATTTCGGTCACTCGGCGATCATCGGCTTCGACGGCCGGACTTTGGGCGAATGCGGCACCGAAGAAAACGGGTTTCAATACGCCGAACTGTCCCTCTCCCAAATTCGCGATTTCCGCAAACACGCCCAGTCGCAGAATCATCTGTACAAACTCTTGCACCGGGGTTACACCGGCACCTTGCGTTCGGGAGACGGGGAGGCGGGCGTGGCGGAATGCCCCTATGAATTCTACCGGACCTGGGTGCTCGATCCGAAGAAGGCCCGCGAGCAGGTGGAGAAGATCACCCGCAGCACGCCGGGTACGCCCGAGTGCCCCATCGAGGGAATTCCCAATGCACAGGTCGCCTCGAGGTAGCGGGATTTGTGAACGGCGCATTGTAGGGAAGTGGAGTGATCAAAAATTTTCAACCGTAAGGAGGAAAGCATATGGCCGAACGGCAAATCACCCAGGTAGACAAGCGGAGATTCGATGCGCTTAAGCGCGGCATTCACCGGATTGCAAAGGAGGACCCGATACCCGTGGCCGTACATGTCGTCGGCCTGGGTAAAGCCGGTGCGGGCGTGATCCAGCAGATGCTCCGGGATGGCGTCGGCGGCCTGCTGGACGACAGCCGCGTGCGTTTCACGGCGCTGGCCGTCGACATCGGCGACCAACACCTGGCGCCCATCCGGGAACTGGCCGGCAATTTGCCTGCGGACCGGGCACAGGTGCGGACGTACGCTCTGGAAGTTCCCTCTCGGGACGAACTCTTTGCCACCTTGCGGCGTTACCGGGAGTTCTTGAAGCTGGAATATCCGCGGTACTACTGGAATCCAAACTATGAACCTTGGATTCCGGCCGACGTTCACATGCCCAACCCCGGCGAGCATTTTCCCCGGGCACTGGCCAAGGCGATCTACGGTCGCAGCTACTACGATGAGCCGCGGCCGCTGCTGGCCGAGCTGGACCTTTTCGCCCAGAGTGTCGAGGCCGCCAATTGCCAGTCCGTGGTGTGCATTGTGTTTGGACTGGGCGGTGGCACCGGAAGTGGGATCGTAGTCGACCTCGCACGCCACCTGTCCAACGTCCGGTTCGGGCGCCGCACGCTCGTCCTGGGTGTAGGCATTGCACCGTGCGAAGGAGACCCCGAATACCACCGGGGCAGCCCGCTCTTCCCGGTCCTGAACGAGTTGGATTGCATGCTGGACCAATCCAAGAATGACGGTGTGATTCAAGTATGGGGCGACCTGTACCGGAACCCCTTCACCGCGGGCTTTCTCGTAGTGCCCCAGCAACCGGCGTGGGAAAGTACCAAAAATCTGCAGGCAACCCATGAGCGGGTGAATCGGGAGGTAGCCAGTTTCCTCACCCGGAACAAGGCTGCCGATCTCTGGGAAACCCTCCGGATGTTGAATTGGGTGGGGGCACCACCGACCCAGCACTCGGCGGCGCGCACCCAGTACGGCGACCGCTGGCTGCACGTACTCGGATATGAGGACCTCCAGGGCGTCCCGGCTTCCAATCCCCGCGCTAAACTCGGCATACGGGACAGTTATTCGGCGGATTTCCTGGAATTGCGGGTGGCCGCTCCGGAAGGTTCCCAGTTGGACGGCCAACTGACTGCCGTCGCCGAAAAGCTGAACGGAGTTTTCACTCCCGTTGTTCCGCCGGAGGTGGTGCGTTCGGAGAGCAAGGGGGACACCTTTGTACAGTACGTCCTACCGAGGGCCAAAAAGACGGATTTAGAAATTTTCCACGCGTCTCGGAGTACCTACGATCAACTGTCCTGGACCGATAAGCTCATGGTCCATTCCTGGCTGTTGGACCTCGGGGTCATGTTGTGCGAGCCGGCGCTCCGGTTTGAAGGGATGGCCGGCGAGTGCCTCTGGGGTTGTGCCTGCTGGGTGGTCGTGCCCTACGAGGCGATTCGGGGAGAAGAATTGTCCCAGCCCTTGAGTCTGTAAGGAGGTGTGGGCGGTGCCGCTGAACTGGTCGCTGGTCAAGCAAAAGTACGGGAAGGGGGCGCAAATTCCCACTGTCGCCGGAAGAAAAACGCTGGAGGTGACGGGGGTGGACGACGAACACATTTACATTCGAACACCCCTGTGGACCGCTACTCTGCAGCGCCGCCACCTGGAGGAGGGAGTGAGGTTAATCGAGGAAGGGGTCATTTCCAGAGATCCGGGTTTGTTCGTCGAAGATTACCGGGTTTACGTCGTGGATGATCACGCGACTTCCGTCGCTCACATTCTCCATGACCTCGGATTCCTCGAAGAGGATACCGGTTTTATTTCCAGGTGCGTGTGGTGCTGAGACAGCCCGTGGCGGCTGTCTCGGCACCTCGACCCCAAATCCTGTTTCCGTGGAAGGGAGAGGTGTGACCATGAGCTTCTCGATGTATCACAGTGCTTCCGGGAATCAATCTCCCCACTGCCTGCACGTGGTGGGAATCGGCCGCACGGGCGCGGGCTTCGTGGATTCAATGCTGCGTGAAGGGGAAATTGAAGATTTGCTGGAGGATCCCCGGGCCCGGTTCACGGCGCTGGCCATCGACATCGGTGAGCAAGACATGGTTCGGGCCAAGGACTATGCCCAAGGTTTTCTGGAACGGCTGGAAGAGCGCCATATCCCGCAAGATCGCGCCCACATCCGCACCGTTTCTCTCGACGTGCCTAAGAAAGAGGAATTGTTTCGCTCGCTGCAGAGGTACCAGGAATTTCTCAAGCTCGAGTACCCGCGCTATTATTGGAATCCCGACTACCGGCCATGGCTTCCGGCGGACACCGAAATGCCGAGTCCGGGGGAGCATTTTCCGCGGGCATTGGCCAAGGCCATCTACGGTAAGTACTACTACGACGAGCCCCGGCTGCTGAAGCGCGAGTTGGAGAACTTTGTCCGGAGTGTGGACCAGACGCGCTTGCCTTCCATGGTGCTGGTCTGCTTTTCGCTCGGGGGCGGCACAGGCAGCGGGATCGCCGTGGATTTGGCGCGGCATCTTTCGACGGTTCTCCTCGGCCGGCGAGTACCCGTGATCGGTGTAGGGGTCTTGCCGTGCAGCGGGGATGACGGGAGATACCGGGGAGCAAACCTGTTTGCCGTTCTGAACGAGCTCGATTGTATGCTTGACGACGACAAGAACAAAGGCGTGACAGAAGTCTGGGGAGACCTGTACGCCAATCCTTTTACCGGAGGCTTCTTTATCACCAATATGGAACACGTGTGGCAGCGCCTCAGCCGGTACACCGACACCGGAGTGCCGATGGTGCGTCAAGGCTTGCGGCTCCAGGTGACAAATAAGTTCGTGGCCGACGCCTTTGTACGATTCGCCGCCCACGACGCCGGACGGACCCTTTTCAAGGCTCTGCGGCCGTGCGGGTTCACGGGGGCGCCACACGAAACCATCAGCTCCAAAGCCCGGAGCTTTACGCTCTATAATCCGGCCAAGCTGACCCATCCCGGGGCGCAGGTGTTGCCGGGCGAACCGCTGACCAAGTGGCGCCGGATTCTGTCCAACTGGATGGACTATGTCCACGAATGGTCGGGACTTGTGGACGGTTTCAAGACGGATTATGCCGAATGTCATGTTCATGCTCCGCGATCCATGTGGAACGAAACTCTGGACCGCAAATTGGCGGAGACCGTGAACAAGTACCTCCTCGGGCCGGAGGAAGCCACCTTGCGGACCTTCCATTACGAATTTTTCGATCACCTGACCAACTATGTTGACATACTCTTGCCGGGCCTTGCGAAGACCGATCTCCGTCTCTTCTGGGAGTCCCGCAAGCAATATGACAACGCCGCGTGGGAGGAAAAGCTCATGCATCATTCGTGGTTGTTGGAGGTGGGTGTCCTGTTGTCAGAGCCGTCGAGCCGCTTCGAAGGCATGGCGGGAGAGAGCCTGTGGGGCGGTGATGGCTGGGTCGCCGTACCGTACGACCAGTTGCGGGGCGACGTGCTCCCACCGGCAACCCGTGCAGAGATTCTACAACAGGGCATTGCCGCGATGACCAAAGTGGCGGTTCCGACCCCCTAAACCTTAAGGGTTGCAAGCAGAGATGGCCGGACACACGGGCCGACTGCGCCCCCGTCCGTGTGTCCGGCGTTTACCGCCGAATCTAGGGTGAACAAGCGATAGACCGGCAGGCTTCTCCGGAAGGTACCTGATGGAGGTGATGGCGATGATGGGACAGCAATCCTCTTCAACGGAGCGGGTTCCGGTTACGGTCGTGACGGGCTTTCTCGGATCGGGAAAAACGACTCTGCTGAATCATATTCTCCATGAACGGCACGGGTATAAAGTGGCGGTGATCGTCAACGAATTCGGCGAGATCGGCATAGACGGGCAACTCGTAATTACCGATGAAAACGAGCAGTTGGTCGAATTCAACAACGGATGCCTGTGTTGCACCGTGCGGGAGGATTTGATCCGCACCCTATCGAGCCTGGCGCAGCGAGCCCCCCTCGATGCCGTACTGATCGAGACCACGGGACTGGCGGATCCGGCCCCCGTGGCTTCCACGTTCTTCGTCGCGGATGAAATCAAATCGCGATTTCAACTGGATGCGTTTATCACCGTCGTGGACGCGGCCAACTTCGAGCGCAATCTGGAAGACAGCGTCGAGGCGCGGGAACAGTTGGCCTTTGCCGACATCGTTCTGCTGAATAAAACCGACTTGGTACCGGCCTCCCAGCTGGCACGCGTAGAACAGCGGATCCGAACCTTCAACCCGCTGGCCCGATTGTACCATACCCGGTATGCGCATATTGAACTCGATAAGATCTTGGGAGTCGGCGCCTTTGACCTGGCGGCCAAGCTGGAAGTGGATCCCTCTTTTTTGGAAAATGTGGAGCACGAACACGACGAAGAAGTCGGTTCTTTTGTTCTCCGGGTGGACCAGCCCATCGACTTAAACCGGTTCATGGAATGGTTCAATGGGATCCTCTCGGAATACGGCCAGGACGTTTACCGCACGAAAGGTGTCTTTTGGGCCAGGGGATGTCCGGAGCGAATGGTTTTTCAGAGTGTGCGGATGCTGACGTCCTTACGTCGGGATCGGGAGTGGAAACCGGAGGAACCCCGCCGGTGCGAATACGTCGTCATCGGACGCAATCTGGATCGCGACAAATGGATGCAAGGTTTTTCCCGGTGCACGGTAGGCAGCGGATGAAGGGGCCGCACATAAGTGGGCCGTCAGCCCCGGAAAAACAATGAAAAAATGATGATCCTCTGGGGATAGGGGAGGTTTAGAAAATGAAGCTAGGTGGGTTTGCGGCGGAAGTCCTCCGGGGATGGTGGCCGAGGGGAGTGGGTGCCCCATGACGACGTCGATATTAATGGCCGGTGGATTGGCAATGGCACTGGGGTTCCGCCACGGGGTCGACTGGGACCACATTGCGGCCATCATGGATCTTGTAGCCGGAGAACGGCGCTGGCGGCGCGGTTTGATGCTGGCGATGCTGTATGCCGCAGGACACGGCGCTGTGGTGTGTGCCCTCGGTATCCCGGTCATGGTGGCGGGTTTCCACATTCCCGACGGGGTGAGGCGTGTCATGGAGCCGCTGGTGGGAATGACCCTGATCGTGTTGGGGGTATGGGTGCTCACTGTGTTGCTCATGGGAAAATATGAACTCGGGATGCAGAGCAGGTGGGTGCTGGTCTACCGAGTTCTCCGGCGAGCTTGGTACTGGGTGCGGCGGCGCCCTCATGATCGGGATGCCGGGGTCGAGCTTGGTGCCAAAGGGGCATTCGTGGTGGGGATCATCCACGGTGCCGGCGCTGAGACCCCCACTCAACTCCTCGTCTTTATCACCGCACTCCAAGCGGGGGGGCGTGTCGCGGCGGGTTTAGTCTTATTGCTTTTCGTGGCCGGTCTGTTGATCTCCAATTTGTTGATTTCGATGGCGACCCTTGCCGGATACGGATGGGCGAGGCATCAGCGATGGTGGCGCGTGGCCCTGGTAGGGGCCACATCGGTATACAGTGTCGCGGTGGGGATGTTCTTTGTCTCCGGACACGCCGATTGGCTTCCACCTCTTACGGGTTCTTGATTCAAATATCCAGAGAGGTGGTGTCGCAAGATGGCCCAAGACAAGGGGGAACACCATTACACGAATCGATTAATATATGAAACCAGCCCGTATCTTCTGCAACATGCCTACAACCCGGTGGATTGGTACCCGTGGGGAGAAGAGGCGTTTGAAAAGGCGAAACGCGAAGATCGGCCGATTTTCCTCAGCATCGGCTACAGCACGTGCCACTGGTGTCATGTGATGGAGAGGGAATCCTTTGAAGACCCCGAAGTGGCGGATTTGCTCAACCGCCACTTTGTGTCGATTAAAGTAGACCGGGAAGAACGGCCCGATGTCGACCATCTTTATATGAAAGTCTGCCAGGCCATGACGGGACGGGGGGGCTGGCCGCTCACCGTGCTCATGACCCCGGAAAAAGAGCCCTTTTTCGCCGGAACCTATTTTCCCAAATATAGTTGGCTCGGGCGGCCAGGGTTGATGGACTTGTTGCAGCGGGTAGCCGACCTGTGGGAAACGGATCGGGACCGCCTGCGGCAGACCGGCCGGGAAGTGATGCGGCAGGTGGTGTCGCGGATGCGTCCGGAATCCCACGGGCAGATGGACTTCGGAGTGTTGACCCGGGCCTTCCATCAACTTCTGGATATGTATGATCCAATTTATGGTGGATTCGGAATGCAGCCAAAATTCCCGCGCCCTCACGATTTGATGTTTTTGCTCCGGTATTACGCGAGAACCGGGTGCGAGGAGGCTCTGTCCATGGTGGAGGGCACCTTGAAGGGCATGTGGCGGGGAGGCATTTACGACCACTTGGGATTCGGTTTCTCCCGGTACTCTACCGACAAGCAGTGGCTCATCCCCCATTTTGAAAAGATGCTTTACGACAATGCCCTCTTGGCGCTGGCGTATTTGGAAGGGTATCAGGCGGCGGGCACCGCCTGCTGGGCTCAGGTGGCCCGAGAAATTTTCAGCTATGTATTGCGGGACATGACAAGCCCGGAAGGCGGGTTTTATTCGGCAGAAGATGCCGATTCGGAGGGCGAGGAAGGAAAATTTTACGTATGGACGCCCGAGGAGATCCGCCGGGTGGTGGGCGAGGACCTCGGACGGCTCGTCTGCCGGTATTACGGCGTCACGGCGGAAGGCAATTTTGAGGGCGGAACATCGGTCCTCCACCTCGTCGGCACGGATCCGGAAGAGGTGGCGCGGGAATTCAACATGAGTCTTGAAGTTTTGGAAAGCACCATGGAACAGGCCCGGCGGAAGTTGTGGGAGGCTCGCGAAAAGCGGGTGCGCCCGCACAAAGACGATAAAATCCTCACCGCCTGGAACGGCCTGATGATCGCCGCCTTTGCGCGGGGGTACCGGGTATTGGGAGAACCCCTGTATCTGTCGGCGGCCCGCCGGGCGGCTGACTGGCTATGGGCGGCGGTGCGACGGAACGACGGCCGGCTGTTGGCGCGGTACCGGAACGGGAACGCGGGGATTCTCGGCTATTTGGACGACTATGCCTTTTATATTTGGGGGCTTTTGGAACTCTACCAGGCCTCGGGTGAGGTAAAATGGCTCGAGAAGGGAATGGAGCTGGCGGAGGATGCCTGGCGATTATTCTGGGACCCCGCGAGCGGCGGCTGTTTCTTGACCGGTGCGGATGGGGAAACCCTGTGGGTCCGGCCAAAGGAAAGTGTGGACGGGGCGTTGCCGTCCGGCAACTCGGTTTTTGCTCTGGATCTGTTGTGGCTCGCCAGGATCACCGGAGATCCGCGGTGGGAAAAAAAGGCGGAAGCGCAATTGAAGGCCTTTGCCGGGGCAATCGAACGGTCGCCCGGTGCTCACACCTTTTTCTTATCGGTTTGGGATCTTGCTCTCGGCCCGATCCAAGAGATCGTGGTGGTCGGCGAACGGGGGGATCCGGAGTGGGAGAAACTGCTGGCGGAAGTGCGTTCGCTCTTTTTGCCCCGCGCCGTATGGATTGCGAAGCCCGCGGGCGAAGAGGGCGAGCGGGCGGCGGAGAAGCTCCCCTGGTTAAAGCAGTACCGGTTGCAAAACGGGCGGACGGCCGTTTACCTTTGCCAAGGTTTCTCCTGCGAACGGCCTGTAAATGCCGGTCAAGCCGTACAGAGACTCCGCAAAATTGCTGCCGAACGCGCGGCACCCCCCTAAGGCGTTTGCCATCCAAAAATCCTTCAACCCGATGTTCACGGCTGTCGAACCCGCGGTCGGCAGCCGTTTTACTTGAGCGGGCGAAGGCTCCACCGGGCCTCCCGAAGGCCGTAGAAACAAATACCGTCTGGCCGGAATCCGTTGCTGTTTATACTTGAATGTACTGAGAATGGTGTTCACGCTGCCAGCGTGGTGCGGGCATCGGCGGCGGACTTACCGAATGTCGAGGTGCGGCAAGAGCTGTGGACATCCTGCTGGAGCTGGAAGGCGGGCGCTTGTTGCACCTGTTCCTGCACTATGATGCGGCCATTGCCGAGAAATACCGGCGTAAGGTCCGGACGGTGATTTTGTACACCCTTTTCCCGGGATGTGCCACCGGAGCCGGGGACGATGTCCGTCTGCGGTTCGCCGGTTATTTTTTGTCTTTGTAGATCTCTCGCATCACATGTCCGAGTTCCGGGAGGATGATGCGCGTCATCGCCAGCTTGACCGCGCCCGTCGAGCCGGGCATCGAAAAGACGGCCTTTCCTTTGTAGACCCCGGCGATCGCCCGGCTCAAGATGGCGGCCGGGCCGATATCCTCCGTGAAGCTCAGATACCGGAAAATCTCGCCAAATCCGGGCATCGTCTTCTCCAACATCGACTCCACCGCTTCATAGGTTGTGTCCCGATCGGTGATGCCCGTTCCCCCGTTCAGCAAAATGGCTTCGACATCCGGAGAGGCTGCCCCCTGATCGATCACTTCCTGAATCAACCGGTATTCATCTTGAACGATTCGATAATCGGTGACCTCATACCCGTTGTCCCGCAATAATTGAATGATCAACCGGCCGCTTTTATCCGTCTCTTCGGTGCGGGTATCACTGACCGTCACCACCATGCATTTTACCGTTTTCGGCGCTTCCCGGCGGTGCTGTTCCACTGACATTGAAAATCACCTCATTTGCACTCTACCCGATGCACAGTCATCTTTCAAGAATAAAACTCAGAAAAAGAAAATTGGGAAGACAAACAGAAATTCAGCGGAAATTCGTGAGAAATTAATTCCACCACTACAAGGTGAAACGAAACGGCCAGATCGTCAACAAGGCGGCGTACATGGTCGTAGGCCTTGATCTGGAAGGCCGTAAGGATG
>JASBVN010000034.1 GCA_029961045.1 Alicyclobacillaceae bacterium | reverse complement strand
TGGTTTTCCTCCTGTCCTTCTTCCGTTTTCGAGCATCGTGATCGAAGATACTTGTGAGGACACATAAAACCGCCCGCGATGACGCGGGTTTTTTTGTTTCAGAAACCAATAAAATCGGCGGCGGGAATGCGGAAGATGTGCAAAAACAAGGTGGTATTCTACACAATGCTAGAGGACGCGGAATTTTTCGCCGCAAAACTTGGAACAACGGTTGGCAAACTTTTGGAATTGCCGCGCTTCCGCTTCGTGTCAAACATCGGCCAAGGAACGCCCGCCCGGTAAGTTAAATTGGGCCGGGATTGCGTCCGGCCCTTTCCCGGCTCTTTCTATGAGGAAAATAGCGATCTTTGATAGAATAGAAATGGCGGATAAGAAAACGCTCGCCTCCGCCGGGGAAATTCCACCCCGAAAGGAGGCGATGCGTACGGGACCGCCAAGAGTATCGCGTGGCAATGATCTTGCTCACGCTGATCTCTTTAATGGTCAGCATCGTCAGCCTAGTAGCGGTGCGTCATTAAAACGCTAGCCTCTGACGAGCTGGCCCTCGTCAGAGGCTATGGTTTGTAGCCCGGCGAGGCGGGCGACCCAAGTTCTTATCCGCCACCATTATAGCATATCCCTATGGCGTCGTGAAATATGCAATCTGGTCGGTACGGGCCGGTCAAGGATATACTAAATACAGGCGGGGTGAAAGATTGGATATATCGCGAAATTCCAATGATATCGTGGCCCGACACCTGGCGGGCGCCCTGCCGCGCGGGGTGCTGGAAGTCATCGGGATCCACGGCGCCAACGTCGTCCGGGCCATGCCGGCCGATCTGCCCAAGGTCGAGGTCCGCGAGGAGCGAAGCGACATCCTCCTCGAACTGGACGACGGACGCTTGATGCACCTGGAGTTTCAAAGCACAAAAGAGCCGCACCTCTACCGGTTCCTCCGTTACGACACGGCCATCGCGGAAAAATACCGGCGCAAGGTCCGGACGGTGGTGCTGTACACCGGCGACGTGGAGGAAGCGCCGGAAGAATTGGACGCGGGCACGATTCGGTACCGGGTGGAGAACGTCTACCTGAACCGGTTGGACGGAGACGGCGTGCTGGAGACCCTGCGCCGGCATTTGGCGGCGGACGCATGGGACGAGGCGGACCGGGTGCGGCTGGCGTTCGCGTTCCACATGGGTTTTCGCAAGCAGACCAGAGAAGAGGCTTTCGAGGAGATTGTGGAGCTGGTCCGGCGAGTTCCGGAGCGGGAAGAACGCGACTACGTGACGGCCCTGATCCTTGGGTTCAGCGGCCGGGTGCTGACGGAGGAGCAGAGCAGGCGATTGGAGGAGGTGCTGAAAATGGCGGATCTCCTGAAGACGCTGGAGCAAAAAGCGTTAGAGAAGGGATTGCAACAAGGAATGCGGCAAGTGGCCGAACGGATGTTCAAGAAGGGCGCTTCCTTAGAGGACGTGATGGAAGTCACCGGTCTGTCCCAGGAGGAGGCGGAAGAGATTCGGAAGAAGGTTTCTGAGTGAGACGCGGTCTTGCGGCACAAGCCCTCTCTGCGATTTGGCGGAGAGGGCTTTTTTTGCCGGTATGGTGGTGGAAGATCACGCCGCTGGCCGCCAAGACCGGTAGCCCCTCTTCCCGGTGAAGGAGGTGTTCATAAAACTGAGTTGCGACTTTTCCAAGTATCACCTTAACCTAGAAGCAGGAAAGGAGATGGTTGAGATGACCAACAAAAACAAAGTTGCCACTGTAGTTCTCAGCGCGGCATTTGCCGTATCCACACTGGCTGTAGGAGCGAATATCCACACTCCGAACGTGTATGCCGAACAGACGCAACAGTCGCCGAAGAGCGGGTTCGTGGACGTGCCGGATTCTCACCCTTACAGCCAGTACATTGCGGATCTCCGCCAAAAGGGCAAAATTTCCGGCTATGACTATCTACGGGCCGGCGAACAACCTCACTCGCGCCGAATTCGCGACCATGCTGGTCAAGGCCCTGGGAGTCCCGGCGTCTAGCCAGGCGGTACCGTTCCAGGACCTTGGGACGTAGAGTGGGCGCGGCCGTTCATTCAAGCTGCTTACGCCAGCGGCGTGGTCAGCGGGTACGATTCGGCGCACTTTGGCCCGAACGACCCGGTGACGCGGGAGCAGGCCGCCACGATGGTGTGGCAGTGGCTCAAGAAGAAGGGCGTACAGCCGGCGTCCGGGGATCCCGGCGCGATGGCCGGCAATGTGAGCGACTGGGCCAAGGAAGCGGTCATCCAAGTGCTGAACCACAAGCTATACGGTCCGGAAGTCACGCCTCCTGTCGGGTACCAGCCGAAGAAGACGATGAACCGGGCCGAGGCCGCGGCGCTGTTTGATCTCGCCATGAAACTGCTTGAAGGATGCGGGTGCGGGCAACAACCCCAGCCGCAGCCGAAACCGCAACCGCAGCCTCCCACGCCCCAGCCGCAACCCGGCGGTTCGGGAATCCCGACCGTCAGCGTCTGGACGCCGGGCGACTCGACGGTGCTGGGGAAGGCGTTCTTCTCCAGTTTCAAGATCAACGGCGACGGGACGGTTACGGTGCGGATCCCGACGCTGGAGGAGCTGGGGCCGAATGCGGTGTGGACGGGTGGATCGTACCGGCCGCCGAGGGGATCTGGCATGATGGCCTTTGGCTTGAATCCGGGTGAGACCCGCACTCTGAAAATGGGACTTGGCCGGTCACTTTAATCCCACCCAGATGAAACGCCGGTTCCCGATTTCACGGGTCTGCGGCACCACTCCATTATCCCTATCGCGGCACTGCATCCCACTTGCAAGTTGAGCGCTGCCGGTAAACGATCAAGCATGGACATCCCTTTTGACAAACGATAACCAAGTCACGAAAAGAAACAAGACGAAGTAAGCGAGCAAGACAATTCCTGAAAAGGTCATTGTCGTCCCTTCTACAATCGGTTGTCCCTCGATATACTGACTCAAATCCGTATTGGCAAAGAGAAGATATTTATCCCACGAATAAGAGCTCAATGCCCTTGCGATGGTGGATCCCACAACTGCCAGCAAGAGAGAGACCCCGATGGCAAGACCACTACTGCGGAACAGGGATGAGATCATAAAAGAAAAGGTGACCATCATCCACAGTTCTATACCCTTAAACCCATAGGTCAGCAAAACTTTGGAAATCATCGGCATTTGCCGCACCTGATTCGACGCATCGGTGTACACATAAGGCTGCAAAGTGCCGGAAAAACCGAAGAAAAGACCGCCGACCAACAAGGAAAAGACCCCGAGCGCGACAAGAAGGATCAAGGCGAACAGCAACGTTGACACGTATTTGGCCAGCAGAATCTTGATTCGGCGGACCGGACGAATGAGTAACAAATTGATCGTTCCCGAAGAAAACTCACCGGCAATGCTATCTCCTGCGACCATAATAGCAAAAACGGTGATCAAGGGCATCAAATTGCTTGCCGTATTGGCAAACTTCCAACCTGTCACTTCGTTCGGCGAGATATCGTGGTCAATCAAATACTGATTTTTGGCCATTTCAAGTTGAAAAGCACTGCGCACCTTTTCCGGCATCGTAGACTCGGGATTGTTCAATTCTTTTTGGATCTGCTCATTTTGCTGTTGCAGCTCCTGTTTCCAATTTGCTTCCGGTTTGACCGTGCTGCGGATCGCGAATCCCATGATGAGGATGGCTGCCAGGATCAAAACTAGAATGATTTGCGTCCGCCTTTGCGCATATATTTTGATGTTTTCCACGTGAATCAGTCTAAGCATTTGTGGACCCCCTAGTAATTTCAAGGAATGTTTGCTCCAGTGACTTTGTTGCAATGCGGATCCCGTAGACTCCGATTCCGGCTTCTACCAATCGAGCATTCAGGTCCGGAATGGCAGCATGGCGGGTCTGCACTTCGATGCCCGCCCGGCTTACCTGCACCGCTTCAGGGATTCCCGATTCCTTCAGCACAGACAAGGCCCTTTCGACCGCTTTCACTTCGAACAAAACGGTGACCGGCCGGTTCTCTTCCTGAGTCTCTTCCCCTTGGATGGCCCCTGAATGGACGCTCCTCAGACTGACCAGTTTGCCTTCCTGAATGATGGCCACGCGGTCACACATCAATTCCATTTCGGAAAGGAGGTGGCTCGATACAATTACGGCCACTCCCTCCTCCTTCGCCAAGTTTCGTAAATGGTTTCGCAAATCGTGGATCCCGGCCGGGTCGAGGCCATTGGTCGGTTCATCCAAAATCAAAACAGACGGCCGGGATAACAACGCCTGCGCCAACCCCAATCGCTGTCGCATGCCAAGGGAGTACGTTTTCACTTTCTCGTGAATCCGTTTCTCAAGCCCGACGAACCGGACGACCTTGTCGATCCTTTCTTTGATTTCTTTCCTGGAAATACCGGGGATCATCTGGGCAAACAACCGTAAATTTTGATAACCGGACAGGTATCTGTACATTTGGGGATTCTCGATGATCGCCCCGACGTGCCGCATCGCCTGTTCAAAATTCCGGGTCACACTGCTTCCCTGAATCAACACTTCTCCCTCTGTGATCGACATCAGTCCCACCATCATACGGAGGGTGGTCGTCTTTCCGGCGCCGTTTGGACCCAACAAGCCGAAGACTTCCCCCCGATCGACCTCGAAGGTGAGCTGATCCACGATCGTCTTAGAACCGATTTTTTTGGTGAGGTTTCGGATCACTACCGCTTTTGTCATTGAGCCGCTCCTTTCTCTTTGCGGGACAAGTACCGGCTTCCGTATGCCCCGCGCTGACCGGTTGTATCGGCGCCGACTGTCATTATAGACTGATATCCTTTATTTGTAAATAATATAATCTAAATATTTTGTAATATTTTCAGTTAAAAATTTCGCGGTAAATCATCAAACATCATTTCTATATCTACCGCGGATTCGGACATGAGACACATCATCCAACCGCCCACTCGGCCGTTGGTTCGGGCCGCGTTATTCTCGAATGCCGTAGCCCCCTCCGGCGGCCGTTTCTGTCGGCGAGGACTGGTACAAAAATTCCAAATGAAGTATATTAACGGCGAGACGGGCGGAACGACCATGAAGCCGACAGAGAAAGGGGCGGGTGCCGGTGAAGCCACGAAGCATGGAGGACAGAGTCAAAGGCGGCCTGTACGGCGTGGCCGTCGGAGATGCGTTGGGAGCCACGGTGGAATTTATGAGCCGGGAAGAAATCCGGAGAACATACGGGACGCTGCGGGACATCCTCGGTGGGGGTTGGCTCGGCCTCCGCCCCGGCGAGTGGACGGACGATACGGAGATGACCCTGGCCGTGGCGAAAGGAATCGCCGCCGATCCGGATCATCCGATCCCGCACATCGGCCGGGCTTTCACCGAATGGAAGGAGACGGACCCGCCCGATATCGGGAATATCGTGCGGACGGTCTTTCGCATTTGGGAGACGGCCGGCCTGAACCATGAACAGTGGCACATCGCCGCCGAACGGGCCCACCGGGAACTCAACGGCATGAGCGCCGGAAACGGGGCGCTGATGAGGACCTTGCCGGTCGGCGCAGCCTATCGTTCCGGAGAGGACGTATACCGCCGTGCGGTGGAAATCGCCCGCCTCACCCATTGGGACAGAAAAGCAGGATGGACCTGCGCCATCTACTCGCTGGCCGTGCGAAACATGATCGACGGAGAAACCGACCGCCGCAAAGCCTTCGCCGGTGCCGTTCGCCGAGCTCAAGAGATCGCCGGGGACGATTTCGATGAGATCGGAGACATCCCTCTCCAAACGAGGGAGCAAGATCTGAGGCCGACCGGGTACACCGTGGACAGTTTTCGCTGCGCCGTATGGGCTTTTTTCGAGGCCGGCGACTTCGAGGATGCGGTGGTCAGGGCGGTGAACCTCGGCGGCGACGCGGACACCATCGGGGCGATTACCGGAGGATTGGCAGGAGTGTTTTGGGGATTTGAGGCGATCCCCCCGCGCTGGCTGGAAAAATTCGATTCAGAACAACGCGCCAGGCTGGACCGGGCGGCGGCAGAGCTGGTGAAAGTGGCCCGGCGAAAATGAATTTCCACATATCGCTCAAAAGATGATGGCACAAAGTCGAAATTGTGTGTGGTATACTATTAATAAGGATAAGGAACCAAATGGAAAGAATAGAGAAGCTTCTAGAGGCCTGACATTTGTGTTTCGCAAATTAATGAATTCCGAATTTGCTAATACTTATACATATCCTATAAGAACATAAAGTTTGCGCCACTAAGAAGCAACCAGAAAGGGGGAAAACCATGTTGCATTTAGTCGTATGCATTAAACAAGTTCCCGACAGCCGCGAAATCCGCATCGACCCAAAGACGAACACCCTCGTGCGCGAAGGCGTCCCGGCCATCGTGAATTACTTTGACCTGCATGCCCTGGAAGAGGCTTTGCGCATCAAGGACGAGCACGGGGCTCGCGTGACGGTCATCACGATGGGGCCGCCCTCGGCCGAAAAGGCCCTTCGCCAATGTATCTCCATGGGTGCGGACGAAGCGGTCCTCGTGAGCGACCGGGCATTTGCCGGAGCGGACACCCTGGCCACCTCCTATGTACTCGCCCTGGCGATCCAGAAAGCGGAAGACGAATGGGGTCCGGTGGATATGGTGTTGTGCGGCAAGCAGACTCTGGACGGGGATACCGGACAAGTGGGGCCCGGCATCGCCTGCCGGTTAGACATCGAGCAATTGACATACGTCGAAAAAGTGGAATATTTGGACACAGAAAAACGCGAAATTGTCGTCCACCGGCACCTGGAAGACGGCGTGGAACGGGTGAAGGCCAAGCTGCCGGTGCTCATCACGGCCCTCGCCGAACTGAACCGCCCCCGGCGAGCCAGTCTTCCCGGCCTGTTGCGGGCGGCGCGGTACCGCCCCATTGTCTGGACGACGAACGATTTTCCGAACATCGACCGGTCCAAAATCGGGTTGCGCGGTTCCCCCACCATCGTATCGAAAACCTGGGTTCCCGAACCGAAACAAGTGAATACAGAGTTCATCGAAGGCGATGGGCCTGAGGCGGTGGCGCAAGCGTTAATCGACCGGCTGTATGCGACAGACCTTCCGCAAAAACTCGGCTGGACTTGAGGAGGTACGGGCATGGCGGAGAAAGAACAGAAAGAGCGCAAACGCAAGCCGATGGTGGGATTGCAGCCCGAAGGAGATGTCGATTGGTCTTCCTACCGCGGCGTGCTGGTGGTCGTGGAACAGCGGGCCGGCAAGGCGAAATCGGTTTCATGGCAACTGCTCGGCCAAGGAAGGCGACTGGCGGACAAGTTGGAAGCGCCGCTCATGGCGCTGGTGATCGGGTCGAATGTTTCCCATTTGGCGAGGGAAGCCATCTATTACGGGGCCGATCGAGTGTTTCTGTGCGACTCCCCGGAACTGGAGAACTATCGCACCCGCCCCTACAGCCGGGTGTGCCTGCACGTCATCCGGACGTATAAACCGGAAATCGTCCTGATGGGCGCGACGTATACCGGTCGCGATCTGGCCGGCGCCATTGCCACCCACCTGCCGACGGGGCTCACCGCCGATTCGACGCAACTGGACGTGGACGACGAACGGCTGCTTCTCGCCAGCCGTCCCGCCTTTTCCGAGAAGATGCTGGCGACCATTTTGTGCAAACAGTTCAAGCCCCAGATGGCGACCGCGCGCGCCGGGGTTTTCGAGGCGCTGCCGCGGGACGAATCCCGAACGGGCGAAATCATCCCGGTGCCGCCGCAGATGAAACCCGAGGAAATCACGACGGAAGTCCTCGAGTTTCTGGAGGCGACGGGCAAAGTCAATCTGGAGGACGCCGACGTGATCGTCGCAGGAGGACGGGGCCTCGGCGGGCCGGGCGCGTTCCGGTTGCTGCAAGATTTGGCCGATGAACTGGGCGGCGTGGTGGGGGCCTCGCGCGCGGCGGTCGATCTCGGGTGGATCGGCCACGACCACCAGATCGGGCAGACGGGCGCCACGGTCCGGCCAAAACTGTATTTTGCCATCGGCATATCCGGGGCGATCCAGCACGTGGTCGGCATGCAGAATGCCACCTATATCGTCGCCATCAACAAGGATCCGGAGGCTCCAATTTTCAAAATTGCGAATTACGGGATTGTCGGCGACCTGTTTCAAATCGTGCCGGCGATTACGAATGCGATCCGGCAGCGAAAAGCGGCGAAAGACGCCGCCGATCCTCAACAGCCGTCCACACCGCAGACGGTGTAAGTGATCGTGAATTGATGCGGGATATCGTGAAATTTTTCTCAACGTAGCTTTCGACATCCGAACATGACACGAGGATTGGGGATGAGATCTTGGCGGAGGAACGATTCGATGTAGTCGTTGTAGGAGCAGGGCCGGCCGGTACCGCCGCAGCCTACACCGCGGCCAAAGGAGGCCTGAAGGTCGCCCTCATCGAGCGCGGTGAGTTCCCCGGCGCCAAAAACGTCTTCGGAGGGGTCTTGTACCGCAAACAACTGGAGGACCTCATTCCGGATTTTTGGAAGGAAGCGCCGCTGGAACGGGCGATCGTGGAGCAAAGGCTTTGGATTCTCGGAGAGGACAGCGCCGTCACATTCGGCCACCGGAACTACAAATACAAGGAACCGCCGAATTGCTGGACCGGGCTGCGCGTCAAGTTCGACCAATGGTTTGCGAGCAAGGCGGAACAGGCCGGCGCCATCCCGATTTATGAAACGGTGGTCACCGAGCTGCTTCGGGAAAACGGGCGGGTCGTCGGAGTCCGGACGGACAGGGAAGACGGGGACCTGCGGGCGAATATCGTCATCATCGCGGACGGCGTCAACTCCCTCCTCGGGAAATCCCTGGGGATTCACCGCGAGTGGCAGCCGGACCAGGTCTCCCTGGCGGTCAAAGAAATCATCGCTCTTCCGAGGCAGACCATTCAAGACCGCTTCAACTTGGACGACAACGAAGGGTGCACGATTGAGCTGATCGGCCAAACGTGCGGAATGGCGGGTCTCGGTTTCCTGTACACCAATCAGGAAACCCTGTCCATCGGCGTGGGCGTGATGGTCAGCGACCTGAGAAAGAAACGGATCAAACCCTACGACGTGCTGGAGGGCATCAAACGGCACCCGATGATTCACCGCCTCATCCAAGGAGGGGAGGTCAAGGAATATTCGGCCCATTTGATTCCGGAAGGAGGATTTGATTCGATCCCGCCCCTGGCGGGGGACGGCTGGATGATCTGCGGCGACGCCGCCCAAATGGTCAACGCCGTCCACCGGGAAGGGACCAACCTGGCGATTACCTCGGGAAGGCTGGCCGGCGAGACGGCCATTGCCGCCCACGCGAAAGGGGACTTCTCCGCCGGGGCGCTCGAGGACTACAGCAAAGCCGTCCGGGCTTCCTTCATTTACAAAGACCTGAAAAAGTACAGGGGGGTACACGGACTGCTGGCATCCGGCGATTCCGAGATGCTGTTCGAAAAGCTCCCGCAAGCGTTGAACAACGCGGCCTATGAAATGCTGCTGGTGGACGGCGTGCCGAAGAAGGAGAAGCAGAAAATCGCGTTCCGGCACGTGCGCGACGCGGCCGGCGGCAACCTGAATCTGCTCCGCCTATTTCTTAAAGGTTGGAGGGCGATGAACGGATGAGCCAGAGCATCGAGGAACGGCTGTTTACGATCCGCTACAAGGCGGACGATAAATCCCATTTGATCATCAAGGACCAGGGGGTGTGCGAGACCTGCCGGGACAAAGACTGCAACTATTTTTGTCCCGCAGACGTGTACCTGTGGCATGAGGCGGAAAAAATGACTTCGGTCGCCTATGAGAATTGCGTGGAATGCGGAACTTGCCGGCTGGCCTGCCCGCACTACAACATTGAATGGTTATATCCCACCGGAGGGTACGGCATCACGTACAAATACGGATGACCGCCGTCACCTGCGCGTCCTGGAAAAGGAGAGATCCGAGTTGGTCCATCAACAGCACAAAAAAACCCGCCGGCGCCACCGTGTTCGGGCATACCAGAAGGTGGAATTTTCGAACCTCGACCATTTGATCGAGAATCTCGCCGGCGTGGGGACACGGATCGTGCGCCTGGATCTTTTTGAAGAGGTCCGGCAAAGTGAACTGTCTTTCGTGTATTACATCACCCCGACCGTGTTTGTCACGGCCCTCGATCCGTCAGGCTACACCGTGTACGAATACCGGGAACCGTTTGAGACCGTGGCGAGCGACAAGAAAAGGTTATCCAACCCCACTCTCCTGGAACCGGCGAGGCGCCGGATGGGGGAAATCGAACAACACCTGCGGACCTCGGGGTTCGATGTTCGCTACGGACGCTGTACGGTCCCCTTTGAGTTTCAAGCCGATTCTTCGCATTTCTGACGCCACATTTTGGATTGGATTTTCGCCGGTCCCCTTGACACGGAGGCGAAAGCCGGGTCGGACTCCGTGGAAAGGGGCCGACTTTTGTCGAGTTCTCTCCGTTACAGCCTGGGGTACAAACTCCGGCGAAGGGTGGCCGCCACCAAATGATACAGCCGCTCCTGGCTGTTGACCGGTTCCTCTCCTTCCCGGGGGACGACGGGCACGTAAATGCCGTCCGGCCGCAGCTCCCTCCGTTTAACGTTGTCGGCCAATTGGGTCTCCAGGATTCCGATGACCCGCTTCTTCAGTTTGGGATGGAGGACCGGAAAGAGGGTTTCCACCCGCCGTTCGAGGTTGCGGGTCATCCAATCGGCGCTGGAAATGAACACCTTTTCCCTGCGCCCGCTGCGAAAATAGTAGGCCCGGCCGTGTTCCAAAAACCGGCCGACGATGCTGTGAACCCGGATGTTCTCGCTCACCCCGGGAATTCCCGGCCGCAGGCAGCAGATCCCGCGAACGATGAGGTCGATCTTCACGCCGGCACAAGAAGCCCGGTAGAGGGCCTGAATCATCTCTTTGTCGGTGAGGGCGTTCATCTTGGCGATGATCCGGCCCGGGTGTTCCGGGGTGGAGTGGTCGATGACCTCTTCGATCTCCGCCAGAAACACTTCCCTCAGTCCCCAAGGCGCCACCCGCAGATGATGCAGTTTCGGAAGGGAAGAATACCCCGACAGTTGGTTGAAGATCGAAGAAACATCTTCGGCGATTTCCTCATTGGCGGTAAACAGGCCGAAATCGGTGTACTGCCTGGCGGTGTTTTCATTGTAATTCCCCGTGCCCAAATGGACGTATCGCTGAAGCCGGTCCTTTTCCTGCCGCACCACCAGGATCATTTTCGCGTGGGTCTTCAGCCCGACCAGTCCGTAAATGACGTGACACCCGGCCTTCTCCAGCTTTTTCGCCCAAACGATATTCTTTTCCTCATCGAACCGGGCCCGGAGCTCCACGAGGACCGTGACCTGTTTGCCGTTCTCCGCCGCTTCGGCCAGAGCGGCCACGATGGGGGAATCCCCGCCCACCCGGTAGAGGGTCTGTTTAATGGCCAGCACTTGGGGGTCCTGGGCGGCCTGGCGGACAAAATGAATGACCGGCTCAAAGGATTCGTAAGGATGGTGGAGCAAAATGTCTTTTCGCCGGATGGCTTCGAAAATGTCGTGTTCGCCCCGCAGGTCGGCGGGAAGAATGGGCGGAAAATCCGGAAACCGGTACGATTCAAACCCTTCTTGGTTGACAAACCGAAACAGGAAGGTGAGATCCAGGGGGCCCTCTAATTCAAACACTTCCTGAGGGCTCACTTCTTCCCACTCTTCCAGCACCTCCCTCAAGAAAGGGTGCATCCCCCTCTCCACCTCGATGCGCACCGCGTCCGCGGTTTTCCGCTTTTTGAGCTCCTTCTCGATCTCTTCCAGGAGATCCTCGGCCGCATCCTCATTGAGGGTCAGATCGGCGTTGCGGGTGATCCGAAAAGCACTGGCGGACAAGATGTGCTTGCCCCGGAACAGGTCGGACAGGTGCGTGCGGATGATTTCTTCCAGAAGAATGTAAGTCCGGTATCCGTCCGAAGGGGGAAGTTCGACAAACCGGGGCAGAACGCTGGGAACCTGCACGAAAGCAAAGAGATAGGGCTCCTTTTCCGGCTCTTCCGACTCAATGAGAACGGCGAGGTTGAGACTGCGGTTCAACAGCATGGGAAACGGCCGGCTGGCGTCCACCGCCATGGGCGTGAGCACCGGGTAGATCATCCGGGCAAACAGGTCCGACACGTAGGCTTTTTGCTCCCGGTTCAGTTGTTTGGCCGTCACAAAGGCAATGCCCGCCTCCCGGAGCCGGGGCACCAGGACCTCGTTCCACGCGCGCATCTGCTCCCTCATAAAATCGCCGCTCCGGCGCAGGGCGGCATCCCACTGTTCCGCCGCCGACATCCTCGTCTTGTTGTCCGGGACGTTGCTTCCGGTCTTTATTTGTTCCTTTAGTCCGGCGATGCGGACCATGAAAAACTCATCCAGATTCGAACTGGTGATCGCCAGGAATTTCAGCCGTTCAAACAACGGGTTTCGATCGTCTAGCGCTTCGTCCAAGACGCGTTCATTAAACGACAGCCAGCTCAATTCCCGATTAATATAGTAATCCGGACTGTCAAACGCGTTCGGCGCGGTCAAGCTGATCGACCTCCAACCGGATCTCTCGCTGGAACACCTTTCGCCATTTTTTCAGCCACTCCGAAGCCAGATCCAGCTCGAGCCCCAACGGCCTCTCGGCGCGGATCAGGATTTTCCAATTCTTCCCGCTTCGAAGCAGATCGGCGCTCTGCACCACCCCGGTCTCGGTCCGGTCCAAAGCCCGGGCAAGCCGGAGCAACACTCCCAACCGGGCGATGGTGGCGGCGTCTTCGTCGCGAAGGAATTCTTGGTAATTCGCCAGGACGGCGTGGATTTGCTTCGTGGTTTTGAACGATGCGATGGCGGCCGCAAGAATGCGGTCCCGGTGGCTGATGCCGAAAAGAGGCACCTGGAGGAGCAGGTAAAAAGTGTGTTTGCTGGCGTTATAAATGCTGATGGTCCGTCCGATGTCGTGAAGCAGGGCCGCGACCTGAAGCCACCGCCGCGCCTCTTCCCCGCCCGGCAACCAGCGGTGTTTGACCATAGCGGAAAACAATCCGTCGGCAAGCCTCCACACGTGAAAGGCATGTTCCGCGTTCAGGCGAAAATGGTCGTGGATGTTCTCGATGCTGTACATGAGCATGTCCGGGAGCAGGTCTTGGCCGCGCGCCCGGAGGACCTCTTCCATGAGAATCCCGTCCCGCAATCCTTTGTTGCTGATCACAAAGTGCGTGGCTTCCACCCGTTTCAACACCTGATCCAGCATGGCCGCCCCGGCGACGATGATGTCCGCGCGATCAGCCGACAGGCCGTCAATGTCACCCCTCTTTTCCAAGGGCACCGATCGCACCATATCGAGAATGGCGGTGACTTCCGTCGGCCACATCTTGTACCCGTGAAGGAGGTGCAGAGGATAGTGGCGCCGGCGCTGATGGACGCGGGCAATGGACCGGGCCGTTCCGCCCATTCCGATCACCGGGCAGCGCAGCCCCTCCAGCCAGGGGCATTGATCCAGCCGATCCCGAATGGCGCGTTCCAGTTCCTTCATTTCCTTGGGCGAAGGCGGGTCGCTCCGGATCCATTCCCGGGTCAGGGAAACGGCACCCAATGGAATGGAGGCCCAGTGCACCAAGCGGCGACGGCGGAAATAGGTGATTTCCGTACTGCCGCCGCCCACGTCCACCGTCACTCCTTCCTCCAGGGGAATGGAGTTGACCACCGCCAGATATCCGTAACGGGCTTCTTCCTCCCCGCTGACGACCCGGAACCGGATGCCGGTCTCCTCGAAAACCCGGTTTAACAATTCATCCCGGTTCTCCGCCGCGCGCACGGCCTGGGTGGCCACGCCGACGATCTCCGTCACCCCGTAGGCGTCACAAAGTTGTTTGAACTGCCCGAGGACCCGTACGGTGAGCTGGATGCCCTTTTCGGTGATGACGTTGTCGGGAGTGAGATGGCTGCTCAACCGGACCGTCTGTTTCAAATTGTCGACCTCTCGCTGGGTGCCGTGAGGCCCCTGCTGGTAAATCACCAGGCGAACAGAATT
>JASBVN010000033.1 GCA_029961045.1 Alicyclobacillaceae bacterium | reverse complement strand
AGATCCTGACGAGTGCTCTGTCCGGCTGCCCTTCGCACGGAGTCGCGACTTCGACAGCATCTCCTGCCTCCTGTCTACGCCCGGCTGCGGCGTCTCTCTGCCGCGTTGCCGGTATTATGATCGCCCGAGCGAGTACTGGGAATCAGAAGCACTGGCCATCTCAGCATCGTGGGTTGCCACCACCACGACCCGTCCTTGCCGTGCGAGTGACACGAGCAACTCGACGACCCGCGCGCGGTTCCCGTCGTCGAGGGAAGCCGTTGGCTCATCGGCGAAAATGACCTGGGCGTCCTTGTAGAGCGCACGGGCAATCGCAAGACGCCGTTTCTGCCCTCCGCTCAACCGAGCGGCCAGTTCCCGTTCCCTCCCGGTCAAGCCGGTTTCCGCGAGCGCGGCTTTCAGTCGCTCGTGGTCGCCCACGACCCTGGACCCGAAGACGCTCGATGTCATGGTCACGTTGAAGGCAACGGACTCTTCTTCAATGACGCCGTAATCCTGGAGAATGAACGCAGCGTGGTTTTTCCAGAAGAGCCGGCGTTGCCGTGACCCCCAGCCTGTCGTGTCCGTCCCGTCTGCCAGCACGCGCCCGCCGGTCGGCCGCAAAAGCAGACCGAGCAAGTGGAGCAGCGTCGTTTTCCCGGCGCCGCTGGGCCCGACCAGCGCGGTCATCGTTCCGGGTGCGCACACTAGGCTGGCCCCCTCGATGATCTTCCGGCCTCCGAGGACCATAGTGACTCCGTCAGCTTCGATGCGCATGTGCCGCATTCCTCCTATCCGCGTTTACAACCTGCGCAGGCTGACCTTCGTAAACACCCAGCGCGCGGCCACGAAATGCACAAGCGGCAAGGTGAGAAGCACCGCGACCGCCGCGGCGGCGACGAAGGCTCTGCCTTGTGAACCTTGGAGCAGCATGACCAAGATCGTCAGGGCGGCTCCGACAAGCCATTCTCTCATCACTCGTCCTCTCAGGATCGTCCACCAGGACTTACCGCCCAGACGAAGGGGAAAGTCCCGCTTGGCCTTCAGCACGGCGGTGATAAACGCCCCGATCACAGCGGCTATGGCCAACGCCACGACCAGCGCCACCAGCGACCCTGCCCGCAGCCAGGCGAAATAAGCGGTGAACTGCGCACGCAGAATGCCTTCTTCGGCCATGTAATTCACCCGGATTCTTCCCTGCAAGCCGCGCTCGGAAAGCAGCCTCTGGGTCGCCTCCAGTCCGGTGAAGACGAGGTTTCTGGAGGATGCGGAGGCGGTAAGAAAATCGTCATCGAATATCTCATGCACCCCCGGCACGAGGACGATGATCGCCTCGTTATCGTTGGGGAACACGAGCTCCCCGCTGAATCGGGCAAAAGGCAGTTTTCTAGCCCCTGAGTAACGATAGAATTGGAGTTTGTCCAAAATTTCGCCTTGATTCTTTTTGTCGCGCAACCATCCCGGCATAGAGTCGTCGAGAAACTGCTTGGCACCCTCCGGAACCTGATCGAGAGAAAGGGGGACGAGCCCGGGCACCGGTCGGTTCCCAGCTGTCCCACCATCGCGGTTTTCGGGCAGCATCAGGTCCAGCCACCGCCGGTTGATCAGGGTCACGTAACGGTAGGGGGCGATATCCGAGCCAATATCTTCGGGGGTAAACGTATACGATAGCGCGACGGCATTGCGTGCCTCCGCCACTTGCACAACGTCACCCACACCGGGCATGAGTTGTTGGAAATTGCTTTCGATTTCCCTGCCGCTTTCTTTGCCGCTTTCTCCCGCGCGAGCCGGAAACACGAGGACGACTTGATCGGCCAAGGACTTCCACATGGCTTGCTCGTCTGCGGCGTTCCTAGCCTCCGTGTAAGCCGCGAATGCAGGGGCGACCGCCGCGAGGACCAGCATGAAGGTCACGACCTTGAGGGCCACCGAACTCTTCTGCAAGCTTTTGACCGCCGGCTCTCGCGCCGCAAGCATGGCGGGGCTCGGCCACGAGGCCACGGACAGGGCAAAAGCGCACCCCATCGTCGTGAGGACGACGACGGCCTCGAATACCAACAACACCTTGGTGTAGTAGGGCACGAAGACCCAGCCATGAGCCAAGCCCACATAGGTGACGGCAAAGAAGTCGCAGATGACGGCAGCGACCGCCATGGCCACCAGGAAACCGGCGAGGTCTTCGTACTGGATGCGCCACGTCGAGACGCCTGCCAGCACGCGCAACGCCCGCCCCCTGGCTTTAACCGTGAGCCAGTACAGGGCCAAAGAGACCATCAGGGCGGCGGCGGCGAGAAGCGTGATGCCGAAATCGCTCTGTCGCACCAGGAGCTGCAAAGTCGTGCCGAGGGTGTCCTCACTCCACCGCTGATCGACCCGGTGGGCAGCCAACCAGTCCTTGAACTCGGCGAGACGGGCCGTCTCGCCCGTCACGAGATAATTGCCGCTTGCGTAGGAATGCGCCAGCGCCCCGCCGTCCCGTATCTCGGCGTCCGGCTGATCCCCGAAGCGCCGGATCTTCTCCGGAAAGGAACCTTGGGAACCGACCTTCACGAAGACCTGGCCCGACTGGTCGCCGCCCAGATCCGGAGCGACCTTCACCAACCCCAGCCCCAGCCGGTCACTGATTGCCCCAAGCTGCTGAAATGCCTCCTCGTCCGACAAGCCCGAGTTGCCGAAGTCGAGAGAAACTGCGGTCTTAACCCCAAGTTGCTCCGGGAAAAACCGGTCATGCAGATCGGTGACAATCTCCGCCACGAAGGCTAAAAGGACGAACAATACCGCCGAGACTGCGATAACAATTCGCTTATGCACAGACCCTGTCTCCCCTCGGCTAGAATAGAACGGCACTACCCATCCCGTATGAAGGAAAAAAGAGCGTCACCTGTGGTCTTCCTTGTGGTATCATTTGTCTCCTTTTCGTCCACGGCTTCTTGGGCCGCACCGACGGCTTTGACGATCTGGATCACGGTCGTACGGCTTATGGAAATTCCTGTAATTTCGGTGATCGCCATAGACGCCAGCCGGTAGGTCATGCCGGGCTGAACGGCAAGCTCCGCACAGGTGAACATGACGTCCGGACTGTAACGTTTGTACCGAGAACGATTTTAGTCTAACACATACCTCGCCGCCGGCGCACCGGAACCGACATCTTTGTGAACGCGGCTTGCATAAAAATTCGCGCCGGTGTTAAGATGTCTGGGAAAGAAGACGGCCTGGACAGGAGGTAGAACGGAGATGTTTCGGTATTATTCGGGCGTGGCCATCATGTGCGTGTTGTTTGCCATTTTCACCCTCTTCCTGGGAGAACGGTCGCCGGAAGCTCTGGCGACGATTTTCATCGGCTTTGCCGGAGCGTTTTTGGCTGTGGCCTTCATTACCTCCGGTCCGGAGTCCCGCTGGTGAAATCGTTTCGAAGGCAACAGGAGGGCGGTCCGCGGCGGGCCGCCTCTACCGGGCGATCAAGGCGGGCAATAGACGTTCCGCCCGGCGGTTGATCCGGATGGTCGGAATCCCCTTTCGACCGGCCACAGCGGGAAATTGGTTTACCGGCGCCACGTCCAACCGGGTCCCCACCACCAGCAACAGGTCCGCATCCCCCACCAGATCCACCGCCTCCGCGAAATGGCGGACCGGTTCCCCTACGAACACCATGTTCGGCTGCAAGATGCGCCGGCAGTCCGGACAATGCGGCACCGTTTCTTTAAAAGCGCGATCCCCTTGAACCAACAATCCACAAGCCGGGCAGATCAGTTCCGAGAGGCGCCCGTGAAGTTCCAAACACAGGACCGAGCCCGCCCGGCGATGCAGCCCGTCTACGTTGAGGGTCACCACTGGAACTCCGGCTTCCGCCAACGCCGCGTGAGCGGGATTGGGAACCGCCTCCCGCCATTTCCACAGCCAGTCCCGGTAACAGGCAAAAAATACACCCGGCGCCTCTTCAAACCGCCGCCGGGTGAACAATTCCCGCAACGCGATCCCGTTCCACTTCGCCGAGCCCGTCGGCAAACCCGAGGCCACGCTGATGCCCGCCCCGGTCAGAGCCACGGGACGGGAAGCGCGATCCCACAGTCCTCTCCACGCCTTCAGATCCCGATCGTCGCGATCGCCCTCCACCTTCCATCCCTCCTCCCTTGCATCCTGCCCCGCCGGTCCCCGCGCCTATGCGGAAACAAAAAAACGGGCGAGGATCGAACTCCCCGCCCCCACTGTCAGCAGCATCGCGTCGGACCGCCGCTTTCGTACCGATGTTTCAAATACTCGGCATAGTATTCCCTTCGCGACAGCGGCTCCTTTTCCGGGTGAACTCGCCGGTGCCGTTCGAGATACGCCTCGTAATCCGGCATGCCGAACACCGTCTTGATGGCCGTGCGCAGCCGAACCAGCCGGCTGCCGATCGACTCCTTCATCTCCCATCACCATCCCATCCTCACCCTTGCAAGCTGGAAGGCACGAAGGGCGTTTCCTTCAACTCCGGCTTCTTCTTGGCGATCAGAACTTGATACCACACCCGCAGCGCATCGATCAACACGCCGAGGACCACGAGGATGAAGATTCCCGTCACAATGGCGTCGATCCGGTCGTTGAACAACATCTTGTACATGTCGCTCATCGATTTGGCGGTTCCAACCAGCTGGCCGGCTTCGATGCCCCGGGCGATCACCTCGGCGTGAGCCAAGAAACCGACAGAGGGCTTCGGATCGAAAATTTTTTGCCAACCGGCCGTCAGGGTTACAGCCAGCAACCAGATCAGCGGGACCAAGGTGATCCAGCTGTAGCGGGCACGCCCCATTTTGATGAGGACCGTCGTGGCCACCGTCAAGGCGATACCCGCCAACATCTGGTTGGAGATGCCGAACAGCGGCCACAGGGTGTTAATTCCGCCCAAGGGGTCCGTCACACCCTGATACAAGAAATACCCCCATCCCAGGGAGATCAAGGCGCTGGCCAGCACGTTCGCCCCGAAGGACTCGGTCCGCCCCAAAGGTTTCCAGACGTTCCCGAGCAAATCTTGCAGCATGAACCGCCCGACCCGGGTTCCGGCGTCGATGGTCGTCAGAATAAACACCGCTTCAAACAGAATGGCGAAGTGGTACCAGAACGCCTTCAGACCGCCGAGGAATTGCGAGAAAATATGGGCCATGCCCACCGCCAGCGTCGGAGCGCCCCCCGTACGGGACAAGATCGTATTTTCTCCGACGTCCTTCGCCCATTGGGTGATCGTCTGAGCGTCCACGGTAAAGCCCCACTGGCTGATCTTGGCCGCCGCCGTCACCGCGTCGGACCCGATCACCGCCGCCGGCGAATTCATGGCGAAGTACACGCCGGGGGTGATCGCCGTAGCCGCCACCATCGCCATGATCGCCACGAAGGATTCGAGGAGCATTCCGCCGTATCCGATCATCCGGGCCTGAGATTCCCGCTGGATCATCTTGGGCGTGGTACCGGACGAAACCAGCGAATGAAAGCCGGATACCGCGCCGCAGGCGATGGTGATGAACAAGAACGGGAACAGATTTCCACTGAACACCGGACCGGTGCCGTCGACGAACCTCGTCAACTTGGGCATTTGAATCGGAGGAAGGACGACTAAGATGCCGATTGCCAACAACACAACCGTTCCGATTTTTAAGAATGAACTCAAATAATCGCGCGGCGCCAGCAACAACCAGACCGGCAAAATCGAAGCCAAGAAGCCGTACAGCACCATGAGTTTGGCGATGGTCGTCCCCTCCAGGGTGAACACTCGGGACCAATACGGATCATGCGCCACGTACTGTCCTGCCCACAGGGACAGCAGGAGCAGCACAATGCCGATGATCGATCCTTCCAAGACCCTGCCGGGGCGGATGTAGCGCATGTACACCCCCATCAGCAGGGCAATCGGAATGGTCATCGCGATGGTGAACATTCCCCAAGGAGACCCTTTGAGCGCATTGACGACCACCAGGGCCAACACGGCGATGAGAATGATCATGATCGCCAACACGCCGATCAGTGCGAAAACGCCTCCGACCGGACCGATCTCATCCCGCGCGATCTGCCCGAGAGACCTCCCGTCCCGCCGCATGGAGACGAACAAAATCACAAAATCCTGCACCGCTCCCGCCAACACCACCCCGATGATGATCCACAGGGTGCCGGGCAAGTATCCCATCTGGGCGGCGAGGATCGGTCCGACCAGCGGTCCCGCGCCGGCGATGGCGGCAAAATGGTGGCCGAGCAGCACCCATTTGTTCGTCGGCACGTAGTCCTTGCCGTCGTTGTGCACTTCCGCCGGAGTGGCTCGCCGGTCGTCGAGGCCGAAGGCTTTGTACGCCATGAACTTACTATAAAATCGGTACGCGACGGCGTAGGTCGCCACGGCGGCGACGATCAACCATGCCGCGCTGATCGTTTCTCCGTTGTTGAGGGCCAGCACGGCAAAGGCGACCGCTCCAAGAACGGAAATCGCCGTCCAAAGCAAAATCGACCAAATTTTTTTGCTCAACCATGATCCCCCTTTTCATTTGAAACTTCCATCAATTCATACTCCGGCCTCGCACCGGATAATCCCATTATACATAAAATGGATTGCGATTTCATCCTGATTTCGTTCGGTACTCGATCCTGTGAAAGGAAACGGTCACAGAGGTAAATGGAATCACAAGACAGTGAACCGCGGTTGATTTTATGCGATCAAAAACCCGCCATAGGCGGCATGCAGCGGGGAAAAGAATGCCCGTTGAAAGATTAAGGCCAAAGGCGCCCATCAGAGTCAAAAAAGCGACGAATACGATTTGGGGACCCAGAAAAGTCCGATTCACGGGCTATCATGGCCTTCCGACTTTTTCATATGGTTGTTTCTCGGCATTATGGCGGTCCGGTTCACCTGAAACTTTCGTTTTCCGCATCCAGACAAGGGCGCTCCATAATCCGACGGCCACAAATCCGATGGAAGCGAGGAAGGCCGCTTTAAATCCGGAAACCCATGCCGCATCATATGTTATTGAAGTGCCGGGATTGTTCCGGAAGGCGCCGTCCGCATAGGCGTTTGCCACCGTAACCAGCACGGCCAACCCAATCGCCGCTCCAATTTGCGGAGCGGTATTCCACAAACCGGAAGCCAAACCTTGTTCCCGCGGGGCCATTTCTGCCGTGGCCGCGATGGCTCCCGCCACAATTACGCACGCGACGCCAAGGCCGATAAACATGATTCCCGGGAGAACTTGCCAGTAGCTTCCTTCCGCCGAAATCCGGGCCAGCGTCAGCACCCCTGCTCCGAACCCGAGCATTCCCCCGGTCAAAACCGCTTTTACCCCGGTTTTCGAGACGATTCTGCCGATGAGATTGGAAGCGGCAATCACCGTGATCTCTTGCGGAAGAAAGGCAAAACCCGCCGCCAGTGGACCGAAACCCAGCACATTTTGCAGATAAAGGGTAAGCATGAAGAGCGACGGACCCATAATCGAACCGAAAACGCCCGCAGCCGCCAATGCGCCGACAAAGGTACGGTTCCGGAATATTCCCAAAGGGAACAAGGGATATCGGATGCGCGATTCAATGAAAATAAAAGCCGACAGAAGGAAGAGAGCCAGCAGGAAAAAAATCCACGTCCGGAAAGAAGACAGCCCGGACGTTCCAATTATCGAGCAGGCATAAACCAGAAGCGTCAAACCCGCCGTCGCAGTCACCGCACCGGGGATGTCGACGGGTTGCCGCAGGCGTTCGCTTTCTTTGAGCATCCTGGGCGCAAGGGCCATCACCGCGACCCCGATGGGGATGTTCACGAAAAATACCCACCGCCACCCGAGTCCTCCGGTGAGGATGCCGCCCACCATCAGGCCTGCTATAAACCCGGAGGCGGATACGGCCCCCAGAACGCCCAGCGCCCGGTTTCGCTCCTCTCCTTCCGGATAGATTGTTGTCAGGAGCGAAAGAACGGCGGGGGCAATGATCGCCGCGCCAAGGCCTTGCACCGCCCGGGCCGCAATCAGGACACCGCCCCCGGAAGCGAGCCCTCCGACCGTCGAGGCGGCGGTAAACAGCGCCATGCCGGCCATCAGCATGCGCCGGCGTCCAAAGAAATCCCCCATCCGCCCTCCCAGAAGCATAAATCCGCCAAAGGCCAGGGAGTACGCCGTGATGACCCATTGGAGTTCATGGACGGAGGCGCCGATGTCTGCCTGGACGGAAGGAAGGGCGACATGAACGATGGACGTGTCCAGCAGGATCATCAGCTGAGCCGTGCACAGCAAAAAAAGAACGCCATTCGGGACAGTCCCGGGCTTGGACCGCATGGACCCGCCCCGCGGCGAACCGGCGACTTTGCGGGCGGCACCGCGAATGGCGGCCATGATTTTCCTTCCTTTCCCCAGGATCAGTTCTTTTCCCATGTTCTCTTTTCCCCTGTTCAATGGATCGTCTTGACCAATCCGCCGTCGATCACATAATTGGCACCTGTGATCATCGCCGCGCGGTCAGAAGCCAGGAAAACGACGAGATGGGCCACTTCTTCCGGTTCCGCAAATCGTCCGAGGGTGATGCCGAAACTGGCCGCCAATTCGTTTAAATCGCCGGGTACCCCTTCCCACATGGCCGTCCTCGTCGGTCCCGGCGCGACGACATTCACCCGAATCCCTTTCGGGCCGAACTCTTCCGCCAAACTTTTGGACAGATTGGTTACCGCCGCTTTGACCGCGCTGTATGCCGGGATGGGAGGAGCCGGCATCATGGCGTTCATCGTGGAGATGTTCACGATGGTCCCCCCTTGTATCAGCAAAAGGGGAAGCACGGTGCGGGTGACCCGCACGACGCTCATCAGGTTGATCTCCACCATTTCGCGCCAATCTTCGTCTGTAATTTCCAGGAAACCCACCCCCCGGCGGAGCTCGGCAGCGCCGATGTTGTTGACCAGGATGTCCAATTTCCCGAAGCGGGATTTCACTTCGTTTGCAAGGTGCTTCGCCCCTTCCGCCGTTACGGCGTTTGCGGCAACTGGGAATACGTGGCCTGTATTTGCGAGTTCCGCCAATTCTTCGGAAATTTTCCGGGCAGAGGCAACCACAGTTGCCCCCGCCTCGGAAAAAGCCTTCACCACAGCCAAACCGATTCCGCGGCTTGCGCCAGTGACGAGGGAAACCTTGCCTTCCAGGGAAATTTGCATGACCGTCATCCTCCAACAGTGAGTATATGTTCATTCTGTTGAACATGATGAACGACCTTGAATCCCTTGAAAAGTACGCATTTTTTTCGTACACAGTTCCGCGAAAAGCACCTTGGTACTTTTTTTCATACCGAGTACGAGAAACGGGAGTACTTCAAAAGATCGCGGCATTGTTTCATAATAGCCGTAACGGAATGATGTGAGGTGGATGGAAAAAATGCCGGATTCGGCCTGCCAAACCTATTCCAAACAAGGCATCGTCACGACGTTGCGCGCCATCGGGGGAAAATGGAAGCCGTTGATTTTGTTTATTTTGATGTATGAAGGCACCAAGCGGTTCGGGGAATTGCGGCACCTTCTGCCGGAAGTGAAACAGGGCATGCTGACGAGTCAGCTTCGGGAACTGGAACGGGATGGTCTGATCACAAGGGCCGTCTACCCCGAAATTCCGCCGCGGGTGGAGTATTCCCTTTCCGAACACGGGAAGACGCTGGGAAACGTCCTGAAAACCATGTGCGATTGGGGGTTCAGGCATAGGGAGTATCTGGAACTG
>JASBVN010000032.1 GCA_029961045.1 Alicyclobacillaceae bacterium | reverse complement strand
CTGGTGATCACCAACACCACGGCGCTGATCACCGACGCCTTTCCCGAGCGCCATTTGGGCAAAGGCCTCGGCATCAATATCGTCGTGGTATCCGTGGCGCAATTACTCGGTCCGGTGGTCGGGGGATTCCTGGCCTCCACCCTCGATTGGCGGTGGATCTTCTGGTTCAATGTGCCCTTTGGGGCGCTGGGGTTCGTCTGGGGCTTGATCGTTCTGCGCGCTCTGCCCACCCGGACCTCCGGGGAAAAGGTGGATCTCCTCGGGGGCGGGTTGGCGTTCATCGCCCTCGGCGGCCTGATTGTCGGAGCCACCCAGTTGGGGGCGGCCGGGAGTGCGGGTCCGGCCGTCTGGGCGGGGTTGGCGGCGTTCGTCCTGGGGGCGTGGGCGTTTTGCCGGGCGGAGCGCCGGGCGGTGTCCCCCATGATCGATTTCGGGCTGTTGCGCGAACGGGCGTACGCCCTCGCCTATGTGGCCACCTTTCTGAATTCCTTTGCCCGTTCCGCCGCCGTGCTTCTGACGGCTCTATTTTTGCAGGTCGCGGAGCACGAAAATGCTTTTCACGCCGGTCTAAAAGTGGTTCCCGCGACCGTCGGGATGTTGCTCGCCTCTCCCGTAGCCGGGGCGTTGACGGGCCGGTACCCGGTTCGCCGGCTCGCTTCGGCCGGCTTGGCCGGTTGTGCGGCGGGACTGGTGATTCTTCTATCGGCGTTGGCACCCGGGGCACCCTACGGGTGGGTCGGCTGCGGTCTGTTTCTGGTGGGGTTCGGATCGGGATTTTTCCTAACGCCCAATACCGCTGCGATCATGACGGGCGTTCCCCCTTACCGGCGGGGGATGGCCAACGGACTGCGGTCGATGTTGAACAATATGGGCCAAGTACTGAGTACCGCCCTGATGTTGATGGTGGTGACCATGCCCTTGCCTCCCCGGCTGAAGGATGCCGTTTATCTGGGGGCCGCCGCCAGGGTGTCCGGTCCCGAAATCGTTGAGATTGCCGGAGGATTCCGCCTGGCCTTCGGGGTATTGCTCCTGGTGACCCTGGGCGCCCTCGCGGCGTCGGTCCTGCGGGGACCCACAGGGCGCAGCAAACCGGAAGAAAAGGGCGGGCGCAGGGAGGAGGCAGGGGAGGGGAGATGACCCTGCCTCCGGCCGTTGTGCCGGGTTGTGGTTGTGGAGGGGGAAGGAGGGGCCGGAGTCATGGATATGCAAGCGGCCAGGGCCCGGGGACGGGCCGTGTCGGGCGTCTTGCTCGTTCTCGCGGGAACGACGTGTTTTGCGGCGAAGTCGATTTTCATCAAAATGGCGTATGCGGAAGGGGCAAGTCCAGAGGAGACGCTCCTCCTGCGGGAATGGATGGCCGTCCCGCTGTTCTGGGCGTTGTTCTTTGCGTACCGCCGTTCACTTCCGCCGGGAACCCGGGGGGACGCGTGGAGGGCGGGGGCGGCGGGGCTGCTGGCCTTCTTCCTGTCGCCTCTCCTGGATTTTCTCGGCCTGCGGTTGGTGCCGGCGGTGATGGAGAGGCTTTTGTTGGCCAGCTATCCGATGTTCGTCCTGATTCTCTCGGCGGTGATCCATCGCCGGGCGATCTCTGCTGGGGATGCGGCTGCGGTACTGGTCACGAGTGCCGGTTTGGTGCTGGCGTTGGGCGGCTGGGACACATCGTTGCTCCGGGCGAATCTGGGAGGGGCGGCGCTGATCCTCGGCTCTTCGATGCTCTACGCCTTATACCTGGTGACGGTGGGGAACCTGGTCCACCGTCTCGGAGGAATTCGGATGAATGCCTGGGGGATGACGGCGGCCGCCTGCGCCATGGCGGGGTATGCGGTGCTTCTGGCGGCGTCCGGCAGGCCGCTGCAGGTGAGTGGCCTGTCCCCGAAGGCATATGGGCTGATCGCCGTGCTCGCCTTTGTTTCGACCTTCCTGTCTTTCGTGATGATGCTCGAAGGGATGAAACGGGTCGGCGCCGAGAGGGCGGCGATCGTGTCCATGCTCGGCCCCGTGCTGACGATCCTGTTGGGGACATGGGGGTTGGGCGAGAGGCTGGAACCGGTTCAGTGGGCGGGATGTGCGGTGGTGCTGGCGGCGGTGACGGCGGCGGAGATACGCAAGATTTTCGGGAAGGTCTGATTGGAGAATCGGACCGGTCCGTTGCAAGGGGAATGCGGGAGAAATTTCAATTGACAAAAAATCATGGTTTTTGTATACTGCAATTATGTAGGTATCCTACATATTTGCGGAGAAAGGAGGGAGATGAATGACGCGGGCGATTTTCTACCATGCCGGCTGTCCGGTCTGTACCGACGCCGAACAGATGGTGTTGAACTATTTGGACCGATCGAAAGTTGAGCTGGAGATCGTCAATTTTGCAACGGACCGGAGCCGGATTGCCGAAGCGGAACACTTGGGTGTCAAATCCGTTCCTGCACTGGTCCTCGATGGAACTGTCTACCACATTAATTTCGGAGCCGGGTTAGATGATGTGAAAAAAGGATGATGATAAAATAGGAGGCGCGTCGAGACGCCTCCTTCTTTTGTGCGGCAGGTAGAAAGGGTTGGATACGGTGAGCCTCTTCGATCCCCAATACCGCAAACAAAGCCGCGCTGCCCGCGTGGGAATGGCCCTCTTTCGGCTGTCGCAGGCGATCAAGAAAATGAGCCAAGCCGGCGGCCATTCGCACGGGTTGTCGCCGGTTCAAGTGCAGACCTTGCTTTTCATCCGTTACACCCGTGCCGATGTGGCCACGGTCGGTAACCTGGCGAACGCGATCGGGGCGACCCACGCGACGGCCGTCGGAATTCTCAACGGTTTGGCGGCGAAAGGATTGATTGTGAAGCAACCGAGTCCGGAGGATCGCAGAGTCACTCTGTTACAACTCACAGAAAAAGGCCGGAAGGTCGCGGAACAGGTGGACGATTGGGGAAAATCACTGGAAGAGGCGTTACAGCACATCCCAGACGAAATGCTTGCCGGCTTTGAAACGGTGCTGGGCGCCGTTTTGAACACATTGCGCCAACGCGGCCTGCTGGTGATTGCCGAGCCGTGCTTGGGATGCGTCCATTTTCGGCCCAACCTGCGCGAAGGGCACAGCGAACCCCATTATTGCGACGCCATCCAAAAATATCTCACCCACGCTGCCAGTTTGCAGGAATGTCCTGAGCATACGCCAAAACGGGACGTGGCGGAAGCCGGGAGGGGGGAAACCGTTTGACCGGGGCACAATTTGAAATTGTTTCGATCAATGTGGGAAAACCGGTCGCCGTGGAGCATAAGGGACGGAATTTCATGACGGGGATCTACAAGCAGCCGGCGAAGGAACCGATTTTTTTGTCATCGCTGAATTTGGACGGGGATGCGCAAGCCGATTTGGTCCATCACGGCGGCAGGGACAAAGCGGTGTGTGTGTATTGCTATGACCATTATGCGCACTGGGAAAAAGAACTCGGCCGGCCGCTCGCTTGCGGGGCGTTCGGCGAGAATCTGACGGTTCGAGGTCTGCGGGAGGAAGTGGTGTGCATCGGCGACGTATTTCAACTGGGGGAAGCGGTGGTGCAGGTCAGCCAACCGCGGCAGCCGTGTTTCAAATTGGCGATCAAATACGACCTCCCCGATCTGCCGGTCCGGTTGCAAAACACCGGTTTCACGGGTTTTTATTTCCGGGTGTTGAAGGAAGGATGGGTATCCAAAGACCATCCGCTGCAACTGCTGGAACCGCATCCCATGCGCGTGACGGTCGCATGGGCCAACCGGATCATGCACCACGAAAAACAAAACGCCGGCGGGATCCGGCGGATTTTGGAGGTGGATGCGCTGTCGAGCAGTTGGCGGCGGACGCTTTCCGCGCGCCTGGAGGGAAAGGCAACCGATGAAACGGCGAGGCTGACCGGCGAGGTCGAGACGGGGGAATCCGGGTGAATTTTCCCGCGGCAGAACTGCCTGAAGAGGAGGGGTACGATGATTCCGTTTAGCCTGCATATTCCGACGAAAATTTATTTCGGTCCCGGGAGGGTGGAGGAGGTCGGCGATATCGTCAAACAGTATGCCGGCCGGGTGCTGTTGGTCACGGGGCGCACCTCCGCCAAGAAGACGGGAGTGCTGGACCGGGTCGCCGACCGTCTCCGGGAAGCCGGGGTGGAGTTCGTGCTTTTCGACAAGATCGAGCCCAATCCCCGAACCTCCACGGTGGACGAAGGAGGACGGATCGCCAGGGAGGAAGGGTGCCAACTGGTTCTGGCGCTCGGGGGCGGGTCCGCCATGGACGCGGCCAAGGCGATCGCGACGGTGGCGCTGTCGGGCCTGCCGATCTACGAGTACATGTCCGGCAACCGCACCGGCCGCTGGAAAGAGCTGTTGCCGATCCAGGAGGCCTTGCCGGTTATCACCGTGCCGACCCTGGCGGCCACCGGGTCGGAGTCCAATTCCACTGCCGTGATCACCAATTGGGAGACAAAAGAAAAATCTGGAATTCGCGGTCCGGCGCTCTTCCCAAAAGCGGCGATTTTGGACCCCGAACTGACGTACACGGTGCCCGCGAATTACACGGCGGACGGAGCCGTAGACATGTTCACCCACCTGTACGAGGGGTATCTCACCGGCGACGAACACGCCCACGTCCAAGACGAACTGACCGAAGGCCTGATGCGCAATGTCGTCCGCTTTGCCCGCAAGGCCATCGAACGGCCGGACCATGAAGAGGCCCGGGCCCACCTGTTGTGGACCAGCACCCTGGCCCTCAACGGGATCACCAACGCCGGAAGGGGCGGGAGCTATCCCGTCCATCAAATGGAACACACCGTGTCGGCATACTATGACATCTCCCACGGGCGGGGTTTGGCGATTTTGGCCCCCGCGTATTTCCGTTTGATCGTCCTGGAGGACCGCCCCCGTCGCCTGGCGCGGCTGGGCCGCCAGGTGTTTCAGGTGACCGCCGGGGACGACCGGCGGGCGGCGGAGGCGACCATCGAGGCGTTTGAAGCCTGGCTGCGGGAGATCGGAGCTTTCGACACCCTCAAAGGCGTCGGGGTCCGGAGAGAGGATCTGCGGATGATGGCCGAGGAGACGATCCGCGTGGGCGGGAAGGGAGAGAAGTATCTCGCCGGGACGCGCCCCATCGGGGTGGAAGAGGTCCTGCGGGTTTATGAAGCGGCCTATGAGTGAGGCGGGGTGCTTCGGTGGTGCTGGCGGAGACGGTGGCCAGCGTCGGGACGTGGAATCTGATCGACAGGGAGAACCAGCAGGCGGTGGGATTGGAGATCAACGCCAACCATATTCGCAGCAAATCGGACGGCGTGGTGACGGCAACGGGTACTCTTCTGCACCGGGGGCGGACGACCATGATCTGGGACATTAAGATCACCGACGAAGAGGGAAAGTTGGTCTGCGTGTCCCGGTGTACGGTGGCCGTTCTCAATAAGAAAAGCTCTTGAGCGGCGATCGAATTCGGAGCCGGATCGCGAGGCCGGGCGGGTGCGCCGGCCGCAAGGCCGGCGGTCCAGCCCGGTGATTCATTGTTGGGTCATTTCCAGGTCACGAATGTTGTCCACCAAAGAAGTCCTACAATCCCCAGAAAGATACCGACCACCGTTTGAACCGTGCCCGCCGAATGGAGCCATATCCACGTGAGGGCGGCGAGGAAAAGGGTCAGTAGAGCGAAAGAGCCCATCGTGCGCCTCGCCTTCCTGCGCTTTTCTTCTGGACTGTCCAGAGGTGCCGTCACATCCCGGCGGATCCTCCACTGGCTGAACAGCCACGTCACAACGGCAAGCCCCACGCTGGCATACCACGGCCAGAGGAAGAGGGGCCGTTCATATTCTTTTCTCAGGGCCATGACGGTCGTGATGGCCAGCATCGCCAGGACACAGGCCCAGAAACTCCCGGTCACAATCCACTTTTTGGTTGTCCGGGTTTTTCCGGGAGCGAGGAGATGGGGCGAGAGACCGAGGTGAACGGCCGCCGCCAGCAGAGCGATGAGGACGGGGTCCCACAGGAAAATCGGGATGGTAGCCGATTTGTTGTAAATATGTTTGACGGGCAGTATCACCATGGCCGAAGTCAGAAACAGATAGGCCCAGTGTTCAAGGATTTTGATCAAGGGTTTCCCGGGCTGGACCGCCCTCGCCCACGAGTCCGCAAAAGCATGTACATCTTTACCAATGACTTTTTCTACGGGCTTTCCGTCCGCCGCCGCATCCAGGAGGTGCCGCTCCAGTTCCGTCTTCATGTCCTCGACCTGTGCCCGGGGAATCTCCTTCAATAACCAATAAATCTCACAATCTTCGACAACGCGTTTGATTTGTTCCCTCGATGGTTCGTTCACCATCATCGTCCGCCACTCCTTTTTGGAGGACTTGCTGGACGGAACGGGAAAAAGAATACCATTCCTTTTTCCACTGCTCCAATTGGATTTTTCCAAGAGGTGAAATCCGGTAGTATTTTCGGTTCGGGCCCATTTCCGACGGAACGAAATAGCTTTCAATCAATGAGTCATGCTCCAGTCGCTTCAGGACGGGGTAGATGCTCCCTTCGCTGACGAGTTCCAAACCCTGTTCCGATAATTTTTGCACCATTTCGTAACCGTAACAGGGCTCTTCCGCAATTAAAGCGAGGAGCAGCATGTCTAAAACACCTTTTAATAATTGGGTACTTCGTTTTTCCATACCACGGTTCCGTCCCTCCTGTGATTCTCCCGCCGCTGCCACAGCATTCCGGAACTCAGCTCGGTTCCTTGATGAAGGATGACGAACCCATCCAGCCGCTATCTGATTATACAAGATTCTACCCCGATTATACCGCCGGGTATATTGTATTGCAATATACCCGGAGGCCGTGAAAGGCCATTGAAAGGCCGGGACAGGGGGACGGAGAGGGCGAAACCTGGTATACTTGTACTCTAGTTAAGGATGTTTTAAATCGGGATGAGAGTCGACTGTCGGAAACGGCCGGCCGGAAGGCGGGCGTCGGCGGCAGGCGGAGATGGCGGGGGAGATTATGAAAAAAAGCAGGATGTTTTGGCTCTCCTTGTTGACGGTGCTCGTCCTCGGAGCCACCTTCGCTTTCGGATACTGGGAGGGTCGCAACGCACGAGGAGATTTGCAGGCGCAAAATCCGGGGACCGGCCCGCGGAAGGAGAGCGCGTCTCCGGGGCCCGTCCATGTGTTGCTCATCGGCTACGACGCCAGGCCGGGACAAACCACCGGAAACTCCGACACCTTGATCGTGGCGGGGTTTGATCCCGAAGCCAAACGGCTCGGCCTGTTGTCGGTGCCCCGCGATACCCGGGTGTTGTTACCCGGTCGGGGATACCAAAAGATCAACGCCGCCATGAGCGAAGGCGGAGTGGAATTAACTCGCCGGGTTGTAGGCGATTTGTTGGGAGTGCGCATCGATCACTATGTCCGGGTGAATTTTGAACAGTTCAAATCGGTTATCGACACCCTCGGCGGCGTGACGATCGAAGTGGAAAAAGACATGTATTATGTAACCGGCGATTCCCAGGACGGAGTGATCAACTTGCACAAGGGGGTTCAGCGCCTAAACGGCGCCCAGGCCCTTCAATACGTCCGCTACCGGCAGGACGCCTTGGGGGACATCACCCGAACCGAACGCCAGCAAAAGTTATTGAAGGCTTTGGCAGAAGAAGTGCTCCAGCCGAAGACCGTCGTCAAGCTGCCGGTGCTCATCCCCCAAGTGATCCGGGCGGTGGACACCGACCTCTCGGTAATCGACCTCCTGGAATGGGGCAAAATTGCTGCGGGTATGGACAAAAGCCAAATTTTAACGGAAACCCTTCCGGGGGGTTTTCTCAATGAAGACGGGGTGAGCTATTGGCAGGTGGATCCGGAGGAAGCCAAGAGAGTGATGGCCGATCTGGACCGGGGGGTGACGGTGTCCCGGGTCGTGGAAAAAGAAGGAGGTGCCCCGGGGGGAGAGGCCTCCGGGGGAGGGGCGCCGCCGGGGGCCCAGGACGGCCCGGGTGAATCGGACCGGACGGCGCCGTCCGGACCCGGATCCGGCGCGGGAACCCGGACGGCGACGGTGATTGGAAAATCGGTCAACGTGCGGAGCGGGCCGGGCACAGACTACAAAGTAATCGGTTCCCTGGGGGCTGGCCAATCGGTCGTCCTCATCCGCCGAGAGGAAAATTGGTGGCTGGTGGAAACCCCGGACGGCATGCGGGGTTACATGTCGGCGGAATGGCTGCGGGAAAATCGCTGATTTTCCGGGTTTGCGGGCGCGTGTCCGCGGGCCCAGGAGATCCCGCGGCGGTGTGATCTTTGTCACTGGGGAACGGGGCCGGAGGTGGTACACTCCGTACGAGAGAATCAGAGCAATTTGCACAATGGGAGCGGTGGCGGATGAGCCGGTTGGTGATCCCCCGGGAGCACGGGGCGTGGATGATGTGGATCGGACCCCTGGTGATCGGGGTGCTTTCGGCTCCCTGGAACGGAAAACAACTTTTGCTTGCGGTTGCGGCGCTGTTCGCCTATTTGGCATCCTATCCGCTTTTGCAGGGCGTCAAGCAGCCGAGGTACCGGCGGCGGTGGTGGACGTGGGCGGCGGGATACGGCGGTGTCGCTGCCGTGGCGGGTGCGGCGTTGCTGGCGATGGAACCGGGTCTGGCGGGTGTGGCCCTCGGGGCCTCCGCCGCCTTTCTGGCCAACGTGTGGTTTGCGGTCCGGCGGCAAGAACGCCATCTGTTGAACGATTTGTTGGCCATGGCCGGCCTGTCTCTGACCGGTGTCGCGGCTTACCGGCTGGGACGGGGGGCGTTCGACGCCGGAGCATGGATGCTGTGGCTGGTGTGCGTGGTGTATTTTTTCGGTTCGGCGTTGCACGTCAAATCCATGATCCGGGAACGGAGAAACCGGGGAATCAAGTGGGCGGCCAACCTCTACGCCGTTGTGGCCCCCCTGGTGATCGGGCCGGTCTTCGGGTGGACGGCAAGTGCGGCCTTTTTGGCGGCGGCCGTTCGGGCTTGGGCGACCCGGCAGGAACGTCCTCCCCAAGTCCTCGCGCTCGGGTTGATCGAAATCGGCGCCAGCATTTGGTTTGTTCTCTGGATGATTCTCTGGATTCGCACAACGGCGGTTTTTGGAATGTAACTCTTTCGGGACCCGGTTGTTTTTTTTCGGGAAACGGTGTAATGTAAGGAGAAACAACCGTCTGGTCGGTCGGCGGATAATAGGGCGAGGTGAAATCGATGCCGTCATCCATATACCCACTGAGCCTTCCGACCCCGTTTCCCGTGGGACCGGTGAATGTGTATCTGTTGCGGGAGGATCCGGTGACTCTGGTGGATGCGGGTCCCGATACTCCGGAGGCCTGGGAGGCGCTGGAACGCGGTCTGCGGGCTTGCGGATGCCGGTGGCAAGATATTCGGTATGTCGTCGTGACGCATCCTCACGTGGATCATCACGGGATGCTCCGGAGAGTGGTGGAGCGGTCGGGGGCCGAGGTTTTGGCCCACCCCGAGGCGGAGGATCGCATTGTCCGCCCGCTCGAAGCGGCCCGGCAAGCGGAGGAATATTTCGATCATCTCTTGGCGGCGGCGGGAGTGCCCGCAGACTTGCGGCAGGCGGTGAAAGAACATCAGCAGGTGATCCAGTCGTTCGTCCGGGAAGTGGATGCGCTTCGCCTTTTCTCGGAAGGGGATGAGGCGGTTTTGGGCGGGAGGCGCTGGCGGGTGATCGATACTCCCGGCCATAGTTCGGGCCACATTGCTCTGTTCGACGAAGATAGTGGAGAACTCATCGCAGGCGACCACCTGTTGCCCCACATTTCTTCCAACGCCCTGCTGGAACCTCCGCGTATGCCGGGGGGAGAGCGGCCCCGGAGCCTGCTGATCTATATCGAGTCGCTCCGGCGGGTGGCCGGTATGCCCGTCAGCAGGGTCTATCCCGGACACGGAAATCCCTTTGAGGGCGCGGCCCAATTGGTGCAAGAGCGGATGAAGAAATACGAAGAGCGAAGCGGCCAATTGTACCGCTGGCTTCAGGAACGCCCCATGACCGTGTTCGAGTTGGTCCGCCGCCTGTTTCCGAACTTGCCGGGCAATCAGTTGTTCCTCGGTGTTTCCGAAGTGATCGGCCATCTGGATTTGCTGGAGTCCCGGGGGCAGGTGTCCGTGGAAGAAAAATCCGGAATGTGGTATTACCGGCCGCACTCGCCGATCGCCGCGGGGTGAGGGCGGTACCGGGCGGGGCGAAGCAGTCCCGCCCCGCCGCTGCGAAATCGCAAAAGGGCGGCGGGCATGCGGACGTCCGGGGAAGGGGCGCTTCCGGCCGATGGGGCCGGAGGTGGCCCCTTTGCGTTTTTCCGGGGGCTCGGGTTACGATAGGGCCGAGGGACCAACCGGGAGGGTTTACTTGACATGGGCACCGGGAAGGTGAAGGGATGATCGTTTCCATCGGAGTGGACGTGGTGGAAATCCGGCGCATCGAAGAAAGTTTGGAGCGGAAGGGAGACCGCCTGGCCCGGCGCATTCTGGGGGAAGCCGAATGGAAAGAATGGCTCGGGCGGCGGGATCGAGCGGCGTATCTGGCGGGCCGTTTTGCGGCGAAGGAAGCGGTGGCCAAGGCGATGGGAACGGGACTGGGAAAGGCCGGATTCCGCGACATAGAGATTTTGTCCTCCGGAGGGGCCCCCCGCTTGCGTTTGACCGGATTTGCGGCTCGATCCTCCGAAGCCTTGGGGATCGATCGCTGGCATCTGTCGATTTCCCACGGTCGGGACGTGGCGGTGGCCATGGCGGTGGCGGAGCGGGATGGGAAACCCCCGGCCCGTCATCCTCGTACATAAGGTTCGGCCGGTTCGAATATACATCTGTACCGGTAGCGGAGGGGAGCACCGTGTATTTGGTCACGAATGCGGAAATGAGGAGGCTGGATCGGTACACCATCGAAGAGGTGGGCATTCCCGCCGCCGTTCTCATGGAAAACGCCGGGGCGGGCGTGGCGAAGTGGGCAGAGGAGCTGACGGCTCCGGGTGCGCGGATCGTCGTGGCCGCCGGGAAGGGCAACAACGGTGGGGACGGCCTGGTGGCCGCCCGGCACCTGAGCGGAAGGGGCCGCAAAGTCGAGGTCCTTTTAGCGGCCGGGCCGGACGAATTGCGGGGGGAGGCCGCCCTTCAGTTGCAGGCGTTGCGACATTGGCCCGTCCGGGTATACGTGGACGACGGGGCGACGGACTGGAGCTTCCTGTTGAGGGGGGCGGATTTGGTCGTCGACGCCCTTCTCGGAACCGGGCTCACCCGGCCGGTGGAATCCACCCACAGGCGGTTGATCGAATGCATCAACGGAAGCGGAGCCCCGGTGCTCGCCGTGGATCTGCCCAGCGGACTGGACGGAGACGGCGGACGGGTGATGGGGGAAGCGGTGCGGGCCGGTTGGACCTTGTGCCTCGGCCTGCCGAAACGGGGCCTCGTCACCGGAGAGGGGCCCCGGTATGCGGGAATCTGGCGCGTGCACGACATCGGCCTGGCCCCGCGAGGACCGGAAGTCTTGGGAATCGATCGCGTGAGGCTCCTCGAGGCGGCCGACATCCGGAACTGGTGGCCCCGGCGGCCCTTTGATTCTCACAAGGGCCTTTTTGGTCACCTCCTGGTGATCGCCGGAGCCCCGCAAATGTGGGGAGCCGCTCTGTTGTGCGGGACGGCTGCGTACCGGTCCGGGGCCGGACTGGTCACCGTTGCGGTCTCCGGTGAGGCGGTTCCTCCTTGGTTGGGGGCGCATCCGGAACTGATGACCGCCTTCTGGAGAAAGCCGGAAGAGGTCCTTTCCCTGTTGGACGGAAAGGATGCCCTCGTCGTCGGTCCGGGATTGGCGCGGTTTTCGGGGGATGTGCCGTGGCTGAAACAGGTCCTGTCCCGGGTCGGGGCTGCGGTTGTGGATGCCGGAGCCCTCGACGTCTGGCGGGAGGCCGCGGCAGACGGGTGGAGGCCTCCGGCGAGCGTGGTGCTGACGCCCCATCCCAAAGAAATGGCCCGCCTCACGGGGCTCAGTACCCGCGAGGTCCAGTCGGACCGGCTGGAGACGGCCCGCCGGGTTGCTCAACGGTATGGCTGTACCGTCGTCCTCAAAGGGGCCTATTCCGTCATCGCCGCCCCCGATGGCCGTGCGTTTGTGAATCCCACCGGCAATCCGGGCATGGCCACGGGAGGAACCGGCGATGTACTGGCCGGCGTGATCGGCAGTTTGCTCGCCCAAGGCCTCCCTCCCGTTGAGGCCGCCGCTGCCGGGGTATACATCCACGGCGCGGCAGGCGATCGGGCGGCGGAGAAAACGGGAATGACCGCTTTGACGGCCGGGGATGTTGTCGAAGGCCTCGGAGCGGCGATCCGGCAACTTGTCGAATAACCCACAACCGGACGCGGTAACGGTGCCCTTCCTCGACATATTTCCCGGGAAATCGACGGTTGTTTTCCGGGCGGGGAGTGGTTGGAGATGCGGCGGAAAACCCTGTCGCTCTGGCTGGCGGCGCTCGTTTTGCTGTTGACCGCGTCCGGGTGCGGACGAAGCGAAGGCGATGTTCTGGAAGATCTCAAAGCGTTGAAGGAGAATCTCAAACACTATAAGAGCACGGCCGAGATGAAAGTGCGCGTCCCGAACGTGGAGCAGGTTTACCGCATCGAAACGTGGTTCCAGGAACCGAACTTCTACCGGATTCAGTTGGCAGACGCTCAGGGCCGGGTTCAACAGGTGGTAATCCGAAATGAGCAGGGAGTTCACATTGTCAGCCCTCAGTTGAAAAAGAGTTTTCGCTTTAACGGGGATTGGGCGGAAAACCAGGGTCATTTGTATCTGTTTGGACCGGTGATCGACCGGATTCTCGAGTCCCCGGACCGGACATTTACCCGGGAGGAGGGAACGGTCGTGTTTCAGTTGGTGGCCCGGCCGGAAAATCCCCTCGTCCACCGGCAGCGGATCGCCCTGGATGCCAGGACCTTATACCCGCGGGAAATCGCTTTGTTTGATCGGGACGGAAAAGAATTGGTGACGGTCGAATTCGAACAGTTTGACCCGGGGGCCCGGTTTAAACCCGAAGATTTCGATCCCCAGCGGGTGCTCGCCGAGGGGCCGAAGGAACGTCCCGCTTGGACCTCCGGCAGCCGCTTCGGCGTGATTGAACCGGCGTGGCTGCCGGAGGGATGGAAACGTGTGGACGTCCGGGAAGAGGGTGGGACGGTGGTGCTGCGTTATCAGGGGCAGCAGGGAGCCCTCGCCCTGACGGAGAAAAGGCCGGAGAGTCTGCAGGCGGTCTTGCCGGTTTCCGGAAAGTTGTGGGATTTGCTCGGCGTGCCCGCCGTCGTGACAGAGGGCCAAGCGAAGACCATGTACTGGATGCACAACGGCGTGGAGTTTACCATGACCGCATCCCTGCCGGTCGAAGACATGGCCCGGATTGCCGTTTCAACCCTTGGGGAGGCGGGCAAATGAGCCCCTTCACCGCGAAGTGGCGCGATCCCGGTCGTCCTCTTCGTAATACGGGTTGAGATGAACCAGAACTTCGCGGACTTCCGGGTGGGCGTTCATCACCGCCGCCTTCACCTGCCGGATGATGTCGTGTCCCTCTTGGATGGTTTTGTCGGCCTGTACCGCGGCCCGGACGTCGACGAGGATGTAATGGCCGTGGGTCCGGGCCCGCAACCGGTCGACGCGGCGGATTTCGGGTACCGATAAGACCAGTTCGGTAAACTCCTGAAGGAGATGCGGATCGACATTGCGTTCCATCAATGTGTGGACGGCCTCTTTGCCCATGGTGTAGGCGAGCCGGAGAATCAGCAGGCCGACGAGGAGGGCGGCCAGCGGATCCGCAAAGGCCAATTGCGGCACTTGCAAGTGTTCGCCGGCGACGGCGGCGCCGATTCCGGCAATGGCGGCCCACGAGGCCCAGATGTCCGACCGGTGGTCTTCCGCCAGAGCCTTCAGGGCGGGGCTGTTGAGCTTCCGGCCCAGGCCGGCCGTGTACCGGTACAGCACCTCCTTGAGGATCAGGGAGACCGCCGCCGCATAGAGAGCGGGCAGTTCCGGGGCCCTGGGCCGAAGAAAAAAGGAATGTCCGGCGGTGTATACGATGTTCAGTCCCGCCAGGAACAGCACGGCGGCGACGGCGGCGGACGCCACCACCTCCGCTTTTCCGTGGCCGTAGGGGTGGTCCTCGTCGGCCGGGCGGTTGGACACCGCCAGAGCGCTCAAGGCGGCCGCCGAAGCCACGGTATCGGCGGCGGAGTGGATGCCATCGGCGAAAAGGGCCTCGCTTCCCGCCACAATCCCGATGACCCCCTTGCCCAGCGTCAACAAAATATTGGCCGCCGTACTGATCCAGCCGGCCAAACGGGTGGCCCGATCCCGGTTCATGGCTCATCCCTCCACGGTTTCGCCCGGCGGCAAAAAATGTGGTCGGAGGCGAAAGAGTTGGTTTGGGGAAAGAAAGCGGCCTTCGGATCTCCGAAGGCCGCTGAGCGCTCCCTGCAAGGGGCTGGGTGGAACCGGTCGCCCGCCGGCCGGCCGGGGCCGGAAGGAGGGCGGTGTTCGATTCGGCTGGAAGAAGAAAGAAGCCGGTTTTTTCCCTCGATGAAGACAAAGACGGACATCGGCTTGCGGTCTCCTTTGGACCGGCCCGCGCAACGGCCGGAAAATGGTCGGGTCCGGAGCCGCGGGAGGTCTCCGCTCCGGTACCGTTTCCCTGTGCTTTTCTTATAGTAAAAGGTGTCTGCCTGCCGGTCAACCCGCAACATTTTGAGGACATTTTTTGGTGCGGCGAGCTCCGGAAGGATTTTCGCGAACCGCGTCGAATTAGTTTCGACAGTCGAGCATTTTCGTGCGTCAGGCGTTGCATGTCCTGGAACGGGTTGGTATACCCCTGTGGGAACTTTGACATACTTGGGGTAGATCGCTATAATACACCTCGTTACGGATGGCGAGTGTCCTGGAGGTGCCGGGGGTGTCCGAAACAAAGTGGATCAAGATCGGCGTGCCGAGTCAACTGTTGCGGGAAGTTGACGGGATTGCGGCGAGGGAGAATTCCAACCGGAGTGAGGTCATTCGCCGGGCGATGAAGATGTACCTGCAGGAACGGAAGAAAGAACGGATGCGCGAGTCGATGAAGCGGGGCTACGTGGAGATGGCGAACATCAATCTCTACATTGCGTCGGAAGCGTTTTACGCCGAAGAGGAGGCGGGTTTGACCCTAGATCGACTCGTAAGCGGGGTGTGACCCGTGTACATCAGACGAGGGGATATTTTTTTTGCAAACCTATCCCCTGTGGTCGGTTCCGAACAGGGAGGGTTTCGACCCGTCCTGGTCATTCAAAACGACATCGGAAACCGGTTCAGCCCCACCGTCATCGTGGCAGCCATCACCGCCCAGATTCAAAAGGCCAAGTTGCCCACCCACGTGGAGATCGACGCCAAAACCTACGGCCTGGAGCGGGATTCGGTCATCCTCTTGGAGCAGATTCGCACCATCGACAAGCAGCGCCTGATCGACAAGATCACCCATTTGGACGAAGAAATGATGAACAAGGTCAACGAGTCCCTGATGATCAGTCTGGGATTGATCGATTTTTAACACAGAACCGTTGGAGCAATGTGACAGGGCGTGTCCGAGCGCCCTGCATTTTTTATGGGGGGATTGAGAGGATGGGCAGCAGGGAGGAATCGCAGATCCGCGACCTCGGGTTGGCTCCCGAGGGGCACAGAAAAATCGAATGGGCGGCGCGGCATATGCCCCTGCTCGGCACGCTAAAGGCTCAATTTGAGAGGCAGCGCCCCTTCGAAGGACTCCGGATCGGGATCTGCCTGCATCTGGAGGCCAAAACGGCTTATTTGGCAAAAGTCGTGCAGGCGGGGGGAGCGGAGGTGGCGGTGGCCGCGAGCAATCCTTTGTCCACCCAGGACGACGTGGTGGCCGCCTTGGTGGAAGACGGGATTTATGCCTACGCGCGCTGCGGTGCCGATGAAGCGGAATATCGCAGTCACCTGCGGGCCCTCCTGGACCGGCGGCCCGACGCCATCATCGACGACGGCGGCGATCTGGTGAGTACCTTGCACCGGGAACGGCCGGAACAGCTCCGGGAAATCATCGGGGGATGCGAAGAGACGACCACCGGGATTTTGCGCCTGCGGGCCCTTGAACGGGAGGGCGCTCTGGCGTTTCCGATGATTGCGGTGAACGACGCGTACTGTAAATATTTGTTTGACAACCGCTACGGCACGGGTCAATCGGTGTGGGACGGCATCATGAGGACCACCAATCTGGTCGTCGCGGGGAAGACGGTGGTGGTGGTCGGCTACGGATGGTGCGGCAAAGGCGTGGCGATGCGGGCCAGGGGTCTCGGGGCGCGGGTGGTCGTGTGCGAAGTGGATCCGATCAAAGCGATTGAGGCGATCATGGACGGGTTTTCCGTCATGCCCTTGGTGGAAGCGGCCCGGCAAGCGGATATCGTCGTGACGGTGACGGGCAACCGGCATGCCGTCGGCCGGGAGGCGATCGAAGCGATGAAGGACGGGGCCTTGTTGTGCAATGCCGGACATTTCGACGTGGAGATCGACAAAAAGGCCCTGGCGGAAGGAGCGGAAGTCCGCGAGGTGCGCCGGCACGTCTCGGAATACCGCCGGCCGGACGGGCGGCGCCTCTATCTGTTGGCCGAAGGCCGGCTGGTGAATTTGGCCGCGGGAGACGGTCATCCCGTAGAGGTCATGGATATGACTTTTGCTCTTCAGGCTTTGTGTCTGCGGCGGGTTGTGGAAGAAGGGCGGCGGTGGGATCCCAAGGTCTATCCGGTGCCGGCGGACATCGACCGGTACGTGGCGGAACTGCGCCTGGAGACAATGGGGGTTCGGATCGACCGCCTCACCGAGGAACAACGGCGTTATCTCGACAGTTGGACATTGCAGGACTGAGCCGGCGAGTCGACCGGCGGTCATGTCACAGTTCCTTCCCTCATATAATGCCGGAGAATCCGGATTGGCGGCCGATTGTGGAGAAAGGCGGGAGGGGATGGAGCGTGAAACCGTGGATCGGCGTTACGGCCGGCTCGCAGACGGGTTCCGCCGATTTGGAAGGGGTGTGGCTGGCCGGGGATTATACAGACGCTGTCGTCGCGGCGGGCGGAGTGCCGGTGATCTTGCCCCTGGGGGCGGCGGTGCGGCTGGAGCCCGCGGATTGGTTCGCCCGGGTGGACGGTTTGCTGTTGACCGGCGGGGTGGACTTGGATCCGGTGTTTTTCGGTGAAGAGCCGCGCCGCGGACTGGGGGAAGTGTGTCCGGAGAGGGACCGGCTGGAGACGGCCTTGGTGGAGGAGGCCCTGATGCGGGATATGCCGGTGTTGGCGATTTGCAGGGGAATGCAGGTTATGAACGCCGTGGCGGGCGGAACGTTGATCCAGGACCTTGCTACCGAATGGCGGGGAAGTTTGCTGCACCGGCAACGGGCCCCCCGCTGGTACGGCACTCACGGAGTGGATGTGACGCCGGGGAGCAAGCTGGCGGAGATTCTCGGGGAAGAATCGATTCGGGTCAACAGCTTTCACCACCAGGGCATCAAGGAGGTCGCCCCCGGTATGCGAGTGGCGGCCCGAAGCGGCGACGGACTGATTGAAGCGATCGAAAGCGCCCGCCACCGATTTGCGATCGGGGTCCAGTGGCATCCCGAAAACATGTGGCGAAAAGATGCGGTCCAGCGCCGGCTTTTCGAGGCGTTTGTCCGGGCGGCCGCCGGGTTTGCCTCCGGCGGGAAGTGAGCCCAATAATTGAGACATATTCTCATTATTGATTACCGCATCGGAGAAACCGGCCGGTCCTGATCGAAAAAAGGCGATTTCTCTCCCGGCAAAGGATTGTCTGCTTTCTTCCGAAAGGACGGCATGAAACGGGGTGAGGGGAGCGCGCGCCCCAGCAACCCGCCTGGCGGGTGGGAAAGGAGGGGGAACATGGTCGTCGTCAACCCGGGGGTCACCGCGCTGATCCTCCGCCTTCAAACCGGGACGGACGCCAAGGGGGCTCCGGTGGTCCGCGATCTGACCATTCGCGGAGTAAAAGCCGGAGCGGCTCCGGAAAACCTCTACGCCGCTGCGGAAGGGATTGCCGGGTTGCAGATTTACCCGCTCTACCGCGTCGACCGCTTGGAGCGGGGGGAACTGGTCCAACAGTGAACAAGGGGGGTGAAGCGCCGTGACCAGGAAAGTCTTGGAACTGCGATTTCAAAATGCCTCAGGCCGCACGGTGCGCATCGCGGTCCCGGATCCGAAGGAGCCGGTGGATCCGGCGGCGGTGGGGCGGGTCATGAACCGGCTCGTTTCCCTCGGCATTTTCACTTCGCCGGGCGGAGACCTGGTGAAGGCGGTGGAGGCCCGGTTGGTTACGACCACTCAGGACACTTGGGACCTCGCCGGTTCGGCCTGACCGGATTCGACCGGCGGACTCCGCGCCTTTTCGTTCGGGGCTGTTGGCTTCGCGTCAACAGCCCTTTTCCGTCAACAGCTCTACCGGTTTGCGGCGTCACGCCCGTTTCCGCCACCACCACACCAGGGCGGCCCCTGCGATTGCCGCGAGGATCCACGCGACATACCGCTGAAAAGCGGAGATCGCCGTTTCCCAATTTTCGCCCAATTGGAATCCGATCAGCACCCAACACCCGACCCAAGAGGCAAAACCCAACCAGCTCCACCACAGGTACTCCCACCACCGGATTCCGCTCATCCCCGCCAAGTAGCTGCTGAGGGCTCGAAGGCCGGGAATGAAACGCCCGAAAACGAGAATCCAGGGACCGTAGCGCTCCATGACGGCGTCCGCTTTCGCCAGCCGTTCCGGTTCGGTCAGGCGCAGGGCGAACAGCCATTTCCAAATTGCCGGCCCCAGGGCGCGGCCGGTCAGGAAGGCCAGAAAGCTACCCGTCAAACAACCGGCGGAACCGGCCAGGGAGAGGTGCCAGAGGGGCATCGATTCCCGCGAGGCGAGAAAACCGTACAGGGCCAAAGTGGCGTCCCCCGGAAAAGGGATGCCCAGCCCTTCGATGATCATGGCCAAGAACAATCCCGCCGGCCCAAAGTCGATCAGATGTTGGACAAGCGCCTGCCAAAGGTCCTCCAACGCCGCCCCCTCCTCCGGTCTCTCTATTATACGCCGCGGGGGACTTCGGATAGGACGGCCGGAATTTTAGGTGCTTCCATCAGGGGGACTTACCCGGTCAAAGCCGGTGGACGGAGCATTCAATAAAAGGAGCGAGAGAGGAAAGGGGGTGTCAAAATGTACGACGGTGGTGTGTTCGGACCGGCGACCCGCTGGGCCGTCGTGTTTCTGATCATCTTCGTGCTGTTCTTCCTCTTGGTGCCTTGGGGTGGTTTCGGAACGTACTGAAGCGGAAGCCCGGGAGGTCGGGGCGGTGCGTCCGCAGGGGCTGTCCGGCAAGTGGAGTGCTTGCGGGGCAGCCCGCCTTTTTTTTGGTGGATCTTCCCGCCCCGGGCGGCCGGCTGCTCCGCGCGGGCGGCCTGTCCGCGTGAAGCGGTCGGAGGACCGGAGTCCTTTCTTGCACCGCGCAAAGCGGGAATGATACTGTATAGTCACCGGAGGCAATGGAAAGCGGCTCGCCGGGGGACCCAGTAGGATGAGGCGTCCGTTCTTACCGGGTCACAATCTTACCTGAGTCGCCGGGAACGTCGCGGTGGCGGGTCGAGGGGGGACCGCGGATGGGAAGTTTGAGTGAACGCGAACTCATCGAGTTGTGGCGGCGCCGGCTGCCGGAACCCGCAAAGGGGACCGTCGTCGGCGTCGGCGACGACGCGGCGGTTCTCGAAACGGAACCCGGAACCCGTTTGCTGGTGTCCTCCGACATGATGGTCGAGGGGATTCATTTTTCTCTGGATTGGATGACCCTGCAGGATGTCGGATTCAAGGCGGTATCGGCGGCGGTGAGCGACATCGCGGCGATGGGGGGCTCTCCGCGGCACGTGCTGGTCAGCGTCGGAGTGCCCCGGGGAGGGGCGTCGGCCGAGGCCGCGGGGGCCCTGTACGACGGAGTGGCGGAGGCCTGTGGGCGGTACGGGGTCGACGTCGTGGGCGGAGACACGGTGGCCTCTCCGGAACGGTGGGTAATCGACGTTCTGGTGCTGGGGGAGGCGGAACCGGGCCTGGTGATGACCCGGGCCGGCGGGCGGCCGGGGGATTTGCTGGTGGTCACCGGCTCTCTCGGCGGGGCCGCCGCCGGTCTCGACTGGCTCCGGGGAGGCGGCCGGCAGGTGGTGACCACGCCTGAAGAACGGTGGGTGCTGCTCGACATGCACCGCCGTCCGGTGGCTCAAGTGGAGATGGGACGGATTTTGGCCGCCTGCGGGGCCACCGCTTGCGACGACGTCACCGACGGGCTCGCTGCGGAACTGAGAGAATTGCACCGGGCCGGCGGTTTCGGATTTTTCGTGGAAAGCGGCCGGATCCCCATTCATCCCGCGGTCCGCAACTACGCGCTGCGCCGCGGCTTGGACCCGGTGCAGTGGGCCCTGTTCGGCGGCGAGGATTATCAACTTCTGGCCTGCCTGCCCCCCGGCCGCCTCGCGACCGCCCAGGCCTGTTGCCGGGCCGTCGGCGGCTCCCTGACCGTGATCGGCCGTGTGACGGAAGATCCCGCGCTCCTGTGGCGGAATCCCCGGGGATTGGTCGAGGAACTGCCGGAGGGGGGCTATGATCATTTTGCCTCCGGGGGAACCG
>JASBVN010000031.1 GCA_029961045.1 Alicyclobacillaceae bacterium | reverse complement strand
GGGAGAGGCTGACGGTGCGGATCGAGGTGTTGCCCGGCGAACCGGCGTCGCCGGGGAGCGGCGTTCCGGGAGGCGATCCCGTTGAGACCGGCGGGCGGCGGATCCGGTTGGAAGCCAGAGGGATCCGCTACGTGGCTCTTCTGGAGGAGGTGGTCGCCCGGTGGCCGTGCTAGCGCTGGATACGGCGACCGCCGACCTCAGTGTGGCCGTCGGAGAAGGAGGACGGTTGCTGGCGGAAGTCGTTTTGCAGTTGGAAAAGCATCATTCGGCCCACGTGCTGCATTGGATCGAACGGCTGCTGGCCGCTTGCGGCAAAGGGCCCGGCGACATTCACACGGTCGTAGTCGGCGTCGGACCGGGATCGTACACCGGCGTCCGGGTGGGGGTGACGGTGGCGAAGACGTTGGCTTGGGCCCGGAACCTTCCGGTGGTGTCCGTTTCGACCTTAGCGGGACTGGCCGGTTACGGTCGGTATTTTCCGGGGGTGGTGGTGCCCATGATCGACGCCAGGCGCCAGCGGGTATATGCGGCGATTTTCGCTGGAGGAGGTGGTCTCCGGCGCGAAGGGGCGGACCGCGTATGGGGGATTCCGGATTTGTTGGATGTTCTGGCTGAAGACGGCCGTCCGGTGCTGGCTCTCGGCGACGGAGCGGTCCGTTACCGCGACCTGCTCGAAGACCGGCTGGGAGAGCGTCTCGCGGTGGGAAGACCGGACGTCGTCCGGATGCGGGCGGCGCACCTTCTCACCTGGTTTTGGGACGCGGTGCTGTCCCGGGATTCGCGGGAGGAATCCGGGGAGGACGTCGGGAAGACCGAAGACGTCGGCGTCTTGGAGGGACAAGCCGTGCACGGACTCGTTCCTCAATATCTTCAACCGGCCGAGGCGGAGGTCAAATGGCAAACGCGGGGAAGCTGATCATCCGGCCGATGCGCACCACCGATCTGGACCGAATTCAAGAAATTGAGCGGGCTTCGTTTCCGGTCCCGTGGTCGAGGTCGGCTTTTTACGGGGAATTGGCCGACAACCGTTTTGCCCGGTACATCGTGGCCCAGCGCCAGGACGAGGTGATCGGGTACGCGGGAATGTGGTTGATTCTGGACGAGGCGCACGTGACGAACATCGCGGTGCACCCGAAAGCCCGCCGTCAGCACGTCGGAGAGACGCTGTTGCGCTATTTGATGGCGTATGCCCGCAGTCAGGGAGCCGCCCACATGACCCTTGAAGTGCGGGTTTCCAATACGCCGGCCCAGCGTCTCTATCAAAAGGTGGGGTTTGCGCCGAAGGGCGTCCGGAAGGGATATTATACCGACAATCAAGAGGACGCCCTGATCATGTGGGCGGAATTGAGCCGCTTCGACGGGCGGGTGGATTGTTCCGCCGACGAGCGGACCTCCTCCGGAGAGTCCGGCGAACAAAGGGGGCGGAAGGATGAATTGCGCGGAGACGAGTGATGCCCGGTGCCGCCGGTCGGAGCCGGCCCTCATTCTCGCCGTGGAAACCAGTTGCGACGAAACCTCGGCGGCGGTGGTGGCGGACGGTGTGCAGATTCTGTCCAACGTGGTCAGTTCCCAAGTGGACCTGCACCGGCGATTCGGCGGGGTGGTGCCGGAGGTGGCCTCCCGCCGCCACGTGGAACAAATCACCGCCGTGATGGCCGCCGCTCTCGAGGAGGCCGGAGCGGGACCGGAGGATCTTTCCGCCGTAGCCGTCACCCACGGACCGGGGCTGGTGGGGGCGCTGCTCGTCGGTCTCATGGCGGCCAAGACCTACGCCTGGATCCACCGCCTGCCGTTGATCGGCGTGCACCACATCGCCGGCCATCTGTTCGCCCTCCGGCTGGTGGGGGGGCCGGAGCCGCCCTGGCTCGCTCTGGTCGTATCCGGCGGTCATACGGAGTTGATCTATGTCCCGGATCCCTATACCTTCGAGGTGCTGGGCAGGACTCGGGACGACGCCGCCGGAGAGGCCTTTGACAAAATCGCCAGGGCGATCGGCCTTCCGTATCCGGGGGGGCCTCACATTGACGCCCTTGCGGCCGAGGGGGATCCCGAGGCCTTTGCCTTTCCCCGGAGCCGCTTGGAGGAAGGGTCGCTGGATTTCAGCTTCAGCGGCTTGAAGACGGCGGTCTTGAACACCCTGGAAGCCGGGCGGCGAAGGGGAGAGGCGGTGCGGCCCGAAGACGTCGCCGCTTCCTTTCAGGCGGCGGTCGTGGAAGTGTTGGTGGAAAAAACGGTTCAGGCCGCGCGGAGATATCCGGGGGTCCCGGTGATTGTGGCGGGAGGCGTGGCGGCGAACCGCGGCCTCCGGGAAGCCTTGAACCGCCGGGCCCGGGAAGAGGGGTTTACGTGGCTGGCTCCTCCCTTGTCCCTGTGTACGGACAACGCCGCCATGATCGCAGCGGCCGCCTACCCCAGGCTCCTCCGGGGATGGACGCACGGCCTGGACCTCAACGCCGTGGCCAATCTGCGCTTGGCGGACTGGTCGGCCGACCGCGGTTCGAGCGGACCGGGGAACGCCCGGGCCGGCGCGGGTGCCGGAAGAGAGGGATGAAAGCGTGAAGGCGGAAAAGGCGGTTCTCCGGAGCCGGATTTCCGCGTGGCGCGATGGATTGGCGCCGGAGGAGAGGCGGCGGCCGGAAAGCCTCATCGTCGATCTCGTCGAAGCTTGGTTGGAGTCCGTCGGAGCCGGGACGCTTCTCGCTTATGTGCCGATTCGCTCCGAAGTGGACATCCGTCCGGCGGTGGACCGGGCCCGGCGGCGCGGGATGACGGTGGCATTTCCAAAAGTGCGCCCGGACGGCGATCTGGAGGCGATTCCCGCGCTTCGGTGGGAAGACCTGCGGGCAGGGGCGTTCGGGATTCCCGAACCCGAAGGGAATCCGGTGGAACCGGCCCGGATCGACGCCGTGCTCGTTCCGGGGATCGCCTTCGACCGGTTGGGCCGCCGTCTCGGATACGGGAAAGGATACTACGATCGCTTTCTTCGCAGGGTTCCGGGGGCGGCCAAGGCCGGCGTCGCCTTTGCCGGCCAGTGGGTGGACCGTCTGCCCGCCGATCCCCACGATGTGCCGGTCGATTATGTCATCACCGAAGAGGGCATTTGGGACGTTCGGGGCGGATGCTTTGTAAAGGAGGACGTGGAGAAAAGGTGACGGACACGGACAGGCCGCAACCGGAACCGGATCGGAAAGACAGCCTCGATACCCCCCAAAGCCTTGTGGAGCATCTGGCGGAATTGCGCAAATTGCTGATCCAGACCTTGCTCTTTTTCATCGCCGCCCTGGCGGTGTGTTTTACCTTTGTGGATCATATTCTTCACTGGTTGGAGTGGCCCGCCTACCGGGCGGGGCTGGGCCGTCCGACGGTACTCGGGGCGGGGGAGGTGGTCCGGGTTTATTTTATGGTGGCCGGGGCCGCGGCGACGGGGATCACTCTGCCCTTTGCCCTCTTTCAGATGTGGCGGTTTGTGGCGCCCGGACTGACTCCGCGGGAACGGCGGATTGCCCTCGCATACATCCCCGCAGGGGCGGCCGTTTTCGTCGCCGGAGTTGCATTCGGCTACTTCTTCGTGTTTCCGTTGGTGTTTCAGTTTCTCATTCGCCTCGGGGCGGAAGAATTTAATATCCAGGTGACGGCGGCGAACTATTTCGGTTTCATGATGAACATCGTCGTGCCGCTCGGCCTGATTTCCGAACTGCCGCTGGCGACGATGTTTTTGACGCGCCTCGGGATTCTGACGCCTGCATTTCTGGGGAAAATGCGAAAATACGCCTATTTGGTGCTGGTCGTCGTCGGTTCGATGATCACCCCGCCGGATTTTGTGTCCCATCTGAGCGTGACCGTCCCGATGATCTTGCTGTACGAACTCAGCGTCTCGGTGTCCAAATGGGTGTGGAAACGGCAACAGCAAAAACAGGATTGACCCGTTGCAAAGTCGGTGGGGATGGATTAATATAGAGGGTGGCGTTAGCACTCAATCATACCGAGTGCTAACAACCTCGCTACGGAAACTTTACGTAAGGAGGGTCCCTGCATGATCAAACCGCTGGCTGACCGCGTCGTGATCCGTCCGGTTGAAAGAGAAGAAAAGACTGCGAGCGGTATCGTTTTGCCCGACACTGCCAAAGAAAAGCCGCAGGAAGGGGAAGTGGTCGCCGTCGGCCCGGGGCGTTACGAAGACGGGCGGCGGATTGAGATGGAAGTCAAAGTCGGCGACCGGGTGATTTTTTCGAAATACGCCGGCACTGAAGTGAAGTACGACGGGGTTGAATATCTGATCCTTCGGGAGAGCGACATCCTGGCTGTACTGGAGAAATGAGTGGGCGGATCGCCCGCTACATAATCACAACGGGGAGGTAATTGGACGTGGCGAAAGAAATTCTGTTCCGGGAAGACGCACGCCGTGCGATGCTCCGCGGAGTGGACGCGCTCGCCGATGCGGTGAAAGTCACCCTCGGTCCGAAGGGACGCAATGTCGTACTGGAGAAGAAGTTCGGCTCTCCGTTGATTACGAACGACGGCGTGACGATTGCCAAGGAAATCGAATTGGAAAATCCCTTTGAAAACATGGGGGCGCAACTGGTCAAGGAAGTGGCGACCAAGACCAACGATGTAGCCGGCGACGGTACCACCACGGCGACGGTCCTGGCCCAGGCGATGATCCAGGAGGGGCTGAAGAACGTGACCGCCGGCGCGAACCCGATGGCCCTCAAGCGCGGGATCGAGAAGGCGGTCAAGGCGGCGGTGGAAGAGATCGCCCGCATTGCGAAGCCCATTGAGGGACGGGAGAACATCGCCCAGGTGGCGGCGATTTCGGCCGGCGACGAAGAGATCGGCGCCCTGATCGCCGATGCGATGGAGAAGGTCGGCAAGGACGGGGTCATCACCGTCGAGGAATCCAAGGGCTTTAACACCGAGCTGGAAGTCGTGGAAGGAATGCAATTCGACCGCGGCTACATCTCGCCCTACATGATCACCGACGCCGACAAGATGGAAGCGGTTCTGGAAGAGCCCTACATCCTGATCACCGATAAAAAGGTGAGCAACATCCAGGAGATCCTGCCGGTGCTGGAGCGGGTGGTGCAATCCGGCCGTCCGCTGTTGCTCATCGCCGAAGATGTGGAAGGCGAAGCCCTGGCGACCTTGGTGGTCAACAAGCTGCGCGGCACCTTCACCGCCGTGGCCGTGAAGGCTCCGGGCTTCGGCGACCGGCGCAAGGCCATGCTCCAGGATATCGCGATCCTGACCGGCGGCCAGGTGATCAGCGAAGAGCTGGGTCTCGAACTGAAGAACACCACCATCCAGCAGCTCGGCCGGGCGCGCCAAGTCCGCGTGACGAAGGAGAACACCATCATCGTAGACGGCGCGGGCGACAAGAAGGACATCGACGCGCGGATCAACCAGATCAAGGTGCAGCTTGAAGAGACGACCTCCGACTTCGACCGCGAGAAACTCCAGGAGCGCCTGGCGAAGTTGGCGGGCGGCGTCGCGGTGATCAAAGTCGGCGCGGCGACCGAGACCGAGATGAAAGAGAAGAAGCTCCGCATCGAGGATGCCCTGAACTCCACCCGGGCGGCGGTGGAAGAGGGGATTGTGCCCGGCGGCGGCACGGCGCTGGTCAATGTGCTGAAGGCCCTCGACGGTTTGAATGTAGACGGCGACGAACTGACCGGCGTCAACATCGTGCGGCGTGCCCTTGAGGCTCCCGTGCGGCAAATCGCCGACAACGCGGGTCTCGAAGGTTCCGTCATCGTGGAGCGGCTGAAGAAAGAGGCTCCCGGCGTCGGTTTCAACGCGGCGACCGGCGAATGGGTGGACATGATCAAAGCCGGTATCGTCGACCCGGCGAAGGTGACCCGCTCGGCTCTGCAGAACGCGGCCAGCGTGGCGGCGATGTTCCTCACCACCGAAGCCGTTGTGGCCGACAAGCCGGAGAAGGAAAAATCCAACCCGAACATGGGCGGAGGCATGGACATGATGTGATCCGGCGCCCGCACGCCGGAAACGCGAAGAGGCGGAAATCCCTTGGGATGCTTGGGGTTTCCGCCTCTTATCTTGTTTCTCCAACAGCATCCATGTAGACGAATTGCATTCAATTGCAAATCCAAGTTAGCTTATTGGTCTTTAGGAGATCCGAACAGCGCTTCTCCCGAATGACTCTGCCACCTGCTCTCTCTTGGCCATCCACGTAACCACTTCGTACGAGCTTAGAGAATAATTTGTGAGATGTTTGCTTCGTCGGGATACTCATCCCATGTTCTTCCATCGAGAATTCGGCCGGTTCTATGTTTTTGGACCCCGCCCCATTGTTTGAAAAAGAACGCAACTTGCTGTTTGATACATTGATCCCGGATACTTTCGACCCATTCTTTTTTCATCGGGCGCGCTCCCGGGCCCGATTCGCCACCAACAATCACCCAATGGATCCCTCGAAGGTCAAGGTTGTCTAAAGGACCGATTAGGGGCTCGAGGGAGAGAAAACGTATTTTAGCCGGTACTTGACGGAGGTGATCGATTCGATAAATTACTTTCTCATTTTCCACACTAACACCTTGCCAGACATTATTCGGCCATGGCAACTCGGAAGATAGCTCAAGCAGCCGATCAGACCGTTTTGTGAGAATTTGAAATGTATGCCAATGAGCTAGCTGCATTGTTCTAAAGATTTTTTGAATAAACTCAAACGGCACATCCTTATGGAAAAGATCGGACATGGAATTCACAAATATACGCCGCGGTTTTTTCCACTTTAATGGCAAGTCCACAAGGTCATGATGCATTGTTACTTTAAAACCGTTTTTATAACGTGGATTGTTCATTGCGTGAAGACGTTTTGCCATTGTCGCAGCATAGCAATGCCTGCATCCTTCGGAGATCTTCGTGCACCCTGTTACCGGATTCCAAGTTGCTTCGGTCCACTCAATGGAGGACATCGCCGCCATTTCAAATCACTCCTTAATTATCATTGTACAATATATCTCTCGAAAATAGAACATTTGTTCGTTCTATAGATCGAAAGATAACTGATTGCTTTGTTGCTTGTACACCCAGTTCATGATATCCTTCCCTGCTTTATGTTTTCCGACCCAAATCATGTAATACAACTTTTGTCCGGTTGTGCTTTTGAAACATTTAGATATATTGCAATATTGATACCCCAACTCTTTTAAGCGTCTTGTATATAGATCAAGCAATTCGAAATGCAAATATCTTCGTGGAGTGTTCCTGTATATGTACTCCCATTCATCGGTCCCAAAAAAAAGGTTCAACCGTTCTTTTTTAAATGGCTCTTGCTTTTCTGGATCTCTGGGGAGATACCGGATGAGTGTCATATTGTAAGGATACAAGATAAAAAGTTCTGTTTTCCATTTCGAAAGAGTTTGGATAGTAGACCAATGTATGTGGTCACCCGACGGATCTAGAAAGACGAACGTCGGCGCCGATCGGTGAATCGATTTCATGATGAATGGTAATAATCTGTTTGCATCTCCTTGGTGAATCGCAACCTTGTCGCTTGCTCCATTTTCGGCAACTAACCTACGTAAATCCTCCACACGGTCTTCTTCAAGTTCGCATAGATGTATCTTGGTAAATTCTTTAGCATACCTTAAGACAATCGAGGCAGAACCTGCTACCTTCTCTCCGGTTTGGCGATGAATCCATTCCCCTCGTCCGGCAAACGCGTCAATATAATATCGCTCTAGAGCCTTTTTGGTTGCCAGAAGATAATTCGGTATGTATCTTTCTAGAAAGGCTAGCTTATCGATTGACCACTGGCCAATTGTATTCTCCTTACTTCCATACCCCATGCTGTTCACCTTGCCTTCGCATCCCTTTCGCATTCCTATCTTGAACTTAATTCAGAAACCGAAAGTAAACATCCCGTCTGGGTCAACAAGGGAGACGCACTTCTTGCTGGCCACCAACATTTCCGTCCATGCTCTGTTCTCACCATCCTTTTTTGTAGTAATCAACCATTTCGACGTTCGCCGTTTTTTCTCCTCCTAAATTGTCTCCCATATCTAAGCATCACCCGGCGCCCGTCCTCGGTGCTGTTGTCGATGTGATCCGGCGCCCGCACGCCGGAAACGCGAAGAGGCGGAAATCCCTTGATGTACGGGGTTTCCGCCTTTTTTCTACCTACCGACCGGGACGGTTGTGGAGCTTGGCGCAATGGAAGTACCGCCGAACTCGGTGAACCGCCGGATGTGGACCCGCTCGTCCGGTTGTGGAAGGGACAGGGCGTCTTCCTCTCTTACCTCGATATTTTTGAGCAGGAATTATAACAGCGATGTAGAAAAAATTGTTGAGTACATGCCTGGACTGGAGGGTGTCGGGTGAAAAGATTATGGGCCATCATTGTCATGACATGGATGCTCCCCATGTTGGCCGGGTGCTCGATTGGCCAAAGTCCGAAAGAAGTGGCGAATAATTTTCTTACGGCGGTACAAAAAGCAGATTTTGATCGGGCGAGCACTTGGGTGGAAAGTAAGGATACGACAAGTGAGCTCCAAAAAGCCAAAGATCCAGACGGAGAAAAATTGGCCAAGGCGATGTTGGGCAAAATGAATTTTGAACTCGGAAAAGAAGAGCGAAATGGAGATAAAGCTACGGTGGAGGCTAAGATTACCTCGCTGGACGTAGGAAGAATTGTAGCCGGCGCAATGAAAGACATCATCGCAATGGCTTTTGCGACCGCTTTCTCAAACGATCCGGAGAAAGACAAAAAAACGCAGGAGATCGCAAAACAATACTTCATGAATGCCATAAACGACCCGAATGCTCCTAAAACAACAACGGATGTCAAGATTAATCTGGTGAAGACCCAAGACGGTTGGAAGGTTGCAAGAGACAACAAAGAACTGATGAGCGCACTGATCGGAAACGCCGATAAAATTTTCAATAACATGTAGGGCTTCCCGGTCCGTCAAGAGGGCCATTCCTCCTCCGGTCCGCCGGCGGGACGGCATAAAAGGACGTCTGGCATATCCGGTTTGGACACGTATAAATTTTAGCTTAAATTTAAAAAAACAGGCGCGGTCCCTCTGGTATAATGAGGTTCGAGCTTGCCGGAGGGAGGCCGTCTGCGGCCTTCGAAGCGGCAGAGGAAAACATCGCGTTGGAGGTCGGGACATGATCGAAGTGCACCGTGTCACGAAAACCTTCAAGGACGTGACTGCGGTTCAAGACGTTTCCTTTGAGGTGGGCCGGGGAGAAGTTGTCGGAATGTTGGGGGAAAACGGCGCCGGGAAAACGACCACTCTGCGCCTGATCGCCACGGTCCTGCGGCCCACATCGGGGTCCATCCGGGTGGACGGGTTGGACGTGACGGAACAACCCCGGTTGGTCCGGCGGAAGATCGGCATTTTGTTCGGCGGGGAGACGGGGCTGTACGACCGCTTGACCGCCCGGGAGAACATCGCCTATTTTGGTAAGCTGTACGGCCTTGACGGTGGAGAAATCCGGCGCCGCACCGAAGAGCTGGCGGAGCGGTTCGGGATGACCGCGTACCTCGACCGTCGGGTCGGGGGATTCTCAAAGGGCATGAGGCAAAAGACCGTCCTCGCCCGTTCCCTCATCCACAACCCGGAGGTCGTCCTGTTCGACGAACCGACGTCGGGTCTGGACATCACCTCGGCCAACGTCATCCGCGGGTTGATCCGCGAGTTTCGCGAAGAAGGGCGGACCGTCGTCTTTTCCAGTCATATTTCCGGCGAGGTGGAACGGCTGTGCGACCGGGTCCTGATTCTCCACCAGGGGCGCCTGCAGTTTGCCGGGACCCTGGAGGAGCTGTATCGAAGCCGGGGCACGGCGGATCTGGATGCCGTATTTATGCAGATGGTGGGAGGGGCGGTTTGAACGGACGATGAGCTGGATCACCGTGTGGAAAAAAGAAATGTTGGATCTGTTGAGGGACCGCAAGACTTGGGTCGCCAGCGTGGTCCTGCCCATTCTGTTGGTCCCGGGGTTGATGTTGTTCATCGTGGCGCTGCAGACCAGTTCGGAGAAGGAAGCCCGCCGTCACGTCCCCATCGCCGTGGAGGGGCGCCAGGCGGAGGTGGAACGGGCGATCCTGCAGGACGGAACGGTGGAAGTGGTGCACCCACCCGATCCGCTCCAGGCCCTGCGAAACGGGGAAATCCGGGCCATTGTCCGCATCGACGGCCAATTTGATCAAAAAATGGCCGAGCGCCGGACGGCGGAGGTGACCATCGTCTATAATCCGTCTAACCAAAAATCGCAAATTGCTCAAGAGATGCTGGCGCAGCGGCTGCAGGATTTGAACAAGCGCCTGACGGCGGAACGGTTGAGCCGATTGGGCCTGGATGAACAGTCGGTCACGCCCCTGGCCGTCCGGTCGGAGGACGCTTCGACCAAAAACCAGAAGGCGGGAAGTATTCTCGGATTTATTATCCCCTTCCTCCTTGTCGTCTCCTGTGCCACCGGCGCCATGCCGGCCGCCACCGACCTGATGGCCGGAGAGAAGGAGCGAGGGACCCTGGAAGCTCTGATGACGACGCCGGTGCGGGGGCGGGATGTCCTGATCGGCAAATTGGGGGCCGTTTCGATTATGGCGATGGTGGCGGCGCTGGTGTCCCTCCTGTCGATGCTGGTCGCCATGATGGGGATTCCGAAGGTGATCGGAGAAGGGGCCTCTCTGGATTTTGCCCGTTCGATTCTCTCCGTGTTCACCCCCGGAAGGGTGACCGTCGTGATTCTGATGCTGGCGTTGCTGGCCGTCCTTTTTGCGGCGCTGATGTTGACCGTAAGTTCCTACGCGAAGTCTTTTAAAGAGTCCCAGACGTACATGACGCCCTTTGTGTTTGTGGCCATGGCGGCCGGCTACGGAGTGATGTTCACGGCCCCCAACGAAATCCCCTTTGCGTACTTTTTCGTTCCGTTTCTCAACGCGGCGGCCCTTCTGAAGGAGTTGCTGTACGGAATCGTCGATCCCCTTCACATCGGAGTCGCCATCTTCAGCTTGGCGGTGTATGTCGGAGCGTCGGTGGCGATCGCGTCCCTGTCTTTCCGCCGGGAATCCCTCGTGGTGCGCGGGTGACGGTTGTCCGGCCGGCCCCGCCGGGACCGGCCTTGCGCTCACTCCTCCAGGGCGGCTTTCAGCAAGAGGAGTGTCTGTTCCAGGTCGGAGGTGTGCAGATAGCTCATGGGTCCACAGGTGCGGTAGACCGGGATGTCGATCCCCCCGACCGGGAGACCGCCCTCGGTCATGGCGAGGATGCCGCCATCGGAGGTCTCGTCCGGTTTGACCCCCATTTGATAGGGGATGCCCCGGCTCCGGGCCGCCCCGATCAGCCAGTCTTTGATCTCCGGCCGCACGATCAGCGAGTGGTCCAGCGCCCGGATGACCGGACCGCCGCCCGGGCGGACGGATCCCTTCCGTTTGCCGGCCGCCGGCGCCGCCGCGACCGTTCCGATGTCCAGCACCCGGTCGAAGGTCTCTCCGAAAACCGCCAGGCGGCCTGCCCGCGCCCCGACGGACCGCTGGGCGGAGAACAGGAACGTGACATCGTAGGGACAACCGGCGAGTTCGCCGGCCAAGGCGACGAGCACCGCCGCGCCCGCCCGCCACGGCAGGTTGGCGGCGTACAGGATTTGTCCGGCGCTCTCGAACTGCGGATCGACGACGGCGGTATCCCCCACGCGCACCGTCCCCGCCGGGACGGCCACAAAGAGATGGGCAAAATCGACTGCCCCACCGTCGATGTCGTGTTCCGCATCCACCACGCCGATCGCTCCCCCTTCGAACCGCACCCTCACTCCGACCAAATGCTTGGCGTTTAGCGGACCGATCGGGGCCACCCGCGCGACGCCGTTTTCCTCGACGTGGGTCACCATGAGGCCCGGTTCGTCCAGACCGGCGACGAGAAGCACCCTTCCCTTCGCGCCAGGGGTCGACCGGCGCGCGATGACGTTGCCGTTCCGGTCCACGTCGCAGCCGCCGATGCGGGAGGCCAGCGAATCGGTCACCCACCGGCGGATGCCCGTTTCAAACCCGGCCGGCCCGAAGGCGGCGGACGCCCCGCCGGTGAGCCGGTTCCAGTCGGTCATGAAGTCCACTCTCCTTCCGCGGGGAAATCCAGCTGCGGATCTTCTTCCAGATCGCGCAGGAAGGCTTCCAAAAGGCGCACCGTGTGGTGGTAGTCGGCCAGATCGACGACCTGGACGGGACTGTGGATGTACCGGACGGGAACCGAAACGGCCCCCGTGGCGATTCCCCGCCGGACGAGATGGATCGCCCCGGCGTCGTTGGCGCCGGCGCCGGATCGCCGCCACTGATAGGGAATCCCGTTTTTCTCGGCTGCCCGGACCAGGCGGCGGAGGACTGCGCGGTCGGCGATGGTCATGCGGTCCAGGATGGACAGGGCGGGCCCCCGCCCCTGGACGGTGACGGCGTCTTTTTCTTCGGCCCCGGCGACATCGAAGCAGAGGGTCCCCTCCACCACAAGAGCCAGATCCGGATCGACGCGGTAGGCCGCCGGCCCGGCGCCTCGCAGACCGATCTCCTCCTGAACGGTGAAGGCGAAGACGAGGGGCAGGTCAAAAGATTTTTTGGCCGTCTCCGCCAGGGCCGCACAGCCCACCCGGTCGTCAAAGGCCTTCCCCTTGGCTTTGCCGTCTCCGAACCGTTCAAAGGCGGTGGCGAACACCGCCGTATCGCCCACGGAGACGTGCCGTTCCGCTTGCTCCCGGCCCGACGCCCCGATGTCGATGTACAGATCCTCGACGGAAAAGGGTTTGCCGCGCTCTTCCGGCTTTTGCAGGTGGACGGCCTTGGAGCCGATCACTCCCGGGATGCGGTTGGGGCCCACGAACACCGCTTTGGACACCAGGACCCGCTCGTCCACTCCCCCGACGGGCCGGAAGCGGAGGGTGCCCGCGTCGTCGATCTGCACCACCATGAGGGCGACCTCGTCCAGGTGGGCGGCGAGCATCACCCTGGGACCACGGCCTGGATTTCCCGTCTCCACGAACAGGTTGCCCAGGGCGTCGGTGTAGACCCGGCGGGCGTGCGGGCGGAGTTCCTCGTACAAAATCCGGCGCACTTCGTCCTCGAATCCCGACGGACCCGCGGCCTCGCTCAGTCGTTTAAGAAGCACGTCAATCCCTCCACAAAGGGGCGGTCCAGGGCGGCGATCCATTCCGCCAACAGCCGTCCCGTCTCCCGAATGTCGCGGTAGTCCACCGTCTCCACCGAGGTGTGCATGTACCGGATGGGGATGCCGAGGGCGGCGGTGGGGATGCCTTCGCGGGTCAATTGGATGATGCGGGCGTCGGTGCCGGTGGCCCCTTGCCCGACGAGCAACTGCCAGGACACGCCGGCGGCTCGCGCGATTTCCGCCAGTTTGCGGAACAAAGCCGGGTGGATGTTCGGGCCGAACTGCACCGCCGGGCCGCCGCCCATCTGAACGGTGCGGTCGCCCGATATGCCCGGCGACCGGGCGTGGCAGACATCGACGGCCGCTCCCACATCCGGGCGAACCCGGTAGGCGGCGACGGCCGCTCCCCGGACGCCCACCTCTTCCTGGACGGTGGCGGCGAAGACCACATCCGCGGCGATCCGGCGGGTGCGCAGAATTTGCAGACATTCGAACACCGCCGCCGCCGAAGCGCGGTTGTCGACCGATTTGCCCGCCGCGACCTCTCCCAGGAGCCGCACCGGCTGCCTGCGCACCGTCACGGCGTCTCCTGGGCGCACCTCCCGGCGCACCGCCTCTTCCGCCATCCCGAGATCCACAAACAGATCGTCAAGGGGAACCGCCTTCTTCCGTTCTTCCGGAGTGCTCAAATGGGGAGGCTTCGCTCCGACGACGCCGGGCAGATCCCGGCGGCCGTGGACGGTGACCTCGGCGGAGACCAGGGTCCGGGGATCGACGCCTCCGATCGGCACGACGCGCAAAAATCCCCCTGGTTCGATGTCGCGGACCATCAGGCCGATTTCATCCATATGGACCGCCACGAGCACCACGGGCCGGCCCCCGCCCTCGCCCCGGTACCGGGCCAGCACGTTGCCGAGGGGATCGGTTTCCACCTCGAGCCCCTCCGCCCGGAACCATTCGCCCAGGCGTTCCGCCGTCCGGTGTTCGTGGCCGGACGGCCCGTCCAGGGTCAACAATTCGAGAAAAGACTCAAACCCCCGCCAGCGGCTCAAGGCGACCCCTCCTCTCGATCCTTCCCGGCGGCGGAATTCTCCGCCCTTCCCCCTCCTGTGGAGAGACGGGCGCTCTCTTGGGAGCGACCCGCCGGAGCAATGCACTCGGGCGTATCGATCCCGGCCCGGTTGACCAGAGGGTTCACTTCGTACACTTCCAGCTCCTCTTCGGGATAGGGTTGCAAAAGCTCGCGGAACAAGTCCGGCTCCCGGAGGGCCGGATCGAGCCACGCTTCCTCCAAATCCGGCGGCAGGATGACCGGCATGCGGTCGTGAATCGCCGCCAGCCGTTCGTTTGCCCGGGTGGTCAAAATGGTGCAACTGTGGACGGTCTCCCCCGCGGGGGAGCGCCAGGTTTGCCAGAGCCCTGCAAAGGCGAAGGGCCGGCGGGATCGCAGCACGCACCGGACGGGAACCTTTCCCGAAGCCGTGCGCTTCCATTCGTAGAACCCGTCTGCCGGGATCAGGCACCGCTTGCGGCGAAGAGCCTCGCGGAATGCGGGCTTTTCGGCGGCCGTCTCCAACCGGGCGTTAATCATCCGGTGGCCGATGGAAGGATCCTTCGCCCAGGGAGGGATGAGACCCCAGCGCAGATAACCCCCTCTCCGGCGCCTCCCGTCGGAGAGGACCGCCAGCACCGGTTGGGTGGGCGCGATGTTGTAACGCGGCACGTACGTAAAATCCTCGCCGACTTCGAACCGAAAGCGTTCCCGTAGAAGAGAAATATCGAGGATCAGAGTGTACCGGCCGCACATGGTGCATCACCTCTCGCTAGGGATCATGATAACAGGTCCGGGCGGCCCGCGCATGGGGAACGGCCGGTGTTCGACCATTTGATATAGAAGGAAATGTCGAAGGAATCGACGAATGTAAAAATAAAGGAGGGGACGGGACGTGGGAAGTACCGAACGGAATACCCATATACTGGGAACGGGGGGGGGGGGTATATTCTGGAAAACAGGAGTTTCTCCGCCTGCTGACCGACGTTCGGTTTGTCTACCAGCCCATTGTCCGGTTGTGCGACGGTGGTCTCGTCGGCTACGAGCTGCTTGTGCGCGGCCCGAAGGGCACGAAGATCGCGGATCCGGACGAATTGTTCCGCCGGGCGCATGAACTGGACATGCTGTTGGAGACCGATTATTTGGTGTTCCTCCAGGCGTTGGTCCGGCGCCCGCGCAACGTGTGTTCCTTTGTCAACCTGTTCGGGCCGACGGTGGAGCAGTTTTCCCTCCGTTTGCGCGAAGATTTGATACAAACGGATCTGACGAAACTCGTGCTGGAAATTAACGAAAAGTTTGCGCCTTCCGCTTGGTCCAAGTTGCAGAATTGTCTTCATCCTTTGCGGGAACGCGGCTTGAAAATTGCCTTGGACGACTTGGGCTCCGGGTTTTCCAATCTGGATGCCGTGGTCGATCTCCACCCCGATCTGATCAAAATCGACCGGGATGTCGTATCGAGTATCGCGATGTCGAAGGAATCCGTGGAACTGGTGGACCGTGTCCGTCGCCTGGCGGAAAAACTGGACATGAACGTGATCGCCGAGGGGGTGGAAACCGAACAACAGGCGGCCCTGTTGAGGGAAATGGGCGTGACCCTCGGCCAGGGATTTCTCTTTGGGCGGCCGGAGCCGCTTCCCCTCTGAAGGGGTGTGGACGGCCGCCCATCTTTTCTCGGAAATAGATCGGAACGGGAGCCCGGCGCATAGCCTTTGGGGGAAGATCTTCTCCGAAGGAGGAACGCCGGGTGTATAAGGTTCTGGAGCCCATGCCGCTGCCGCCCCGCACGCTGAAGTTGAAAGGCATATCGGCCCGTACCGTCACGGAACACTACAAACTCTACGAAGGATATGTCAATAAGGTGAACGAGACCCGCGAGAAATTGCGGTCCGCCGATCCGCGAAAGGGGAATCCCACCTACAGCGAGATTCGCGCCCTGAAGCGGGGCGAGAGTTATGCCCTCAACGGAGCCAAATTACA
>JASBVN010000030.1 GCA_029961045.1 Alicyclobacillaceae bacterium | reverse complement strand
CATTACAGGAGGGTATAGACCTTGTCACAATTCACCGTTGATATCGACACAGGTGGCACCTTTACCGACGCGACGGTTAGTGACGGAAAACAGGTTGTCGCCCTTAAGGTGCGGACAACTCCTCATGATCTGACGGAGTCCTTTCACAACATCATTAAAACAGCAGCAGCGCAATGGAAATTAAGTGAGGTGGAGTTTCTCAAACGTGTAGACACCATTCGTTATTCTACAACCATTGGTACCAACACGATCATTCAGCGAAACGGGCCCCATATAGGGCTCATCATTCTGGAAAAGGATATGCCTATCGTTAAGTCGTTGCACCCAAAATCGCTCTTGGGGAGCATTCTTGATCCAGTGGCTCAAAAAGTGCGTGGTGTTCAGTTGGAAGGGGATACGGTTGACCAGAGGGCCATTCTAAACGCGGTTGAAGGCTTGTTAGCGGAAGGCGCCGAGCGTTTGGTGGTCTCCATTTCCGACCACGCCGAGGCAGTCGAGCCTGCCATCAAGCGCATCGTATTCTCTGAATATCCTCGTCACGTTCTTGGAGCCCTACCCATCCTATTTTCTACTGAATTGACTACGGATGCGGGTATTTTGCGCCGAATCACGACGGCGGTCTTGAACGCGTACCTTCACCCCAACTTAGAAACGTTTCTTTATAATGCCGAGGACATCCTCCGTCAGTATCGGTATAACAGACCGCTTTTCATTTTCTGTAACGACGGTATGAGCAACCGTGTAGCAAAGGTCACGGCCATCAAAACATACAATTCAGGGCCAACTGGAGGAGTGGAAGGCGCACTCAATTTCGCACGTCATTACGGTTTCCCTAACGTGGTGACCATTGATATTGGTGGTACCAGCACTGACCTCGCTTTTCTTGTTGACGGTCGGTTGGAGGAAGACGTCATCGGTCGGATCGATGGCGCCGAGATTTCCTTCCCGTTGCATCGAATTGAAGCGCTGGGTGGTGGTGGAGGGACGATTGCTCGGGTGGAGCAGGGCCGGTTTCGTTTGGGCCCGGACAGTGCCGGCGCCTCGCCGGGGCCTGCCTGCTTTGGGTTTGGCGGGACCGACGCTACAGTTACGGATGCAAATCTGGTGCTTGGTTACTTCCGCCACGGTACGGCTTTGGCGGGGCAGGTTCCGATCGATGGTGATCGGGCACTTCGGGCGATAACCACGAGGGTGGCAGAGCCCCTCGGTATCACGGCAACCGAAGCCGCAGCCCGCATCCGAGACACACTCGAGGACAGAATCGCCGAGGCAATACGCAAAGGCGTGGAGCGGAGAGGGGTGCCAAGGGATAATGTTGTTTTGATTGCCTTTGGAGGTTCCGGACCGATGCATGCTGCTGGCATTGCTGCCCGTGCAGGAATCCGGAAAGTGCTGCTTCCAGCCATGGCGAGCGTCTTCAGTTCCTTCGGCATTGGATTTAGTGACGTTGTGCACCGCTACACCCGAACGGTATGTCCGGTCGATTCCGCAGGGCTGCAACAGGTGATGGATACTCTACTCGAACGGGCACGCATTGACATGCGGGGCGAGGGCTTTTCTCCAAACAGAGTGGCCTTTACGTGGTCGGTGGCGCTGCTTCATGGTGACCATGTTGTACAGACGGCCGACGTCCCGGAGGTTGCTCTCGAGCAGTTGCAACGACGGTCCGATATCACTGCGGCCGTTCTCGAACTCCAGGCTCGAGCTCATCTGCCGCACTTGGGTTTGCAGGAGGAGCCTGTACGCACCGGTCGTCCGGAGCCGTCAGGTCGACGCGACGTGACTTGGGCTGCGGGTAAAAGCGTAGCCACCTCCATTTACGAGTTTGATATATTGGAACAATCGGACGGAACCCTGGATGGGCCTGCTATCGTCGAAGCGCCATACACCACTCTGGTGATCCCGCCAGGCTGGCGGTTGTCCCGAGATCAATATCGTCAGTATCTGCTGACACAGGAGGGGAATTGAGATGGTCGAGAGGCTGATCGAGCGCATCACCGAATACCTGGATCTTGACTTGGAGAACGAAGTTTGGTGCTGCAATCGCTGCGGACATGTCTTGGCGTCGGCTCCTGAGAATTACAAAACCGGTCTCTTGGTTTACGAACGCGACCCTCGTGAGATTCACCGTCCGCTGCTGAACGAGGAAGAGTACGCCTATACTTTTGCCCCGGATCCCAATTGGTGTCGGCTGTTAGAGTATTACTGTCCCGGGTGCGGGACCCTTGTCGAAACCGAATACTTGGTGCCCGGACATCCCATTACCCATGATATCGAGCTGGATCTAGAGTGGTTTAAGCGGCGAGCTGAGGAGCGGGAGCGAACAAGAGGGGGAGATGAGGGATGAAACGCATTAGCGTAGATATTGGTGGCACGTTTACGGACTGCTTCATTGCCTGGGATGAACAGTTGGTGGAGGCCAAAGCACCCACCACTCACTACAATTTAGCCCAAGGATTCATGAATGCTCTGCGGAACGGCGCAGAGAAGCTAGAATTATCCGTTGATGAGATTTTGGAGCAGGTGGAATCCGTCCGATATGGGACGACCCTCGGGACGAACGCGCTCATAGAGCGATCGGGCCCACGTCTCGGGCTAATTACCACTGCGGGGTTCGAGGATGTCACCATCATCGGCCGCTCTCGACAGTATGCCGATGGGCTTACGCCGTTGGAACAAGCCAACGTGTCTGGGGCGGACCGGCCGCATCCGCTCATCCCTCGTGAGTACATCGTAGGCATTCGGGAGCGGGTCGACTACAAGGGCGAGGTGTTGATTCCGGCCAATCCCGATGACATCCGCCGCCAGATTCAGGTTTTGGTGGACCGGGGGGTGCGCGGGTTTGTGGTCGTGCTTCTCAACGCCGTCATGAACCCTGTGCATGAAGATTTGGTAGCAGACATTATTCTGGAGGAATACCCAACCTCGTACCTTGGTTCGTTTCCTGTTGTTTGTTCCCACGACATCTCTCTGAAAAAGGGCGAGTACGCGCGCAGCATGTCTACCATTATTGGCGCTTATCTCCACAGGCAGATGCAGTATGGCTTACGCAGCCTTGAGATGACCCTCCGCCAATATGGTTATCTGCGCCCACTGGAAGTTGTGCACAATACCGGCGGTCTTTCACAACTCAGCCGGACCCACGCCCTCCAAACCATTCATGCGGGGCCGATAGCAGGACTGTCGGGCGCAGAGCAGGTAGCCCGTGAACTAGAGGTGGAGAACCTCGTCACCACCGACATGGGCGGCACCAGTTTTGATATTGGCATCGTGGCCGGCGGAGGGATTAAATTTTACGAGTTTGCGCCCGTCATCGATCGTTGGCGAGTCGATATACCGATGATGTTCATTACCGCTATCGGAGCTGGTGGTGGTTCCATTGCTAAGTTTGATTCAACCCACCAGAGTTTGGAGGTGGGGCCCGAAAGTGCGGGTAGCGAACCCGGTCCGGCGTGTTACGACATGGGTGGACGTGAGCCTACAGTCACGGATGCCGATCTGCTCCTTGGCTACCTAAATCCGGGGTACTACAACGCGGGCCGGATCCGTCTCAATCCGCAGCGGGCTGTGAGGGCCATACGCGACCGTCTGGCCCGCCACTTGGTTGCAAGCATCGAGGATATAGCAGTGGCGATAAGGGAAGTCGCGGATAGCAAGATGGCTCAGGCCATCTTCAAAGAGGTGGCCCTCAGGGGTTACGATCCGCGAAAGTTTACCATCCTGGCTTATGGCGGAAACGGCCCCACTCACGCATGTGGATACGCCGAAGGATTGGAAGTTTCCCGTATTTTGGTGCCTGCCAACAGCTCCGTGTTTTCGGCGGTTGGCGGAGGAAACCTTGACCAACTCCACATCTATGAACGTACTGTTTACATCTTTCTGTATCATCCCAATGCGGGGACTCTCTACGACCAGTATGAGGAGCTCAACGGCATCATTGCCGATCTGCGGGAACGTGGTACCCGAGACATCTTGCGGCTCGGCTATAAACCGGAGGATATCCAGTACCGGGTCGAGTTTGACATGCGATATGGGAATCAATTGCAGTTAACGACGCTCGTTAGCCCCTACCTGGAATTTGAGAGCCCTCGGCAAATTCTCGACTTGATTAAACGCTACCATGTCTCATACGGAGAACGGTTCGGTGAGGGGACTCAGACCCCACAAGCCGGTATCAGCATCAACAACGTTCGCGTCGTATCGTACGTACCCCTGCGTAAGGTTAGTTTTCAGGGAAACGGAGTGTATTCCAGCGGCTCGTCCCGAACGGTGAATGAGGCCCTCAAGAACTCTCGCCGCTGCTGGTTTCCCAGACTTGGGTTCACGGAGACTCCGATTTATGACTTTGCCCGACTCCCCATAGGGGAGCAGGTGAGGGGTCATGCTGTGGTAGAGGCGGCTCATACGACCTTTGTGGTTTACCCCGACTGGACGTTGCGGTTACTGGAAAACGGTTTTGTGGAGATGGTCCGAAACCATGGTAAGAGTGTTGATTAGGAAAAGGAGGTACACAAGATGACAATCGATGTGCGAAAACACGATCCGATGGTAGAGGCAGAGGTTCAGGAATTTTTGCGTTCCCAAGTACTGTTCCGGGGCCCCGATCGGGAAATCATGCGCTATCACGGCCTGGCTCCTCTAACGGAGATGGAACGCCAAGCGATGATGCGCACCACGGACCGTTTGACCAAAACAGTGATCCGCAACCGACTGCAAATGATTGCCAACGAGTCCAATGAAATGCTGTCGCATATCGCCTCGGCGCCCGGCGCCAAATGGGGGGATCTGATCTGCGGCGTATTTACGGCTTTGGGTGACCTTGCCATTGCCTCGTCCAACGGCGTGCTGATCTTCGCGGCACTGGCTCAGCACCCGATCAAGTACATTCTTAAATATTGGAAAGGCGAAGATACCGTTGGTATCCGCGAAGGCGACATCTTCATGCACAATGATGCCCGTTACGGCAATGTTCATAACACTGACCAGAGTTGTATCATACCGATCTTTCATGAGGGGGAGCTCGTAGCCTGGGCGAGTTCCATCATTCACGAAGGGGAGAACGGTGCATGTGAACCGGGCGGCATGCCCTCTGCTGCGGAAAGCCCCTATGACGAGGGTCTAAAGATCAGTCCGGTGCGTGTCGGCGAGAACTTTCAGTTTCGAGAGGATCTGGTAACCTACTTCCAGAACTCCGTACGCGACCCTAAGCTTCAGTTGGAGGATATGAGGGCCAAACTGGCCGCATGCCTTCGTATCCGCAAACGCGTTTTGGAGATTATCGAGGAATACGGGATAGACGCATTTTTGGCGACCATGCGCGAGACCCTCGAATACACGGCGGACGAGGTGCGGCGGCGGTTGGCTGCCCTACCCGACGGCAAGACACGAATCGTATTGTTTGCAGATAGCACACTGCGTGAGAACGTCATTGCAAAAATCAACTGTACATTGGAGAAGCGCGGAGAGGAACTGATCATCGATTTCCGGGGATCTGCACCTCAGTTTCTCAACCGGGCGACCAACACGGTCCTTGCCTCGCTGAAAGGGATGATCGCGCAGGTGTTTCTCAACTATGTTTGGCCAGATCTGCCTCGTAACCAGGCTGTTCTTGTACCCGTGAAGTTCCTGACCGACGAGGGCTCAATTGTGGATTGCACACCGGAAGCACCGAACGCCCAGAGCATGATGACCTTCTTCCCGGCGTTTACCGCTGTTGACCACTGTCTTCAAAAGTTGCTCTTCAATAACCTGATGAACGGAAACCCGGCCAAGGCCAGCGATGTACACGCCAGCTGGTGGAACACGATCTCGGGGTTCATCTATGGCGGGTACACTCAGCACGGCTTTTATGTCGGCAACATCACTACCGACATAAATGGCATGGGCGGCGGCGCGCGCTGGAACCGTGATGGAGAGCCCGCCCTTAACCCCATTTTTGCTGCCTATGTGGATTTGGGTGAGACGGAGCTTCTTGAAGACGAGCTTCCCTTTTTGTGCCTGAGCTACCGCAGGTTGATGGCGGATAACCATGGTTTCGGCAAGTACCGCGGTGGAAGCGGTTACATGCAGATCGTGACCCATAAGGATACTCCACTTTGGGGTTGGATGAATACCACCATTGGCAGCAAGTTCCCTACTGTACTAGGATTGTTCGGTGGGTATGCCGCCCCCACCCAACCTTTGTGCAAAGTGAGGGGAGTGAACTCCCTCGAACTGCTACGTAATGACTCGCGTTTGTCCGCCTACGACATCGTGGAGATCATGAACCATAAGCCCTTCCCCGGCCAGTATAGCACCCACCACACCGGTCTTCAGTTTGAGATGGTGAATCCGGGAGAAGTGTACATGCAGGCGCAGGGGGGCGGGGGTGGATATGGGGACGTCTTGGAGAGGGATCCGGAGCAAGTGATGGCCGATCTGCAACAAGGACGTATCTCCCACTGGGTGGCTCAGAACATTTACAAAGTGGCCTACGACCCCGAAACCTTGGTGGTCAACAGCGAAGAGACCGAGCGCTTGCGGAAAGAAGAACGCCGGGCTCGATTGCGGCGAGGTGTTCCCTTCCAAGAGTTTGCTGCAAAATGGACCCGGTCGGAACCGCCGCGGGACCTGCCATTCTATGGATCCTGGGATCGCCCCGACGAGGTCTATGGCGGTAGACCTGACGTCAAAATGTCAACAGATTCTCTTCAGGGTATTTTCATGCCGTAGAAATGGAGAGACGGCCCTTACACCGTAAGAATGAGAGGAGTAGCCGACCAGAGCCCTGGACGGTTCTGGTCGGCTCATTCGGGTAAATGCTGGGGGTGACATGTTGTGAAGCGGGATGCGGAACGATTCATGACGGTAAGTGAGGCAGTCCCTCCGGCCCTGCTGTTGGTGCCGTTGCCTAGAGGATACGGTGCTCGATTGGAATATCTTGATCCTCACGCCGCACGGTATGACGCGGCGGCCATCGCAGATGGCGTGCGCCGCGAGGCTGATGTTCTGGCGCCCGACCTGATGGTGATGGGATGCGATCCGACCATCCTTGCCGAGGCCTGTGGCTGTCGAATCGATATGCCGGAGCCGTACAAATGGGATATAAAGGAATCAGCGGTAAAGGGTGGGCCGGATTCATGGGCATTCTGGCAGCCGCCGGATGTGAGCGAGGCTTCGCCGTTCGCGGAGCTGATACAGGCAATGGATAGGGTGCGACCGGTCATATCATGCCCGGTTACCTGTATGCTGCCGGCTCCGTTCACGCTGGCGCGACTGGTTGGCGGATCGGCGTTTGAAAGGGCTTTCGAAACGGGGGACACGCGGTGGCAAGACCTCGTCGATGTAGCCGTCATGGTGGTGAGCGATGCCATCAAGATGGCCCTTCGTCGAGGCAGTTGTGGGATTGTGCTGTACGAGGATGGATTGATTTTGTCCGGTAAGGCTGGAAATGATTTGGTAAGGTTATACGGGACTTGTTTCAACGTATTACGCCATCATGAGCGAAGGTGTCTGTATGTTATCGCGGATGCCAAAGAAGGGATGGGGACAACGCCGGTCTTTGATTCGTTTCTCGATGTGATTGCGTCTGTCGTGGTCTGTATCAACGCGGCGTCGCTTCCGGAGGCGGCACAAAAAATGCGGGGTCCCACCTTCGGCTGGGCTATCGATCCGGTTTTTTTTACCTTCGATGATGCGGCCTTTGCGGAGGCGATGACAGTCCTTGCGGCGAACATCCAAGTTACCGGAGTGCGCGTTTTCATGCCCATTGTGCCGGCCGCGGCGACACCGGAGAGGGTGCGGGAATTGGTCGTACGCTTTCGATCTGCTGTGGATGCGGATTTCAGACCATAAGGGATCGGCCGGCCGAGGTACTTTTGACCTTGACAATTACCGCCCTCATGGTATTCGGGCAGCCAAGTGGACTTTTCAGGGGGGGCAAACATGGCGGCTATGAATCTCGGTTATATGTTAAGCCGTTCAGCTGCGGCCTATCCGGATCACCCCGCCATCATTCAAGGCGACTTGGTGTTGACGTACCGGGAATTTAACGAGCGCGTCAACCGGGTTGCGAGTGCGTTGCGCCGGCTTGGCTTAGAAGCAGGAGATCGGGTGGCCGTCTTTTCTCCGAACCGCCCAGAGATCTTGGAGGTACTTTTTGCGACGTGGAAGGCCGGCTTGGCGGCTGTACCGATGAACTTTCGCCTCCATCGGGACGAGGTGCTCTACATTTTGAATCATAGCGAAGCCAAGGTTCTGGTGTACGCGGGTGTGAACCAGGAGGATGTCGACTGCATTGCTGGGGATCTCACCACAACCCGTACCGCAATTTGCCTGGATGGCCTAGGGGGCAAGGGGGAGAGTCATGCTTTAACGGTTCTCGATTATGGCGAACTACTGGAGCGGGGGGGAACCGCCGAATGGGTGGTGCCGGTAGATGGGGACGATCTGGCATGGCTTTTTTATACCTCGGGCACCACAGGGCGGCCCAAAGGGGCCATGTTGACGCACCGCATTCTCTTGTTGGTTGTCCTCAACGCCTGTGCAGACATCTATCCGTTTGGGCACGACGACATCGGACTGCATGCGGCACCGCTCACCCATGGCTCAGGGATGTATTCCCTTCCCCTGATCGCTAAGGGGGCTACGAACGTGATCTTGGCGGCACCCCGATTTGATCCTGAAACGGTGTTTGCTTTGATTGAAAAACATCGGGTCACCGTGCTCCCGTTTATGGCCCCAACCATGGTCAAGCGACTGATCGAATCCGATAAGCGCAGCAAGTACGACTTGCGAAGCCTACGGGGCATTGTATACGGCGGTGCCCCGATGTATGTAGAGGATTTGGTAGCCGGGCTCAAGGCCTTTGGGCAGGTGTTTTCGCAGGCTTATGGGCAAGGTGAATGTCCCATGACGATTACCGGCCTGAGCCGGGAAGAGCACGACCTGAATCGACCCGGTCGCCTTGCTTCTGCCGGTACGCCCCGTTTGGGCGTACAGGTGTGCATTCAGGACGAAGAGGGCAACCCGTTGCCGCCGAGGAATATCGGAGAGATTACGGTTCGAAGCGATCTTGTGATGAAGGGTTACTGGCGGAATCCGGATTCAACTGCCGATACGATTGTGAACGGGTGGCTGCGTACAGGAGATGTCGGGTACATGGATGAGCAGGGGTACCTCTACATCTTGGACAGGACAAAAGACATGATCATCAGTGGAGGCAACAACATCTACCCCCGCGAGGTAGAAGAGGTATTGTTGCGTCATCCTACCGTTCAAGAGGTCTGCGTTTTCGGCGTGCCGGACCCGGAATGGGGGGAGGCGGTCAAGGCGGTTGTGGTGTTGAAGCCGGGGAATGCAGTTACGGAAGAGGAGCTGATCGCGTTTTGCCGGGATCATCTGGCCAGTTACAAGAAGCCTCGGTCGGTGGATTTCGTCGAGGAGTTGCCAAAAAACGCCTACGGCAAGGTGCTCAAGCGTGAACTCCGGGCCAAGTACTGGGAAGGGCATACGCGTATGGTCTAACCGAAGCGGCCTGTTCGAAATGAAAGCGGGAGAGTGAAGTTGAATGCGTCGGGTATCGATCATCGGAGTGGGTTGCACGCCGTTTGGCAAGTTGAACGGGCGGTCAATCAAGGATCTTGCCTTGCAGGCCTGTCGAGAGGCCTTGGCGGATGCCGGCATCGCTCCTCACCAAATCGAAGCCTTTTACCTCGGCAACTTCGCCGGGGGCATGCTGGCGCAGCAGGAGCTCACAGCTGCCTTGGTGGCCGGAGCCCTCGGGATTGGCTCGGTACCGTCCACAAAGGTAGAGGGGGCTTGTGCTTCGGGCGGGATTGCGCTTCGCCACGGCTACATGATGGTCGCAGCCGGCTATTACGACGTCGTGCTGGTAGCCGGGGTGGAGAAAATGACGCAAGCCAGCACAGAAGAGGTAACGGCGGCGCTTTCCGCGGCGGCCGACCGGCAAGCGGAGGGCTCGACCGGACTCACTTTCCCCGGGTTTTTCGCCGCGATGGCCCGTCGCTATCTACACGAGTACGGAGCCACCTTGGATCACCTTGCCGCCGTGGCCCTCAAGAACCGGGAGAATGCCCAGCGCAACCCGCGGGCCCATTTTTACGGAAAACCCGCCACCTTTGACGAAATCCGGCAGTCCCGGCTGGTTGCCGATCCCCTTCGGCTGTACGACTGCTCCCCCATCAGCGACGGAGCTTGCGCGGCGGTCTTGGCGGCCGGCGAGCGAGCCAGCGAATTTAGAGGGACCCCCGTCGACATCCTGGGTTCTGGGCAGGCCACGGGCAGCACCACGCTCCAGGAGATGGACGACCTGTGCAGCTTGGAAGCAGTGGTCGAGGCGGCGCGTCAGGCTTACGAACAGGCCGGTGTCGGTCCGGAAGACATCGACGTGGCCGAGGTCCACGACTGCTTCAGCATCGCCGAATTGATCGCTCTGGAGGATCTGGGGCTCATGCCCCGGGGAGAGGCCGGCCCCCGCACCGCGGCGGGGGAGACCCGGGTAGGTGGCCGGGTAGCGGTCAATCCTTCGGGCGGCCTTCTTTCCAAGGGACATCCGGTCGGAGCCACTGGCATGGCTCAAGTGTTCGAGATCGTGCGCCAGCTGCGTGGGGACTCGGATCACCAAGTGCCGCGCGCGCGGATCGGCCTCACGCATAATGTGGGTGGCACCGGGGGGGTTGCCGCCGTTCATATTCTGGGTGCGAGGTGACTTTCTCGTGGAAGAACCAGGAATTCGCTTTCCGGTTTTGCGTTGCAGCGACTGCGGCCGGGCCCAGTTGACGGGCAGATGGGCTTGCCGCTTCTGCGGGGGGACGATCCTCCAGGAGGACAGCCTTCCGCCGGAGGCTACATTGGAAACCTACACCCGCATTCGAGTGCCTCCGGCTGACTTTATTGAGCATGCTCCTTATGTGGTTCTGGTGGCGCGCATGGCCGAAGGGGTACGGGTGACCGGTCGCCTGGTGGGGGATCAAGAGACTGAGCTGCCGATCGGTGTTCCCCTCAGGCTCGTGCGACGAGATGAGAGGGCATGGTGGTTCGAACGAATCTAGGGGAAATCTCTAAGAATTCATCGATTACAAAAAGGGTGGCCTGTGAACAAAATCCGCGTCCTCTTTGCCAGCATCGCGGGTTCGATCATCGAGTGGTATGATTTTTACCTGTATGGTTCAGCAACCGGTCTGGTTTTTTCCACTTTATACTTTCCGACCCACGATCCGGCCATTTCGCTGATTCTCGCCTTTGCCACCTTCGGAGTCGGTTATGCCGCCCGGCCCATCGGCAGTGTGTTGTTCGGCCACCTCGGCGATCGCCTGGGGCGGAAGGCGGCACTCATTTATACGCTCGTCGGAATGGGAGGCAGTTCGACGCTCATTGGTTTGCTTCCCACTTATGAGCAAATCGGTTTGCTCGCCCCCATTCTGTTGGTGACCTTGCGGCTGATCCAGGGAATTTCTCTGGGAGGCGAATGGGGTGGAGCCATTCTGCTGGCCACCGAATACGCGCCTAAGGGGGTCCGGGGACTTTACGGTTCCATTCCCCAGCTGGGGGTTCCGGTCGGTTTGGTCACCGGGACTTTAACCCTTTCGCTCATCAGCCATTGGACGACCAATGACCAATTTATGTCCTGGGGGTGGCGGATTCCTTTCCTCTTAAGCGTCGTGCTCGTGAGTTTGGCGATCTGGATCCGGAGCGGCATCGAGGAAACCCCCGTCTTTCAACAGCAGAAGGAAAGCGGAGACATCGCGCGGGTGCCCATTGTCGACGCGATCCGCAACGATTGGAAAAACGTGTTGCGCGCGATCGGACTGAAACTCGGCGACGGATTCTTCAACGTCTTTTCCATGTCCTACGTGCTGACCTTTGCCACCGTTTACTTAAGTTATTCTCGCGACATCGCTTTGAACGCTCTGACGATCGGCTGTGCAACGATGCTCGTCACCATCCCGATCGTGGGCTACCTGTCGGATTTTGTCGGCCGGAAACGCATCTATATCGGAGGTCTGATTCTTCTTTTCCTTCTTTCGATTCCATATTTTTCACTGATGGGTAAAGGGGCCGGCTGGTTTTACTTGGTGGAAGCGGTCATGCTCGGGGTCATTTGGGCGGCGATTTTCTCCACCCAAGGGACATTTTTCTCCGAACTGTTCCCTCCCAAAGTCCGGTATACGGGGCTATCGGTCGGTTATCAGATCGCGGCGGCCATTGTCGGCTTTGCGCCCCTGATCTGGACGTCCATGGCGAAATCGTACGGTCCGTCGCCGTGGATCTTTGGCGGGTTTATGATGGCGGGGATCGTCATTAGCCTGGCATTAAGCCTGTTTGCGCCGGAGACGAAAAGCATCGCTTACTCCCGCGTCATGGAACCGGAAATCTCTAAGAATTCATAGCTCGCAAAAAGGATAAAGGCGAAGCGGAAAGGGATGCCCGGGGCGGCCTGCGGGCCGCCGTCTTCGGAAGGACGGACCTTTCCCCACGGATCCCCTGCGGCGGGCCGCCCTGCGGGTGGCCCGGCGCGAAATTGGTCCGCAGTGGCCTTTCGCCTTCCTGCGGAGGGATTCTCCGAGATTTGGAAAAATTATTCCGACTTCCTGTAGAATTTGCGAAAATCCGGTTTGCGCTTCTCGAGGAAGGCGTTCCGACCTTCCAGCGCTTCCTCGGTATCGTAGTAGAGGGCCAGGGCGCCCAGGGCCAATTCGTCGATCCCCTTGATGTGGGCGGAGTCGGCATTGAAGGAGGCTTTGATCATCCGCAGGGCGAAGGGACTGCGCTCCAACAGCTCCCGGCACCACCGGTTGACCTCGTCCATCAACTGTTCCTTGGGAACCACTTTGTTGACCAGACCCATCTCGTAGGCCTCTTGGGCCGTGTACTGACGGCAGAGATACCAGATTTCCCGCGCGCGTTTTTCTCCGACTACCCGGGCGAGATACGCGGTGCCGTATCCGGCGTCGAAACTGCCGACCTTCGGGCCGACTTGGCCGAACTTCGCGTGCTCCGCGGCAATGGTCAGGTCGCACAGCACGTGCAGGACGTGCCCTCCGCCGATGGCGTATCCGTTGACGGCGGCGATGACCGGTTTCGGGATGTCCCGGATGATCTCGTGAAGGGTCATCACCTCCAAACCGATGCCCATGTCCCGTCCCCGGGTGCCTCCGTATCCTCCCTTCGAGCGGACCTTTTGGTCTCCCCCGACGCAAAAGGCCCGGTCTCCCGCGCCCGTCAGCACCACGACCCCCACTTCGTTGTCGTCCCACGCGTCTTCAAACGCCGCGATCAATTCTCGGACGGTGACGTCCCGAAAGGCATTGAGCACTTCGGGGCGGTTGATGGTGATGGTCGCCACGCCCTCTTTTTTCTCGTACAGAATATCGGTGAAGGTCATCGCCCTTTCCTCCCTTTTCCTGTGTTCCGGAGAAATCGTTGCAAATCATGGCGAACTCATTATAGTATGAAGTTATCTATTTCACAACACAATTACCGTTTCATGGGTGGAATCAAACATCGGTGGTTGGAGGTGCCGTGGTGAGACGACTGGAGGGAAAAGTGGCGATCGTGACGGGGGCCGGCCGCGGAATCGGGCGGGGGATCGCGGAGAAGTTCGCCCTGGAGGGCGCCCGGGTGGTGGTGGCCGATATCCGGGAAGAATCCGCCCGGGAGACGGCCGACCTCCTTGTCAACCGCGGGGGAGAAGCCCTCGCCGTCCATGTGGATGTGACCTCGAAAGAATCCGTCCGGTTCATGGTCGAGCAGGCCAAGACGCACTTCGGACGCATCGACATTCTCGTCAACAACGCCGGTTGGGACAAAGTCGAGCCGTTTTTGGACAATGACGAATCTCTGTGGGATCGCATCATCGCGATCAACCTGTACGGGACTCTGCACTGTTGCAAAGCCGTCCTGCCCTTGATGATCGAACAGGGGTACGGAAAAATCGTCAACATCGGGTCGGACGCCGGCCGGGTCGGATCCACCGGGGAAGCGGTGTACTCCGCCGCCAAAGGCGGGGTGATCGCCTTTACAAAAACCCTGGCCCGGGAAATGGCCCGCCACCGGATCAATGTCAACTGCGTCTGCCCGGGGCCGGCGGATACTCCGCTTTTTGACGAAATCGGTTCTTACAACCCCAAGATCCGCGAGGCCCTTCACCGGGCGATCCCGTTCCGCCGGCTGGCTCTTCCGGAGGATGTGGCAAATGCCGTCGCTTTTTTGGCGTCCGATGAAGCCGCCTACATCACCGGTCAGACTCTGAGTGTCAGCGGGGGCTTGACGATGTGCTGAGGATCCCGGCGCCATGGAGGGCAAGGAAGTGAAACAATGGCCTTATTTGATGCAAAGGCAGAAACATACGATGACTTCTGCTTGACCCCGCTTGGTCATTTCGTTGATACAGTGGAGCGGGAACTCATCGGCAAAGTCGCAAAACCGCTACGAGGTGAATCGGCCATTGATCTCGGCTGCGGAACGGGTTCCTATACGTATTGGTTACAGGAACTCGGTTTGTCCGTCATAGGAGTGGATATCTCCGAAAAAATGCTGGAGGTCGCCCGGCGCAAAGGATCCGGTCAAGTTTCCTTTATCCGGGCGGATTTGGTTCATTTGCCGCTGGAATCGGCCCGGTTTGATTTGGCTGTCTCCAATTTGGCTTTAGAGTTTGTGTCCGATCCGGCAGCGGCCTTGAAAGAGGGATACCGGATCCTCAAACCGGGAGGTCGGCTAGTAGTCGGACTGATCGGAAAGAATAGCCCTTGGGCAGAAAAATATTCAAAACGAGGCAAAGAAGATAGAACGAGCGTTTATCACCATGCCCAGTTTTTCTCTTTTGAAGACATCAAACGAATTGGGCCCGGTATGCCGGAAGAAGTACAATTCGGGTTGTATGTTTCCCCGGACGAATTCGAAGATGAAGAATCTGCGTGGGTCTTGGAGAAACAACGGAGGGTGTCCCAGGAAGAAAAAGGAGCCGGATTCATGGTGGTGCGCTGGAATAAAATATAAGACAAGCTGGCCGGCTGGAGGCCCCTGAAACTTGGTGGATCATCGGGATCCGCAGGAGTCAGGGGCTTTTTTTTTTTTTGTTCGGAGGCGATTGCAGCGGTCTTCCGCCGTTTTCTCGCCGGGGCTCACCTCCCGTACGTGTCCAATGGGAAGGCCCGAATCTTATACAATGTGTCGAACGAAATGGTCAGTCCATTCTGATAACGTAACATCAGACGACGGAACAAGAGGTGAGGGGATTGGGAGCGATTGCGCAAGACATGTGGTTGAAAAATTTGATCGGCGGAATCTGGCAGAGGGCGCAAACGGACTCGGCCTTGCCGGTACCCAATCCGGCGACGGGAGAACGGCTGGCGGAAGTGCCCCTGTCGTCGGCCGCCGACGTAGACGCGGCGGTGCGTTCGGCCCGGGAAGCCTTTGAGCGGTGGCGGGAGGTGCCCGTCACGGAACGGGCCCGGGTGATGTTTCGGTGGAGGGAATTGCTTGTGTCCCGGGCGGAAGAATTGGCCCGGCTGATCACGACAGAAAACGGCAAGACCCTGGAAGACGCCCGGGCCGAAGTGTGGCGCGGCATTGAGGTGGTGGAGTTCGCCGCGGGCATGCCAACCCTTATGCAGGGGTTCGTCACGCCCCAGGTGTCTCGGGGCATCGACATGGAGCTGGTTCGTTATCCTGTGGGTGTCGTGGCGGGGATCACCCCGTTCAACTTCCCCATGATGGTGCCCATGTGGATGATGCCCTTGGCCATTGCGGCGGGAAACAGCTTTGTGTTGAAGCCGTCGGAGCGCACCCCCCTGTCCGCTGTCCGGCTCGTGGAACTGGCGATGGAGGCGGGGGTGCCCGAGGGCGTTCTGAACCTGGTACACGGAGGCAAGGAAACGGTCGACGCTTTGCTGACCCATCCGGGGGTGGACGCCGTCTCCTTTGTCGGGTCTCAACCGGCGGCGGAACACGTCTTCCGCACGGCGGCCGCCTGCGGGAAGCGGGTCCAGGCCTTGGCCGGAGCGAAAAACCACCACATTGTGCTTCCCGACGCCAACTTTGAAGGTGCGGTGCACGCCATCCGGAACTCCGGGTTCGGGTCGGCGGGACAGCGCTGTATGGCGTGCAGTGTGGTGGTGGCTGTGGGCTCCGTGGCCGACTCTCTGGTGGAGGCGTTACGGGAAGCAGGCGACAAGATGCGCATCGGCAACGGGCTCGAAGAAGGAACGGAATTGGGGCCGCTGATCCGGGCGGAACACCGGGCGAAGGTGATGGAAAAGATCGAGCAGGGGCTTGCGGAAGGAGCGGTACTGGTGCGGGACGGACGGGATGCCGTCCGGCGGCTTCCCCAAGGCTTTTTTCTCGGGCCGACGATCCTGGACCGCGTGACTCCCGAGATGACAGTGGCGCGGGAGGAACTATTTGCCCCGGTGCTCAGTGTCATTCGCGCGGGCAGTCTGGAAGAGGCGATCGGAGTGGTCAACCGGTCCAGATTCGGGAACTCCGCGGTGATCTATACCGAGAGCGGGGCCGCCGCCCGGCAGTTCCGGGAGACGGTGCAGGCGGGGATGCTGGGGATCAACGTCGGGGTGCCGGTGCCCACGGCGTTCTACCCCTTCAGCGGCTGGAAAGACTCCTTCTACGGGGACCTGCATGCCAACGGCCGGGATGCTGTGGAATTTTATACAAGAAAGAAAATGGTGACCTCCCGCTGGTTTGGAGGCGATCGGTAATGCGGATCGGAGTGCCGAAGGAGATCAAGGAGTGGGAATTCCGGGTGGGACTGACCCCCGCCGGCGTCAAGGCCCTTACGGATGCGGGCCACGAAGTCGTGGTGGAACAGGGGGCCGGTGAAGGAAGCGGAATTGCCGACGGGGAATATGTCCGGGCCGGAGCCAGGATCGGAACGCGGGAGGAGGCCTGGTCGGCGGATCTGGTGGTGAAAGTGAAGGAACCGCGGCGGGAGGAATACAGGTATTTTCGAGAAAATATGATACTTTTCACCTATTTGCACCTCGCCGCCGACCGGGCGTTGACCGAGGCTTTGCTGGATTCGGGCATGACGGCGGTGGCCTATGAAACGATCCAACTGGACGGAGGAGGGCTGCCGCTCCTGGCGCCCATGAGCGAGGTGGCCGGCCGGATGGCCGTCCAAGTGGGCGCCCGCTTTCTCGAAAAGCCCCACGGCGGCGTGGGGGTCCTGCTGGGTGGTGTCCCGGGGGTTCCACCCGCCCGGGTGGTCATTGTCGGCGGCGGGACCGTCGGGACCCAGGCGGCCAAAATGGCGGCGGGACTTGGGGCGGATGTGACGATTTTCGACATCGACGGGACGAGGTTGCGGGCTCTGGACGATCTGTTCGGCGGCCGGGTGAAGACGGTGATGTCCAATGCCTACAACCTCGCCGAGGCGGTGAGGACGGCGGATCTCGTGATCGGCGCCGTCCTGATTCCCGGCGCCCGGGCGCCGAAGTTGGTGACCCGGGAGATGGTGGTGCAGATGCGGCCGGGGTCGGTGATTGTGGATGTCGCCGTGGATCAGGGGGGCTGTGTGGAGACGGCCGACCGGGTGACGACCCACGACGATCCGGCGTACGTGGTGCACGGGGTGGTCCACTATGCGGTCGCCAACATGCCCGGAGCCGTGCCCCGTACTTCGACGTTCGCCTTGACGAACGCCACCCTCCCCTATGTCCTGAAGCTGGCAACGGGCGGCGTACAGGCTGCGTTGGAAGACCGCCCTTTACTTCGAGGGATCAATGTGGCGGGGGGGCGGGTGACCTGCCGCGGGGTGGCCGAGGCCTTCGGCTTGCCGCACTGGGATGTTCGCCGTGTCCTCAAGGGGGCCCTTGCTTCTTGACGGCCTTCTGTTATGAACAAATTGTTCGATGGGGATAGCCGACGTGGAAGGGAAAGGGGAAGGGGAATGATGGAACGGCAGGTGCCGCAGGCAACAGCTGGCCCGGCCGACGAGCGCCGGGAATGGATCGAGAAGGACCGGAGGTATGTGTGGCATCACATGCAACCGTATTCAGCCAGCCGCAATCCCATCGTGGCCACCCGGGGCGACGGGGCTTGGGTGGAAGATTTGGAGGGCCACCGGTATCTCGACGCGATGTCGGGGCTGTGGTGCGTCAACTTGGGATATTCGGAGAAGGAACTGGCGGAGGCGGCATACCGGCAACTCCTGGAGATGCCGTACTACCCGCTCACCCAGAGTCATCTGCCCGCGATCCGGTTGAGTGAAAAGCTCAATGAGTGGTTGGGCGGGGAATACCGGATTTTCTATTCGAACAGCGGATCGGAAGCCAACGAAGTGGCCTTTAAAATCGCACGCCAGTATCACGCCCAGCGCGGGGAGCCGGCGCGCTGGAAGTTTATCTCCCGGTACCGGGCCTATCACGGGAATTCGGCCGCGGCTCTCGCCGCCACCGGTCAAGCCCAGCGCAAGTACCGGTACGAGCCTCTGGCCCCGGGCTTTGTGCACGTCCCGCCCCCGTACTGTTACCGCTGTCCCTTCGGCCAGTCTTACGGGGCGTGCGGCCTGGAATGCGCTTCGGCCATCGAACAGGTGATCAATTGGGAGGAGCCGGAGACGGTGGCCGGAGTGATCATGGAACCGGTGATTACCGGGGGAGGCGTCATCGTTCCGCCGCCGGAATACTTGATCCGGGTGCGGGAGATCTGCGACAGGTACGGCGTCCTTCTGATCATCGACGAGGTGATTTGTGGTTTTGGGCGTTCGGGCCGCCGTTTCGGGCACCACAACTTCGGGGTGCGGCCGGACATCGTCACCATGGCGAAGGGGATCACCAGCGCCTATCTTCCCCTGTCGGCGACGGCAGTGCGGGCTGAGTTGTTTGAGGCGTTTACCGCTGACGATCCGTACGCCCACTTCCGTCACGTCAACACCTTTGGGGGAAACGCCACCGCCTGCGCCCTGGCGGTGCGGACCCTGGAGATTATGGAGGAGCGGGATCTGGTGCGGCGGTCGGAAGAATTGGGGCGGCGCCTACTCGGGCTGCTCGAACCGCTTGCGGCGCATCCAAACGTCGGGGATGTGCGCTACTTCGGTTTCATGGCCGGGATCGAGCTGGTGACCGACAAATCGTCCAAGACCCCGGCGCCCGCTGATTTTGTCGGGAAGGTGATCGCCGGATGCAAACGCCGCGGCGTGCTCATCGGGAAAAACAGCGACACGGTGCCGCAGTTCAACAACGTCCTGACGATTTCGCCGCCCTTGGTGGTCTCCGACGACGAAGTCGCCCTCATCGCCACGGCGGTCACCGAGGCGATCCGGGAAGTGGGGGAGGAAACCGGTTGATGGTCCGAAAATCGGGGATTTGCCGGACACTGGGATAATCAAAAGGGGGCTACCCTTCAGTAGCTGAGCTACTTTTGGGGTAGCCCCCTTTCTGCCTATTTCATCGCGGCCTCGATGATTTCCTTGGTGTAGGCGGTGGAGAGGTCGGCGGCTTTGTGGATGACGCCGAATTTCAAAGCGATTTCGGCGGTCTGTTTGAACAGTTGTTCGTCGATTGTGCCGATCTTACTCGGGTCCATGCCTTGGGGCAAGACCAGTTTGGCGACCTCTTGCATCATTTTGAGCTGGTGATCGCGGGTGGTGCTACCTTGTTCCACGAATTTCATGACGATGTCCACCGCCTCTTCGGGATGCTCGATGGCGTATTTCCAACCCTTGATGGACGCCCGGACGAATTTGACGGCTGCGTCTTTGTGGGAGGTAAGCCAGTTCTTGTTAGCGAAAAGGTTGTCTTCCAGCATGGCCACCCCCTCCTTGTTCATGTCGATGATGTTCAAATCCCCGGCGGGTACGCCCTGCTCCAGTACGACGTTGTACTCGTTGTACGTCATCGCCGAGGCGGCGTCCAGTTGTCCGGTCAGGAACTGATCCATGGTGAATCCCTGTTTGATGAACTGCAAATCTTTCTTCGGGTCCAGGTGATATTTGTCAAATAAGGCTAGAACCTCGAATTCGTTGCCACCCATCCAGTTGCCGACCTTTTTGCCTTTTAGGTCGGCCGGACTGTTGATTCCGGCGGATTTTTTCGAGATGAGGATGAGCCCGCTCTTTTGGTAGATCTGGGCGATCTCCACCAGAGGCAACCCTTGTTCCTGGTGGGCGAGCAGGGATGCCACCCAGTCGATGCCGATGTCGGCGGCGCCGTTGGCCACCTGTTGTTCCGGCACGATGTCCGGCCCACCGGGCAGAATCTCCACATCCAATCCTTCTTCTTTGTAATACCCCTTTTCTTTGGCGACAAAATATCCGGCGAACTGGGCCTGCGGCACCCATTTGAGTTGGAGTTTGATCTTTGTAGCGGAGCTGTTTTCACTTCCGGAACCACCGGAAGAGGCCCCTTCCTGGCTTCCTCCCCCGCAGGCGGTGAGGCCGGCGAGGGCAAGGGCCATGGCGGCCGGAAGCAGGCCTTTTCGAAGTCCTTTCGAAGCGGCAGTCTTCAGTGCGGCTATTGCTCGTGAAAACATGACAAGATCCTCCTTTTTACCATTTTTTATATCATCTAGTTATGGTTTGTGAGGCGTTCTTTGGGACGGGTGCCAGGGAATGACCCTCCGCTCTAGCGCGGCGAGCGCCGTGTAAAAGAGAATGCCGAGTGCCGAAGCCACCACAATACAGGCCCAAGCCAGCGGCATCTGCGCGATTTTAATCTGATTGGATAAGAGATAGCCGAGACCTTTAGAGGAGAAGAAAAATTCGCCGACGATGGCTGCGATCATCGCCGTGGTGGCGTTGATTTTCAGTGCCGTGAACACATACGGCAAGCTGTGCGGCAAGCGCAGCCGCCGGAACACCTCCCCTTTGCGGGCGGCATAGCTGGTCATCAGATCGAGAGCCATCGGATCCACGGAGGTAAGGCCCTTGTATCCATTGACGGCCATGGCTGCCAGGGTGACGACCGTCACCACGGCAATACGGGATCCCATTCCGTCGCCGAACCACAGGTTCATCACCGGGGCCAGGGCCACAATCGGCACGGCGTTGAGGGACGCGGCAAGCGCCAGGCCCCCTTTCCCCATGTGAGGCCACAGGGCGGCTGCGAGGGCGACGGCGAAGCCCAAGGCGGATCCCAGAAAGAAGCCGAAAAAGGCCTCCGCCCCCGTGTACACGGCGTAGGAGAGCAGAATATTCCGGTTCTCGGCTAGTGACGACGCGATGGCCGATGGAAGCGGCAATTGGTAGGGATGAAGACCGAAGATTCGGTGAAAGACACTTCCCTGCCAGAGGGCCAGAAAAATCATTCCTGCAATTGTCGGCCAAGCGATGATCTCGATGGATTTTGCCCCCTGCCGCTTGAATCGCCTTTGCGGTGCTCGCCCTGAGGCCTGGGTCTCGTCGGATTCGGTGGTATGGTGCAACGCAAGCCGGGACGTGTGCCATTCGTTCGACGGTGCCTGTTGCAGGTTCACGGCATTTCTCCTCCTCTCTTCCGGAATTCCGGTTGCCAGGGTATGAACATGCGCTCCACAGCCTGGACCAGAGCGTATCCCGCCAAGCCCAGGACCGCGCCGGTGATCAGGGTGGACCAAAACATGTAGGCGTGGGAAGGGCCGTAATACAGGTTGCGAAGCAGGAGTACCCCGATGCCGTGCTGGGCGCCCATCAATTCCACTAAAATGGCCCCGGTGACCGATAGGGGAGCGGCAATTTTCAATCCTCCGGCGAGGGCCGGAAGGGCTGCCGGAAGACGGACTTTCCAATAGATTTGCCAGGTGGACGCCGCCAAGGTTTTCATCAACTCCACCGCTTGCGGAGGGGTGCCGGTCAACCCGCGCAAAGTATTCAGCGCAACGGGGAAGAAGGTGACATAAGCGGCGATGAGGACCCGCGCCAGGTTTTCGTCGTGCACGATGCCGTAGATGATCGGCGCCAACCCGAGGATGGGGATCATCTGGGACGCCGTGGCGTACGGCATCAAGATCCGCTCCACTGTCCTGGACAGACTCATCAGCAGGGCCAGTAGCACTCCGGTAACAGTTCCCAAGGAAAAACCTTCCGCAACCGTTACAGAAGTGGCCGATGCTTCTTTGATCAGGACGGGCCAGTACACCACGAACGTTTTCATCACTTCGTGGACATAGGGCAATTTTGATTGGGCGAGAGGGACTCGCGCTACGTCCGACAGGATCCAGGAGAGCCCTTCCCACAAGACGGCGAGCAGGATGATGAGAAATACAATCGGACCCCAGCGGGATAAGGATCCGGAGATGCGGGCTGCGAAGCGAACCACCGACATGTCGGTTGCCTCCTTTATGCCGAATCGTGGACCGAATGATGAAAGCGCCGGCGGATGTCGGCGACCAGCTGGTGAAAACGGGGATCTTCCCGAATTTGCGGCGATCGCGGCCGCGGGAGCGGCACCTCGGCAATGGTATTGAGCCGGCCAGGGTGCGGGGATAGCACGATGATCCGGTCGGACAGGTATACCGCCTCGGGAATGCTGTGAGTGACAAAAATCACCGTTTTCCGGGTACGGGCCCAGATCTGTAGCAGCTCGTCCTGCAGCCTTTCCCGGGTGAACTCGTCCAGGGCGGCAAAGGGTTCGTCCATCAAGAGGATCGGCGGATCCAAAGCCAGAGCCCGTGCAATGGCCACCCGTTGTTGCATACCGCCGCTCAGCTCCCACGGATAGCGATCGGCGAACCGTTCGAGCCCCACCAGGGCAAGCAGCTCGACGGCTTTTCGGCTGCGTTCCGATCGGCCGGTACCGAGAAGTTCAAGCGGTAATTCTACGTTTTTTCGCACCGTGCGCCAGTCGTAAAGGACGGGTTGTTGGAACACGATTCCGTATCTCCGCCTGAGCCGGGCTTCTTTGGGGTTTGTCCCGGATATGAGAATCCTGCCTCCGGTTGGTTCGAGAAGGTCGGCGATCAACCTGAGAAGAGTGGTTTTGCCGCATCCGGACGGGCCGAGCAGGGAAATGAATTCCCCGGGTGCCACGGCAAAACTGACCGACTCCAGAGCGGTGACCGATTGGCCGTGGGACTCAAACCGCATGGACACTTGGTCTACGAGAATCTCCGGTTCCGGGTGAATCGATGTTGACATGAGTTTCTCCCCTCCGTTAGGAGAATCTTCGATCTTGCTAGAATGTAAGATTAATGTGATATTATATTACCGGATAAGATTCATCGGGGCAATCGCCGGGGCTGTTGACGCTGTATGAGAAACCGATTGTCGAACTAGACAAAGTGTATGAAGTTATATTTGTTCAATTTCATTACATTAAAGATTACAATATATGACCTTCTGGTGGAGGATCATTTCTTTCGCAGCCGACTGGGGCTATGAGGAGGAGAGAAGATGTCCGATTCCACGACGGCTTGGGCAGGAAACCGGTTACAGGAGAGCATCCACCGGCCGCTCTCCGAGTGGGAGGTTGTGCACGAAGCCCACCGCTGTCTGTACTGCTATGATGCTCCCTGCACCAAGGCCTGTCCGACCCATATCGACGTTCCTTCTTTTATTCAGAAAATCTCGACAGGGAATTTTGCCGGAAGTGCCAGGGTGATCATGGAGGCCAACCCCATGGGCGCCAGTTGTGCACGGGTCTGTCCGACAGAAGAGTTGTGCGAGGGCGCTTGCGTTCTCGACCGTGAAGGAGTCCCGATCCGCATCGGCGATTTGCAGCGCTATGTGACCGACTGGATACGGGATCGGGGAATCGACCTCTTTGATCGGGGGATGCCGACCGGTAGGAGGGTGGCTGTGATCGGCGCCGGGCCGGCGGGGCTCTCCGCTGCTCGGGAGCTGGCCCGCTTTGGGCACGAGGTGACGATTTATGAAGCCAAGCCTCGGGCCGGGGGTCTGAACACTCATGGGATTGTCCCCTTCCGGTTGCCGCCGGGGGTGGCTCTCTGGGAGGTGGAGCAGGTTGAGCGCCTCGGGGTGGTGATTCACACCGGGGTCAGGGTCGGGGTGGACCTTTCTGTCGAGGAAATCCTCCATAAATACGAGGCGGTCATTCTCGCTTTCGGTATGGGCGGGGTTCCCCGATTGGGCGTCTCCGGCGAAGAATCGGACGGGGTGTGGGACGCTCTGGAATTCATCGAGCGGGTCAAAGAAGGAGGGGAGCCGGAAGTCGGAAGGCGTGTGGCGGTCATCGGGGCGGGAAACACGGCGGTAGACGCCGCTACCTGTGCCCTTCGCCTCGGAGCCGAATCGGTGACGATCTATTATCGACGCACCGAAAAGGAAATGACCGCTTATCCCTCCGAATACGCTTTTGCCAAATCCGAAGGGGTGGAATTCCGCTGGCTGTGTATGCCGGTGCGCATCCTCGACGATGGAGGGCGCGTATGCGGAGTGGAATTCGTCCGGATGCGCTTAGACGAACCGGACGATTCAGGTCGACGACGTCCCGTTCCCGTGCCGGGTTCGGAGTTTACGGTGAAGGCCGATACCGTCATCCGGGCGATCGGCCAGTCGCGGCGGGTGGAGCTGGTGGAGCGATTCGGAATCGACCACGACAATGGAGTGATCCGGGTGGACGACCGGATGCGCACCAGTCACCCCAAAATCTTTGCCGCCGGGGATTGCGTGTTTGAGAGGGGCAAGGGTGAAGCGATGGTGGTCGACGCGGCCGAACAAGGGAAAAAGGCGGCTGCGGCGGTACACGAATTCTTGATGTCGGAGAACCGGAGGTGAGGCATATGGCCGATCTGTCGATCAATCTGGCGGGAATCCGCAGTCCCAATCCCTTCTGGCTCGCCTCGGCGCCGCCCACCAACAGCGGCTACCAGGTGATGCGGGCCTTTGAGGCCGGCTGGGGCGGGGCGGTGTGGAAGACGTTGGGTGACCCCATCGTCAACGTCTCCTCCCGGTTTGCCGCCTTGCATTGGAGGGGCTCGCGGATGGTGGGAATGAACAACATCGAGCTGATCACCGACCGGCCTCTGGAGGACAATCTTCGGGAGATTCGAGAAGTGAAGAAGGCCTTTCCGGACCGGGCGGTGATCGCTTCCCTGATGATGGAGCCGAAGAAACACCGGTGGCAGGAGCTGGTCAAGCGGGTGCAGGACGCGGGGGTGGATGGATTCGAGCTCAATTTCGGCTGTCCTCACGGCATGTCCGAGCGTGGGATGGGGTCGGCGGTGGGCCAGGTGCCCGAATATGTGGAGCAAACCACCTCGTGGGTGGCGGAGGTGGCCGAGGTGCCGGTGATCGTCAAACTGACGCCCAACATCACCGACATCCGGTATACGGCCCGGGCGGCGGTGCGCGGGGGTGCGGACGCCGTCAGCATGATCAACACGATCAACAGCTTGATGGGCGTGGATCTGGATACGTGGTATCCCATTCCCCACGTCGACGGGAAGGGGGCGCACGGGGGCTATTGCGGTCCGGCAGTGAAGCCGATCGCCTTGCACATGGTGGCGGATTGCGCCCGGGATCCCCAGGTATCGGTGCCCATTTCCGGGATCGGCGGCATCTCTACGTGGCGGGACGCGGCGGAATTCATTCTTATGGGAGCCACGAGCGTCCAGGTATGTACGGCGGTGATGCACCACGGCTTCCGGATTGTGGAGGACATGATCGACGGATTGAACCGTTACCTGGACGAAAAAGGGATTTCGTCGGTGATGGAGTTAGTGGGACGGGCCGTTCACCGATACGTCGATTGGGGCGATCTCAACCTCGAGTATAAAGTGGTCGCCCGGATCGATCAGGAGAAGTGTATTCGCTGCAACAAGTGTTACATCGCCTGCGAGGACGCCGCCCACCAGTGCATCGACCGGGTAGAGGCGGATGCGGGGCAACCGCTTCTCGTGGTGAACGAGAAAGAGTGTGTAGGATGCAACCTGTGCTCGATGGTCTGCCCGGTGGATTGCATCGACATGGTCCGGGTGGAGACCGGCCGTCCGCCCCAGACCTGGCGCGAGCGGCAAATGCAACAGGCGGGCGACCAGATCGTGCAGCTGTCCGATTACGTATGATCCGATGTCCGAAAGGGGGAGGCATGGTTCATGGCGACGTTGATTCGCGGGGGCACGGTGGTGACCGCCTCAGACATTGTCAAAGCGGATGTGTTGGTGGAAGACGGCGTCGTTACCGCCATAGCCGCCGACATCCCGGCGGCGGGGCACCGGGTGATCGACGCTTCGGGGTGTTACCTGTTTCCGGGGGGGATCGATCCCCACACCCACCTGGATATGCCGTTCGGGGGAACGGTGACGGCGGATGACTTTCGCACGGGCACCATTGCCGCCGCCTTTGGAGGCACGACGACGATCATCGACTTCGCGCTGCACGGGAAAGGGCAGAGCTTGCACGAGGTGCTGCGAACGTGGCACGGAAAAGCGGAGGGAAAGGCGGCGATCGATTACTCCTTTCACGTCATGATCGGCGACTTGCGGGAGGATGTCATGCAGGAAATCCCGGACGTCGTCGAACGGGAAGGAGTGACCTCCTTCAAGGTTTTTATGGCCTACAAAGGCACATTCCAGGTGGACGACGAGACCTTGTTCCGGACTCTCCGGATGGCTGCGGATGTCGGGGCCCTCGTGCAGGTGCACGCCGAAAACGGAGACGTCATCGATGTTTTGGTCAAAGAGGCGCTGGCAAAGGGACATACCGAGCCGAAGTATCACGCCTTAACGCGACCGCCCGAGGCGGAAGGAGAGGCGACGGCGCGGGCGATTCGTCTGGCGGAGATCGCCAGGGCACCTTTGTATGTGGTGCACGTAACCTGTGCCCAGGCGGCGGACGCGATCAGCGACGCGCGCAAACGAGGACTTCCCATTTACGGGGAGACCTGTCCGCAGTATCTGGTTTGTGACATTACAGACTACGATCGCCCGGGATTCGAAGGAGCCAAGTACGTCATGTCCCCGCCCTTGCGAGAAAAATGGCACCAAGAAGTGCTGTGGGCGAAGTTGAAGAATATGGAGCTGCAAGCCTTTGGTTCCGACCAGTGCTCTTTCAACTTCAAAGGGCAAAAGGAGCTTGGATTGCAGGATTTTTCCCGGATTCCAAACGGTGCCCCGACGATCGAAGACCGCATGGCGATCCTGTACCATTTCGGCGTAAACGAAGGGCGGATCGGCTTGAACAAATTCGTGGCGTTGACATCGACGAATCCGGCGAAGTTGTTCGGGCTGTTTCCCCGCAAGGGAACGATCGCAGTCGGGAGCGACGCGGACATCGTGGTATGGGATCCGGCGGTGGAACGGACGATCAGCGCGCAGACGCACCACATGAACGTGGACTATAACCCGTTTGAAGGGATGCGGGTGAAGGGGAAGCCGCGGTATGTATTCCTTCGCGGGCACATGATCGTGGATCGCGATACTTTCGTGGGAGAACCGGGGATGGGGGTTTTTCTGCCCGCCAGGCGTTTTTCACCGGTGGACCTGTGAGGCGACAAGCACTCGGAATCCGGACTTGAGAGGAGAATGGGACATGGAACGTTTCGTGAAGATCGGATTGATTCAGGCACGCCACGAAGTGGACGGACGGGAGCCGGTGGAGGTGCACAAAAACGCCGCCGTGGAAAAGCACGTGGCGTTGATCCGCCAAGCGGCGGCCCAGGGGGCGAAAATCGTCTGCTTGCAGGAACTCTTCTTTGGCCCGTATTTTTGCACGGAGCAGGACCCGAAATGGTATGCGGCGGCCGAACCGGTGCCCGACGGCCCGACGGTACAGTTGATGCAGGGGTTGGCCAAGGAGTTGGGCATCGTGTTGATCGTGCCGGTGTATGAGGAGGAAATGCCGGGGGTTTATTATAATACGGCCGCCGTGATTGATGCCGACGGACGGTATCTGGGGAAATACCGGAAACAGCACATCCCGCATGTGCAGGCTGGACCGGCGGGGTGCGGGTTCTGGGAGAAATACTACTTCAAACCCGGAAACCTGGGGTATCCGGTGTTTGACACCGCCTACGCGAAGGTGGGGGTGTACATCTGCTACGACCGGCATTTTCCGGAAGGGGCGAGAATCCTGGGGTTAAACGGGGCGGAGATCGTGTTCAACCCGTCTGCGACTGTAGCCGGACTGTCGGAGTACTTGTGGAAACTGGAGCAACCGGCCCACGCGGTGGCCAACGGTTACTATGTGGGTGCGATCAACCGGGTGGGGTGGGAGAGCCCTTGGAACATGGGGGAATTTTACGGCCAGAGTTACCTGGTGGATCCCCGGGGACAGTTCGTGGCGATGGGGAGCCGGGACCAGGATGAGGTGGTCATCGGGGAGATGGACAGAGAGAAAATCCTGGAAGTGCGGAACCTGTGGCAGTTTTACCGGGACCGGCGCCCCGAGACGTACCGGGAGATGGTGGAGTTGTTGCCTTAGAAGCCATTGTGGTGGTCCTTGCCCCTTCCGTCTGATATGGCGGAAGGGGATTTTTGTAACCATTGGACAAACTTTTACGCACTGATATGTTTGAATTTTAACATTGATCGTATATGTATGGAAAGTATCGGGGGTTGCTGTTGCTATAGATGTACAGACTGCCTCACCCTGAGGAGTTCAACAACCTAATCCATCAGTCTGTTCGGCTGTACCCGGCTTCGAGAAACTGGTGGGCGGCCAAGGCTGTTTCCAGAGCCAGGCGTCGCGGAGGTGTTTCCCAGTCCTCCCCGAGCAGCGCCGTGATCTGTTCTAGACGGTAATACAACGTCTGTCTGTGGATGAAGAGAGATTTGGCTGCTTGTTGTTTCGATTGGCTGGATGCCAAAAATACCCGGAGGGTTTCTACCAGTTCCGTACCGTGTTGCCGGTCGTGAGCCAGCAAGGTGCCAATCTGGTCCTCGACGAACTGGCGAAGGGCGTCCGCGTTTACTTCTAGAAATAATTGCCAGATGTGGAGGTCGTCGTAGGATATAAAGGTGACAGGGGGAAGGGCGGAAATCCGGCCGAGAGGCGCTCCAGGTGGCTGTTGCACACTGAGAGCCTGAACGGCTTGACGCCATGCCTTCGGGATACGGCTCCAGTGGTTCACTTTTCGGCCGAGACCTACCGTCCAGGACCACCCGTTCCCAAACCGGCTGTTGGAGAGGCGCCGGAACAACTCATTCAAGGCTTCCTTCATCCTTTCTACGGCGGATGTGTTCGAAGACGGACGCCCGTCCACCGCCACCACTGCCCATCGGTCGCCTTGAGGGGCCAACCATCCGGTCAAACCATGCACTTCAAAGGCCGCCGGCAGCGTGCGGGCCACATGGAGGAGGAGCGCGTCTTCCGAGGGTTCCGGCCCCGCGCTTCTACCTTCCGTTTCCGTTGCCCCGGTGTTGTTCCCCCGGAAGACCGGCCGGACGGCTGCCACCATAATGGCTCCTCCGCTTCGGATGTGGGGAGCGACTGAGGAAGGCAACTCCGTATCGCCCCGGTGAAGCAAGTCGTCCATCCACCGCTGGGTCGTTCTCAGGCGCCGTTCTTCCAGGGACATCCGCCGCAACAGTTCTTGAGCAATCGCCGTCGCCGCCCGGTCGAGAACGAGTTGCAGATATTCGGAAGGATCTCCCGAAACAGCCACGATCAACTCACCGACTTGGGTATCCATGGCGACGATGGGTTGGCGTATGATGTGGTCCGTTTTCTCTGTCCCAAGGGCATCGAAGGAGTCGGGGTACGCGATCACCTCCCCGACCTCATCTTGGAGGCGGACCATGCAGCCCGTTTCACGGTACAGGAGTTCGAGGATGCGCCGGATTCCCTGGGGCCGGAGGGTCAACTGGAGAAACTGTCGCGAAATACGCTCCAAATGGACCAATTGGTGGTGATGCCGGTCGATCAGGTGGGCATGGATGTCCTGAGTGATGTCGATAAACCGCACCGGCCGTTCAAAAATGATAACGGGGAAATGGTGTCGGTCGGCAAATTCCTTGACTGGCTCCGGTACTGCGGGAAAATAGCGCCCCAGTTCGATACACAGTCCCGACACGCCTCGCTCCACCAGCTCCCGCACGTAATGAAACACCGTTTGTTCGTCCCGGCCCAGTCCGACGCCGGTAGTCAGGATCAACTCCTGGCCGTGCAGGAGGCCGGCGGCGTCCGTTACCTCTAAAACGTGTACCCAGCGAACCGGGCGCCGCAGACCTTCGTGTCCCGCCACGACCTTCGCTTCCCGAAAAATCGGACGGTTCAAGACGTCCTCTATCGTAAATGGATCCCCGATCGTCATGGGTTTATCCCTCCGCTTTCGAGCCTATCGGTTAGAGCGCCTTTTGTCCGAATTGAGGGAGGCCGGGGTGTAGCGATTGGTGCGATGTAACAGCATTTTTATAGTTTCATTGCATAACTTTTTTCTTACGGTAGTGGTTCGACGGACATCAGCAACAGTCCTGCTGGTGGTAGGCGTACTCCAGGGATCAAGGACAAACGAAAAAAGTCATAAAATGTTCAAGATTAATAAGCAGGAAATTGTTGCGGGGCCAGACGAAGTTGCTGGCGGAAAGCTGGTAGGTGTTTTGTGGTACGAAAGTGAGGACGTCAAAGGTGGAATATCGCAATAAGTTGGGAAGTTTGAATGAGCGGGAGGTTATGTTAGAAAAATATTGGGAATTTCTTTTTTCCGATCTTGCTGGAATCGGCTTTGGTCGTTCTCACAGGAGAAAGTCTTCTCAGAAAAATGACTATATTTTCGGCGGCTCCCAGAAAGGGCTTGTACGCTCTCCGCCTGAAATTTTTATCTGTTAAATAAATCACAACATTATACAAATAAACCTGCAACAATCGGGGGATGAACCACATTGACGAAGTTGGAAGCACTTATCCAATGCGCACCGATCATTCAGCGTCTGTTTCCGGAACCATGTACCATCGCCGTCTGCGATCCGAAACAATACGTGGCCCTATTCGATCATCCGCGGATCCCGGTTCCGATTCGCCCCGGGGAGCTTGTGGAGGAACACAGCGATTCGGTCATCTATAAGGCTCTTCGTACGCAACAACGGGTGATCGAGCGCAAATCAAAGGAGAAGTTCGGGTATCCCTACATGGCTGTTGCCGAACCGATCTTCGAAGAATCCGGTGAACTCGCCGGGGCCGTGGTGGTAATGATCCTCACCGAAAGGCAGGACATCCTGCGGGAGCACGCTCAGGAACTTTCTGCTTTGGTGGAACAATTGTCGGCCAACGCCGATGCCCTCTCCAGGTCCGCTTCGGAAGTGGCGGAAGCCACCACGGATATGAGCAAGAATGCGGCTTTCGCTCAGGAACGCATTCAGGTTACTTCTTCAGTTTTGTCCTTCATCCACGAAGTGTCCGCCCAGTCGAACCTGCTCGGTCTCAATGCCGCCATCGAAGCGGCCAGGGCGGGAGACCTGGGCAGGGGGTTTGCGGTGGTAGCCGATGAAATCCGCCGTCTTGCCCAAAGAAGCCAGACCGCTTCAAAGGAGATTGAAGAAAAACTTTCCGACATCCAACAGGCCGTCGAACGGATGATCGCCGACATTCAGGTGACGATTCGACACGCCCAGGAGCAGGCCGGGGCGGTTCAGGAATTGGCTGCATCACTCGGCCAAATTGCAAAGTCGGCCGATGAGTTGGCCCGGTTGTCCAACAAGGTTTGGGAATAGAGCAGGCCCGAGGAATTGGCGTTCCCCGGGCCTTTTCCTTCCGGAGCATGGCCTTTGTAACAGCCGTTCATCCAAAAAAGGTCGATCGGAATCGTTGCTTGACGAATCCCTGTATTTATGGTAGAGTAGTTCCCATAAACCAAGTAAATCACTATGTTAATAAGATTTTGCCGACCAGTCGACTGGAGGCCCCTTTGACGGAGTGGATCCACCGGATCCGCAGGAGTCGGGGGCTTTTGTTTTTTCATGACTTACCGGAAGGGAGGTGCGCCGGGCGTGGCGGATGTGGTGATCGCGGTAGGAAGTCCGTCCCGTCCTTCCCGTTCGGAGGCGATAGCAGAGATGGCTGTCCGCCTCCTGAACATGCTTCCCCCAAACGCGTTGCGCGGAAAATGGGTGTTACCGGTGGCGACGGGGGCGACTCCCGCTCATTTTCTTTCCATTCATTATTCTTTGGTCCCCGTTTTGGTGGAATTGGGGGCTCGAAAAATTCTTGGTGAAGTGTTTGCTCTGGAGTCGCAAGTGACGTTCTCGCCGGCCGGCGGAGTCGAAGTGGCCAAAGCGGTCGAAGAGCAGTTCATCGAGTCACTTGAAGAAATTGCCCGGGATCGGTAGGATCTGCGCTGATCTGCGCTTTTAATTTCTTACTTGACATATCGGATTTTATTAAATAAACTCGTGTCAAATCGGGTGCTCGGTCCGGGAAAATGCCTGACCGGATAGTCGTCTACGGACGGATGGGGGGAGTGCCGTGGCGAAGAACATCGAGTCTCATCCTTTGCACCCTTGGTTGGATCGCATTCTGGAAGCCCTGGAAGGCCTTGAATACGGAACGGTTCAAATTACTGTTCATGATGCTCAAATCGTTCAAATCGACCGGACGGAGAAACGCAGGTTTCAGCCGGTGCCGGGCACTCGGGGACAAATCCGATCCGGTTCCGGCAGCGCACCGGAGAAAGGGAGTTTATCCTGGGACTCCGACAAGGGCATGGCCAGGAGGTGAGGAGCATGGTGCAGTCCAGGATTGAAGAAGTAACGAGGGAGATCCATGACCTTCTAGAGCAATATTATTGGGCAAATCCGGAGGACCGGGTGAGAATTTTGGTCCGGCGCATGGAACTGCAGGATCTTTTGCAGGAATTGCGTGAGTCGGAACGGCAGACCCATCAGGACGACTCTTCAAAGAAAAAAAGGATCGGAGTTAAACGTTCTTAAAATTATCACCGCATGTGTCACTTCGCACGATCGCCGTCTACAGCCGAAAGTGATTCGTCCGACCGGACAACCGGAGGTTCCTGCGATGTCTTCCCATACGTCCGATGTGTTCTTGTACGTCGGATGATTGAACGATGTACGGGGACACCGGGGTGACAAGAGGGACCGGGGTTGTCGACCATTGTATCGGAGGAGGTCGTCTCTATGTCACTGTATTTGGCCGAATCGATTCTTCCCCCGACTCTGCGTTCACGCGCCGCCGTTGAGGAAGCCGTGCGAACGGTGTCCGATCGGATCCGGGACGCGGGGGGCGTCTTGGTGGAAGTGCAGGTCTCGAGTGACCTGACCCGGGCTTTTCTGGTCCTGGACGCGCCGGACCAAGGGAAGGCCAAGGAGGTTTTGAACCAGGGAGGGGTGCCGGTTACCCTGCTCAAAAAAGTCCGCCTTGTGGGTGCCGATCTGCAAAGGGTGTTGGACGGCCCCGCGCCGGTTCGCTATCTGGTGGAATGGAATCTGCCCGAAGGGCTGACGATGGACGCCTATCTGGAGCGCAAGCAGAAAAATTCCGTGCACTATGCCGAAGTTCCCGAGGTGAGTTTTGAGCGCACCTATGTGTGTGAGGACATGACCAAATGCGTCTGTTTTTACAATGCCCCGGATCGGGAGGCGGTGAAACGGGCGAGACAGGCTGTATCGGCTCCGGTGGACGCCATCACCGAGACCATCGGCGTCGATCCGCGCGCTCCCCGAGGGGAATGACCCTGAAACCGGTGGTGGAGGAAGGCGCCATGGCATCCCTGACAGAAGTGCTCCGGGACATTTTAGAGCGAGAATTGCGCCCCAGGGTTCGGGCGATCGATGTGGACGGGGAGTATCCCCTCCCGGTATTGCGCGAGATGGGGAAGGCGGGGCTGTTCGAAAACCCGGGGTTAACCAGGCGCCGGTGGTACGAACATCATCTCCGCCTGATCGAAGAAACGGCCGTCGTCTGCGGGACCACTGCCTTTGCCCTGTGGTGCCACCTCGCTGCCCTGACCTATGTACGGGAAGGGGAGAGTCCTTATCTGCGGGATCAGGTGTTGCCCCGGTTGGAGCGAGGGGCGGCGGTCGGCGGGACGGGCCTTTCCAATCCCATGAAGTTCTATGCCGGGATGGAACCCCTGCGGTTGCGGGCAACCGCCGAAGGGGATGGGTATCGGATCGACGGGACCCTCCCCTTCGTCTCCAACCTGGGGAAGGGGCATTGGTTTGGTATCGTGGCCCAGACCGATGAAGGCCGGCGGATCGTGGCCTTTGTGCCCTGCGATACCGAAGGGCTGTACTTGACGGAGCGGCGTTGCTTTATGGGACTGAACGGGACGGCTACCTACCAATGTCGTTTTGACGGCGTGCGCATCCCGACCGACTACGTGTTGTCTCAAGATGCCGATACTTTTGTGCGCGAAGTGCGGCCGATTTTTGTGTTGAGTCAGTGCGGAATGGTGTTCGGACTGGTGCGGTCCGCAGTGGAGGCGATGCGGGGGACGCTCGGCAAGCAGGGCGGCGCCAACCGGTATCTTCGCATCCAGCCGGAGGAGCTAGAAGATCGTCTAATCGATCTGAGGAGACGGGCCTATGGGTTGTTTGATGAGCCGTGGGAGGACCCTGGTTTTTTCCAAAATGTACTGCGGATTCGCCTGGAAGGGGCATACCTGGCCCTGACAGCCGCCGAGGCCGGGCTGCTGCACAGCGGGGCGGCGGGTTACGTACGTGGCAGCGATCCGTGCCGCCGGTTACGGGAGGCCTATTTCGTCGCTCTGGTTACGCCGGCCGTCAAACAGTTGGAAAAAATGTTGCAGGCCGAGGGGGATCGACGTTGAGGGGGATGGAGCGTGAGGCGTCGCGGACGTCATAATTCCGTTGGAATAGTCTTGTTATTTCTCAGTTTTGTGTTGGTGTTGGCCGGTTGCGGGGCCGGCGGGACGGCGGGGAGCCAGACGGAGAAGCCCGTTTTCAAAATCGGGTATTTGCCGATCACCCATTCTCTCCCGTTGGTCGTCGCGAAAAGTCAACGCCAGGAGTTTCAGCATTTTACGCTGGAATTGGTCCGGTTCGGGTCCTGGCCCGATCTGATGGACGCCTATCATTCCGGGGCGATACAGGGGGCCTCGGCACTGCTGCCGCTGGCCTTGGCCGATCAGGTCAGGGGCAGGCCGGTCGAGGTTGAACTGTTGACCCACCGGGGCGGGGATGTGCTGGTGGCGGCGCCGGGCATCCACAGTGTCGCCGATCTCAAAGGGAAGCGGGTCGGGATCCCGCACCGGCTGTCCGTGCACAATGTTCTGCTGTACGAAGCGCTGAAAAAAGCCGGAGTCGACTATCAGCAGGTCGAGAAAGTGGAAATGGCACCCCCGGAGATGGTCAGCGCCCTGGCGCGCGGAGACATTGCCGCCTATGTCGTCGCCGAGCCCTTCGGCGCCAAGGCCGTGCTGGCGGGAACGGGCCATGTGCTGGCCAGGGCGGAGGATATCATTCCCGGCTGGATCTGCTGTGGACTTATTGTCAACCCGAAGTGGAGGGCGCAGCATCCGGAGGCGGTGAAGGAACTCGCAAAGGCCGTGGCCGATGCCGGAGTGTTTATCGACCGGCACCGGGACGAGGCCGTGCAGATCGCCGCCAAGGAGTTGAACATCGCGCCGGATCTCTGGAAGAAATCCCTGGAATGGATCCGGTTCAATGACCTCGCGCCCCAGCGGGGTGAACTGGAAACCCTCCAAAACAGGCTTCTCACCATTCCCTGGGACAACAAGCCGGGGTCTCTGTTGCCCGGGCGGGCCGACATCGAGAAACTGGTCGGCGAGTCGGCCGGGGGTGTCCACTGATGCGGACCCGGCCGGTCAACCTGTTGTCCTTGAGCGGCTTGCTGGCGCTGCTCCTGTTATGGCAGGGATTGTACGCGGCCGGACGGTTTCCGGCCTATCTTTTTCCAGGCCCCGTCGAGGTGGCCAGATCTTTATGGAGTCAGGCGACATCCGGCGGGATTCTCGAGCATGTGATGGTCAGCCTGTACCGTTTTTTCGCCGGGTATCTAATCGCGGTCGCGGCTGCGGTGCCCCTGGGGTTGCTGCTGGGATGGTCGGCCAAGGTCTGGAGGGCTATTGACCCCGTTGTGCAGATCCTGAGGCCGATTTCCCCGGTGGCCTGGCTGCCGCTGGTGACTCTTTGGTTCGGCATCGGCGATCTTCCGGCCATTGTAATCATTATCATGGCCGCCTTTTATCCGGTGCTCCTGTCGACGGTGAGCGCGGTGAAAAACGTCGATCCGGTGTATCTCAAGGTGGCGCGCAACTTCGGGGCCGGGAGGGCGGCGGTGCTGTGGCGGGTGGTCGTGCCGGCCGCCTTTCCCTACATCACTCTCGGGTTGCGCACCGCCGTGGGCACCTCTTGGGTCTTTCTTGTCGCCGGAGAAATGATGGGGGTGCGTTCCGGTCTCGGTTTCTTGATCATAGACGCCCGGAATCAAATGGATACGGCTTCGGTGATGGCGGCCATGGCTCTGATCGGTCTGCTGGGATTCGCGGTGGATCGGTGCCTGGGCGGGGTGGAAAGATTGGTGCGGAGGAGGTGGGGGGATGAACCGCGGAGAGGCGAAAATCCGGGTTCAGCGGGTTAGCCGCGAATTCGTCTCCCGGACGGGCCGGCAGCTGGTCTTGGACGACATCGATTTTGCTGTGGCGGAAGGCGAATTTTTGTGCATTCTGGGGCCGAGCGGCTGTGGAAAATCGACCCTTTTGCACCTGATGGCCGGATTTGACCGGCCGACCCGGGGCGCCGTGAAGGTCGACGGAAGGGAATTGCGCGGACCGGACCCTCGCTACGTGGCGATTTTTCAGCAGTACGGGTTGTTCCCCTGGCGCAACCTTTTGCAGAATGTGGCGTACGGGTTGGAGGTGCGCGGAGTGCCGAAGCGGGAACGGATGCGGCGGGCGGAGGAGTATTTGCGGCTCGTGGGGTTGGAAGCCTTTGCCGGCTATCGTCCGACCGAGGTATCGGGGGGCATGCAGCAGCGGGTGGCGTTGGCCAGGGCTCTGGTCGTGGAGCCGGAGGTGCTGTACTTGGACGAGCCCTTTGGGGCTTTGGACGCCATGACCCGCCTGCGGTTGCAGCGGGAGATGGAGCGCCTGTGGCGTCAGAGCGGCTGCACGGTGGTCCTGGTCACCCATGACATCGACGAGGCGATCACGTTGGGAGATCGAATCTTGCTTATGAGCGCCCACCCGGGGCGCATCCGGTCTGAAATCCGGATACCGCTGGAACGCCCACGAAATCCGAACGATCCCCGGTTTGGGCGGATCCGGGAGGAGATTCTCCGCGAACTGGCTCTGGAAGCGGATCTGGATTCGGCACACCG
>JASBVN010000003.1 GCA_029961045.1 Alicyclobacillaceae bacterium | reverse complement strand
TTCCCCGCACGATTTTGAGTCGTGTGCGTCTGCCAATTCCGCCACTTCGGCATCCTCACGAGCCCGGCCGCCCATTCCGAGTGGCCGTCCTTCGATCGCCCCGGATCTTGTGTGATCCAAACGCAATGATGATTATATAAGCGCAACTGCGGATGTGTCAAGTCCTATCTTCCATTTTTCCAAAACCAAACCCGGCTGACCGGCCGGGCTGGATCGGGGGATCCTCCGGTTCCAAAGAGGGCGGACCTGCTCCGCCCTCTCGCCGGTTTTTCCCCGCTCAATTGCTGACCACCCAACGGCCGTTTTCCACCGTCAGATGAAGAACGGCGTTGGGATCGTTGTAAAACTGCACGTTCGCCTCGGAACCGTTTTGCGACACCAACCGGATGTTGATGGCGTTCTGGTCGAGGTTACGCCACAGTTGCCGCAACAGATGATCGGCCTGGCCGCTGTTGCGGAATGAGCTGCTCAAAAATTGACTGGCTTTGTCAAAGCGTTGCAACTCCACATACCCGATAAAATTCCGGGCCACCGACACGGGATCCTTGGCATGCCGAACCGGATCCATCACGAAATGCATGGCCGCCAAAAACAACACACCGAGTACGAAAATGACGCCCACCACTTTTCTTCCCTGCAACATTCCTTCCCTCCGTCGTGAAACTCCTCCCCCGTCCACTCCGGCGCCCGTTTACGCCGGTATACCGCGGCAATCGGGGCAAACCCCGTGCACTTCCAGCCGCTGCTCCGTGACGGTAAACCCCAGTTCCCTGGCCAAGACGTCGTCCAGATTTTCCAGCCCGGGATGGTAAAAATCGACGATCTTGCCGCAGACGTCGCATATGGCGTGGTGGTGCGGGGTCATGTTGATATCGAAGCGGCTGGCGTGGTCCCCCGTCGTTAATTCTTTCACAAGTCCTGCCTCTTGAAAAGCACGCAAATTATTATAAACTGTGGCCACGCTTACATTAGGGTACACGGGCTGAATCGCCCGGTAGATTTCATCCGCCGTCGGATGCGTCCGGTGTGTCAAAAGATATTGGAGGATGGCCGTCCGCTGCGGCGTAATCCGAACACCGCGTTCCTTTAAAAGACCAACCGCTTCTTCCAGCGTCCGCATGGCCGTCACCCCCTTCACTCTTCGATAACATTTATTATACGAGAAAATCACGGTCCTTGCACAGGTTCAAATTTCGAATACTTTTTGATCAATTTTGGTTTAACGGTCACAAGCGGCGTTGTCTTTTCCACTAACCCACTGTATCCTTAACCTGTGGAGTCGGCCAAGAGCCCCCGAAACCCGGGATATACGGTGGAAAGGATGAAGGCCATGCACGACCCCGTACGCGTTCTGCAAATCGCCGAGAAGGCAGTCCGGGAAGCCGGGGCGCTGATGAAGGAGAAGGCAGGTCGACCGGAGACGGTCGAGACCAAGACCAACGCCCACGACCTGGTCACCGAGGTGGACCGGCGCTGCGAAGAACTGATCTCCGGACGAATCCGCGAAGCGTTTCCGTCGGATTTCGTCCTCGGGGAAGAAACGGTCGCCCGCCACGGCGGCATACGCGCCGTTCTGGACGCCGGCATCGATCATCTCTGGATCGCGGATCCCATCGACGGAACGACCAATTTTGTCGCCGGCATCCCGTTCTTCTGCGCCTCCCTGGCCTACGCCTACCGGGGAACCATCCAAGTCGGCGTGATTTATCATCCTCATCTGGACGAACTGTTCACCGCCGTCCGGAACCGGGGGGCGTTCGTCAACGGGCAAAAACTGGCGGTGGCCCGCACCGCTTCTCTCCGCGACAGCATCCTCGCCACGGGGTTTCCTTCCGGAGAATTCCACCGCGCCGTCAACGCCCGCGGCTTGGGACAACTCATTCCCAAATGCCGGAACATCCGAACCATGGGATCGGCCGCCTTGCACCTTGCCTACGTAGCCGCAGGGAGAATTACCGGATTCTGGGAAAACAATCTCAATCCCTGGGATTTGGCCGCCGGGGCCCTTTTGGTCTCCGAGGCCGGGGGGCGGGTCACGGACACCCAGGGAGGGCCGTACACATTGGCCGTCTCCCACGTAGCTGCCACCAACGGCCTCATTCACGAGGAACTTCTGCGGCACCTCCGGGAAGCAAGTGCCACCGGCCTGGAATGAACGGGGCCGGCCCACCGGAGTCCCGGCGTTACCGGCCCATCACTTCCACGGTGACCCGCTGGATACCGAATTCCAGCAGTTGACTCCGGCCGAGAGGGAGGTAGACGTCGATCCGATTCCCCTTGATGGCTCCGCCTGTGTCCGCCGCCACCGCGTAAAAGCCGGAGGGGGAGATTCCGGGAGCCTTCAGTCCTTGAATGCGGACTTTGGAGCCCAGGGGAATGACCGCGGGATCCACCGCCACCACCCCGAGGCGAAGCGGGCGGCCGAAGGCGTCCACATCCCCGAACTCTCCGGAATCCCCCGGCCCGTAGGCGGTTGCCGTCATCACGATCGTACGGGCCGGAGAAGCGGGCTTTGCTTGGATCTCCGTCCGGGAGCCCCCCGGACGGGCGGATGTCTGTCTCCCGGCGCTGACCGGAGGTTGTACCGATTTGGGTTTCCCTTTTTTCGACTCTTCCGTTTTCGACTCTCCCGCGTTGCGGGCGACCTGTGAAAGCGCCGACGGTGGTCGCTCTGCCGGTCGGACATTCTGCCGTCGGGCCTCCGGCTCTTTGGGCGCGGCGACTTCTTTGCCCGCCGGCGCCGGTGCCGCCGGCGGGGCGTTGCCCGGCTGGACAGTCACGATCGCTCCGGCCGCTTCCGGCGTCCACGAACGGCTCGCCAATCCGGAGTGACCGTCACTGTCCTCCCCCCTCAAAGTGAATGCGCCCGGCGGAGGCGCCGGCGCCCCCGCCGCCTGCACGGCAAAGGATACCGCAGCCGCCCACATCAGCCACGTCGTCGGAACCACCCGACCCACTCCTTTCTCCGGCCTCCGGGGTTAGCTGTCGGGTTCGGTCGAAAGGCGCCCGATGGCCGGCATCCGGCCATTTCACCCCAAATCCTGTGGTTCCCCCGTACGCCGCAACGCTTCTGAAAGGTGTCGCGGCGATTCGGCCTTTGTTTCGCGCAAGGTCGCCCAACAGTATACGCCTGTTCCGCCTCCCGATCAATATGAAAAGGCTGGAATGACCCGTCACGCGGAATCCGCCACGAGGCTGACCGCGTGACAAATCCCCGGAATCGAATCCCCTTGTTTCACGCTGAGCGGCGAGTGCAAAGCCCCGGTGCCGCACAACAGGACCCGGCGGTAGCGGCCCCGGCGCAGTTGATTGACTGCGTAACCGTACATCACGACCGCGGAACAGCCGGCCCCGCTGCCTCCCGCAAAAACCCCCTGATCCGCGCGGTACAACAGAACACCGCAATCCTCCACCCGATCCGTCTCCCGGTGTCCCTGTTCTCGGAGCATCTGTTTCGCAAAGGCCAGTCCCACACTGGCCAGGTCTCCGGTGAGCACCAAATCGTAATCCTCTAAACTCCGATCCAGATCCCGCAAATGGGCCGTAATCGTCGCCACGGCCGCCGGGGCTTCGGCGCTCCCCATGTCGAATGGATCTTTCAGGCCCGTATCCACTACCCGTCCGATGGTGGCCGCTTCCACCCGGGGCCAAAAACCCGGTTCTACGAGGGCCACGCCCGCTCCCGTGACGGTGCGCTGGGCGTAAGGCGGCTTCTGAGCGCCGTACTCGTTCGGAAACCGGTAGAGCTTCTCCGCCGCATAAGTGTGGCTCACGGCCCCGGTCATCGCCCTTTCCACGGCTCCCAACTCCACCAGCATCGCGGCGAGCAACAACCCCTGCACGGTCGTGCCGCAAGCGCTATAGATTCCGAGATACATCGACCCCAACGTTCGGGCAGAAAAACTCGTGGTGGTCAGCTGATTCATGAGATCTCCGCCGATGTACAGCGGGATGTCCTCCTTTTGCAATTCCGCCTTGCGGATCGCCAAATCCATCGCTTCTTTCAACAGGAGGCGTTCCGCCTTTTCCCAAGTCTTTTGCCCCATGGACATGTCGCTGTGCAACCGATCGAAATGCTCCGCCAAAGGCCCCTCGGCTTCTTTGATGCCACCGACTACGCCGGTGGTCCGGATGCCGACCGGCGTATCGAAGACATAGCTCTGGTGACCCGCCCGCGGCACCGAAGGCACCCCCTTCCCGGATTAAGCCTCCTCTTTGGACCCGACCTTATGAGGCCCAGATCGCCCACAGCGCCTTGACGAGGGAGACCACAAACGCCGCCGTGACGCCGAAGGCAATGACCGGTCCCGCCAATTTAAACATTTGACTGGCCGTTCCCAACACCCATCCCTCGGACCGGTGCTCCATCGCCGCACTGGCCATGGAATTGGCGAATCCCGTCACTGGAACCGCCGAACCGGCCCCCGCCCACTGGCCGAAGCGGTCGTATACCCCCAATCCCGTAGCCAAGACCGACAAAACGACCAGCGTCGCCACCGTGGGGTTGGAGGCCGTCTCCGGGTCCATGTGCAATAAGCGCATCCAGAGACCCTGGATGACCTGGCCCAACAAACACACTCCTCCCCCGGCGAAGAAGGACCGAAGGCTGTTACGGCCCACGGGAACCGCCCGGCGAAAAGTGCTCACCCGCTCCCGATAAGCGCGCTGGACCGGCGTGGATTTGGAGTCTTTGGGTTTCATCCTCCCCCTCCTCCCCGGAGGTAAGGCTGAACCATCCGGACCACCGCCTCCGCATCCTTCGCCCATCGCTCAAAATCCCGCTTCACCTCGGGATGTTCCGTCGCCAGGGCAAACAATTCGAGATTGGCCTGGGCCTGCTTCAGCAGAGCCAAGGTCGTCTCCCGACGAGTCGATTGGGGGACCGGCAGGGTGTCGTCGTACAGGTCGAGGTACAAATTGCCCTGGGAATCCACCTGCCCCAAAAACACGTTGGAGAGGATCACGCCCTTGCGCTCCAATTCGGCCAACAGCCATCCAGGATCCAGATTCGCCTTCGTCAATGCTTCGTGGTTGATGTGTCCGTCCTCGATCACCACTTGGGGTTCATTGCGAATCTCCGCCGCGACGGACAGATCCCTTCGGGTCGGCTGTTCCCGATCCGCTTTTTTCAACACGGTCATCTGGCCGCTGGCTTCCAACACGGCAAACTCCACATCGGCCACGTGAAAAATATTTCGTTGGCGCAACTGTTGCAGGAGGTCGTCAATGGAATACCGGACTTTCCGAAGATTGTCTTCCAACACCTTGCCCTGCCGAATCACCACCACCGGATTGCCGTTGAGAAACCGGCGCATCCATTTGAAATGCAAAGCCAAGTAGGACAGGATGAACGGCAGAAACACCCAGACCATGAGGCTTAAAAACCCCTTGGTCATCTCGCCTTCCAAATTGTAGGACAGGTTGGCCGCAATATCCCCGATGGTGATGGCGGATACAAAATCGATAAAAGACAATTGGGAGATCTCGCGCTTGCCGAGGATTTTGGTAAAAATCAACAAAACGAAGAAAATCGCGATCGACCGCACAAAAGCCCCGATCGGCCCCTCCATCCCGCTCCACACCTCCGGACCCGCCTGAAATCGGTCGGAGATGCGAATTCAGCGGGAATTCCGCCGAACTCCCGCTGAACCCGCTTGCACCGCCGCCTCGCCTCAGAATCAGAATCCTTTGTACTCCGGCTCCTGCTGCTCGATTTGACTCACGCGGCTCTGGAGCGATTGGATGATGGATTGGGTTTGGTTGGCCGCGTCGGTAAACGCCTTTTTCGCCGCTTTGTCCTGGGTCTGCAGCGCGAATTGCTCCAAGGACGCCTGGGCGGACTTCAAGCCGGCCAAAGTTTGTTTGATTTGCGAAGCCACGGTCATGGCTCTCTCACCCCCCGTGGGACAGTGTGTCCGGGTCGGGAATTTTTCCTGCACCGCTCCGACATGGAAATTACTGTTAGGATCGCGCCGCGGCTTCCCCGGATCCCGCCGCGCCGGGGGGATCATCCGGAGGAAACGGCGGGCAGCGTCACCGTGAAGGAGGCGCCTTTCCCGGGGGTGCTCGCCGCCTCGATTCGCCCGCCGTGGGCTTCGACGAATTCCTTCGCGATGGCGAGCCCCAGTCCGGTTCCTCCCGCATCCCGGCTCCGGGCTTCGTCCGTTCGGAAGAAACGGTCGAAAATATGCGGCAAATGCTCCGGAGCGATGCCCGGCCCGGTGTCGCTCACAACCACCTTCACCTCGCCGGGCACCTCCGCCACGCTCACGTCCACCTTGCCTCCCGCGGGGCTGTAACGCAAGGCGTTGCCGATGAGATTGACAAAGACTTGGGTGATGCGGTGGGGATCCACGAAGGACACGGCCGTCTCCGGCGCAGTCAGGGCCAATTCCACCCCTTTGGCTTCCGCTTCCACCCGAAAATTGTCCACCAACCGGTTCAACAGCGGCACCAGATCCGTCGGCCGCTTTTCCAGCGGCAGGCGTCCGGCCTCCGCCAGGGAGAGCTGGTGCAGGTCCCCTACCAACCGGGTCAGGCGCATAACTTCGTCCTGGATGGGCAAGAGCGTTTCCGGCCCGGCGGGTTTGACCCCCTGCTGGATCAACTCCAACTGTCCCTGGATGATCGTCAGCGGAGTCCGCAGTTCATGGGCGACGTCGGCCATCAGGTGGCGGCGCATCTCCTCCACCTTCTCCAATTGGGCCGCCATATCGTTAAACGCCCTGGCCACCTGCCCGAATTCATCGCGGGCGTCGGTCGGCAAACGGGGCCGCAAATCTCCGTCCCGGATCCGCCGCGTCGCTTCGATCAACTGTTGAAGAGGTCGCGTGATGCGCCGGGACAACCAGGCGCCCGTCAACAACGCCACACCGGCCGTAGCGGCCACGCCGGCGACAGTAGCCACCCTCATGGAACGGAGAACGGTGTCTTCGATCCGGTTGAGTCCCTCGACGCTCCTGTCGTAGACCCGGAGGGTTCCCACCGTCCGCCCCCCCGACACCACGGGAACGCGCCACTCTTCGCCGTCCGCCGGTAGGCCAGGACCCACGCCGAAGGCCGCCACAACCCGGTTCTCGGAGTCGAGCAGGACAAACCGCAATGGGCCGAGCCCCTTCCTGCCCGGCCCTTGTTGGTTGATCATGGCTGCAATGAACCGGTCGACACCGTTCCAGGAACTCCCGTTTTCCTCGTAATAGTACGCCAGAAGCTGCACCCACTGCCGAATTTGTCCTTGCCTGGCGGCCCAAGCATACTGTTGGAACAAATGTTCGACATACCCTTCCGAGAGGGTCAAAAACACCGCCGCCATGAATACCACCAGGGCCGCCATGGCGAGAAAAAGCTTGTCTCTCACCTTCAAAGCCGGTCACCGAACCGGTACCCCACGCCGTATACCGTTTGAATGTATTTCGGATTCGAAGGATCGTCTTCGATCTTCTTCCGCAGGTGGCTGACGTGGGTGTCAATCGTCCGTTCGTAATTCCAGTAGCTTTCCCCCATCGCCGCCTCGAGCAGTTGGAGGCGGCTGTACACGGTCCCCGGACGGGCCGCCAGAGTGACGAGGATTTTAAACTCCGTCGGAGTCAGGATCACCTCCTGGTCACCCTTCCACACCCGGAACTTCGCCTCATCGATGGTCAGATCGCCTCTCCGCAAGACCTGGGGCTCCTCGGTTCTCCCCTGGACTCGCCGCAAGACGGACCGGATGCGGGCGGCCAATTCCCGCAAACTGAACGGTTTTGTAATGTAGTCGTCCGCCCCGACTTCCAGCCCGACGATCTTGTCCGCCTCTTCCGTCCGGGCCGTCACCATGATGATGCCCACCGAATACGATTTCCTCAATTCCCGACACACCTCGAGGCCGCTCATCTCCGGCAGCATCCAGTCGAGAACCACGAGATCCGGCCGGTGCTCCTCCGTCATCTGCAGGGCCTCCCGGCCGGTGCGCGCCGTCAGAATGCGAAAGCCCTCTCCCTTCAGGAACAGCGACATCACGTCCAACACTTTGGGTTCGTCGTCCACGAGCAACAGCGTCGCTTCCATGCGTCCGTCCGCCCTTCCGTTGCCTTTTCTCCCTCCCCATTATAACGGACAGTTTTGAAAAACTGTTGAAGGCGCTCCGGTGCCTTTGCCCCGGGCATCTGCATAGTATGCGCTTGACGACACTCCTTAAGGGAGGGAACGCCGTGTTCACCCAACAGAAGGTCTATCATCCCTACGTCGGCCCCTTCGATCCGTGCCCGCCCGTCCGCATCAAAACCTATCAGACGCCTCCCCAACTGTACCTCGGGTTTCAACCTCCCGGGCTGCCCCAATTTCCGCCTCGAGAGGCACTGCGCCGGGGAACCCTTTGGCCCGCCCTGTTCAGCCCATACGAAGGCCGGAGGAGGGACTCCGCGCCGTGAATACCTCCGTGCCTCGGGACTATTACCAACTTCTTGAAGAGTTGCAAACCATCGATTTCGTTCTGGTGGAGTTAAACCTGTACTTGGACACCCACCCCGAAGATGTGCACGCCCTCCAGCAATACCGGGCTTGGAGCGAACGGAGGCGAGAGGTCAAAGCCCGCTTCGAATCGCGGTTCGGCCCCTTGCAACCCGACGGCGCAGGCGGCCCCGGCCTGACCTGGGACTGGAACCGCAGCCCCTGGCCGTGGCAAGTGTAAGAAGGACCGCATCCAACCAGAACGACAGGGAAGGGGAGACCCGCCTTGTGGGTGTACGAAAAAAAACTCCAGTATCCGGTGCGCGTCAGCCGGTGCAATCCCCGACTGGCCAAATACCTGATTGAACAGTACGGAGGCGCCGACGGAGAATTGGCCGCCGCCCTCCGGTATCTCAACCAGCGGTATACCATCCCCGACCGGATTGTGGGCCTGCTCACCGACATCGGAACCGAAGAACTCGCCCATTTAGAGATGATCGCCACCATGGTCTACAAACTCACGAAGGACGCCACCCCCGACCAACTCCGGGAAGCGGGACTGGGGGAACACTTCGCCGACCACGGCCCCGCCCTGTTTTACCACAACGCGGCCGGGGTTCCTTTCACCGCCACTTTTATCCAGGCCAAAGGGGACCCGATCACCGACTTGTATGAAGATATTGCGGCGGAAGAAAAGGCCCGGGCGACCTACCAGTGGCTGATCGATTTGTCTGACGACCCCGATTTAAACGACAGCTTGCGTTTTTTGCGGGAGCGGGAGGTGGTGCATTCTCAGCGGTTCCGGGAGGCGGTGGAAATCCTGAAGGAGGAGCAACAGCGCAAAAAAATTTTTTGAGCGTTCGCCTGTCCGGCCCGCCTTCCTCGCATGGTCCGACTCTCTTCCGTCCACATTAAGCGACGAAGGGGGTCGGAACCGTGCGCAGAACACTACGCCTGTGGGTCTCGGTGTGCGCCGTCGCATTGTGTACCTTTCTGGCGGTTCAGCCGTCCGCCGAAGGGTTTGCCAATTGGCACTGGAATATGATCCGCGGGAGCCGCGGAGCCGACGTCGCGGAATTGCAGGGCCGCCTTCGATATGTCAATTACTATCACGGTGCGATTGACGGAGTCTTCGGGTGGCAGACTTATTGGGCCGTTCGGAGGTTCCAGCGGGACGTGGGGCTGCGGATCGACGGCATCGCGGGGCCGGCGACCAAAACCGAACTGGTCCGCCGATCGCGAGGATACCGGCCGCCGAGCAGCCACCGGGTATCGCCTTATTCGGGCAGCGGGCGATTTTCGGCCCGGGACGTGGATCTGCTGGCCCGAGTGGTACACGGCGAGGCCCGCGGGGAACCGTACATCGGCAAAGTGGCCGTGGCGGCGGTGGTGTTGAATCGATTGGAAGATCCGAGATTCCCGCACACAATCCCCGGGGTCGTTTTTCAACCGGGAGCTTTCACCGCGGTCTCGGATGGGCAGATCTGGCTGACTCCGGACGACCAGTCGAGGCGGGCCGCCCTAGACGCGATTCGCGGTTGGGACCCGACGGGCGGAGCCGTGTACTATTTTAACCCGGCCACTGCCACCTCCCGTTGGATCTGGTCGCGCCCCCAAATCAAGCAGATCGGACGTCACATTTTCACGCGATGACTGAGCGACAACCAGTTAGACGCGACGGGAGTGGAACCCATCATGCACACACGTCCCTTTCACTACGTGGCCTTGGGCGATTCCATCACCGCAGGACATGGCGTGCCGGAGGGAGCCGCCTATCCGGATTTAGTATTTCGGGCCTTGCGGCACAGTCCCGAATGCCGTTTGGAGAATTTGGCCATATCCGGGATCACCAGCGGAGAGTTGCTGACCCTCCTCCGCCGGAAATTCGCACCGCGACTCCACCCGGCTTCATTGGTGAGTCTCTCTATTGGAGGAAACGATTTCCTACGAAGACTCACGCGGGGACACTTGCATCCGTACAGCTATTTCCAGGGAGCCCGGCGCTTGTGGGCGACCATTCCGGCCATCGTCCAGGAGATTTGCCGCCTCGCGCCGGCCGCGCACGTGTTTGTCCTCGGATTTTATAATCCTTATCCCACGGCCTGGAGAGGATACGGCCTTTCTGAGTGGATGGTCCGACGGCTGAACCGCCAATACAGGAAAAAAGTCGAGAGACCCCGCGTCGTTTTTCTCGATTTGGCCCGGGTGTTGCCCCAAGCCAGCCGCGACTGGCTGTGCGACGGCATTCACCCCTCTGTTCAGGGACACCGGCGCATCGCGGGGACGCTGCTGGCCGTCTACCGCATGCGGAAAGAGGCCAAAGCGGAGGCGGTCCCTACCCGGCCCGCTTATCGTCGTCCACCGGATGCAATACCGATATCCGCGTTTTGATGTCGGGCAGCGGTTCGCGGATCAGCATTTGTTTGAAACCGTAGCGATGAAACGGAAGCACCGGCCAGAAGTACGGCACTCCGAAGGACCGGCTGCCGGCCAAAAGCGCCAACCATCCGACGATCCCGGCAGCACATCCCCAAGGGCCGAACAGGGCCGTCAAGACCAGCAAAACCAGCCGAACCAGCCTGTTGGCCGCCGCCAACTCCGGGCTGGCCGTGGCAAAGGACGCCACGTACGTCACCGCCATCAACACCATGACCTCGGCGCTGTACAACCCCACCGCCGCCGCTGTCTGGCCGAAAACCACCCCTGCGACGATGCCCAAGGCCGACCCCAGCGGCACCGGGGTATTGATCACCGCCCTCCGCAACATGTCCATCCCGATTTCCGCGAGGAACATCTGCACCCATAGAGGGGTTTTGCCCGCCTGGTGGGGAACCGCCCACCGCAGGGCTTCGCTCCACTCGGCTGCGCGGGCGAGGGCCAACCATACCGGCGGCAGCAACACCGACACCATGACGCTAAAAAGCAAAATCCACCGCATATACGTCCCGGCCAAAGGCGTCTGGTGGTAATCCTCCGGGTGCTGGACGTGATCGACAAAGGTCGTGGGTACGATGATCACTTCCGGCGACGTATCGACGAAAACGGCGATATATCCTTGCAAGAGATGAGTAGCCACGACGTCCGGCCGCTCGGTGTACCGGGCCATCGGATACGGGTTCCATTTGTTGTCGATCAGAAATTCCTCGATGGACTGTTCCGCCATGGGAATGCCGTCCACCGAGATCCTCCGGATTTTGTGGCGGATCGTGTCCACCAACTCCGGGTTCGCAATATCCTCGATGTATACCAGACAGACTTCTGTTTTTGAACGGCTGCCCACCTCGAACAATTCAAACCGAAGTCGGGGATCTCGAAGTCGACGCCGGGTTAGACTGACGTTGGTCACCAGGGTCTCCGTGTAGCCATCCCGCGGCCCCCGAACCACCCGTTCGACGGCGGGGTCGCCGGGTCCCCGATCGGGATAGGCCCGCACGTCCACCAAAATCGCTTCGCCGGCGCCGTCGAGAAAAACGGCGATGGGGCCCGACAGGACCGCCGCGATGGCGCGGTCCAGGTCCCTGGTGCTTTCCACCTGTACGGAGGGCAACTCCCGAAGAATTGCATCTCGAAGCGCGCCTGCCCCGCTCTCCCCGCGCTCCGCCACCCGTTCGGCGATTTTCCCCAACTCTCGCACGGTATTGAGAATCAACAGACTTTGAAAAAAGCCGTTGAGGGCGTAAACCGCCAGTCGCAGTCCCCCGAAATGGAAGGACCTGTAGATGACGTCAAAACTGACCCCCACGCCGAGAATGCGATTGACCTCTTGAACCAAGCGGTCCAAGTCCGTATCAATGGAATGCATGAACGTTCTTCTCCCTCCCGGGCCCGCCTTTCTTCCATTGTGTCCGGGCCAAAGGCGGGTTAACCGGGAGGGGGATGTCAGCGCACCGGCGGCAACTCGTCGGTCTCTCCGCGCAGATAGGCGATTTCTTCGCCGTAATACCCTTCCGGCGTCTCGAGGATGAGGGGCATATCCCGGAGAACTTCATGACGGCAGATCCGGCGCAACACTTCGCCGCCGATCAGGCCGTGGCCGATGTTGGCATGGCGATCTTTCCGGGAATCGAACGGGTATTTGCTGTCATTAATGTGGAACACCTTCAGCCGGTTCAGCCCGATCACATCGTCGAACTGGTACAGTACCTTGTCGAAGTCGCCCACAATATCGTATCCGGCACTGAACCAGTGACACGTATCCCCGCATACGCCGAGGCGGTCCTTTCGATCCACCAACCGGATGATTTCGGCGATCTCTTCAAACCGGCTGCCCACCTTCGAACCGTCCCCCGCCATCGTCTCCAGCAGGATCATCGGCCCCTCGGCAGCCTCTGCCAAAATAATGTTTAATGCTTCGGCGATCCGCTCGATCCCGTATTCGATTCCCGCCCCCGTATGGGATCCCGGGTGAAACACCAGCCACGGAATCCCCAAATAGGCCGTACGGAAGATGTCTTCCTTCAGGAGGTCGATGCCGTATTGCCATGTGTCCTCTTTGGGACTCGCCAGATTGATCAAATAGGGAGCGTGAACCACGGGGTCCACGATCCCGTGTTCCCGCATGAGGGCATGGGCCTCGTCGCGGTGGAATTCCTCGATCGGCTTGGCCTTTCCTCCGCGGTTGGAGCGAGTATAGATCATCATCGAGGTCGCCCGGTAGCTGATCGATTCTTCCACGGCTGCCAGCAACCCCGTCTTGGCAATCGAAACGTTAGCCCCGATTTTCACGAATATCACCCCGTTCACATGAAAAGACGGCCGCTGCGCCACCTTAAGTGTATCATGTTTCAAGCGGAGGCACGGAAATGAAAAAAACTTGGACTTCGATCCGCGCGGGGCTGCTGGCGGCCGCCATCCTTGCCGCCGGACACTCGACCGCCCAACCGCCGGCCCTCGCGACAGAGCCTTCTCCTCCCCGCACCTACGTGGTGATCGTCGACCCTGGGCACGGCGGGGTGGACGGCGGAACTTCCCACGGCGGGGTACTGGAGAAGGACATCGTGTTGGACATCGCCCTCCGCACACGGGACATTCTCCAGAGCCGCGGGTTCCGTCCGGTGCTCACCCGGGACAGAGACGTGGATTTGAGCGCCCGCTACCCGTCCGCCCGGGGCGGCCGCCACGCCCGAGATCTGGCCAACCGGGTCCGAGTGGCGAAGGAATCCGGCGCCTCGCTTTTCGTCAGCATCCACGTCAACCACTCCTCCTCCGCCACGCGCCGGGGAGCGGTGGTATTGCACGCACCGGACGACGTCAACGGCCGGCTGTTGGCCTTCCTCGCGGCAGCCGCCCTGGACCCGGTAACCGGCCGCAGTACGGCCGCCGTCCCGGACCGGCCCCTGTACGTTTTGCGCCAGGCCCCCTGTCCCTCGGTCCTAGTGGAGGTGGGCTTTTTGTCCAATCCCTCGGAGCGGGCCGCCCTCCTCGACCCCGAACACCGGCAACGACTGGCCCTGGCCTTGTGCCGGGCCGTCGAGGCATACTGGATACTCGCCCCTTTGCCGGAAGCGCGGAATAAAAAAACGCCATCCCCGATCGAAGCAGGGGATGACGTTTCCCTCTGGTGGGCCTAAGTGGACTTGAACCACTGACCTCACGATTATCAGTCGTGCGCCACGTAAACTGGACTATGGGCCCGTACCCATCACCGGGGTCCGTTGGTCGGAACAGCGGATCCGAACCCGCGACCTCTACCTCCCCCAAATTAGCGCCGCTACCAAAACTGCGCCATCCAGTCAGTGTCGAAGGCGGGACTTGAACCCTTGCAGGTTACACGCCCTCAAACGGCCGCGTCTGCCAATTCCGCCACTTCGACACTGGTCGGAATGCAGGGATTTCCGAACCCTGGGCCTCACGGTCCCGAACCGTGCGCTCTACCAAGCTGAGCTACATTCCGACGACAAGAGATAATATATCACGCCAGTACCCATTTCGTCAATATCCCGCCCCTCACGGCACAACGGTCGGCCGATTCCGGCGATTGTGCAGCCGCGTCGAGGCCCACCGCAAAATCCACCCAGAAAGATAATACAGCACGGCAAACCAAACCACCATGTTCACGGCAATGCCGATAAAAAATCCCACCCCTTGGGAAGCCAGAAATCTCCACACCCCCAGTCCGTGACCTTCCAGGTGTTGAATCTGGCTCACATTGGTATCGCCGACAAACCAGCTTCCCACCCAATAGTTGAGAAACCACATGGGCAGGGCCGCCGGGGCCGCAAACAGATTGGCGATGGTGGTGGCCGCCTTGTTGGCCCGCAGAAACACGGCGACAACCAGAGCAAACGCCAGCCCGATGCCGGGCGTGGGAATGAAGTGCATGACAGCTCCCAAGGCCACACCCTTCTGCACCCGTTTCTGTTCGTCGCGAACCCGAATCAGTCTCAAGAGGTAATAGCGGCACCTCCGGGAGAGGCGTTCCACCAGTCCCCGCTTTGTCCGTTCCATTCCGACCCCGCCCTCGTCTGTTGGTGGCGCTCCGGCACTCATTATAACCGGGCCGTTCGGCGGCGTGCAAGGCAATGCAAACTGGACCAGGCGCCGGAAACCTCGCCCGCCGGGAGCCGGCCAGCCGGGAACCGGATCAGCCGGGAACCGGATCAGCCGAGACAGCGATATCGGCGGTGTCCGTTCAACCGTTCCACAAAAAAAGGACTTTTCCACCCCTTTCGCTCATACATTGGATATGGACCCCGGCACCGCACCTGAACCGGTTTTCCGAGGAACCGGCCTGCGGAGACAGCGGAACACCGCCGGAGATGGACCGGAGCTGCGGTTCCCTGGTTTCCCATCCGGCTGGAAACAGCCCCCTCCAAGGGATGTTCATCCATTTGTCCTCCTTTGCTCCCTTTCCGTCCTTGTTGCTTTCCACTTCCTGAATTACCATAAGACATAGGAAAGGGAGACTGTTGAAAAGGGGGGGATATCCATGGGCCCCGTTCAAAAACTGAACGATCGATTCGATTCGGAACACGAACAACCTTTTTCGGAAAATGTGAAAGAAGCCGTAGACACCCTCGTTTCAACCGTCGAGCGCAGTGGATACCGGGTGGAGGAAGGCCCCCGTTACCACGCCCGAATCCATTACTTCCCGGCCGATACGACGCGCGACTCTTCGATTTTTGCATATTTGGAGCTTATGATCCGGCTCCGACTCGCCCGCAAAGCGGGTGGGGACGATACACCGGTAGAGGAGCTGTTTCGCCACTCCCGGGCCTCCATGAGACAACAGTCCGACGGCAAGATCGACCTGTGGTTTCTGTACCGGACAGCCCCGCAAGACAGCCCGCCCAGTTGGGCAAAGACCGCCGACGCCGTTCGGGAGCTCGCCGAATGCGTCCGGTCCTGGACCCGAGAATTTGAACAGCGGGTGAGGCGGTGAGACCCGGATCGCACAACCCGAACCGGACACCGCATTGGCCGCCGTCGATCCGGCTCCCAGCGGCCCGGACTTCCCTTCCCCACCGGCGTAACTCCCGATTCACAACAAAAGCCACCTCCTGCGAGGTGGCTCGACGGTCATATGGCGTGCCCGGAGAGATTCGAACTCCCGGCCTTCTGATTCGTAGTCAGACGCT
>JASBVN010000029.1 GCA_029961045.1 Alicyclobacillaceae bacterium | reverse complement strand
CCGCTTCTAGCGAAACCGGCACCGCGGCCTCCGGGACGGCGGTCCGGCGCGACGGCGCCGGACCGCTTGTCTGCCCGTTATTCATCCTGGTTCATACAACAACGAATCGTATCAATCTTGTTCGTGTACTCCGTTCCGCAAATCCTGCACGTATACTCATCATCTAATTCTTTTTCATCCCGGAAAACAATGATTTTTCCGGAGATATGGTCGACGTCAAACTCGCCGTTCCCCGTTTTCTTAATCGTATAAAGCGTATCCCCGTACACAAACCGCGTCCCGTCCATTTCGTCGTCGGACACGCCCAGTTGCCGATTTCGCTCAATCCATTTGTACACCAACTGCAAACCGGTTTGCATTTCCTGGTTCCCTCCGTCTTTCCTTTTCTATTCATTGTACTATAACAGATTGTACTATAACAGATCTGTTTCTTACCATGCGGGATGCAAAATTTCCTTTACATTGTCTCCGTTTGTTCACCGACCGGTTTCCGAGAAGACCCGCCGCCGTCCTGCGCAATTGGAACCCCTTCGACCGCTCCCGCCCCCGCGGCTCTTCCCTCTTGAGTTTGAACAAGATAAAATTTATGATATCCACCGAATTCACCGATCAAAGGCAGGTGTTCTTTTGAATGTCAATTGTATCGGAAGGAGCGTTTTTGTGGGAAGGTACGGAATCTTTCAAACGGCAAAGCCGGATGTATCACTTCATGGAATGGCTCCGACAAAATCGGGGGCTTTCGTTTGACAACTACCACGATCTGTGGCAGTGGTCCGTAACCGACCTGGAAGGATTTTGGAGTTCCATCTGGGATTATTTTCAGGTTAAATCTTCCAAACCCTACACCCGGGTCTTGGCGGAGCGAACCATGCCGGGGGCGAAATGGTTCACCGGAGCCGAAGTCAATTATGCCGAACACGCTCTCCGCTCCGGATCGCCGGGGCGGCCCGCCATTCTGTTTCAATCGGAAATCCGTCCGCTGACGGAGGTATCGTGGGAGGAACTCCGCCAGACGGTGGCCTCCCTGGCGACGGCGTTGCGCAACATGGGCGTTCGCCCGGGAGACCGGGTGGTGGCCTACATGCCCAACATCCCGGAAACGGTGGCGGCTTTCCTGGCCTCCGCTTCCATCGGAGCGGTCTGGTCCAGTTGTTCCCCCGACTTCGGAAGCCCGAGCGTCATCGATCGCTTCCGGCAAATCGAACCGAAAGTCTTGTTCGCGGTGGACGGCTACCAGTACAACGGCAAGCCCTTCGACCGGATGGGTGTGGTCGCCGAACTTCAGCAATCTCTGCCCACTTTGGAAAAAACCATCTTGGTTCCGTACCTGAACCGCGACGCCGACCCGTCCCGGCTGTCCAACGCCGTGTTGTGGCAGGACTGCCTGCGGGAAAGCGGGCCCCTGACCTTTGAACCGGTTCCTTTCGACCATCCCCTTTGGGTGCTGTATTCGTCGGGAACCACCGGACTTCCAAAAGCGATCACCCAGGGACACGGGGGCATTGTCGTCGAACATCTCAAAACCCACGGCCTCCACATGAACGTCGGGGAAGAAGACCGGTTTTTCTGGTTCACCACCACGGGGTGGATGATGTGGAACATCGTCGTCAGCGCCCTTTTAACCGGTTCGACGAGCCTGCTGTACGACGGCTCGCCGGGCTATCCCGACATGGGCGTGCTGTGGAAATTCGCCGAGCAGACCGGCATGACGGTATTCGGCACCAGCGCCGCCTACATTCTGTCTTGCATGAAGGCGGGCATCGAGCCCGGCGCCCAGTACGACCTCTCCGCCTTGAAAGCCATGGGGTCCACGGGCTCCCCTCTGCCGCCGGAGGGCTTCCAGTGGGTCTACGACCGCGTGAAGCGCGACCTCTGGCTGGCCTCCACCAGCGGCGGCACCGACGTATGCACATCCTTCGTCACCGGATGTCCGCTCCTGCCGGTCTACTCCGGAGAAATCCAGTGCCGGGCGCTTGGGGTCAAGGTGGAGGCGTTTGACGAGCAGGGACGCCCCTTGATCGACGAAGTCGGGGAGTTGGTGGTCACCGAGCCGATGCCTTCGATGCCCCTGTTCTTCTGGAACGACCCGGGAAATCAACGCTATCTCGAAAGCTATTTCGACATGTACCCCGGCGTGTGGCGCCACGGCGACTGGATCAAAATCACACACCGCGGCAGTGCGGTGATTTACGGCCGATCCGACTCCACCATCAACCGCATGGGCGTCCGCATGGGAACCAGCGAAATCTATCGGACTGTAGAAAGCATCCCGGAGGTCCTCGACAGCCTGGTGGTCGATTTGGAGGTGTTGGGCCGTTCTTCTTTCATGCCCCTGTTCGTGGTGTTAAGGGAAGGGGTGGAGCTGACCGAGGAGTTAAAACAGAAAATCAAGGACCGGATCCGGCAGGCTCTCTCCCCGCGCCACGTGCCCGACGAAATCTATGCGATTCCGGAGGTGCCGCGCACCCTCAACGGAAAGAAACTGGAGGTGCCGGTGAAAAAAATCCTCATGGGCATCGACCTCCGCAAGGCGGTCAACATCGACGCCATGAGCAACCCGGGTTCCATCGACTACTTTGTGCAACTGGCGGCCCAACTGAACGCCTCCAAAACCTCTTAGCCAAAATTCCCCGTCCGGCCCCGGAGGGAGGGGCCGGACACCCTATTTTTTCGCACCATTTTTTCGCACCATTTTTCGCACCATGCCGCGCTCAACCGCGTTTCCGGAGAAACTCCAGCATATACTCCCGCAGAGCCCGGCAGCTCTCCAGGGGCACGGCATTGTACAGCGACGCCCGGCAACCCCCGACCGAACGGTGGCCGTTCAAACCGACAAACCCTTCTCGCTTGGCTTCCTCGAGGAACTGCTGCTCCAACTCCGGCGTAGGCAACCGGAAGGTGATGTTCATCGCGGAACGGCTCCCCGGCTCCGCATGCCCGAGGTAAAAGTCCGGATGGCGATCGATCACCTCGTAAATCAGCTGTGCCTTCTCCCGGTTCCGCCGTTCCAACTCCGCCACGCCTCCCTGCTCCTTCGCCCAGCGGAGCACCAGCCCCATCATGTAAATGGCAAAGACGGGCGGGGTGTTGTACAGGGAGTTGTTCTTGGCATGGGTTCGGTACTGCAGCATCGTCGGGATGTCCTTGGGACCCCGTTCCACTAAATCCTCCCGGACGATGACCACGGTCACCCCCGCCGGACCGAGGTTTTTCTGAGCACCGGCATAAATGAGGGCGAATTGATTCACGTCCACCGGCCGGGACAAAATGTCGCTCGACATGTCGGCGATCAGGGGGACCTCTCCGGTGTCAGGGAATTCTTTCCATTGCGTGCCGAAAATCGTATTGTTCGACGTGATGTGCAAATAGGCGGCATCCGGACCAAAACGAATTTCCTCGAGGGACGGAATCCGCCGGTAATGTTCCTCTTTTGTACTGGCCGCAACAAAAGTCTCGCCGAGCACCTGAGCTTCTTTCCACGCCTTTTCCGCCCAGTTGCCCGTCAAGACATACCCCGCCGCCCTTCCGCGGGATAGAAAATTCATGGGCACCATGCTGAATTGCAGGCTGGCGCCCCCTTGCAAAAAGAGAATGTGGTAACCGTCCGGCACGCCGAGCAGTTCGCGCAACAGCGAAGCGGCCTCGTTGTGCACCTCTTCATAGACCTTGCTCCGGTGGCTCATCTCCAGGATCGACATCCCGGTCCCCCGGAAATCCACCAATTCCTCCCGGGCCTGTTCCAGCACCTCCAGCGGAAGGGCCGATGGTCCGGCGTTGAAATTGTACGCGCGATTCGCCTTCGGCATCGATGTCCTGCTCCTTTCCACCCATAACGCTCCCTTTCACTATACCACGATCTTTCCCGAAATGAACGCCTCCGCTGCTGGAACCGGAGCCCGCAACGGCCAACAAATTTTTGAGCAAATCCGGCGCCGTCCCGTTACGGGGGCTGGCCAATTCAGCAATCTGTGTTATAATAGACCTCGTCAAATCAAATGTGTTATAATGCAGCATGAACGAACGGCGATCGATTCCCGATTGGACGACGCTCGATCACGGCCGGTGGGGGTGGTGCCGCGTCGGACAGGAAAGAGACGACGCAAAGGTACGGTCTCGAACCATCCGAGTGCGGAAGGCGCTCAAAGGGATTGGGAAAATTACAAGGATCGGAAAGGAAAGGTAGGGACATTATGCCGGAGACGATTGCGTATCCCGCCGGGGTGCAAATCAACGCGCCGGTCTCGCCGGAATTTGCGGAAATCCTGACGCCGGAAGCCCTCGAATTCGTCGCCGCCTTGCATCGCCAGTTCGATTCGACGAGGAAGGCCCTTCTAAAAAAGCGAGAAGAACGGCAAGCGGCGATCGATGCGGGCCAAATGCCCGATTTTCTACCGGAGACGGAGCACATTCGCCGGGGAGACTGGACCATCGCGCCGGTACCGGCCGATCTCCGGGACCGCCGGGTGGAGATCACGGGTCCGGCAGGAGATCGCAAGATGGTGATCAACGCCCTGAATTCGGGGGCCAAGACATTCATGGCGGATTTTGAAGACGCCAATTCGCCGACATGGACCAACTGCATTCAGGGACAGATCAACCTCCGCGACGCCATCCGCCGGACGATTTCGTACGAGAGTCCGGAGGGCAAACAATACCGCCTCAACGAAAAGACGGCGGTGCTCATCGTCCGCCCCCGGGGCTGGCACCTGCCCGAAAAGCATGTTCTCGTAGACGGGGAACCCGTCTCGGGCGCCTTGTTCGATTTCGGCCTGTATTTCTTCCACAACGCCAAAAAATTGTTGGAGATCGGGACCGGGCCGTACTTTTATCTGCCCAAAATGGAAAGCCATCTCGAGGCCCGGCTGTGGAACGATGTTTTCAATTTCGCCCAGGACCGCCTGGGAATTCCCCGGGGCACCATCAAGGCCACGGTCCTGATCGAAACGATCCTGGCGTCCTTTGAAATGGACGAGATTCTGTACGAATTGCGGGACCACGCCGCCGGCTTGAACTGCGGGCGCTGGGACTACATTTTCAGTTATATCAAGCGATTCCGCAACCGGCCGGAGGTAATCCTACCGGATCGCGCCTTGGTCACGATGACGGTGCCCTTTATGCGGGCCTACACCCTTCTGACCATCAAGACCTGCCACCGGCGCGGCGCCCACGCCATCGGCGGCATGGCGGCCCAGATCCCCGTTAAGAACGACCCGGCCGCCAACGAAGAAGCCTTTGCCAAGGTGCGGGCCGACAAAGAACGCGAGGCCTCCGACGGCCACGACGGGACTTGGGTGGCCCATCCCGGGCTCGTTCCGGTGGCGATGGAGGTTTTCGACCGCCTGATGCCCGGTCCCAACCAAGTGGACAGAAAGCGCGAAGACGTGCAGGTGACCGCTGCCGACCTGCTCCGGGTGCCGGAGGGCCCCATCACCGAAGCGGGGCTGCGGACGAACATCAGCGTCGGGGTCCAGTACATCGAGGCCTGGCTGCGGGGTTCCGGCGCGGTGCCTCTGTTCAACCTCATGGAGGACGCCGCGACGGCGGAGATTTCCAGGGCCCAAGTGTGGCAATGGATCCGCCATCCGAAGGGCGTCCTGCAAGACGGCCGGAAAGTGACCGTCGAGCTCTTCCGGCAAATCTTGGACGAAGAACTGGAACGGATCCGCTCCACGGTGGGCGCCGACCGGTTCGCCGCAGGAAAATACGCGCAGGCGGCGGACTTGTTCACCCGCCTGACCACGAGCGACGAGTTTGCCGAATTTTTGACCCTGCCGGGGTACGAATACCTCGATTGACTACCTCGATTGACGGCGGCCTCCCCGGCTTCGGTCCGGAGCCGGGGCGGTTTTCCATATCATCATCTCAGAGGGAAAGGAAGGACATTTTGATGATTAATAAAGAAGAAGCTATGCAATTGCAAAAGAGTTGGGAAACGGATCCGCGCTGGAAAGGCATCGTCCGGAACTACACCGCGGAAGACGTCCTGCGCCTGCGGGGCTCCATCCGCATCGAATACACGCTGGCCCGGATGGGAGCGGAGCGCCTGTGGCACCTGTTGCATACGGAGAAATACGTGCCCGCCCTCGGCGCCCTCACAGGCAACCAGGCGGTTCAACAGGTCAAAGCCGGTTTGAAGGCCATCTACCTCAGCGGTTGGCAAGTGGCGGCAGATGCCAACCTGGCGGGGCAGATGTATCCCGACCAAAGCCTCTATCCCTCCAACAGCGTGCCCCACGTGGTGAAGCGAATCAACCAAGCGTTGCAACGGGCCGATCAAATCCATCACCTGGAGGGCAAGAACGACATTTACTGGTTCGCGCCCATTGTCGCCGACGCGGAAGCGGGTTTCGGCGGGCCGCTCAACGTGTTTGAATTGATGAAGGCGATGATCGAAGCGGGTGCGGCGGGCGTCCACTTCGAAGACCAACTGGCATCGGAGAAAAAATGCGGCCACATGGGCGGAAAAGTTTTGATTCCCACGTCCCAGGCCATCCGCAATCTGACGGCGGCGCGGCTGGCGGCGGACGTCATGGGGGTGCCGACGATCCTCATCGCCCGCACCGACGCGAATGCGGCCCAATTGATCACCAGCGACATCGACCCGCGGGATCGCGAATTCATCACCGGCGAACGGACGCCCGAAGGATTTTTCAGAGTCCGCGGAGGCTTGGATGCGGCCATCGCCCGCGGTTTGGCGTACGCCCCTTATGCCGACATGATCTGGTGCGAAACGTCCGAGCCGAACCTGGAGGAAGCCCGCCGGTTCGCCGAGGCGATCCACGCCAAATTCCCGGGCAAGCTCTTGGCGTACAACTGCTCGCCCTCCTTCAACTGGAAGCGGAAATTGGACGACAAAACCATTGCCGAATTTCAGGAAAAACTGGGCGAGATGGGGTACAAATTCCAATTCGTTACCCTGGCCGGTTTCCACGCTCTCAACTACAGCATGTTCGAATTGGCCCGCCAGTATCGCGAACGGGGGATGGCGGCTTACGCCGAACTGCAGCAGAAGGAATTCGAAAGCGAGAAATACGGATACACCGCGACCAAGCATCAGCGGGAAGTCGGCACGGGATATTTCGACGAGGTCAGCATGGTCATCTCCGGGGGCACGTCGTCCACCACAGCCCTCACCGGCTCGACGGAAGAAGAACAGTTCGTCTGATGAAACCCTCCCGGGGCGCTCCGAACGCGTTCGGAGCGCCCCTTTTTTGCCAGGCCTTCACCGGCCGAGTACACCGGCGTCCCCCTTGGCGCCCGTCATAACTCCGGCGCCGGTCTGGCTGAGAAATTCGAGGAACAGTTGGACCACTTTGGTCCGGAATTGGGAGGCGCGAACCACCCAGGAGAAGGAACGCACGACCGGATAGCCGCGCAGGCGAAGCGGGACGAGGGTCCCGAGCATTATTTCTTTTCGAATCGCCAACCGGGAAATCAGCGACACCCCGAGCCCCGCTTCCACCGACTCTTTAATGATCTGATTGCTGCTGAACTCCATCACCGACGCCGGGGAAAGCCGCAAATCCGCGAACATCCGGTCCGTCGCCTCCCGGGTGCCGGACCCCGGTTCCCGGACAATCCAGGTTTCTTCCCGGAGTTCGCCGGCTTCCACTTCCTCCCTTCCCGCCAAGGGATGGCGCGCGGACACGATCACCACCATTTCGTCCCGGGCAAACGCCCGCACCTCGAGGTCCGCGTGTTGCAGGTTTCCCTCGACGATCCCGACGTCCAATTCGTACCGAATGATTTGCTCCGCCACGCGACTCGTGTTTTCAATGGTGATGGTCGGCGCGACACCCGGATAGCGGCGGCAGAACTCGGCGATGATACCCGGCAGCACATACTCGCCGAAAGTATAACTGGCACCGATGGCGAGAGGGCCGGCGGCCCGATTGGTCAAATCATCCATCAGCCGTTCAATGTGTGCGTAGCGATTCAAAATCTCCCGAGCGTGATGGTAGAGAATCTCCCCGGCCCGAGTGAGGCGCACCATTCGATTCGTCCGGTCGAACAACTTGACTCCGTACCGTTTCTCCAGCGCCTGGATGTGGAGACTGACCGCCGGTTGGGTGAGGTGTAGTTCTTCCGCCGCTCGGGAAAAATTCCGGGTTTGAGCCACCGTGACGAACACGAGCAACTGATTGTCCACACCCCATGCACTCCTTTCCCGGTTGATCATAATTTTAATAAATCAAAAATATAATAATAATTTATTTTGTTTATAATAAACTCCTCGTATCCTCTTCTCCACAGGCGCATCTTCAAATAAAACCGGATTCGGAGGAGGACGAAGTGGACCATGTGCATGAAACCTACCGGCTCACGATCCGGTAATCCGGTCTACCCGGCCCGAGGGCCAACCGATCCGGCCCCGGCCGAGCCGTTTGGCTTCGTACAGCCGGAGGTCCGCCGCCCGGTACAGGCTGCGAAACTCCTCGCCGTCTTCCGGGTAGCAGGCCACCCCTGCGCTGACCCCCACCTCCAAACCGACGGTCAGTCGGACGAGCATCTCCCGGACCCGCTCCCGAACCCCCGGGGTGTCGAAATTGCAATGGGCCATCACCACCACGAACTCGTCTCCCCCCAGCCTGGCCGCCACATCAAAAGGACGAACGGAGTATCGAAGGGATTCTCCCACTCCCCGCAGCAGACGGTCTCCCTCGGGATGGCCGCGGCTGTCGTTGAATTCTTTAAAATGATCTAGATCCATCAATACGAACAGAAATGAATCCCCATGCCGGCGTCCGTGGGCCACCAGCTCCTCCAGCCTTTGTTGCAAGCCCGTCCGGTTGGCCAATCCCGTCAGCGGATCCGTATGGGCTCCCGCCACCAGCTGGTTCCGCACCCACAACAGTTCAAGGGCAATGGATGCCTCCACCGCCAAGGCCCGGAGCACTTCTTGTTTCCGATTGAAAAAATCCGGTTCGCGGCTCCAAAGGGTAAAAATCCCGGCCAACTCGTTTTCGACCACCAACTGGCCGGAAATTCCGCTTTTAAAGCCTAATTCTTCCAAAATACTCCACGGCCATTCCGAATCATTGCGAATGTACACGGCCGGCCGGACCGACGGACGCGGCCGTCCCGGAGGCTGCCGGGCCAACTCGCCGACCAGCGGAGCCATTTCGGCGGCCCCCGAGAGCAAGCCGAACATTTTTAGTTTGGACCAGTCCCCGTTCCCTCTTAACAGAATATATCCTCCGTTGGCACCCAAGACCTGAATCGCGATGTCTCCAAATTCGGTCATCAGCTCCTCTTCCGACTTCACCCGGCCCAACACCTGAACGGCGGAAATGAGGGTTGCGAGGTCTTTCGAACGCTCCCCCAAGAGCAACAAATCGCGTTCTTCCCTCACCATCATGCTGACCACGGGAGCCAAGACGCTCAGAGCGTGACGCATCGGCGGCGTCAATTCCTTTCCCTCGATCACCGCCAGCCCGATGACGCCGAATACGTGATGGTCGTACTGGAGGGGCACGGCCAGGCGCGCGCCCAGCGCGAGCCGCTTCCGCCCTCCCGGTTCTGCCCCGCGGGGCTTCCGGACCGCCGGCCTCCGTTCCCGAAAAGCCCGCACCTCCGGCTCGTCGGCATCCGGACCACCCGGCCGGCAGGAAAGGGTATCCAGAATCCTCCACTCCTTTGCCCGGCCCCCCACCGCCACAGGAACGAGGTTTCCGCCCTTCTCCAGCCAGATCCCAACCAGGGCGGCGCCCAACATTTCCGCAACCTTGTCTACCATGAATTGAAATTTTTCGGAATTCGTCCCGAATTGGTTCATGCCCTCCAAGAGATCGGCCATTCGGTTCAGGCCAACTCCTCCCGGGAATGGCCGGCGGATTCTTGCACGCTTTCCGCTGCCCATCTTCCCCCACCCGTTCCGAGAATTGACGTCGGGAGTTCCGCTTCTCGCCGGCGCAGCACCTCTTCCAACCGGCGGTGCGTCTCAACCAATTCGCCGTACTTCCGGCGCGCTTCCGCCCGCTCCCCTTTGTGGAGGAGTTGTACAACCTCCTTTGCCAGGACGTGAAATCGGCGATGGAGAGCCTCGAAAGCGGGGTCCTTTCCAAAAACGCTTCTGTTCCGGGCCGACCGCAGCCATCGGTTCAGGCGGCACTCCTCCACACCGCCGATTTCCTCCGGACCCACTTCCACCCCCGGCACAAAGCTGTTGTAAACCCGCCACAAGGTCAAGGTGTGATCGACCTCCGCCACGCGCATCATGATGCCTGGAGGAAGATCGTCCACCTCCGACAGAAAGCGCGACCGCAGGGCGTCCACCTCGGAACCGACGCGCCAAATGTTTTTCCCGAGCATTTCAATTTTTCCCCGGGTCTGCTCGGTCAGGCCGACCATTTCGGAAATGTGTCCGGCGATGGTGCCTGTCGCCGCCGCTTGCTGTTCCGTGATGGCCGCGATCGTTTGGGTCGCCCGGTTCACGTTCTCCGCCTGTCCCACGATGCGGTGCATGACCCGCACCGTTTCAGAGGCCTGAGAGCGGAGGTCTTCCACCAACTGGCACGTCGCATCCATCACCTGGGCCATGCGCTCGATCGAATCCTGGAGTTCACCGATGCGCTTGCGGATGCCTTCGGTGGCCGCTTGGGTTTCTCCGGCGAGATGGCGGACTTCTCCCGCCACCACGGTGAATCCCCGGCCTTGCTCGCCGGCCCGGGCGGCCTCAACGGAGGCGTTCAGCGAAAGGAGATTGGTCTGCTTAGCAATCGCCTGAATGGTCTGTACCACTTCGCCGATGTTTTCTCCGGTTTTGCGCAACTGTTGAAACTCTTCCGTGAGCTTCGAAAAAGTCCGGGTGATTTGCTCCATGCCATCCGCAGCCCGGTCGATGGCGCGTGCCCCTTCCTGCGCCCCCTCTACGGCGAACCGGGCCGCCTCCGCCATATGCGTCGCACTGCTGGCCACTTCCTGAATGGACGCGCTCATCTGCTCCGCGGTTCCCCGGATTTCGTACGCCCGCTCCAACTCGATCCGCATCGCGTCGTGTATCTCCGCCATCCCTTCGAGGCGGGTTATCCTCTCTACGGCCGCATTGACCGATTCGGCCAGCTTCCGGTCGTTGGCCACCTCGTACGATGCAAGGGCGATCATCATGTCGAGAAGGATTCTCTTTGTCACCGCCTTGAGCACCCCGCAGAGGACACGGGGACGCCGGCGGAATTCCTCGACGCACAGGGGGATGAGATGTTCGAAAAATTCCATATATGATCCAATATACCATGGCGATCCCAAACCGATCCGGCTGTGGGCCGCCCCGATTTTCTCCCGCTACTTTAAATAATCCGGAGTTACAGGCGCCGTCAATTCGCGCAAATAAGCCGTCAGACCTCTTTTCCGCGCTTCGAGGGTACTGTGGCGTTCTAAAATCTCTTTGGTCATCTCGAAGGAGAGCACGCGTTCGTAAAAGCTGTCTACAATGCGGTGTTCAATGCGGGGAAGGAGGGGTTCGATCCGTTGCAACAACTGCTGGTCGTCCTCGGTCCATCCGAGATAGCGGACAACGTCGTCGATCATGCGAATTCTCCTTTCGCCGGTTCGGATCCGTCCCGTCGGTACAGAGCGCTTACCTGGTCCCAATGCGCCAGCAGGAGGTCCACCAGCTCGGGGTCAAACTGGCCCCCCCGTTCCCGCTTCAGATACTCGACGACCTGGTCGGAACCCCAGGCGGGCTTGTAGGGCCGAACCGATAGAAGCGCATCCACCGTGTCGGCCAAAGCCACCATTCGGGCACTCAAGGGGATTTCCTCACCCCTCAATCCCTCGGGGTATCCCGCGCCGTCGTAGCGTTCGTGATGGGAATGGGCCACCTCCCGAGCCACGACCAATGCTTCATTATAGCCGTAGATCTTTGCCATGCTGTCGTGCAACGAATCGAGAAACTCGGCGCCCAAGGTGGTGTGGGTCTTGATCAATTCCCGTTCCGAAACCGTCAGCTTTCCGGGCTTGAAGAGAATTTCCCGGGGAATAAACATCTTGCCGACATCGTGCAACACACTCGCCAGACCGATCCAACGCGCGTCTTGCGGCGAGTGCCCCGTCCCGTGGGCAATCCACTTCGTCACCCGTTCCACCTGATGAAGATGAATTTCGACGGAGGGGTCGGCGGCTTCCGCCACTCGCGCGATCAGCGAGAACAGTTCTTCGTAAGATTCGACCACATTGTGACTGGTAATGTCCTGTATATCCCGGCAGACGCCGAGGTAATACACCCCGTCGGGGCGCTCCAAAGGAGTGATGGTCAAGGAAGAATTCCACAATCGCCCGTCGGGACGGCGATTGGTCAGGATGCCACGCCACACCTGTTTGCGCGCCAGGGTCCTCTTCAATGAGTCGTACACCGCCGCCGGCGTCAACCCCGATTTGTGATGGCCCGCGTCTTTCCCCACAATTTCTTCCCGTCGATATCCGCTCGCCTCCTCGTACGCCGCATTGACGGCAATGATGCGGTGGGACGAATCGGTCACCACTACCGGGTCTCCCAACAGCAAATAGGGATCATACCACGACGGCATCACCCTTCCCCCCTGGATCTCCCGGCGGCAATCTCCTCCAACACTCTATCAAACCGTACACCGGTGTACACCGACGGTTGAACTATTTTGAAATAGGCCTTTTTACTCACTCGCGCAATTCCGCGCCGCGAGCTCCCCTGAGACCGTATGGTACAATCGTTTTCGCAGGGAAACACACCGGGCATCCGCCCGAAGGGGAGGAGAAACCGATGAAGGAGTACCACATCGGAGATCGCGTGATCCGGGTGGAGGTCGGGGACATCACCCGCCAGAGCGTGGACGCCATCGTCAACGCCGCCAACCGCACTTTGCTCGGCGGCGGAGGGGTCGACGGCGCGATTCACCGGGCCGCCGGCCCCGAACTGCTGGAAGAGTGCCGCACCCTTGGGGGGTGTGAAACCGGCGAGGCCAAAATCACCAAAGGATATCGCCTGCCGGCGCGGTACGTCATCCATACGGTAGGACCCGTGTGGCGGGGCGGAACGGCTCGCGAGCCCGAGCTGTTGCGGGCGTGTTACGAAAACTCCTTACGGCTGGCCGAGGAACGCGGAATCGAGAGCATCGCCTTCCCGGCCATCAGCACAGGGGCATACGGCTATCCCAAGGAGGAAGCGGCCCGAATCGCTTCGGACGCCGTGATCGGATTTTTGAAACAGGCCAGATCGGTCCACACGGTCGTCTTCGTGTTGTTTTCGGAGCCGGACTACCGCCTGTATGTGCGCGTCCTGGACGAACGGGTTGTTTGAGGTCTGATCCGCCGGGATCAGCGTCCGCCGTAAAGCACATCGCGGAGGAACCCGAGAGTCCGGGCCCAAGCGTCCGCCGAAGCGCGAACATCGTAGGACGCCCGCGTGTCGTTGAAAAAGGCGTGTTTTGCCCCTTCGTAAATCCGATACGTCCAGGACTTGCCCATCCGGGCCATTCCCTCGGTGAAAGCCGGGACCATCGCGGTAATCGGCGGATCTTCACCGGCAAAGAAACCGAGCATGGGACAGCGAATCTCCCGAGCCCGGTCCTCCCCGGGCAGCCGCCCGTAATAGACGACCGCGCCGGCCAAATCCGGCTCCAAGCAGGCCAACAACGCCGAGAGGGCCCCTCCCATGCAGTATCCCACCGAAGCGACGGGGCGCCCCCGGCACGGTTCAAAATCCCGAAGAAACGCCGCAAGCCCTTGCAGGGTGGCCGCGTGTTTCTCCAAATCCCGCGCCGGTCCGGCAAAAAGGGCGGACAGGGTTTCCTTCACCCGCGTACGCGCGGGTTCCTCCAGCCGGTCGGCCGCCGCCTCCCGGCGCTCGGGAACGCTCCACTCGGCGGGCGCCAAGGTATCGAGAAAGGCCTTGACCTCCTCGATTCGGGACTCTTCGAACACCGGGGGACGTCCGCCATTTTCCCAGTACAGATCCGGCGCCACCGCCAGATAGCCGGCTCGGGCGAAGCGCTCCGTCACATCCCGGATGTGATCATCAACGCCCCAAATCTCTTGAACGACGATCACCGCCGGCAAGGGGAGCTGCGCCCGGGAGAGCCGCGCCGCATAAGCCCGCCTCCGCTTCCCTCCGTGTGTCCATTCCACCCACTCCGTTCGAACGCTCATCGCTTCCGTCCCCCTTCTCAATCTCCGCGTAAAAACGGATTGTACGCGCGTTCGTCGCCGATGGTCGAATCCCCTTCATGTCCCGGATAGATCACCGTATCGTCGGGCAAGGTCAAAAGATGCCGGCGAATCGAATCGATGAGCTGGTCGTAATCGCCTCCCGGAAAATCGGTGCGCCCGATCGACCCCGCGAACAGGGTATCTCCCGTGAACACCACCTTCGGATGCAGCGCCTCCCCCTCCGGGGCGATGTCGAGGCAAACCCCTCCCGGCGTGTGGCCGGGCGTGTGTATCACCCGGATGCGCAAACCGGCCGCGACAAAGTCCTCTCCCCCTCTCCAGCGGTGTTCCGCAGGCCGGCAGACCACCGGACTGCCCAAAAAGGCGGAAAGATTCTTTTCGGGGTCGGTCAACATCTCCGCGTCCCCCTCGTGAATGTAAACCGGAGCTCCGGTCTCCCGGCGCAGTTCCTCGAGGCCGAGCAAATGGTCCGCATGGCCGTGAGTCTGAAAAATCGCCTCCACCTTCAGCCCCCGCCGGGTTAAAAAACTCCGCACCGGTTCCATCGGGCCGGCCGGATCGATCACCACCGCCGGGCCGCCTTCCCGGGCGGCGACGACGTAACAATTCGTTCCCATGGCATTCAACACAAATCGCTCGACCAGCATGTCCGCACCTCCCGTCCGTCTCACCGCGGCCCTGGACTGTCCACCACCAGAGTCACCGGCCCGTCGTTCAACAACTCTACTTCCATCCGAGCGCCAAACACGCCGGTCTCCACCTGCAGACCGCGAAAACGCAGTTCTTCGTTAAACCGTTCGAACAGCGGCAACGCTTCCTCCGGTGAAGCCGCCGCCGTAAAATTCGGTCTCCGGCCTTTCCGGCAATCCCCCAAGAGGGTAAATTGGGAAACGCTCAACACCGATCCGCCCTTTTCTGCGACCGACAGGTTCATCTTCCCATTCCCGTCTTCAAAAATGCGCAAACCCGCGATTTTTTCCGCCAGCCACACGGCGTCCTCCTCCCGGTCGCCCCGGCCGATCCCGACCAAGACGAGAAGCCCCGGACCGATGCGGCCGACAATCCGGCCCTCCACCCGCACCTCGGCCCGAGATACCCGTTGCACCACCGCCCGCATTTATTGGATCACCCGCCGCACGGTGTAAATGTCTTTCACCCGTTTGATCCGTTCCACCACGGTATGGAGGTGGTCGATGTTGCGGATGTTCAAACTGAGATGAATCGTGGCGATTTTCCTGCGGTCCGCCCGCCCGTTCACGGCGGTGATATCCGTCTTGGTTTCCGCGACGGCGCTCATGACGTCGTTGATCAACCCGCAACGGTCGAGGCCCGTCACCTCGATCTCGACATTGTAGGAAATCTCCGGTGAGCTCTCCCACTCCACTTCGATCATGCGGGCTTCGGACCGCGACAGCTGACGGATGTTGGGACAGTTCGTCCGGTGGACGGAAAGCCCCCGCCCGCGGGTGACGTATCCGATGATCTCATCCCCCGGCACAGGGTTGCAACACCGGGCGAACCGAACCAATAGGTTGTCCACCCCTTTGACCCGGACTCCCGACGTGGACTTGTCCTCCCGCCGTTCCTTGGCCTCGCCTCCGGCGAGAGGAGCGCCCGCCTGCCCATCCCTCCGGAGCTTCTCCAGCACCCGGCCCACCACCTGATGCGGGCCGAGAGCCCCGTAGCCCACCGCAGCCCACAGATCTTCCGGCTTGGAGTAACGCAAACGGCTGCCGGCCTCTTCCCACGCCGCTTCCGGCACGTCCGCCCATTCGATGCCGTGTTTTTTCAACTCCCGCTCCAACAATTCCCGCCCGCGATGGACGTTTTCCTCCCGGTGCTCCTTTTTAAACCACTGGCGAATCTTGCTCTTGGCTTGGGAGGACTTGACGATTTTCAACCAGTCCAGGCTGGGGCCGTAACTGTGTTTCGATGTCAGGATTTCCACGATGTCGCCGGTTTTCAGTTGATAGTCCAGGGGGACAATCCGGCCGTTGACCTTTGCGCCGACGCACCGATTGCCGATGTCCGTATGAATCCGATACGCAAAATCGATGGGCACCGACCCCGCCGGCAGGGCCACCACGTCCCCCTTCGGGGTAAAGACGAAGACCTCGTCGGAAAACAGGTCCACTTTGAGGGTCTCCATAAAATCTTGGGCGTCGCGAAAGTCTTGTTGCCATTCGAGGATTTCCCGGAACCAGGCCAGCTTCTGCTGGAAGGAGGGGTCGGCGTTCCGCCCGCCCTGTTTGTACAGCCAGTGGGCGGCGATGCCGTATTCGGCCGTCCGGTGCATTTCCCAGGTGCGGATTTGAATTTCCAGGGGCTCTCCTTGGGGACCGACAACCGTCGTGTGCAAACTCTGATACATGTTGGGTTTCGGCATCGCGATGTAATCTTTGAACCGTCCCGGGACCGGTTTCCACAGGGTATGAACGACCCCGAGAATCGCATAACAATCCTTGATATTGTCGACGATCACGCGCACGGCCAACAAATCGTAAATTTCGCTAAACTGCTTATTCTGGGTGACCATTTTGCGATACACGCTGTAAATGTGTTTCGGACGCCCGGAAATATCGGCTTTTATGCCTAACTCTTGAAATTTCTCCCGCAACGTGTCGATGACCTGTTGAATATACGCCTCGCGTTCCCGCCGCTTCTTGGCCATCAGGTTGGCGATCCGGTAATATTGCTGAGGGTTGAGGTAACGAAGCGCGATGTCCTCCAGTTCCCACTGAATCCTCGAAATCCCCAACCGGTGCGCCAAAGGCGCAAAAATTTCCAGTGTCTCCGTCGCAATTCGGGTCTGTTTTTGCTCCGGGACGTGGCGAAGGGTCCTCATGTTGTGCAGGCGGTCCGCCAGTTTGATGAGAATCACCCGGATGTCCTTGGCCATGGCCAGAAGCATCTTCCGGAGATTTTCCGCCTGCTGTTCCTCTTTGGTCGCGTATTGAATTCTCCGCAGTTTGGTGACTCCGTCCACCAAGGCGGCGACTTCGGATCCGAAGCGCTTCGAGATCTCCTCGAGGGTCACCGGCGTATCCTCCACCACGTCGTGAAGGAGCGCCGCCGTCAGAGTCGTCGAATCGAGGTGAAGATCCGCCAAAATCTCCGCAACGGCTAAGGGGTGCAGAATATAGTCTTCTCCGGAACTGCGCTTCTGTCCCGCATGGGCGCTCTTGGCCACCCCATAAGCCTCGCGCAGCTTTTCGACGTCCTCTTCGGTCCCGTACCCCCGCACCTTTTCGCAAAGGCGCTCGAAAGCGCTGTCCGCTGGATCCGGCATCTTTCGATCTGGCATCTTTCCCGCCGCTTCGGCAGGCTCAATACTGGACAAGTGATAGGACATGGTAACCGGCGAGTTTCGCCCGTCCCTCCAAGTACGTCAATTCGATGAGGAATGCGCTCGCGGCAACGTGGGCGCCCAGTTGTTCGACCAGCCGAATCGTCGAACGGATCGTCCCCCCGGTAGCCAACAGATCGTCGGCCACGACCACCCGTTGACCTTTCCGGAGGGCGTCGCGGTGAATCTCCAACCGATCGTACCCGTATTCCAGCTCATACTCCACTGAAACCGTCTCCGCAGGCAACTTGCCCGCCTTCCGCACCGGCACAAACCCGACGCCGAGGGCGTAGGCGAGCGGCGCGCCGATGACGAATCCCCTGGCCTCCGGCCCGACCACCGCCTCGGGCCCCAGAGGGCGCAGCCGTTCGGCAAGCTCGTCGATCGCCGCCCGGTACGCCGCTCCGTCCTTCAACAGGGGCGTAATATCTTTAAACGACACTCCCGGCTGCGGGAAGTCGGGGATCACCCGGATCATCGACTTGAAATCCATGGCCGGAATACGCCTCCACGTATGAATATCTTGATTATAATACGGACCGCCGTATACCCGCAAGCGAGGTGCCCGCCTACGACTCCGCGCCCCGCCTTTTCAGACTGCGGCCGCGCCACGACACCCACAGGGGGCTGGCGATGAAAATCGAAGAGTACGCACCGCTGACCAGTCCCACCAACAGGGCGAGAGAGAAATTGTGGATCGACGCGCTGCCGAGCAAAAACAGGCACAGGGCCGCCAGCACCACCGTGGCCACGGTGTTGATGGACCGCCGCATCGTCTGCCAAAGGCTGTCGTCCACCAGCTGTTCGAGATCCTCAAGGGTCCGGATTTTGGCCGCCTTCAAATTCTCCCGGATGCGGTCGAAGATGACGATGGTGTCGTTGATGGAATATCCGACGATGGTCAAAACCGCCGCGATAAAGGGCAAATCGATTTCCAGCCGCAACAGGGCGAACACCGAAATGACGATAAACGCGTCGTGCAAAAGCGCCACTACACCGGCGACGCCGAACCAAAACTCGAAGCGCACGGCGATGTAGATCAAAATGCCCAGCGATGCCAGCCCCACCGCGATCATGGCGTTCCTCGACAGTTCCCGCGCCACCAGGGGTTCGACGCTGTCCACCTGGATCTTGGCATGGGGATACTGCTTCTGGATGGCCGCGTTGATCTGCGCTTCTTTTGCTTGATCCAGTTTATCCTTCAGCCGGACCACCGCCGCCTCCCCCTGGACTCCCGCCGACGTAATGTCCCCCGGAGAAAGGGAGAAACCCGCCGATTGAAAGGCCGCCATCACGTCTTGGGGTTTCCAGCCCGGCCCGACTTCAATCTGCACCCGGGTTCCGGAGCGAAAATCCGTGCCCAGGTTTAAGCCGAACACGGCGATCGCCACAATCCCCAAAACGGTAAGCAACCCCGAGAACAAGAAGTACCACCGGCGATGGCGGACGATCGGAAAGCGCACCTTCACGGCGTCTGCCCCCCTTCTTTTAAACCGTACCAGGCGGGGCTTTTCAGCCAGTCGGAGGTCACCAGCAGGTGCAGCAACCACCGGCTGAGGAATACCGCCGTCACCATGCTGATCACGATGCTGACGATCAGGGCCACGGCAAAGCCGCGGATCGATCCCGTGCCGAAAAAGTACATGACGATCCCCGCGATCACGGTCGTGATGTTCGAATCGAGAATGGTGCGAAGGGATTTCCGCGTCCCGGCGACGAAGGAAGACAGGACGGATTTCCCCGTCCGGAACTCGTCCCGAATCCGCTCATAGGTGATGATGTTGGCGTCCACCGCCATTCCGACCCCCAGCACCAGGGCGGCCAAACCCGGCAATGTCAGGGTCACCTTCAACCCGGCGAACACCAACAGAATCAGATACAGATATACGAGCAGAGAAAGGTCCGCCACAAGGCCCGGAATTCGGTACACGACGATCATAAACAGGAAAATCAGCGCCACGGCCACCACAGCCGCCACCATGGTCTTCTGCAGAGCGGCCTGTCCCAGCGTCGGGCCCACCGCTGTGGAGCTGAGTTCCTTCAAGGGATAGGGCAACGCACCGGCGTTGAGCAGATTGGCGAGGCGAATCGCGTCGTCGGGTGTCTTTTCTCCTTCGATCACGGCGCGGCCGTCGGGAATTACGTTCCGCACCGTCGGAGCGCTGATCACTTGGCCGTCGAGGACGATCGCGATGGGCTGCCCGAGATACTTCTCGGTGATGTCCCGGAATTTGGCCGGATCCTGAAACTCCACCGCGACCACCGGCGCGTTCGTCTGCGGATTGGTCTCATACCGCGCGTTGCTCTTGAGGTCCCGGCCCGTCAACAGCACGGTTCCGTCCGGGGCCCGAAACTCGAGCACCGCCGGCTTGCCCAGCATTTCTTTGGCCTGCTGCTGGTCAAATACTCCGGCCAACTGAACGCGGATCCGATCGGATCCCTCGACTTGGATCGACGGCTCCGCCACCCCGAGGGCGTTGATCCGCCGGTCGAGGGCGGCGACGGTCGCCTTGACCGCCGTCTCGTCCACCTTCTGGCCGGCAGGCGGGACGATTTGGTACAGCACGTCAAAACCGCCTTGCAGATCGAGACCCAAGACGACCCGGTTCCAGATTTTCGGCGTCGTCCATCCCGCCAATGCGCCGAAGACCAAGATAAACAAAAAAAATACGAGGATTTTCCGCTGGTTTGATTTCGTGGAGCGAGTCATGGCGTTCCTCCTCAAAACCTGCCCGTAAGTTGATCCGAACAACGGCTTTCTTTTTCGGTCAAATCCCGGGGTCTCCAGATTCGATTTTCCCTTTCATGGCCCTGACCATCGCCCAATCCATAAACTGGGGGGCCTTCAGGGACAGAATGTCGTTGACCAATTGGTAGAGCGGAGGAAGACCGTTCTTGTACCGCCCGGAAACACAAGCCCAAACCTCCTCACCCGTGACGTTCTCATATCCGAGTAGAGCGAATTCCCGCGCCTTGCTTCGGCACAATTCCTCGATGCACCGCGTCAACTCCTCGGGTGTCAGCATCTTGATCGCCCCTCCCCACTAATTCGCGTCCGGCCAGTAGAAATCCTCCCCCATCGGACTATCCCCGGCGGAACCCGCATAGGGTGAAAATGACCGGCTGGACAAGGAGGGAAACTATGAACAAACAGACACTCCTGCAGGGCACTCTGACGCTGACCGCAGCGGCGCTGGTCACCCGGATCATGGGCTTCGCCTACCGATTTTTCCTCGCCAATCTGATCCGCGATGAAGGCATGGGGCTGTTCCAAACCGTGTTTCCCCTCCTGAACCTGATTTTGACCCTGACCACCCTCAGCCTGTCCGTGGCGGTTTCCAAATGTGTGGCAGAAGCGACGGCGACGGACGACCGTCCTTTCACCCACCAAGTGCTGCGCGTGTCCTTCGCCGCGGTCATCGTCCTGTCGGCCCTGGGAACGGCGGGACTGGTGGCCTCGGCCCCGTGGCTCTCCCGCGCCGTTTTTCACAACCCCGATACTTACCCCCTGCTGCTGGCCATGACGCCGCTGATTCCGATCATCAGCATTGCCTCGGTGGTTCGCGGCTACCTGCAGGGACTTCAGCAGATGAATCCCTTGGCCTTGTCCCTCGTGCTGGAACAAACCATCCGCATCACCAGCGTCTACTGGCTCATCGGAGCCGCACTGCCTTACGGCCTGCCCTACGCCGTTTCGGCGGCGATGATCGGGGCAGTCCTCGGCGAACTGGGCGGACTGTTGTTCCTCCTCTGGCGGGCCCGCCCCCTTACCCCGGCCGGCAACTGGGCCCTTTGGCGCAGGCCCGCACCGTCCGCTCGAACACTTCGCTCGGCGGTCTCCGCCCTGCGCAGCATCGCCGTCCCCGTCACCGCCAGCCGGTTGCTCGGGTCATTCGCCTACGCTCTGGAACCCGTTCTGGTGACCCGCGCCCTGCTGGCGGCGGGCATGACCGCCTCCATGGCCACCGCTTTTTACGGCCAGTACGCGGGCATGGCCGTCCCGTTGATCCTGTTGCCGACGGTGGTTACCTATTCCCTCTCCACCGCCCTGGTGCCGTCCGTTTCCGAGGCGGTCGCTTCCAGGCAAACGGAACTGGTCCGCCGGCGCCTATCCCAGGCTGTCCGGCTTTCGGCGCTCATCGGCTTTCCCGTTTCCGCCTGGCTGTATCTGTTTGCGGAACCCCTCTCTACCCTTTTGTACCACAACACTTCCGTCGCGGTCATCGTCCAGCAATTGGCACCCGCCGGTTTCCTGCTGTATCTCCAAGCGCCGCTGGCCAGCATTCTGCAAGGGCTCGACCGGGCCGAACTGGCCATGCGCAACGCCATCGTCGGATCCGCTCTGCGTTTGGGCCTGATCGTGCTGCTGGCTTCCCAACGCGAATACCACATCCTAGGGGTTTTGTGGGCGGTAGTCGCGTCCATTTGCCTGACCACTTTGCTCCATTACCTCTCCGTCGGGCGCTTGGTCGGATTTGCCCTTCCCGCCCTCGATTTGGTCAAAGTAACCTTGGCCACTTTCGGGGCCTGTGCCTGGATGGCCTATGCCCGCCTGTGGCTCGATTCGGAACTGGGACGGTTGGCGGCGGCCACAGGGACCGGTGCCGCCGTCTACACCCTCCTGCTGTTGATTCTGGGCGTCATCCACCCCAGCAGCTTCGAAAAGATTTGGAAAATCATTCCCCGGCGTCCCGCCCTCTAGAGGCGAACCGCTTCTCACCGGTCCTTCCCGTCAATATACCACCGGCCCCGGCGATCTACATGAGCGTAAAAAATTCGGGCCGGGTCGGGATACCCGCGGCGCGCCAGTTCACGGCGCAGCCAGGCCTCGTCTTTGCCCAATCTCGCCACCGCATCCGCGCAAATCTCACCGTCCATCACCACCACCGCCGGCAGTCCGTCCCCCGATTCCCCCAGTCCCAGATCCCCGCGGCTGACCGGCTGACGGGCGTCCTTGACCCGGACCGACAACTTGCCCGAGGGCTCGATCACCGCGGTTTCCACATCGTCCACCCGAAAAATGCCCTTTTCCCGCAACTGGACCGCCAAGTCATCCAAGCTGTACCGGAGCTCTTTCATCCGGCGGTCGAGCAACCGGCCGTCTTCAATGACCGCCACCGGACGCCCTTCCATCCAATTGCGCAGCCGGCGGCTTCGCAGAGACAAGTGGGAAACGGCCAGTTGCAATCCCGCCAAAAGGGCGATGGTCCCCAGCGCGTGCCACAGCCGTCCTCCGGCCGGATCTTCCAGGGCGACGGCCGACAGCTCCGCAATCATGATGGACACCACCAGGTCGACGACCGACAATTTCCCGATCTCCCGGCGACCCATGAGGCGCATCACCAACAGTACAAAGCCGTAGACGAGGACCGTACGGCCAATCCATGCCCCCACTTCAACCCCTCCCTGCCTTTAGCATGGCCGGGAGAGGCGGGGCAACATGCCCGAATAGTTCATACCGACGGGGATGGCCCACATATACATGGATATCGATGATCCCGATGAACATTCGGGCTGCAAACGCAGGGAGACCCGAACAAGAGGAGGAGAGATCTGATGACAGATTTTTCAGGATCTTCTCCGTCCGGCCGGCGCTCGCCCGTCGTTCCTGTCCTCCACGGGTTGATCGTCAGCTTGTGCATCGCCCTCGCCGGAGTGTTGCTCATCGCCTCCGCCCTGGCCTGGACTTCCCTGCCCGAAGCCGGGCTCCCTTATCTCATCTATACCGTGCACGCAACCGCTGTTCTCGCCGGAGCCGGATGGGCCGCCCGCAAAGCCGGACACCGCGGGTGGTATTACGGCCTGTTTACCGGCTTCGGCTATGCCTTGACGGTCACGATCCTGGCGCTGGCATCGGCGGAGGTCTCCTTGACGCCGGCAGCCTTGATCCAAGGCGCAATTCTGGTGATCATCGGCTCCTTTGGAGGAGTCATCGGCGTCAACCTCGCCCGGGAACGGTAAACGCCCGGGAACGGCAAAACGGGTACAGGAAACGCCGGGAACGGCCGGACCGGCACCTCCGGCCGGCCGCTCCTCAGTTTTCCTGCACCACCGTGGAAATGGCGCTCCGCTCAAACACGATTTTCGTGGTTTCGGAGACCCGCAAAGTGACCTTGTCGTCGTCCAAGTCGATGATGGTGCCGTGAATGCCTCCGATGGTGATGACGCGATCCCCTTTTTTCAGCGCGGCGAGCATCGCCTGCCGTTCCTTTTGCCGCTTTTGTTGCGGCCGGATCAACAAAAAGTAAAAGATGGCGAACATCACCAGAATCGAAATGATCCCCGAATAGTTTTGCCACATGGACTATCTTCCTCCTTCTCCGTCTTCTCGGCCATTCCCATTGCCGAACGCCCGGTAGAACTCGTTCCGAAATTCGGCCAACCGGTCTTCTTCGATCGCCGTCCGAATGTCTCGCATGAGGCGAGTCAAAAAATACAAATTGTGATAGGTCGTCAGGCGCAAACCCAAAATCTCCCCCGCTTTCAGCAAGTGGCGGATATAGGCCCGGGTAAAGTGGCGGCACGCATAACAGTCGCATTCCGGATCCAAAGGCCGGAAGTCCCAAGCACAGGCGGCGTTGCGGATCACCAACTTTCCCCGCTTCGTCCATACCGTGCCGTTTCGGGCGATTCGCGTCGGCAAGACGCAGTCAAACATGTCCACACCCCGCCATACCCCCTCCACCAGATCCTCGGGAGCGCCGACGCCCATCAGATACCGCGGTTTGTCCCAAGGCAGCCGAGGTGCGGTAAACTCGAGGATCTCGTACATCAATTCCTTCGGCTCCCCAACGCTCAAGCCGCCGATGGCGTACCCCGGAAAATCCATCTCCACCAGCCGATCCACAGCCCTTTGACGCAGGTCCAGCTCCATCCCGCCCTGTACGATGGCGAACAGCGCTTGGTCTTCGGGACGCCGGTGGGCTGCCCGGCAACGCTCGGCCCAGCGCAAGGTGCGTTCGAGGGATTCGGCGACATATTCCCTTTCCGCAGGATAGGGCGGACATTCGTCAAACGCCATGATGACGTCCGCCCCTAATGCGTTCTGAATTTCCACCGCCTTTTCCGGAGACAGAAAAAACGTTTCTCCGCTGATGTGGGACCGGAAAGAAACTCCTTCCTCCCGGATGCGGCGGAGCGGACTGAGGCTAAACACTTGAAACCCGCCGCTGTCCGTGAGGATGGCGCGAGGCCACTGCATAAACCGGTGCAAACCGCCGGCCGCTTCCACCAATTCATGGCCCGGCCGCAAAAACAGATGGTATGTATTGCTCAAAACCATCTCGGCCCCGATCTCCAACAGTTCGTGAGGGTTCATCGCCTTGACCGACGCCTGGGTGCCCACCGGCATGAACACCGGCGTCTCGACGGTGCCGTGCGGGGTATGTAGCCGGCCACGCCGGGCGTGGGATGAAGAGCATCTTTTGATGACGGTAAACCGTACAGCCATGCACCGACTCCTTTTCCGCCTTCGTTCGCCCTGCGGCGCGTCCCATCCCCATTATACACACAAAGAAGGCTCGCCAGAATCCCGCCCTTGAGCCGGTCGGGAACTTCATGATTCGGTGGTGATCAACATGGCGTCCCCAAACGAAAAAAAGCGATACCGCCTTTCCACCGCTTCCGCATAGGCGCGAAGGACCCGCTCCCGTCCGGCGAAGGCGCTGACCAGCATCAGCAAGGTGGATTTCGGCAAATGAAAATTGGTAATAAGGCAGTCTACCACTTGAAAAGAAAAGCCGGGATAAATGAACAGGTCGGTCCACCCCTCCCGGGGTCCCCATCCCCGGAGGGCCGCCGTTTCTAAGGCCCGGCACACCGTGGTGCCCACCGCCCATATCCGGCCTCCCTCGCGGCGGACCCGATCCACCAACCGGGCCGTTTCCGGCGGAATCCGAAAATATTCGGAGTGCATCCGGTGATCTTCCACGTCCCGAACCTGAACGGGGCGGAAGGTGCCGAGACCGACATGAAGGGTCACAAACCCGATGTCCACCCCCCGGGCGGCCACGTCATCGAGCAATTCCCGGGTAAAGTGGAGGCCGGCCGTCGGCGCCGCAGCCGAACCCGGTTCCCGGGCGTACACCGTCTGATACCGCTCCGGATCTTCCAAACGTGTCTTAATGTAAGGCGGCAGCGGCATCTCCCCAAGGTCTTTCAGCAGGTCTTCCCAATCCTCCCGGTAGAAAAAGCGGACCAACCGCCCGCCTTCCTCCGTGGTCTCGAGCACCAGCGCCTCCAACCGGCCCTCCCCAAAAATCAACCGGGTTCCCGGCCGCACCCGCCGGCCCGGTTTGACGAGAACCCGCCACACATCGGGCTGAGCGGCGGAATCTTCTTTCCGCAGCAACAGACATTCGACCCGGGCGCCCGTTTCAGCCTTCACACCAAGAAGCCGGGCCGGAATGACGCGGGTGTCGTTTAGAATCATCGCGTCGCCGGCTCGCACATATTCCGGCAGATCCCGAAACATCCGGTGTTCCGTTCTTCCGGTGTCCCGGTACAGAACCAGCATCCGCGACTCCGTCCGGTCGGGAAGGGGAGACTGGGCGATGAGTTCCGCCGGAAGGTCGTAATCGAAATCTTCCACCCGCAACGCCCTCTGACACCTCCGTAAAGTTTGTGCTTACCATACCACGCCCGGTCCCGCCGCGCAAGGAAAGCCCGCCGCCTCAAGGGACGGCGGGCCGCCGTCAAAACACCCGGTTCCCGCTCTCCGGTTCGATTTGTTGAATCAAGCCGATCAGTTCCCGGTGGGAATTCAGCAGCGCAGACACCGATTGACGCCGGAATTCCTCCAGACTCACCGGCAACCCCCGATCCCGAGCCACGACATACAGATAATACCGCCCGGGAGACATCCCCTCGGCAACCGCTTTGCGGCGAATTTCCTCCGGAACTTGAAGGGCGTCGACATGAATCATGTCTACATCCTGCTTCACCGCATCCGCCACCGCATAAGCCAGGGTTTTATTGAGTCCGTCGACCTCCGCGCGGTCGGCTCCGGAGCCGGCCGACGAAGCGATCAACACTTCTCCGCCGTCTCTCAGCCGGTGCTGGTCTACCGCCTGTTCCACCCAGCGGGTCACCGCTTCCTGCACCGGCAAGCCCACCAGGTTCTGCGGATCCGGCCCCCCGGCCAGCGGCCCCAGCGGCCGCGAATCGACCACCACTTGATTCGAATCGATCGCCAACTCCACCACGCCGTCCACTTCGACGGTCACATACGCATACGCCCCTGGAACCGGCAAAGCGGGCCAGAGGACTCGCCAGCCGGCCCACAGCATCAGGACCGCGGCGATTGCCGCCGCCCAAATCGCCGGACGGCCGAACACCGCTCCCACCCGCCGCCCCCTGGGCCGGGACAGGATCAGTCCGACTTCGGTCTCTTGCCCCACCGCCAGTCCAGGAGTCGCAGGAATCCGGACGAACCGCCGGTCCCGGGTGAGAACAATGGCCTCTTTGCCGTCGATTTTCATGACGATCCCTTTCACTGCGGCCGCGCCCTCCCGCTTATACAATGTAATCACGCAACAATTCAAAATCCCCAATCAAAATGAGAGCAATGGCGATGATGTATTTTCGTTGCCTTTCTAGGGTTTTCCGGCTGACTCCCACTTCCTCCACCAAATCCTTTAGTGGCAATGCCTTTTTTTGAATCAAATAATCAGAAAATTCAGGTTTAGAAGCGATCACCTTTGCCACCTGAATCGCGTTCCACCGAGCATCTGCGTGCTTCGGGGAGAGATCGACCAATTCCTCCAACGTAATTCCGAATTCGGCGAGCCAAGCGCTGAAGCGTTCAATTTCTTCCCGCCGCGCGGCTTCGATTTGCTGGGCTTCGTAAGCCTCCAGGGATTTGCGAACCTCGATCCAGTTGTATGGATGCTCCTCCTCATCCTCCAGCTCAAATTCCGCCATCGGAATGTCCCGGATTCGGAGCTCCTTGGACCGGAAATAGTCGATCAACCGCCTCCGGATGACCGTATCGGCAAACCCCAGAAAGCTCGAACCCCGGCTCCCGTCGTACCGGTCGATCGCCTCGTTGAAGGCGGCCAGCGCGATGCTGAATTCGTCGTCTTCCTCGCGGGATATATACCGGCTCGACGCTTTTGAGGCGCTCTTGGCTACAAAGGGAAGGTATTGTCTCAAGATCTGATCCCGCACCCCTGCGTCTCCCGCTTTGGCTTTCGCCAGCAGTTCCCCGAGATCGCCCTGTTCCTCTTTCCGGTTTCGGTGAAAGGGGAACAACATCACCCGTTCACCCCATTTATATTAAAAGATTCGCAAAGCCCGCATTCCTTTTGGGCGTCTTACGGCCTCTGCCACCAGCTCCACAGCCAGGACAACAGGGTCAACAGCACGCTCAAGACAATACAGGTCACAATGGGAAAATAAAAGGAAAACCCTTCTTTTTGGACGATGATATCCCCCGGCAGACGGCCCAATGGCAGCCACCTTCCCACCGCCTGCCAGAACAACCCGGCTAAGATCAACAACACCCCGAGTCCGATCAGCACCTTGGCTACAGGATGCACGGCCATCACTCCTTCGCCTGCGCTCCGCCCTTTTTCTCGGGATTCCGCTTTCTGCCGAAATGGGCGTAGGCGCGATCGGTGCACACCCGCCCCCTAGGAGTACGCTGGATGAAGCCGATTTGCAGCAGATAAGGCTCGTACACCTCTTCAATGGTACCGGGTTCTTCACCGAGGGTGGCCGCCAAGGTCTCCAAACCGACCGGCCCGCCATCGAATTGGTCGATGATCGTCAGCAACAAACGGTGGTCCAGCGCATCCAAGCCCGCAGGGTCCACCCGGATGCGTTCCAACGCTTCCACCGCCATGGCCCGGTCGATCCTCCCCTTCCCGCTCACCTGGGCAAAATCCCTCACCCTCTTGAGGAGCCGCCCCGCCACCCGGGGCGTACCCCTGGACCGCCGGGCGATCTCCTCCGCGC
>JASBVN010000028.1 GCA_029961045.1 Alicyclobacillaceae bacterium | reverse complement strand
CGGATCCAGCCGGTGGAGCATGGAGCTTTTATCCACATACCCCGTCCACTTCACGTCCTTTCCCTCCTGCCCAGGGGATTTCCGTTCCGCGCAAAATATGCTGGACGAATTGGTCCACCGTTGCGACCGGCCTTGAAAAGTTCAATTTCTCCACCAGTTGGATAACCTGGGGCCTTGGAATATTGACCTCTTGGAAAAGTTCTTTCTTTCCGAACACCTGGTCAGCCTGACCTTGATTCAGGATCTGTCCGTCTTTCATCAAAACCAGAACGTCCGATACCTCCGCCACGAAGGGGATTTCATGACTGATTAAAACGACTGCTTTTCCACGGCTGCGCAATTCCTTGATCAGACGGATCAGCCTTTTTCGGAAATCGTTGTCCATGCCGATGGTGGGCTCATCCAAAATCACGACTTCCGGATCGGTGAGAAGCACGGCCAAAATGGTCAGCATGTGTTTCTTTCCCATCGACAAGTTCAGAGGAAACGCATCCCGGTCGTCCCACAAACCGTAGGCCTGCAAGAGTCGGGCCACTTCCGTGTCTTCGGGATTTTTACCCTGAGCTCGGATGGAAAACGTGATTTCCTTCCAAACCGAATCTTCAAACAGCATGTGGTCCGGGTGTTGAAAGACGAAAGCTACAGACCGGGCCATTTCCGCAACACTCTTTTTTTCTGTCGGCCGACCGCGAAACAGGACGGAACCGGACGTGGGCTTCAGCAGCCCGTTCAAATGCTTCACCAGGGTCGTTTTACCCGATCCGTTCTGTCCGAGCACGGCCGTAACACAGCCGGAGGAAAAAGCGGTCTCCACCCCTTTGAGCGCTAGGAAACCGTCCAAATCACAGACGACGTTCCGCACTTCAAGCAGGGGCGGCGAGGCCACCGGACGTCTCTCCTTGCCCTCCCGCAGCCAAGGACGTCCCGGCTCCGGCAACCCGGGCATCCCCCAGTCTTTAAATGCGGCAAATGCCTCTTCCACCGTCATGAAGAAAGGAAACTTCCACTCGCGCGCCGCACAGGCGTGGTACAGTTCCACCATTTCCGGCACAACCGCCCCGAGGCTCTGATACAGGTCTTGACGCATGAAGAACTGCTGCAGGGACCCGTCGAAGACCACTCGTCCCCGGTCCAGGCCGATGACCCGGTCTACCATTTCCGCTGACCAGTCGAGATTTTGGTCGAGGATGAGGATCGTTTGACCGCCCGCTTTGAGGTCCTTCAACACCTGCTGAACCAGCGCCTTGCCCATTGGGTCTAACGACCCCACCGGTTCGTCCAGCACCAACACCCCGGGTTCCATCACCAGAACCGAAGCGATGCACACGATTTGCTTTTGCCCACCGGAGAGGGTATGAACCGGCCTTTTCCGCAACGGGCGCAGGGACAACAAGTCCAGAACCCTGTTGAAACGCCGCTCAATTTCCTCAGGCCGGAGACCCATGTTTTCCAAACCGAAAACGATGGCATCTTCTACTCGATAGCCGAAAAGTTGATTTTCCGGGACTTGAGTCACCAGCCCGACCCCGGCATCGGACGGTTCCACGGCCAATCCGCCCTCGAGTTGGCCGCCTCGCACCAAATTGGGAATCACACCGCCGAGTATATAACCGAGGGTCGATTTTCCGCTTCCGCTTTTCCCCACGACGGCGGCGACCTCACCGCGCCGAATATGAAAAGAAACGTCTTGCAGAACCCATTGAGAACCGCGGGGGTAACGATAGGATATCCCGTCAACCCGAAGGCGCATTTTCTCTCCCCTTTTCTGTTTCAAGCTCGCCGAAATTCTAGCGGTCTAACGGGTTTAGGATCGGTGAATAGCTTGCAACAGGTCTTCCAGCGCCACCACGCGTCCCAGGACATAGTCAATATGTTCCAAGGCCGCCTCGTGTTGCAGTAGGCTCGTCCCCGCCACACATTCTCTGGGAACCAAGACAAAGTAGCCATACTGTTGGGCGTCGGTCGCCGTGGCCCGCACGCAAACGTCGGTGGCCGCACCGGTGATAATCAGGGTGTCGACGCCGAGCCCCTGTAGGAGGAGCAAGAGGTCGGTCTGAAAGAACGCACTGTACCGGCGCTTTTGGAGAATGTAATCCCCGGGCTGAGGAGCCAATTCGTCTAGGATCTGGACTCCGCGGGTTCCTTCTATGCAGTGAACGGGTTCTTTCCTGTCCAGTTCCCGGCCAAAGTCGACGTGGTTGGCACGATGGATTTCCTGAGTGTAGATGATGGGAATCCCGCGGGACCTGGCCGCCTCCAACAACCTTTGGTTGGCTGCGATGACATCTACGTCGGCCATGCAGGGAATGACTGCGGATTTTCCTACAAAATCGTATTGCATGTCCACCACGCAAACAGCCGGTTTGCCCAACGTCAAGTCCAATTTGGGTCCTCCTCTCGCAACGTCAAAATCTGCGCCTCGACGCCGGCAGCAGAAAACGAAAGAAAGGCCGTTGTTAGAAGCGCATACCCATTCTAACAACGGCCTTTCTTTCCCCGTGAACGGAAGGAAATCAGTACCGTCCGCCTCTCCCGCACCGCCGAGATGAATCCCGGCGATGCACACGTTATCGCTTTCGGCTGCGTCCTGTCTCATTTAAGAGTTCGGTCATTCGAGAATGACCAATGTGCATCCCCACAAGGATGCAGGGTCATAATCCCGGAGGATACTTTCGACCTTCAAATTCGCCTCCTGCTCCAATTTTTTCTTGAACCGGAGCTTAAATTCATGGTAGAGGGCAAAGTCGATCACCTGCTTCAAAACGGGATATCGTTCTTCCAGAGCTTTCAGCGCGGTGACCCGTTGGTGCTTGACGAGAAACGTGATGATGTTCCCGTCAATCTCCACTTTCAGCTGGTTCACGCCGAATCCGTATATTTCTTTGTTTACTTCGTTGTAGAGCCTGGCCAGTGTCTTTCTTCCCTCAGGCTGACAGTAGTTCGCGATCTCGGCCATCCCAGTACATCCCTTCAGCCGCAACGTGTCTCTGCTCGCTCGGTGAAGGTGTTTACAGAGACCTGCGATCAAACGATAGGATATATAACAAAAACCAATAAACAAATATCCTTTCCACTACCTTCATCCCGTTTCTCCAGCAATCGACTTTTCATACGGCCTTGCTATGCCTTCACTTTACACGGAAAGTTGACTTTTGTCAAGATGGCTGTGGAATATAACATAACGAAATTAGTCATATAATCTCCTATTTGACGGTAGGTCGTCTGCGCCGGGACAATTGATCCGAAATCCGCAGAACTCCCCGGTACAGCAATTTCGTACCGAGAGCCAAATCCTCGTAACTGGCATATTCCTCCGGGCTGTGACTGACGCCGTTCCGGCACCTCACAAAGATCATGGCAAAATCGCATACATCGGCCATGACCAGAGCGTCGTGGAAAGGGCCGCTCATCAGTTCGGGGGCCTCCAGCCCCATGGCTTGACTTTCTTCGTGCAAAATCCGTTTCATCCATTCGGCGCAATAACGCGGTTGTAGATTCGCGGATTCCCGGATGGAATAGGCGAGGCCGTGCCGGTCAGCACTTTGGGCGATGGCCTCGCGCAGCCGCTCCTCGATGCGACGGCGCCGGTTCATGTCGATATCCCGGAGATCGACCGTAAATTCCACTTCTTCCGGTATGACGTTGGGGGAGTTCGGAAACAGGCGAAGGGACCCGACCGTCCCCACCGTCGGAACGCCTTCTTCCTCCTGCACCATTCTGTTCAACGCCACCACGATCTCCGCCGCTCCGACGAGGGCGTCCCTCCGTTCCCGCATCGGCACGGAGCCGGCATGTCCGGCGCGCCCTTTCAGGGTCACCGTCAGCCACAGCGGTCCGGCAATGCCGCTGACAATCCCGACCGGACGGTTTTGCCTTTCCAGAAGGGGCCCCTGTTCGATATGAAGTTCCAAATAAGCTCCGATTTGGCCCGGCAGGTAAACGGATTCGTGCAGCTTGTCGGGATCGCAGCCAAAATCCCGCAGCGCCTGCCTGCGGGTGATTCCGTCCCGGTCCATCAACTCCAGTTCCTCCGGCTCCACTCTCCCTGTGATCCCTCTGGAACCGAACAAACCTTTTTGGAACCTCCAGCCCTCCTCATCGCAAAACGAGACAACTTCAACCGGCACTTCCGGCACTATGCCTCGCTCCGCCATGGCGGTCACCGCCTCGAGGCCGGCCAACACACCCGCCGTCCCGTCAAAACGCCCTCCATAAGGCTGCGAATCCAGATGGGAACCGATCATCAGAACCGGCCCATTCGGATTCTTCCCTTCCAATCGGCCGATGAGATTGCCGAAATGATCCACTCGAACGGTCATTCCGGCCTGTTCCATCCAGCCGGCCACCACGTCAAATGCTTCTCTTTCCGTTTTCGACAGGGCAGGGCGGCAAACGCCCGTATCGCCGATTTTTCCGAAACGGGATATGACTTCGAAACGTTCTTTCAGCCTCTCCAGATTCACCGTCATAGGGATTCCGACCTCTCCTCGCCGCGCCGGCACACGCGCCGGCCTTCCAACCACACTTCACCCCGCACCAGGGACCGGACCACCGACGGAAGGAGCCGGTGCTCCACCGCGTGGATTTTGGCCGCGAGGGACTCGTGGTCGTCGTCCGGATCCACCGGCACCGGCTCCTGGGCGATGACCGGCCCCGTATCCATCCCTTCGTCGACAAAATGCACCGTGACCCCCGTCTCGCGCACCCCCGCCGCCAGGGCCTGGCCGATGGCGTCCTTGCCCGGGAACTGCGGCAAAAGCGAAGGGTGCAGGTTGATGATCCGCCCCCCGTAAGCGCCGAGGAGCACCTCCCCCACGAGGCGCATGTAGCCGGCCAGCACAATCCACTCGACATGGTGTTCCCGCAACCGGGCGAGAATCTCCCTCTCGTACGCGGGCTTGTCCGGGTAGTCTTTGGGGTTGAAGGCGAAGGTCGCCACCCCCGCTTGCCGGGCCCGCTCCAAGGCCCGGCAGTCCGGCTTGTCCGAGACCACGAGCACGACGCGGCCGCCGGCCAGGTCGCCCTCCCGGTCCAGATCGAGAAGGCGCTGGAGGTTCGACCCGGATCCGGAAGCGAACACCGCCAGGTTGACCGTCCGGGACGCCGTCACCGCCGCCCGCCCCCTTCGCCGGGGAACCGGCCGGATCCCGGCGAAGCAGACCCGGGCCGGTCGCCGTTCTCGCGGGCACCTGCGGGCGGCCCATCCGCTCCCGCAGCTCCGGCTGCCCGGACGGCTCCCGAACCGCCGGCGCCGCCCGCAGCTGGGCCCGCCGCACCGCCGGTGGCGGCCGCGCCCGGACCGGGTCCCGCCGCTTCGCGCTCGACGGCCCCCGTCCCGGCGTGGGGCGTCCGAACCGTCACGCCCCGGGGCCCCGCCTCCACCGCCCCGATCCGCACCGGCGCCTCCCCGGCTTCCCGCAGCACCGCCAGGGCCCGACCGGCGTCTTCCGGGGCCACGATGCACACGTACCCGATCCCCATGTTCCACGTGTGATACAGATCTTCCGCCGAAAGGGGTTGTGCGGACAGCTTCCGCAAGGCGGCGAACACCGCCGGCTCCTCCCAGGCGGAAGCGTCGATGACCGCGCGGCAGCCGCCGGGCAACACCCGCGCCACGTTGTCGAGGAGCCCGCCCCCGGTGATATGGGCCATGCCCCGCACCTCCACCCGGTCCAGCAGGGCGAGAATCGCCTTCACGTAAATCCGGGTGGGCGCCAGCAACACCTCGCCCACCGCTCCCCCGCACCCCGGCAGGGGGTCCCAAACCCCGAGCCCCGCCTCCTCGAAGACGATTTTCCGGGCGAGCGAAAAGCCGTTCGAGTGCAGGCCGCTCGACGGCAGGCCGAGGATCACGTCCCCGGGCCGCACCCGGGAGCCGTCGAGATAGCGGGAGCGTTCCACCGCCCCGACGGCAAAGCCGGCGATGTCGTATTCCCCGGGCCGGTACAGTCCCGGCATCTCCGCCGTCTCTCCGCCGAGCAGGGCGCACCCGGCCTCCCGGCAGCCGGCCGCCACCCCGGCCACCACCGCCTCCAGTTGCGCCGGATCGACCCGGCCTGTGGCGATATAATCCAAGAAAAACAAAGGCTCCGCCCCGTGGACGAGGATGTCGTTGACACACATGGCGACGCAATCGATCCCCACCGTGTCGTGCCGGCCGGTCGCATAGGCGATCATCAGCTTGGTGCCGACGCCGTCGGTGCCCGAGACGAGCACCGGCTCCCGAAAGCGGGCCAGATCCAGGGCGAACCCGCCGCCGAAACCCCCGAAGGCCCCCCAGACCTCCCGCCGCCGGGTGCTCTCGACGTGGCGCCTCATCCGCGCCACCGCCTCGTCCGCCGCGGCGATGTCGACTCCCGCCCGGCGATACGCTTCGCTCATGGCCGTCCTCCCCGTTCCCCTACGGTCTCCATCACGTTTTTGCCGAGGTCCTCGTACAACCGGGTGGGATACCGCCCGTGAAAACAGGCGTTGCAAAACTCGTGCCCCCCGAAAGCCGCCTCCGGGCCCGCCCCCAGAGCCTCCAGCATCCCCTCTTCCGAGAGAAAAGCCAAACTGTCCGCCCCGATCGCTTCCCGCATCTCCGCCACGGTCAGCCGGGCGGCCATGAGCTCCTCCCGGGCCGAGGTATCGATGCCGTAATAACAGGGGAACCGCACCGGAGGGGACGAAATGCGAACGTGCACTTCCCGCGCCCCGGCCTCCCGCAGAAGCTGAACAATCCGGCGGCTCGTGGTGCCCCGGACGATGGAGTCGTCCACCATCACCACCCGCTTGCCTTCCACCACCTTCCGCACGGCGTTGAGCTTGAGCTGGACCCCCCGCTCCCGCAGCGCCTGGGAAGGCTGAATGAATGTCCGCCCGATGTACTTATTTTTGATGAGTCCGATTTCATACGGAATGCCCGTCGCTTCCGCATAGCCGATCGCCGCAGAAATGCTCGAATCCGGCACGCCGATCACCACGTCCGCCTCCGCCGGCGCCTCCAGGGCCAGGCGCTTGCCGAGGGCCTTGCGCACCACGTGGACGTTGCGCCCGTCGATGTCGCTGTCCGGGCGCGCGAAATAAATGTATTCAAAGGTGCAGAGGGCTTTTTTTGCCCGCGGGGCAAAGCGCGCCGACCGCACCCCGCCGTCGTCGATCACCAGCAATTCCCCCGGTTCGATGTCGCGAACGAACACCGCCCCGATGGTGTCGAAGGCACAGGTCTCCGAAGCCACGACCCACCCCTCCCCCAGGCGGCCGAGGGCCATGGGCCGCAACCCCTGGGGATCCCGGGCGGCGATCAGGCAATCGCCGGTGAGAAAGACGAAGGCGTACGCCCCCTGCACCGTTTGCAGGCTGTCGGTGACGGCCTCCACCATTCCTCCGGGCCGTCGGGCGATGAGATGGGCCACCACCTCGGTGTCGTTGGTGGACTGAAAAATGCTCCCTTGCTCCTCCAACCGCCGGCGAAGGAGCCCCGCGTTCACCAAGTTGCCGTTGTGGGCCAGAGCGAGATGCCCCTGATGGAGATCGAACACCATCGGCTGGGCGTTGGCCAGTTTGTTCGCCCCGGTGGTCGAGTACCGGACGTGCCCCACGGCCGCCCGCCCCCGGAGGCGCTCCAGATCTTCGGGCCCGAACACTTCCGCCACCAGCCCGAGCCCCCGGTGGTGGTGCAGGCGCCCGTCCTCCACCGTGGCGATGCCGGCACTCTCCTGTCCCCGGTGCTGGAGGGCGTACAGGGCGTAGTACGTCAACTGACTGGCGTTCTCGCAGCCCCAGACTCCGAACACGCCGCATTCTTCGTGCCAATGCCGTTTTTCTAGATCGACGACGACACCCGGCTGTTCTCCGACAGCGCCCATGGAATGGCCTCCTTCCACACCGTCCTCAGCCGTTCCACCGGAAGATCCGCCTGCACCGCGCCGGCGCGCAGCACCAGCCGGTCTCCTCCGGTCCGGCCGATCACCGCAAAAGGCGCGCCGGCCTCCTCCGCCAACCGCCGGACCGCCTCGACGTGTTCGGGCCGCAGGGCGACGACGATCCGCGACCCCGCCTCCCCCAGCCAGAGCACGTCCGGCCGCACCCCGGCGGCGACCGCCCCCAAGTCCGCCTCCGCCCCGGTTCCGCCGGCGATCGCCATCTCCGCCAGGGCCACGGCGAGCCCCCCTTCGGAAACGTCGTGGGCCGCCGCCACCAACCCCCGCCGGATCGCCTCCAGGCAGGCCTCCTGCACCTTCCGCTCCAACTCCAAATCCAGGGGAGGCGCATCCCCGGCCAGGAGATGGTGCACCCGGAGCAGGTACTCGCTGCCGCCGAGCCACCGCCCCTGATCCTCCGGCGCCGGCGCCGCCGGCCCGAACAGGCCCACGATCATCCCCGGGCCCCACGCCGGCGTGCACACCCGTTCCATGTCCTCGACGACCCCGACCGCTCCGACGATCGGCGTCGGGTCCACATCGACCCCTTTGCTTTCATTGTAAAAGCTCACGTTGCCGCTGACCACCGGAGTGCCGAGGACCTCGCAAGCGCGGCTCATCCCCTCCACCGCCTGCTCAAACTGGTAAAACACCTCCGGCTTCTCCGGGTTGCCGAAGTTCAGACAGTCGGTGATCGCCAGCGGCCGGGCGCCCACGCACACCAGATTGCGGACCGCTTCGGCCACCGCGTGCATGCCGCCGAGCAGCGGGTTCAGGCGCACATAGCGCCCCGGCCCGTCGGTGCACACCGCCACCCCTTTGCGCGTCCCCCGCAGCCAAATGACGGCGGCGTCCGCGCCGGGCCTCACCGCCGTAGACGCCAAGACCATATGGTCGTACTGCCGCCAAACCCACTCCTTGTCGGCCAAATCCGGCGAGCCGAGCAGCGCGAGCAGCGCTTCGTCGAGCCGCTCCGGCAGCGGGGTCTCCTCCCACCGCCAAGAGCGGAAAACCGCCAGCTCCTCCGGCTCCCGGGCGGGCCGCTCGTACACCGGCGCTTCGTCCACCAGGGCCTTGACCGGCACTTCGGCCACGACCTTTCCACCGTCCAGCACCCGGAGCATCCCGTCGTCGGTCACCCGGCCGATCACCGCCGCCTCCAGGCCCCATTTCCTGAAAATCTCCCCGGCGACGGATTCTTTTCCCCGCTCCATCACCACGAGCATCCGTTCCTGGGATTCGGAGAGCATCACCTCATAGGGCGTCATCCCGGTCTCCCGCCGGGGCACCAAAGCCGTGTCGATCTCCAGCCCGCTGCCCGCCCGGCTGGCCATCTCGGCGCCGGAGGAGGTGAGTCCCGCGGCTCCCAAATCCTGAATGCCCACCACCGCGCCGGTGGCGATCAACTCCAGGCACGCCTCCAGGAGCAATTTTTCCATGAACGGGTCGCCCACCTGCACCGCCGAGCGCTCCTTTTCCAGGGGATCTTCCGCCGACGCGAAGGTCGCACCGTGAATCCCGTCCCGCCCGGTGCGGGCCCCGACCACGAGCACCGGGTTGCCCACCCCCCGGGCCGTGCCCCTGGCCAGATCCTCATGGCGCATCAGGCCCACGCACATGGCGTTCACCAGGGGATTGTTCCGGTAACGCTCGGCGAATTTCACCTCGCCGCCCACGGTGGGGATGCCGACGGCATTGCCGTACCCGGCAATTCCCGCCACCACTTCGCGCATCAGGTATCGCTGGCGGTCGTCGTCCGGCGGGCCGAACCGCAGGCTGTCGAGCAGGGCGACGGGCCGGGCTCCCATGGTGAACACGTCCCGGATGATTCCCCCGACCCCCGTGGCCGCCCCCTGGTACGGCTCGATGGCGGAAGGATGATTGTGGGATTCCATTTTGAAGGCCACCGCCCACCCGTCCCCGATGTCCACCACCCCGGCGTTCTCCCCGGGCCCCTGCAAAACCTGCGGCCCCTCGGTGGGAAAACGCTTCAGTACCCGCCGGGAACTTTTATAGCTGCAATGTTCGGACCACATCACGCTGAACAGGCCCAGTTCCAGCCAGTTCGGCCGCCGGCCGAGGAGTTCCACCGCCCGCCGGTACTCCTCCTCCGTCATGCCCACCTGCCGGTACAGGGCCTCCCGTTCGATCTGTTCCGCCGTCGGTTCGTTATACAAGCTGCCGTTCCCTCCCCGCCCGCCACATCGAAACAAACAGCGCCCGGCCGTCCTCGGAGCCGAGCCACCGGTGGACCGCACGCTCGGGATGGGGCATCATGCCGAGGACGTTGCCCGCCTCGTTGACAATCCCGGCGACGGCATTTCGCGAACCGTTGGGATTCTCCCCCGCGTACCGGAACACCACCTGCCCCCGCCGCTCCAGCGCCTCCAAGGTCCCGTCGTCGGCGTAATAGTTCCCCTCCCCGTGGGCGATGGGCAGGCGGATCACCTGTCCCGGCTCGTAACCGGAGGTAAACGGGGTGTCCGCGCGCTCCACCCGAACCGGAACGATTTCGCATCGAAACTGCAAATGGTCGTTGTGCCGCATGGCGCCGGGCAAGAGCCCCGCCTCCAAAAGAATTTGGAATCCGTTGCAGATGCCGATCACCAGGCGGCCGTCCTCCGCCGCCCGGCGCACCCCGTCCATCGCCTCGGCAAAACGGGCGATCGCCCCCGGCCGGAGATAATCCCCGTAGGAAAATCCGCCGGGCAGGAAAATCGCTCCGTAATCCGAGAGGTCTTTCCGGGCGTGCCAGACGAGATCCGCCTCGGCGCCGGTGACTTCGCGGATCGCCCGCACCGTGTCCATATCGCAGTTGGAACCGGGGAACTGGATCACCGCAAAGCGCATCCTCATCCCTCCACCGCGGCGCCCGACGCGGGTTTTACCGATTCGATCTCGAAGGTCTCCATCACCGGATTGGCGAGGAGCCGACGGCCCATCTCCTCCACCCGCCGCCTCGCCGCCCCGGCGTCCGGCGCCTCCACGGTCACGTCGATGACCTTCCCGACGCGCACCCCGCGCACCTCGCCGTAGCCGAGGGCGTGCAGGGCGCGCTCCACCGCCCGGCCTTGGGGATCGAGCACACTGGCTTTCAGGGTCACGTATACCCGCGCGGTGTACATTTAACGCCCTCCCAAACGGTGCAGAACCTCTTCGTACGCCCGTTCCACTCCGCCCAGATCCCGGCGGAACCGGTCCTTGTCCAATTTTTCTTTCGTGGCCGCATCCCAGAACCGGCAGGTATCCGGCGAAATCTCGTCGGCCAGCAGCACCCGCCCCCCCGAATCGAGACCGAACTCCAATTTGAAATCGACGAGGAGAATGCCCCTCTCCCGCAGGTAGGCCGTCAGGATTTCGTTTACCTTGAGGGCCTGGGTCGTGATGTCGTCCAACTGATCCGGCGGCGCCACTCCCAACACCGCGATGTGGGACTCGTTGATCAACGGATCCCCCAGTTCGTCGTTTTTATAATAAAATTCCACCACCGGCCGCGGCAGTTCCCGGCCCTCTTCCCAACCCAGCCGTTTGGACAGGCTGCCGGCGGCGATGTTGCGCACCACCACTTCCAGGGGAATGATGGTCACCCTGCGCACCAGTTGCTCGGTGTCCGAGAGCCGTCTCACATAATGGCTCTCGACACCCTTTTCCCGCAGCAGCTCGAAAAACAGCGCGCTGATTTTGTTGTTGAGCTCTCCTTTGCCGGCGATCCGCTCCCGTTTTTGTCCGTTGAAGGCGGTGGCGTCGTCTTTGTACTCCACCACGTACAGGTCGGGGTCGTCGGTCTTGAAGACCTTTTTCGCCTTTCCTTCGTAAAGCATTTCCCGCTTTTCCACGGAACGCGCCTCCCCGTTTCAGGATTCGCCGCCCGCCGGACCCCCGGCGCCGCCGAGGCCGAGCCGGGCGAAAATGGTGTCCACGTGTTTGAGATGCCAGCGAGGATCGAAGCAATCGTCCAGTTCTTCCTTGGTCAGCCGCGAGGAAATCCAAGGATCTGATTCTACTAATTCCCTAAAGGGGCGCTGCTCTTCCCACGCCTGCATCGCGCGGGATTGGACGGCGTCGTAAGCCCGTTCCCGGCTTTCCCCTTTGTCGATGAGGGCCAGGAGCACCCGCTGGGAATAGATGAGGCCGAAGGTCTTTTCCATGTTGCGCTTCATGTTCTCCGGGAAAACCGTGAGATCCCGGAGGATCCGGTTCATCCGCCGCAGGAGATAATGGATCAAAATCGTGGCATCCGGCAGGATCACCCGCTCCACCGAGGAGTGGGAGATGTCCCGCTCGTGCCACAAGGGAATATTCTCCATCGCCGGGACCACGTATCCCCGGAGCACCCGGGCGAGGCCGGAGACCTGCTCGCAACTCACCGGGTTGCGCTTGTGGGGCATCGCCGAAGAACCCTTCTGGCCTTTGTAGAAGGGTTCCTCCACCTCCCGCACCTCCGTCTTCTGGAGCGCCCGGATCTCCGTGGCGATTTTATCGAGGGTGGTCGCCGTAAGGGCGAGCATGGCGATGTAGTGGGCGTGCCGGTCCCGCTGCAGGGTCTGGGTGGAGATGGGGGCCGGCTCGAGGCCGAGCTTCCGGCAGACGTATGCTTCCACAAAGGGGTCGATGTTGGCGTAGGTGCCCACCGCCCCGGAGAGTTTGCCCACGCGGACCTGCTCCGCCGCCTCCTCCAAGCGCCGCAGATTGCGCTGCATCTCCGCATACCACAGGGCCGCTTTCAGCCCAAAGGTGGTCGGCTCGGCGTGAACGCCGTGGGTGCGGCCCATCATGATGGTATATTTGTGTTTTTTCGCCAGTTCCGCCAGCGTCTCGGTGAGCGCCCTCGCCTCCGCCAGAATCAATTCGTTGGCCTGTTTCAGCAGCGCCGAAAGGGCCGTGTCCACCACGTCGGTGGAAGTCAGCCCGTAGTGAATCCATTTTTTCTCGGGCCCGAGGGACTCGGAGACCGCCCGGGTGAACGCCACGACGTCGTGGCGCGTCTCCTCTTCAAGGGCGTAAATCCGGTCGATGTCGAACCGCGCCTTCTCCCGCAGGACCCGCACGTCCTCCTTGGGGATGACGCCGAGTTCCGCCCAGGCTTCGCAGGCGAGCAACTCCACTTCCAGCCACATGCGAAATTTGTTTTCTTCCGTCCAAATGGCCGCCATTTCCGGCAGCGTATAGCGCGGAATCACGGGATTCCCTCCTTGGTGCGTCGTCGCGCCGCGCGCGCCCCATCCGGCACCTCAGGACCGGCGGGCCAAATATCCCTCCACGCCGAGCTTTTGCAAGTCGGCGTCCTTTTCTTCCACCTGAGCCGCCATCTTCGCCCTGTACTCCGACAGCCGCCGCGCCAGGGCCTCGTCTCCGACCGCCAGGATCTGGGCCGCCAACAATCCGGCATTATAAGCCCCGTTGACCGCCACCGTGGCCACCGGAATGCCCTTGGGCATTTGGACGATGGCGTAAAGGGCGTCTACGCCGCGCAAACTTCCCGTGTCGATCGGCACGCCGATCACGGGCAGGGTGGTGTGGGCCGCCAAGACGCCGGGCAGGTGGGCTGCCCCGCCCGCTCCGGCGATGATGGCGCCGAAGCCCCGCTGCGCGGCGCCCTTGGCCAGATCGGCCGTCTTGTCCGGCACCCGGTGGGCCGAGGAAATCCGCACCTCGTATCCGACTCCCAAGTCTTCCAGGGCTTCGCAAGCCCCTTTCATGATCTTGAGATCGGAATCGCTGCCCATCAGAATCAGCACCCGTTTGCTCACGAAAGGCCCTCCTTCCGTTTCCTTGCGCCGCTTTTCCGGATCGCCGTCCAAAAAGAATGCTCAAAAAGAATGCCCAAGCGACAGGCTTCCCCGACGAGTGAAACCTGCCGCCTGGGCTTTTATCCCTACGGTGTGACACCACACACACGCGGCGCCTGAGCCGCTCGGACCGCCCTGGCTTCAGGCCGCCAGTCGGAACCCTAGGCTCACTTTCCCTCGTAGTCCGGCCATTTACGGTCGCCGGGTAGAGACTCTCGGGCCGTATTCCCGAGGATATACGAGTCCGCCTTTCCGAAATCTCATACGACTTGATCTTTCCTGTCAAATGCTCCTTTGCCGTTCGCTCGCGGAGGTTTCCCCGCGCTTCTATAGTCTATCAACCCCGTTCCGCCGCTGTCAATGAAAAGGCGAACATTACTCGCATCGAATTTGTAAACGTTCGGTTTATGCGGCCTCCCGGCCGGGCCTCACGGCCAGAACCACCGGCGATACGCCCACTGCCCCGCAAACAGGGCAGCGCCGATGGCCACATTCAGCCATCCCATCCCTTTGGCCCAGGCCGCTTCCCGGTCCATCCGGCGGTCGGCCAAATTCGCGGCGTCCCAGCGCAACCCCGCCATCCCGGAGAGGAAAAACAACCCCGCGAGAAAGCCGATGTCGGTCCAGTAGGTTTCCACCTCGCCACCCCCGCGTCCCTGCTGCCGTTTTCACCATGAGTCCGCCCGCGTCAGTCCGCCCGCGCCGGCACCGCCTCCCCCGGGCCGTGCCGGCGCGGGTCAGGCGCCGATCACCGGTTGAGGGTTCCGATACGCCGGATGTTCACCGTCACCTCCGCCCGAACCGGCAACGAGGGATACAGAGCCTCCCAATCCTGTTTCGTGCGCACCTTTTGCTTCCAATATGAAAACATCCGGGCCCGAACCTGTTCGCCAAAGCCGAAAATGTCGGCGCCCTCCCCCTGGGTTTTGCGGATCAACCGCATCACCTCCCGCTCCACGGAATGGGCAAGGGTCTCTTCCAATTCCCGAACTTGGCGCAGGGAACCCACATCCAGCCGGGATCCAGGCTTCTCCCGGATCGCCACTTCGAGATGGCTGCGGATTTTGATCCGAGGGCGGCCACCTTCCTCCTCCACCGCGATTTTGGATACGGTGTGGAGGACTTCGACCAGCACGTGCTCCCGGCTCCCGGCCCCCTGAACGAATGCCAGGTACCCCGCCGGCTTGAACCCCTTGACGACCATGAATAAACCGACCTCCGGGGAATCGAGGCTGCCGATCATCCGGTCTCCTTTAAAGTAGGCGAGACCGCGGATAAAGACGTTGTTCCGCTGGCGAATTTCGACAAAAGGCAGGAACGGTTCCTGGCCCGTGCAGGAATACGCCCGCCAAAAGACATTGCTGTAAGACGGGGGAAGCTTCCCCAGGTGTTGGGCCTGATCGAACATCGCCCAGAGGTAGAACGTCGGCACCCGTTCCAATTCGGGCGCCGCTTCCATCACGTCCGCCGCATCGCCTTTGGCCACGGTGAACCAGAGGGTCCGCCGAATGTTGGGGTTTCTCCGCAGCCAGTCGTTGATGCCCGTCACCCCCTTGCGGGCCATGGCTTCGGAGATGACCAGAATGCGCAGGTGTCCGAAAAACAAAGGATCGGCCACTTGTTGCTGGAGGTTGGACACCGCGTCTTCCAGCGTGTAGCCCACCGCGCGCAGCACCCACACCGGCCGGCGGTCGCCCCCGCTTCCCTGGCTTCCCCCGCTTCCTTGGCCTCCACCGCCTCCGGCGTCTCCGGGGCCGAGGGGAATGCGGCCGGGCACCGCGATTTGGGCCGTGAGGCGGAGGGGGACAAGATCCCTCCCATGCGGCGTCCGGTCTAAGTAGATCGAACTGCCCATGCGGCGAAGTTCCCCGGGATCGGCCCCGTCCACCGCCAGCCCCAACACCACTGCCCGCTGCTCGATTTCCAGCCGGTCCCAACAACCGGTGAGAACGCTACAGGTGACAGCCGCCAGACACACCAGTTTCCAACCCCTCCGGCGCCCCGAAGCCCGCCGGCGTCCGCCGCCTTCCCCATGCCCACGTCCGGGTCTACGGACGGCCCACCTCCTGCCCACGGCGCATCGTTCCTCCCTTCCCGCGGATCCGGGCCACCGACCACAACAGCAGTGGATAGCCCACCGCGGCCGCATCGATCAGGTAGCCCACCCGGGCGATCGTCCGGTAGAGATGGTGAATATCGGGAGGCATCATTGCCACCGCCGCAATAAATGGCAAAAGAGAAAAGGAGAAGAGGCGGTGATCCCGCAATTGCGTCATTTCGCCGAAGGCCGTCACACTGAGGTAATAACTGGAATATACCGTCGTATACACGGCCACCACCCACATGATGGCCACCACGACGTCGAGCCGCTCCAAAACTTCCCCGGGCAAGGTGATCGACCGGATCATCACCAAGGTCGGCCAGTAGAAAGACTTGACCTCGTTCGTTCCCAAGACCGTCTGGGCCGCGACCACCATCGTCACCATCATCACGCTCACCAAGAACATCCCGGCCAAGCCCACTTTCCACGCGGAGCGGGGCCGTCGCATATTGGGGATGAGGATGGTCATGACGAAAGCCCCTTGAAACAATGCGGCGGCATTGAGCGTCCCCTTCGCCACCCCCGCCCAATCGCCGTTCCACAGCGGCATGACCTGGAGGGGGTCGCCGTAGCGGAGGGCGGTCAAGACCACGATGCCCACCGGAATCACGATCACGGGGAAATAAAAAAGGTGAATATACGCGAAAGTCTCCAGATCGTACCGCGTCGCCGCGGCGGCGATCAGGAGCAACAAGGTGACGACCACCCCGACCGGAGTGCGGGGCAACATGGAAGTGATGAGGATTTCGGCGAACTCCCGCGCCCCCAAAGCGGTGAGAACCACAAAAATCGTGGACAGGGCGATGTTCGCCGCGCGGCCGAACCACTTCCCCAAAACCTCCTCGCCGTACCGGATGATCGACATCGTGGGAAACCGCAGGCCGACCGCCGTATTGAGCCACAGCGCGACCAAAACGAACAGGGCTCCGAGAAAGGTGGCCAGGGGCGCGGAGGTGTCCGCCTTTTCCGCCGCAAAGTAGGGGAGCGACAACATCCCGACCCCCACGGCCGTGCTAACGAGGACCGCCGTCGCTTGAACCTCCGTGATCCGGCCGCGGGGCGCCATGTCCTCCTCCCTCCCCTTGCTCAAACTGGAAGGGCCGCAGCGGGGCTCCCTTGGGCTTTTTCAGGGCCTCCAACATCCTCCGTCCCACCCGCGCCGGTTGTCGCGGGCGCAGATACGCCGGCCGCTTGATCAGCGTCCAAAAAGGGCCGCGCATAAAGGTGTCCTTGATCCCTTGCCGGTCGATCGGGACCACGGGGCTCAAATACGGAACGCCGAAAGAACGCAAGGACAGCAGGTGATTGCTAATGGCGATCAAGCCGACCATCACCCCGAACAGGCCGAACATGCCGGCGAGGATCATCAGGGGAAAACGCAACATCCGCAAGGCCACCGCCACATTGTAGGCCGGGGTGGCAAAGGACCCGATGGTGGTCAGCGCCACCACCACGACGGTCACCGGGCTTGCAAACCCGGCTGCCACAGCGGCCTGGCCGATCACCAGCGCCCCGACGATCGACAGCGCGCCGCCGACTTGCTGGGGCATGCGAATGGTGGCCTCCCGCAACACCTCCATCGACACTTCCATCAGGAGCACCTCGATCACGGCGGGAAAAGGCACGCCGGCCCGGCCGCCGGCTACGGCCACGGCGAACCGGGTGGGGATCAGTTCGGGATTGTACGAGATCAGGGACACGTACAGGGAAGGAAAAATCAAGGAAAACACCAGGGCCAACAGCCGCACAAAGCGCACCAAGTTGGCCATCAGAAACCGTTCGGAATAATCGTCGATTGTTTGCAGGAACTGGCTGAAGACCGCCGGCACGATGAGGGCGAAGGGCGTGCCGTCCAGCAGGATCACCACCCGGCCTTCCAAGAGGGCGGCGACCGCCTTGTCCGGCCGTTCCGTGCTCTGGATCTGCGGGAACGGAGACAGGTGGTGGTCTTCGATCAACTGTTCCACATAGCCGGCCGGCTCCACGGCATCGATCGCAATCGCGGATAACCGGGTTTGCACTTCTTTGACCAGGTCGGGGTTGGCCACGCTCTCGATGTAACACACCGCCGCCTCGGTTTTCGCCAGCCGGCCCAAGCGGGTCACCTTCACCCGAAAATCGGGGGTTTGCAAGCGATAGCGGAGCAAGGCCAAATTCGTGCGGATCTGCTCAATAAATCCGTCCCGGGCCCCCCGGATGACCTGCTCGGTAGACGGCTGGTCCACCGACCGCCTGTCGATGGTCCGGGTATCGGCGAGGAGCGCCCCGCCGAGCCCCTCCACCACGATGGCCGTCTGGCCCCGGAGCACCGCCTCGACGACCTTGTCCGGTTTTGGCTCCAACCGGGTCTCACAGTGGTAGATCGTCTCACGGGTCAAGATCCAGGCCAGATCCTCCGGAAAAACCTCCCCCTCCAACCGGCGCGGCGGGCGGCGCATCAACGGGTGGAGAATGTCCTCATTGACGACGGCCGGATCCACCAGATCCGAAAAAAAGAACATGGCGGCGCCGAACCGGCCGAACACGGTGAAACCTCTCACGACAAAATCGTCGCTTTGGCCCAGGGTCTCCCGCATCCAGGCCACGGTCCGATCCACGTCGCCGAGGGCCGGCGCAAACGGGTCGGATCGCCCGCCTCCAGAACCGGCTTCCCGGCCGCCTGCTCCTCCGGCGTCCCGACCCGGGCCGCCGGCGTCCCGCTTCCCCGGTCTCCGTCCGTCCCGAGAAGCGGCGGCCCGGAGCGACCGGGCGCCGATCGGGCGCGGACGCCGGAACGGCGGTCCTTGTTGTCCGTTCCGGCCTACGCGTCGGGACACGGCCGCCACCTCCTCTTCCGGCATTGCAGGGGCTCCGGCGCGCTTCCCGCAGCCCGGCCTGATCCCCGGTTATAGTGTCCGCACCGGTAAATCATTCATACTGCGGCAACCGCCATTGCATCGCTTTCGGGGAGCGCGTTTATAATAAAAGGCAAAATCGCGCGTGCTGCGGGCGTCTGATCTGCCCGGCGGCGCCCCCGTTGGTAGGGGAGAGGCGGGAGGGGTCTTGATGTCCTTCGATCTCGTTTGGCTGTTGATTTTCCTATCCTTCCTGTGGCCGATGGTGCGCCAGCGGACCGTCGAATTCCAGCGCATCCAGGCGATCCGCCGCTGGGAAAACAAGCGCGGCAGCCGCATGATCACCTTGATCCACCGCCAAGAGGCCCTCAGTTTTCTCGGGATCCCCCTGCGCCATTACATCAACATCGAAGATTCCGAACAGGTCCTGCGGGCGATTCGCCTCACCCCGGACGACATGCCCATCGATTTGGTCCTGCACACCCCGGGAGGACTGGTCTTGGCGGCGGAACAAATCGCGATGGCCCTCAAACGCCATTCGGCCCCGGTGACCGTCTTCGTCCCGCACTACGCCATGTCCGGCGGAACCCTGATCGCCCTGGCCGCCGACCAGATCGTCATGGACGAAAACGCGGTGCTCGGGCCGGTGGACCCCCAGTTGGGCCAGTGGCCGGCCGCCTCCATCCTGCGGCTCACCCGCACCAAGGAAGCCAAGGACATCGAAGACGAGACGTGGATTATGGCAGACATCGCGGAGAAAGCCGTACACCAGGTCCGGGAGTTCGTCACCGACCTCCTGCGGGAGCGGTTGCCGGAAGAACGGGCTCGGGATCTGGCGCGGATTCTCTCCGAAGGCACCTGGACCCACGATTATCCGCTCATGTACCAACAACTGCGGGATTTCGGGCTGCCGGTGTCCACCGACATGCCCGAGGACATCTACGCCCTGATGGACCTCTATCCGCAGCCGGCCCAGCGCCGGCCCACGGTGCAATACATCCCCTTGCCCTACACCCGACCCCGTTCCCCGGCCCGCAACCAGTAAACCCCACAGCCCGAAAACGCAAGCTGCCGATCGGGGAAAGATCCGGCGGCTTTTTATTTTTATCAAAAAATATAGGACAATCGGCTGATTCTCAAATGGCCGATTCATACCACGCCATCCACTCTCCCTTGTGTCATAACAGGGATAGGAGGTGGGGTATGATCCGCGCATCGACATGGTAATCGCACCGAACGGACGGTAGGGAGTTCGAAATAGTGGAGGGGGAATGTTTATGCGGCGATCGCGCACCGTGATGTTCTCGGTTCTCTCGACGGCTGCGATCTTGCTTTCCGCCTGCTCATCCGGTTCCGCGCCGTCCCAGTCGCCCGTCAACTCGAATTCGTCCCAAGTGTCCCTTTCCTTTCATCCGCCGAAAATCGACGAGATTCCCAACGACGAGAACGGAAAGGCCATCAAGCTGGGGTACGACCTGATGAACGACACCGCCAAACTGGCCTCCGCCTATGTCGGCAACCAGTTGTCCTGCTCGAGCTGCCATGCGGGAGCCGGCACCGTCCAAACCGAGGCGCCCCTGGTCGGCGTGGCCGCCGTCTATCCCCAATACCGGGATCGGGAAGCTGCGGTGGTGACCCTCGAGGAACGCATCAACCAATGTTTTGAGCGAAGCATGAACGGCAAACCCCTGCCGTACAACAGCCCGGAAATGCGCGCTTTTATGGCGTACCTAACCTGGATTTCCAAAGATATCCCCATCGGCACCAACCCGCCCTGGCGGGGCCAGAGCGTCAAGGTGGACGTCTCCAACCCCAATTTGGAAGAGGGGCGGAAAATCTATGCCCAGGCCTGTGCCGCCTGCCACGGCGCCAACGGCGAAGGGGGATCGGGCCCGGCGGTGTGGGGGCCCAACTCGTTCAACGACGGGGCGGGCATGGCCAATCTGTCCAAAATGGCGGCCTTCGTCAAAGTCAACATGCCGAAGGTGGAGATGGGCGGAATCAAGCCGGGGGCCATGACCGATCAACAGGCGAGGGACGTCTCCGCCTGGATCCTGTCCCACGACCGGCCGAAGTTTCCCGGCAAAGCCAACGACTATCCCAAAGGCAGACCGGCCTCCTGACGCCTCCTTTAACCCTCGACCGGCACAACGAAGGGGCCGTCCCGACGACCGCACGTGGGACGGCCCCTGTTCATTCACTGCGCCCGGCACCCGCTCACTCGTTCAAGAAAATATACCGCAACACCACGAGAACGGCGAGCACCCACATCAGCCAGTGGATCCGCTCTTTCTCCTTGCCGAACGCGTTGCGAATCGCGGCCAGCAACACGTAAAACGCGATGCCCGCGGCGATGCCGTTGGCGATGCTGTAGGTAAAGGGCATGAGCGCGATGGTCAGGAACGCCGGAATGGCCTTCACCGGATCGGTGAAATCGATGTTCCGGACCGCTTGCATCATGAGCACCCCGACGACGATGAGCGCGGGGGCCGTCGCCGAATCCGGAATGATCGCCGCCACCGGCGCGAGGAGGAAGGTCGCCAACAGGAACAAGACGCCGGTGGTGATCGCCGTCAAGCCCGTGCGACCGCCTTCCGCAATGCCCGACGCGCTCTCGATGTAGGCGGTGATGGTACTGGTTCCCAACAACGCGCCCAGGCTCACCCCGGTGGCGTCCACCAGCATGGCCCGGCCGAGGGTCTTTTCCCCCTCCTTGCCTTCCAGCAAGCCCGCCTTATTCGCCGTGCCCACCAGCGTGCCGAAGGTGTCGAACAATTCCACGAAAGTGAACACCGCCACCACTTCGAGCAACCCCAGGTGAATCGCCCCGGGAATGTCCAGCTGGCCCACCGCCAGGTGCGCGGTATCCGGCAACACCGGCGTTTGGACCAGTTTGGACACATCCGTCTCCCCGAGGGGAATGCCGATCAGGGTCGTCAGCAAAATACCGATGAGCAGCGCCCCGCGAATCCGCAGGGCCATGAGCACCCCCGTGATCGCCAGGCCGATCAAAGTCAGCAGGGCCGCTTTGTTGTGGACAAAATTCGTCAGCAGGATGTTCCATTCAAAAAACTGAAGCACCGGCGTCCCGCCCTGGGAAATCGCCTGCTGCGACGGCCCGCCGACGTACTGGACACTGGTGATTTGCCCGGTTTTCAAGCCGATCAGGGTGATGAACAGCCCGATGCCCACCGTGATCGCCATTTTCAGCGCGTCCGGCACGGCCGCCACGAGGAGCTGGCGAATTTTGGTCACGGTCAAAAGAATAAAAATGATGCCCGAAATAAAGACCGCTCCCAGGGCCACTTGCCAGGACATCATGCCGCCCTTGGCCGCGGCGATCACCGCGAAATAGGCGTTGAGACCCATTCCGGGGGCGAGGGCCACCGGGAGATTCGCCGCCAGCCCCATCAAAATCGAGACGATACCGGCGCCCACGGCGGTGGCGAAAAACACGGCGCTCTTTTCCATCCCCGTGCTGGACAAAATGTTCGGATTCAAAAACAGAATGTACGCCATGGTCATGAACGTCGTCAGGCCGGCCAGAAGTTCCGTCCCGACGCTGGTGCCCCGCTCCCGGAGGCGAAAAAATTGCTCCATCGTCCACCCCTCCCTCTTTCATACACCCGAATACACCCGCCGGCAAAACCGCCGGATCATTCCCATTCGATGGTCGCCGGCGGTTTGGACGTGATATCGTACACCACCCGGTTGACCTGGGGCACTTCGTTGACGATCCGGGTGGACAGCCGTTCGAGGACGTCGTACGGGATCCTGGCCCAATCGGCGGTCATCCCGTCCCGGGAGGTGACCGCCCGAATGGCGACGGTGTACGCGTATGTGCGCCCGTCCCCCATCACCCCGACGCTGCGGATGTCGGGGAGGACGGCGAAGTATTGCCAAATCTCCCGCTCGAGGCCGGCCCGGCGGATCTCCTCCCGGACCACCGCATCCGCCTCCCGGAGGATCGCCAGCCGTTCCGGCGTCACCTCCCCGATGATCCGGATGGCCAATCCCGGCCCGGGAAAGGGCTGGCGCCAGACGATGTCGTCGGGCAGCCCCAATTCCGTCCCCAAAGCCCGAACCTCATCCTTGAAGAGAGTCTTGAGCGGTTCCACCAGCCGGAACGACATCTCGTCGGGCAACCCGCCCACGTTGTGGTGGGATTTGATGGTCGCCGCCGTTTTTGTTCCGCTCTCGATGATATCGGTGTAGAGGGTACCTTGGGCGAGAAAATCGAAATGCCCGAGCCGGGCGGCTTCCTCTTCGAACACGCGAATAAACTCTTCGCCGATGATTTTGCGCTTGCGCTCCGGGTCGCGGACGCCGGCCAGTTTTTTCAGAAACCGCTCCGCGGCGTCCACCCGCACGACCTTCATGCCGAATCCTCCGGCAAAGGCCTCCATCACCCGGTCCGCCTCGCCCTTGCGCAGCAGCCCGTGATCGACAAACACGCACGTCAGGCGATCGCCGACCGCCCGGTGGACGAGCACCGCCGCCACCGCGGAGTCGACGCCTCCGGACAGGGCGCACAGGACCCGCCCGCCGCCCACTTCCCGCCGGATCTCTTCCACCGCCTCCCCGACGTAGGAAGCCATCGTCCAACCGCCTTCGCAGCGGCAGATGTCGAAAACGAACCGGCGCAGCATGTCCTGTCCATACTCGGTGTGCTGGACCTCGGGGTGAAACTGCACGGCGTACAGCGGCCGCTCGGTGTGGTGCATGGCGGCCACGGGACAGTGCTCGGTGCGCCCGTCCACCACAAACCCCGGCGGAGGCGCGGCCACGACGTCGCCGTGGCTCATCCACACCGTTTGCGTCCGGGGCAACCCCGCGAACAGACCGGCTCCCTCCGCCACTTCCAGGGTGGCCTTCCCGTACTCGCGCACCGCCGCCCGGTCCACCTTCGCCGCAAAATGAGCGGCCATCAACTGCATGCCGTAACAGATGCCGAGGATCGGGATGCCCCACTCGTACACTTCGGGGGAAAGGGAGGGGGCCCCCTCCGCGTACACGCTGTTGGGCCCGCCGGAGAAAATGATCCCCTTGGGCCGGCGGGCCCGCAGTTCGTCCAGATCGACATCCGGAGGCAGCAATTCCGAATACACCTGCAACTCCCGGATCCGCCGGGCGATCAACTGGTTGTACTGCCCCCCGAAATCAATGACAGCCACCCATTCCCGCGGTTTCATGACCGACTCTCCCCGTTCACACTCCTTGACCCAAAACAAAATCCGCCTGCCCCGTCGCCCAGGCAGTCACAACATAACCCATCCCTACCACAGGCATACGAGGCAGACGGATAGACGGATAAAATCCCGCACCCGGCTCCCCGTAGTCAGGCGATTTCCGGTCGCCTGGTAGAGACCGCCGGGCCCATTCCCGGCGTTATACGGGGCGGCGGCCCGGGCGGCCGCCGGTTCAGCTTGTCCACATCATCGTACAGCAGCGGCGTTCCGGCGTCAATCGGTGCCCCCGGCACCGAGAGCCCGGACGAAGTCCTCCCACAGGCCGGGAAGATCGGCGGCCCTCGCCCTCCCGGCTTCTCCGCCGTACTGCGCCGCCTCGATGGCCGACACCAGCCGCTCCGCCGGTCCGGCAGCCCGGGGAGCCGAGGCGACCACGGCGGCGGCGATATCCCGCAAGGTCGTCCCCGGAACCAGGACTCCTCCCTGCTCGACGTACCACCGCTGGAGGCGCAAGACCGCCGCGTCGGCGTCGGCGGGAGGCGAACCGGCCGCCAACACCGCCAGCGCCGGGAATGACCGCCTCCGGAGGCGAATCCGGCCGCCGCGAAGACCCGCCCTCCACACCGCCGCTCCCAGAAGCGCCGCGACGGCAATCCCTACGGCGACCGCGCCGATCCGGCCGGGAGCCGCACCCGTTCCGGGCGCCGCTTCCCCCCCGCCTCCCGGAGAAGCCCGCCCTTCCTCCGCCCTTCCGGGTTCCGGCGCCGGCCCGCCGTTCTCCGGAGAAGCGGGCGGCGGCGCCGGCGGGGTCTGAGCCGCGCTTCCGCCGGCGGGGTCCCGTCCCGATTCCGCAGGGGATTGGCCGGCCGCGAATCCGGGGGTCGGATCAAAGGGAATCCACCCGTACCCGGGAATCCAAATCTCCACCCACGAATGGGCGTTGGAATTGCGGATCAAATACCGGTGGCCCCCGGCTTGGTCCGGTTGCCCGGCATCCAGTTCCCCCGGAGTGAACCCTTTGACCCACCGGGCCGGAATCCCGGCGCTGCGCGCGAGAACGGCCATCGCCGTAGAAAAGTGATCGCAATAGCCCGCCTTGGATTCAAACAGAAACTGGTCGACAAAATCCTGATCCCGGCGCGGCACGGGCACATCGCGGGTTTCGTACCGGTACTGGGCCTGCAAATATTCGACGATGGCCCGGGCCTTGCCGTAAACGGAAGATTCCCCGCCGGTGATTTCCCGGGCGAGGGCGCGCACCCGGGCGGGGAGGGAAGGCGGAAGCTGGAGATCGGCCCGGACGGACGGGGGGAGGGACTCGGGGGCGGCCGGGGCGGCCCTTTTCAACTCCTCCGGCAGGGCCGCAGGCACTTCCGACTCCACGACATAGTGATCGCCGGGGCCGAGCTTCCCCGCTGACACCCACCGTCCGGCGGGATCGACGCGCACCTCGATTTCCCCCCGCCGCGTGAGCTCCACCAACCGGGACAGCGGATAGGCCCCGACCAGCACCGGCAGGGAGCCGTTTTGCACCCAGATCTCCTGCCGGATCCTTTTGACGGGAATCCGCCGGAGCCGGGATTCCGGAGGCCACAGATCCGGGGAACCCTGCAGGAGCGACCGCAGGACCGCCCGGTCTCCCGGAGTGCCGGACTTGTTCTCCCATCCCCGCCCGGTGTATACATCCCGCGTCTCCCCGCGGTAATACACCGGCTCCGGGCTGATCGCCGCAAAGGCGACGGTGCCGTCGAAAACGAAAGGACCCCCCAGTTCCCGGTCGTCCTCCCCGTACCCGATTTTCTTGACCGCCCCGAAGCCGGAGCGCCCGCCGAACCAATGGAGGGGGTCCGGCCAGACCGGCCCCGCTTTCGGAACGGCGATCCCCGCCCCCACGACCAGGGAGGCCACCAGGATCCCCGCCAAAGCGGCCCGCCACGGGACGCGCCTCACCGGGCCCCACCACCAGCCGCGGGAGAGAGCCGCCAGCATGACGCCCAGCGCCACGGTGCCGACCAAGGCCGGCTTCTGGCTGACGAGAAAGGAATCGGTCAGCGCCAATACGATTTCCCCGGCCAACAGCCAAGTCCACAAAACGGCCCGTTCCACCGAGCGGGCAAAGGCCCAGGCGGTCAGGGCACACAAAAGCAACGACAAGAGGCGGCCCAGAGGTCCTCCGGCGGCGGCCGCCGCGGCGAGCCAATCTCCCGACAAAAGGAGGTCCGCGATCCGGCCCGCCTGATCCGCCGCTGCCGCCGCCCCCGCTCCCAAACCCCCTGGAGCGGGAACCGGGAACCCTCCGCCCGGGCCGGCGGCCGGCCCGGCGGGCAGGCCGCGCCCCCATCCTTCCCAGAACCACGCGGCGGCCGTCCAGAGGACCCACACCGCCCACCCCCCGCGCCGGGGCGACGCCACGGCCAAGAGGTACACCGCCGCCGAATACAGGGCCCACACCCAAGGCCGGTCCTCGTCGCCGGCATAGGCCACCGCGCCCACCACCCAGGCCAACCAGAGCGCCGCCAGGCCGTGAATCGCCCAATCCGCCGGCGAAACGGAACGCCCGCCTTCCAAGGCGACCGCTTTTCTGGCTTTCGCGCCGTCTTTCTTCATCGGAGGTCTCCCTCCCGGCCTTCGGTCCCCGCGTCCGGCCGGCCCGACCGGACGGCATACAGGGCCACGCGGGCTCCCCGAGCCGTCCAAAGATTCCGGACCTTCTCCCAATCCCGCGCGCCCTCGACCCCGGTCAACACCCGGACGTCGTCCCCCGGATGCACCTGAACCTCCCGAATCGCCCGGTCGGGCACGGCCCTTCCGGAACCGCCCGCCCCGCGCGCCCCCTCCCCGGTCCACCGGGCATCCGCCAGGCGGTCCCGCACCGCCGGCCACAGCGGCACGCCGGCTTTCACCGGAGCCCACCACCCTTCCGTCGTCCACATCCCGCACAGCGGAGCGCCGCTCCCTTCCGCGATCGCCAGCGCGGCCGCGAGGCGCAGGGCCGTCTCAAAATCTCCGGACGCCCCGCCATAGGCGCCGCTCCGCAAATCGAGGCACACGATCCGCCGGACGCCCTCCCCGCTTTCCGCCTCCCGGGCGTAGAGCGTCCCCCTCGCCGCCGTCGCCCGCCAGTGAATCCAGTGAAGGCGGTCTCCCGGGCGGTACGGCCGCGGCACCATCCCCGGACGCGCGCCGGGACCGGCGACGGCGCGCGAACCCGCCCCCCGGTGCCGGAGAGGCCAAGAGCCGTCGACCAGCGGCCGCGGATAAACGCGAAGCACCGGTCCGCCCTCCATTTCCCGGCGGACGTGATACAAACCGAAAAAATCGCTCAACTCCAACGTGACCGGAGACAGGGGGTACCGGCCCCGCGAAGTCTCGGCGCACGCAAGGCGCTTCCTCCCGGTGCCGGCCCCCGGGGGCAAGGTCAGCCGCACCTCCGGCACCGGGGTGGAAACGTGGGCCCAGACGAACCAACCCCACCACGGCCGGCGCCAGGCGATCTCCACCTCCACCGCATCCCCCTCCCACATCTCTTCCCGCTCCGGCTTGACTTCCACCCGCCATCCGGCCATTCCAGCCAGAGCCACCGACCACTCGTAGACCAGGATCGCGGCCGCCGCCGTAAAGAGAAACCATCCGGAGAATCCGCCCTGGGTCTTCGCGAAGGCGTATCCCAAGGCCAAGACCGCCGCCGACCAAAGGAAGAGCCGCAACAGCGCCGGTACCGGTTTCAAGGGACCCCCGACCTCCCGCGCAGCCGCGGCACCTCGATTTGCCCGCACACGTCGGCGATCACCGCCGCGGGGGTCCGGCCTTCGTACCGCGCCTCCGGCCGCAGCACCACCCGGTGGGCGAGCACCGGTTCCACCACCGCCAGCACGTCGTCCGGAACGATATACTCCCGTCCGCACAGCACGGCATGGGCCTGCGCGGCCCGCATCAGGGCCAGCGAGGCCCGCGGACTCGCTCCGAGCTCCACTTCCCGGTGACTCCGGGTGGCCCGGACCAAGTCGACGATATACCCTTCCATGACCTCGTCCACAAAGACATCCCGCACCCGTTCCTGCCACTGCAACAGTTCCGGCACCGAGAGCACCGGGACGACCTCCCGGTCTGGGGCGCGCAACCGGTAACGGGAGAGCATGTCCATCTCTTGGCGTCTCTCGGGATAGCCCAGTTGAAGGCGCATGAGAAAGCGGTCGAGTTGAGCTTCGGGAAGGGGATACGTACCTTCGTATTCGACGGGGTTCTGGGTGGCCATGACGAGAAAGGGTTGGGGCAGCGGATGCGTCACCCCGTCGACGGTCACCGACTGTTCCTCCATCGCTTCGAGCAGGGCGGCCTGGGTGCGGGGAGAGGCCCGATTGATCTCGTCGGCCAAAATCACCTCGGAGAAAATCGGTCCCGGGTGAAAGGCGAACTCCTGGGTTTTCTGATTGTAAATCGCCGCGCCGGTCACGTCGGCGGGCAACAGGTCGGGCGTGAATTGAATCCGCCGGAACTGGCAGCCGAGACTCTGAGCCAGCGCCCGGACCAAAAGCGTCTTTCCGACCCCCGGGACATCTTCGAGAAGCACGTGCCCTTCGGCCAGGACGGCCACGAGGGCGAGGCGGACCACCGGCTCCTTGCCGAGAATCACGTTTCCGACCTGTTCGATCACCCGAGCCAAAGGTTCCGGAGCGGCTTCCGCCCGGACCGCGCGCCCCGGCCGTTCACGTTCCATGTCCGTTTCCCTCCGGCGAAAAAGAGGTCGGGTGTTTCCCCCGACCTCCCCATGTGATGGTGTGATGTCGACGGCACCTCGGGTGTCCGCCCCGGTGTCCCGGTCCTCTTCACCCGAGATAGCTGTGCGGATTGACGGTGATCATCCGCCCGGCGCCGTCGAATCCCGTGATGACGCTGAAATGCAGATGCGGCCCCGTGGATTCGCCGTCCGACCCGACCAGGCCGATCACTTGGCCGCGCTTGACCTGTTGACCGGGCGACACGAGAACCCCGCTGCCGTACATGTGGCCGTACACGCTCATCAGCCCGTTGGCATGCCGGATGACAATCCAGTGCCCAAACCCGCTCGCCGGACCCGCGTACACCACGACTCCGTCGTCGACGGCGACGATCGGCGAGCCGAGCGGCGCCCCGATGTCCACGCCGTTGTGAGGCCGGCTCCGGCCTTCGGTGTCGCCGTAATCCGACGTGATCAGCCGGGACGATGGCACCGGCCACAACCACGGATGGCTCGTCCCTTCGACGGTGATGTTTTGCTGCTGCATGGCCATCCATTGCGCCTGAATGGCCCGGCTCAGGGCGTTCATCGCCTCTTCTTCCTGGGCGTATTGCCGTTCCTGTTGCTGTTTCGCCTGGCGCACTTGTTGCAGTTGTTCCTGCTGCATCTGTTTCTGGGCGTTCATCCGGCGCTGGGTTTCGGACAGTTGGTCCAGCGCGGCCTGCTGCTGGTGACGCTGGCTTTCCAACTGACTCTTGAGGGCCGCGACCTCGTCCCGCTTCTGCTTGGTCTCTTCCAGAAGCCGCCGGTCCTGTTTGGCGATCAGCGACAGGGTATACATGCGATCGACGAAGTCGCTGAAGCTCGTCGAGGAGAGGAGCACCTCCAGAAAACTGACGTTGCCGTCCTCGTACATCGCCCTCAACCGTTCGTTGAGGAGGTTTTTCCGGCGCTGAAGTTGCTCCTCCGCCGCGATGAGCTTCCCTTCCGTGTCCGCGATCTGTCCGTTGAGAATGCGGAGTTGGTTTTGCAGCTCCGCAATCTGCTGCTCCGTGAGATTGATCTGATTCTGCAACTGCTGCAATTGCTCCTGCAGCGTCGCCGCTCGACTCTGGAGCTGCCGAATCTGGGCGGCGGTGTTTTCGTGCTTGGCCCGGATCTCGTCCAGTTGACGCTGGGACTCGGCCACATCGGCCCGGGCGGCCGGCATGACGGCCCCCATCAACAGGAGCCCGGCCACAACCGCCGAGATTCCGCGGTGCTGCAACAAGCCTCCCTCCCTCCGTGCTCAAAAACCGAAGCATATATTCGACACGGACGGGCAAAATCCCTGCTTGACCCTGTCGAAATTCGGCCGGACGGGGAAGGAGGAAAAAGAAGGAGGAAAAATGTAGAAAAAACGGAGCGCCCCACTGCCCGGCCCTCCGCGCAACACCCGCCGCCTGCCGTCTGCCGGACGGCTCACCCGGCTGTCCGCAAAAACGTCAGTTTGCCGTCCTCGCTGATTTCATAGACTTTAATCTGGTCGCCCTGCTTCTGGATGACGTGGCAACATTCCCGGCAGTAGTAATGGTGTCCGCCGATCTTGCCGACGGCGCTCTTCCCGCAGACGGGGCATACCATCTGCACCCCACCGTCCTTTTTGAGGTAATGATCCTTTATGCAGACAAAGGAAAATCCTTTCGACCTGCCCCTTTCATCCAATTCGGCAGGCCGTAAGGATTTTCCTGCCGAAACGCGACGATTGCGACCTTTCCCGCTTCAGCGAGGCGATTGCGACACCCGGAGAGCCCGGTTCTCTCGCCTGCCGCGGGTTGCCGATTTCCTTACCCGGTTGGCAGCTTCGCTTGTTGAACAGGCGGCGATCAAAGCCTTATAATACTTATTCTAAACAGATTCGTAGTTTTCGCAAACCATATTTTCACAACAATGCGTGTCAACATTCACATCTTCAATGCGCGAGCAGAAAAAAGTGGTGTTCCAGAGCGAGAGCTAACGTAGGAACATCGTCGGGATCGCGTTGGTGCAGGCACTCCCACGCTTTCTCCCAGGCTGGTCCATTTGTCGATGGAGTCAAGATCTCCACCGGGAGCATTCGCCATATGGACCACAACAGTTGTTCGTTCAGTTTTTTCCGCTCAGCTAGGATGGGAAGGTATTTCTCCACTTCGGAATACGCCTGCATCGCCACGTATAGTTTTGGCGCTTTCGGGTGCAGGACAATGCGACGGGCCGCCTTTCCGCCAATCAAAATGGACAGCAGTGCGTTTGCATCAACGACGATCTTTTCGATAGGCTTCAAAATCCGCCAGGACCTCCTGCTCGGATACATGCGACCTCTCCATTTGCTTCTGCAATTGGCGGGTCAGAACCTCATACATGGCCTTTTTCACGAGCTCAGGCGGCAACATAGACTCATCCCAAGGCAAAAAGACTCCGGCGGGTGTAGATCCACGCATGATGATGATGGGTTCAGACGTTTTCAAGTGTTGAGTCGCGTGATCGCGGAATTCTTTAATGCTGACCATTTTCATGGTGACCACCTCTGTGGTCATTATAACTGATTCTGCATCCGCTTTGCAAAAGGGGATTCAGTCTCAGGACTTAGAAAGGTCAACCCCGATCCCTCACGTCCCGGCGCTTCCCCCTTGGGGCTTGAGCCTCCCTTTTCTTTCTACCCGCAAAATCTTCACCGACAAATAGATTCCCGTCCCGGAAAGAACCATCAACGCCACGGCAACCAGATCCACCAGCCACGAAACATCGACATTTCCGATCCGGCCGACGTGCAGACCGCGGATGATCCCCATCGCCCCAAATCCCTCTCGCTCGAACTCGCCGGCCCCCTGCCGAGCCGAACGCCGATTTTCCTGGACAATCGGAGCACCCCCGGACCGGATTTCCGTAGGGCCGCCTTCGTTGAACGTCCCCTGCGCCGCCCCCTCAAAACGGTGTTCTTCGGGACGGCTCATCCCCACCAGCCAGGGTTCCATCATTACCAGTCCCGTCGCTCCCTCCATAAATAGAAACAGGGAAGACAACAGACCGATCCACAAATGCAGCTTTCGCACCCTTTTCATGGATTCGTTCCTCCCGTACCGGTGTTTGGCCCACATAACGGGCACGCCACCGACTATAGGAGGACAATGTGTCAGGCACATGTCAAACGGACAGCTCCCGACTTTCTCTCATTTTTTCAAAATCAGCGTGAACACACTGCCTTCCGGGGAACTTTTCGACAACACCAGATCCCCACCCAGAGCCCGGGCCATCAGGCGGCTGAAGGGCAGCCCCAATCCCAATCCGCGAACCACGCGCTTTTTGTGCCGCCCACGGAAGAATGGCTCAAAAATGTACGGCCGTTCGTCCTCCGGGATGCCGGGGCCGTCATCCTGGACGTCGATCCGGATCTCGTCTCCCCGCTCTTCCAGGATCACCTCGATCCGCCCACCAGCCCCAACCGCCTCCTTGGCATTGTTCAACAAATTGATCAAAATTTGTTGAACCCGCAGGGAATCGACAGCAGCTTGCACGGGCCGGTCCGGCACCCGGACATCCACGTGAACAGTCTGTTCCCCCTGGACCAGGAGCCACTGGTGGACGATCTCCGACACCAATCGGCCCACTTCTCGCCGCTCCGAGCGGACCGCCACCGCCCCCGCCGCAAAAGCATGAAAATCAAGCAAATCCTCAACCATTTGCTGTAGGCGGCGGGTCTCCCCGGCGCAGATCTCCAGAAATTCCTGGGCTTCCTCCCCGGTCACCACTCCATCCTTCACCGCCTGGATCAGCCCGCCGATGGCCGTCACCGGGGTCTTCAACTCGTGGGCTGCCCCGGCCAGCAGTTCTTTGCGCAGCGCCTCTAACTGCTGCAGGCGCTCCGCCATCTCCCGGAACGAATCCACCAAATCGTACACTTCCCGCTCCCGGATATTTTTTTCGATCCGGACGTCGTAATTGCCGGCCACAATCTGTTTAGCAGCGTCGGCCACCTCCAGGATCGGCTTGGACAGTTTCCGGGTGAGCAAGTAGATCGCCGTCCATCCGAGGAGGATCATGCTGGCCAGCAAAATCCCCATCGGGACCAGCTCGTGGGCGTCCCGGTGAACATCCCGTTCCGGGCTCAACATGTTCACCCACCCCACGGTTCCCCGGGAAGATTCGATCCGCGTTTTGACCAGCCACAGGTCATCCCCAATACCCCGCTGGATCTTGGTCGTCCCATCCTCCGCCGATTTCAGGGTTTCCGGGAGGGGGAGTTCGGCAGGCGGGGGATGATCCTCTTGCCCCGGGGGAGGTTCTGGGTGACGAAAGACCACTTCTCCCCTGTCATTGAAAATGAAAACAATCCACCTTGAGCGCGGTTCTGAAAACTTCTCCCTTTCTTCGATTAAACGGTGCAGGAAGGGTCCAACCTGAAGGTTGCCCGCGCCGTCCGTCACCCGTTCGGCGATTTCCGTCGAGACCAGTCGCATGACATCGAGGCGTTTTTCAACGGTCACGTAGCGCACCCAGACGGTAGAGAGGCCCCCGATGATCAGGAACCCCACACAAAGGGTCAGCAAATAACGGGTGGTCCAGTACCGGAGTAATGAGGGCCGTTCACGCCTGCGAATAAACACAGAACTGATACCCCAATCCCCTCACGGTTTTGATCTCGCCTTCCGATGCCGGCCAATGCTGCAGGACTTTCCGAATCCGTTTGATCGCCAGATCTACCGCCCGGTCGCTGCCCTCGTAGTCCAGCCCCCAGACGTGTTCGATCAGTTGTTCGCGAGTAAGCGTTTGGTTCGGGTGCCGGGCCAGGAAGAGGAAAAGGGACAGGTCCCGCGGTGTAAAGCTCAATCTGACGCCGTGGAGAAACACGGCGTGCCCCTTGAAATCGACCTTCAGGCTGCCAAAACAAGTGATGCCGTCATGTTCTACGATGTAGGTCGGGCGCCGCAGGACGGCATTCACCCTGGCCACCACCTCTTCCGCCACAAAGGGCTTGGCCAAATAATCATCGGCTCCCCGGTTGAATCCCTGCAGCTTGTGGTCGATGTCTCCTAGGGCCGTCAGCATGATCACCGGGCAGGCACTCCGTTCACGAATGTGGGCAAGAACGTTCCAACCGTCCTGGTCCGGGAGCATCACGTCCAGCAGGACCAGGGACGGCCGGGCAGTATCGAATTTGCGAATCCCCTCTTCCCCGCTCCACGCCTGTTCCACCGCGTATCCGGCCCTTTGGAGGTAGGCTTTCAAGACTCGGGAAATGGCCGGCTCATCTTCGACGATCAAGATGGTCCTCATGCCGGTTCCTCCCTTTTCATCGCCATTATACCATTATATTACAACTGTCGTTGCTCTGTGATGGACAAGAAGTTGGGGCGCCTGCCTTGCCGGGCACACATGAGAGCCCCTGATGAGGTGCCGGCTCGTCAAGGGCTGCATTGCAATGGTGCGTTGCCGACACCCGCACAACGGCCGCAGCCTCAGGCCTGCGGCCAGACGACTCCCCCTCGATCTTGATGCCGTCGGTGCCCGTCCAGGTTTCCAGTTTTCCTGCGGGCGCCTGAATCACAATAAAGTATAGATCCTCCGTCGAATGATTGCGCCACGCCCGAACCCCCTCCGGCGCGACGCGGATGACCGTGCCTTCGCGAACGTCGACCAACTCTCCGTCGATCTGGAACTGACCGGTTCCTTTCAGGAAAATGTAGAGAGGCGGTGGGCGAGCTTTCACTCACCCACCGCCATTGTACCGAATCCATCAGTCGGCGAGGCCGGCCGACGACAGCAATTTTGCGAGCATGACCGCCGCTTCGGCGCGGGTGGCCGGGCGGGCCGGCTCCAAGTTCGCGCCGGTGCCGCGCACCACCCCGGCCTGGACAACCGCCGCCACGTCGCTGCGGGCCCATCCGCTCACCCGGTCCGCGTCGGCAAAACGGGCCAGCACGCCGGGATCGCCGGGCGCCGCACTCGGGTTGACGTACCGCATGGCCCGGCCGATCACCGCCATGATCTGCTCCCGGGTCACCGGTTGCCCGTCCCCGAAGAGCGAAGAGGAAAATCCGGACATCAGGCCCTCCTGGGCGACCACGTCGATTTCGTGCCGGTCCCAGGCGCCGGCGGGAACATCGGCGAAAGCCGCCGCCCGGGCGGCCTTGTCGGAAAGGCCGAGGGCACGGGCCAACAAAACGGCGAACTGTCCCCGCGTCACCGGCCGGTCGGGATCGAACCGGCGTTCGTCCACCCCGCTGACCACTCCGTAGGCCGCCAGTTTTTCGACTTCCGCCGCCGCCCAATGGCCGTTGAGATCTTGGAAGGTTCTGGACCGGTTCACGGCGGCGTACACGCGGTTGGCGGGGTGGGAAACGACCGCCCATACGGAGCCGTCCGCCTGCCGGACGAACTTGGCCGGCACCGGCGTCCAGAGGCCGCGGGCCGGGTCGTACGCGAACACCCCGGTCCGTCCCGCCCCGGCATCGCCCCGGTCGAGGGCCATCAGCCGGCGGACGTACAGCCGCCCGGTGTCCTCGACGGGGGTGCGGACGCCGCCGGCGAGCCTGTACACTTCAAACGCCGCCGGCGCCCCGGCCAAAACCCCTCCGGTCTGCCGGAGCAGAACATCGGTGGGCGCCGCTCCGGCGTCGGGGCGCCGGATCACCACCTCGACGCCGTCCGGAGCGCCGGCTGGGTCCACGGCGGACACCGGCAGACTGTAGGCTCCGGCGGGGGTCTGGATCACCACCGCCCCGGCCTTTGAAGTCTTGTCCGCGACGGCCCGCCACACGATCCCCGGAATCTGCACCCGGAAGGCGGACGCGTTCCCGGCGACGGGAACCACGAACGTCGAGGTGCCCGGCGCCGCGCCCATGACCCGGTCGGCCGCTTCTACCATCACCCGGGCGGTGATCTCCCCTCCGCTTCCGCCCGTTACGGCCACTTCATTCCAGACCTGGGACGACCCGCTCACCAAAGGTGCGATGTCGGGCAGTCCGCGCCCGGCGCCGCCGGGCTGCGAGCCGCCGGGAGGCGATCCGCCACCTCCGGGCGATCCACCGCCCGGCTGCCCGCCACCTCCGGGCTGGCCGCCGTTTGCGGGGGGCGGCGGTGCCGCAGGTTGGCTGCTGTAGACGAACAGCCCGTTGGCGACGCGGCGTTCCCGGCCGTCGCTGGGGAGATTCACGACGGTCACGGCGGAATCCCCGGGTTTGCGGACCACCATCGCCACCGAACCCCCGGAGTCGAAGGCGATGGCGTCCCGGAACCCCAGTGTCTTGAAATAGGCGGCCATCTCGCCGGGGGTCAGGCCGATGCTCGTACCCGGCCGCCGGCCGTCCACCGCCACCATGGACACGGTGCGGCCGTCCGCCGAAATCCCCACCGCCATCAAGGGGTTGCGGACGCGGTAGGCCTCGGGCACCGGCTTGTCCGGATCGTCGTAAACTTGGCCGTCTTTCAACAGGATCGGTCCGCCCCCGATGACCGTCCGGAAGGCCCGCCAGTCCGGAGACGTATCCAGGTCGATCCGGATCGTTTCGCCGGGAACCAGGTTCTGCAACAGCCAATCCGCCCACTGGGCGTGTCCCGTCAATACCGCCCGGCCGGCGGGCAGCACCGGAATGCCGGTGTTCTCCTCCACCGATTCGACGGTATACAGGCCCGGACTGGCCGTCTTCCGGAGGTACACGACGGTCCGGTGGGCGCCGGGACTCGGCGGCGGAAAGGCGTGGCCGAACCGGTCGTC